>NZ_JAUEPD010000002.1:0-634895 GCF_030403525.1 Pseudomonas sp. WAC2
TTTCCGAACTCAGAAGTGAAACGATGCATCGCCGATGGTAGTGTGGGGTTTCCCCATGTGAGAGTAGGTCATCGTCAAGCACCTATACCCAAAACCCCCAGGCCTAACCGCCCGGGGGTTTTGCTTTGTGTGGATAAAAAATATGGCTGTTTCCCTACTACTTGAATGCCTTGCTGATGGTCAGTTTCATTCCGGAGAAGAGTTGGGGGCGCTTCTAGGTGTTAGCCGTAGTGCCGTCTGGAAGCAGCTGCAAGGAATAGAGCAACGTACAGGTTTATCTTTTTTTAAAGTACCTGGAAAAGGGTACCGTCTCGCTGAACCTCTCAATCTGCTGGCAAATAGCCGGATAGACTTTGATGAGTGGCCAATAGAAATCCTGGATACGATTGACTCTACGAATGCTGAGGCGCTGCGGCGTGTCATGGGGCAGCGTGGCCACGCGCCTTTCGTGCTGTTGGCTGAGCACCAGACCTCTGGCAGAGGGCGTCGGGGAAGGGCCTGGGTTAGTCCATACGCAAAAAATCTCTACCTGACAGCAGCTGTTACCATTCATGGTGGTATCAAGCAGCTTGAAGGGTTGAGTCTGGTAGTGGGGCTTGCGGTTGCTTCAGCACTAAAAAAGCTCAGCTTAGTTGATGCTGGTTTAAAGTGGCCTAACGACATTCTCCTGTTTGGACGCAAGCTATCTGGCATTCTTATCGAGTTGTCAGGTGATCCTGCTGATAGCTGTACGGCAATTATCGGCATTGGCTTGAATGTGAATATGAGAAATGCAGACAATATCGATCAACCATGGATTTCCTTATACGAGGCGCTCGGTAGGCCCATTGATAGAAACCAGTTGGCTTCTAATGTGTTGCATGAGTTAAGTGATTATTTGAAACTGCATCAATCACATGGCTTTGCTGCATTGAAGGATTCATGGGAAGCCAATCATTTGTGGCAGGGACGAGAGGTGATTCTTTCTGCCGGTGCCAATCAAATCGAAGGTAAGGTGCTGGGTGTTGGATTGGATGGATCACTTAGATTAAATGTTAATGGCTACGAAAAGTCTTTTAATGGCGGTGAGCTCAGTTTGAGATTGCGTAATGATTCTTGAGCTTGACTGCGGCAACAGCCTGATCAAATGGCGCGTTCTATCTAAAATTGATGGCGTTGTTGCCAGTGGTATTGCTCATTCTGATGATGAGTTGCTTGTAACGCTTGAATCTCATGAAAGCCTCTCCCTCAGCCATGGTCGGCTTGTCAGCGTTCGTAGCGATCTGGAAACTACAGGCTTAATTGAACGACTAGACAGCACGTTTGGTTTTTCATGTCAGCAGGCAAAACCCGTAGCATCGTTTCTTGGTGTAAAGAACGGATATTCAGACTATGAACGCCTGGGGATGGATCGTTGGCTTGCCCTTTTAGGCGGCTTTAAGCTGGCGGGTAACAAAGCATGTGTCGTGATTGATCTGGGAACCGCCGTTACTTCAGACTTTGTTGATCAGACTGGACAGCATGCGGGTGGCTTCATCTGTCCGGGGATTCCACTCATGCGTCGAGAATTGCAGACGCATACTCGTCGAATTCGCTATAACCCAGAACTTGAGGCCACCAACGGGCATCCTCTGCCTGGAAGAAATACGATGCATGCTGTTGAGGGCGGATGCGTGTATATGCTCCGCGGATTTGTGAGGATGCAATATGATTTAGCCCTTGAGCTGCTAGGGGCTGATTTTGCTGTCTTTCTTACAGGGGGAGACGCTGAGCTGGTAAAAGACGTCATTCCCACTTCTCGTGTTGTGCCTGATCTGGTCTTTGACGGTTTGGCCTTGGCTTGCCCTGTGGACTCATAAATATGCGATGGCTTTTCGTTTTCCTGTTGGCATTGAATGTGTTCTATTACGTGTGGAACCAACAGCAGGCGCCTTTGCGCGCAAAGGAAATTACTCCGCTAAGCTTGTACAAGAGCGAGCGTGACAACATACGTTTGCTACATGAGCCTGAGGCACCCTCAATGGGCGTTGGGGCTAAGCAATAAGCTAGCAGGGGCTGAATGGCTTTCTTGGTATTGAAGCGCTTGGGACGGCTTGGTTTAGGTGATTATTCATGCTGACCTTAGGTAACATTTTTGGATTTCTTCTGGTGGCCTCAGCTTGCGCTTGGCTATGGCATTCCCATGGTTTGCGTGAACGTGCGCTCGCTTTGGCCAAAGAGCATTGTCGCAAGCGTGATGTAGAGCTGTTGGATGAGAATGTAGCGTTCCGCCGGTTTTCTTTTATGCGCGATGCTAAAGGCTTCAAGCGGTTTGCTCGCGTTTATGATTTTGAATTTACCGCTACTGGCGAGCAGCGTCTGGCAGGTAAGGTAGTGCTGTTTGGTTACCGCTTAGGGCTTATTGAATTTGCCCCTTATGCGGTACCTGAGGCGCCAATGCTCAATGACCCGCGTGTGGTTGATATGGCTTCATGGCGACGTGCCCGTGAAGAAAAAGAGGATCGCCGCCGAGCCGACTGATCCATTGTAATTGCATCATGTTACCAATGATCCTTCTCCTACCGTAATAGCCGCTGTTGAGCCTCTTGGGTCGCTTAGGCCTTGTAGCCAACGTAACATCGCCAGGCTGGAAACGGTTCTGCAAACAGCACTTCAGCAAACGCCTCATCATTCTTTATCGGCTTCTTTTAGCATCATTGCTGTAGAAACCTTTAGCACCTCTAATCTGCTAGCCCGCGCATAAGCCTGGTAAGACTCATGAGCTAGCAGTGTGGTGACATCCATCCGAAGTGTTTGAATCTGTTTTTTGTGTTATGCGACCATTTATAGCTGCCGAACATCAGGACAATTTTATCCTGCGTTCAATTGGGCTGGACGATTCGGCTTTGTGCTGGAGCAAACAACCACATCTATTTCTGACTTGGAGATCGCACCGTTGAGCAGCAATGTCGTCTCGATCAAACCTGACAGCCTAGAAGATCAAGAGCAGCTAGAGGCCCAGCTGAGTTTCTTACAAAAGGCCTCTTTGAGATTGATGCATCGCAACGGTACAAAGGCGACCCTATTGGTTCTAGAGCGCTGGAAGACCAGTGACGATGAGATTCAGGTCGTGTTTACTCCCGGTGTCGTTGAAGCCTTAGGATCGTTGGAGGGTCGTGAGTTGCTCAAGGCAGCCATGAACGCTGCAACAGCCTGAGCGGCGCCAGGGACCTTTGCGCTGGATTTTTCGTCAGACTCGAATAATGGACTAGCCGTTGTGCTCATTGGCTCTTTTAACGTGTCTGGAGATTTTTCATGCAGATCGATCTTTCTGGTAAAACGGCAATCGTAACCGGCTCTACTCGTGGTATTGGTTTCGCTATTGCGAAAGGATTGGCTCAGGCAGGAGCGACTGTAGTTATAAACGGTCGATCGGCTCCATCAGTAGATAAGGCGGTTAGTCTCCTGCAGCAGTACGTACCGGATGCGACATTACGTGGAGTGGTTGCGGATGTCGGGAGCGTTGACGGATGTGCTGTATTGAAAGCTGCTGAGCCTGAGGTTGATATTCTAGTCAACAACACGGGTATATACGGGCCTAGAGACTTTTTTGAAACGGGCGATGATATTTGGACGGAGTTTTTCGAGGTCAACGTGATGTCTGGCGTTCGGCTCTCTCGGGAATATTTGCCTGGCATGGTCTCGAGGCAATGGGGGCGCGTAATCTTTATTTCTTCTGAATCAGCGCTCAATATTCCGGCCGACATGATTCATTACGGCTTTACCAAAACAGCCAACCTGTCCGTGGCGCGTGGATTGGCCAAACGGATGGCTGGTACAGGCGTGACAGTTAATTCCATTCTGCCAGGTCCAACGCTTTCTGAAGGCGTAGCGGAGATGCTCAAGGAGGCGAGCGAGCGTACTGGTCAGACTCTAGAGGAGGTGGCCGCTGATTTTGTAAGGGAAAACCGACCTAGCTCCATTCTCCAGCGTGCAGCAACTACAGAGGAAGTCGCTAATCTGGTTGTCTACACAGCTTCTCCTCTGGCTTCAGCGACAACGGGTGCCGCGTTGCGTGTTGATGGTGGTGTTGTCGACACTATCGCCTGATATGTCATTGTTAAACTGGCTAGGGGTGTGGCTTCTTGGCAGTATTGTCTTAGCGACCGTCAGTGAGGCTGCGCCTTTGTCTCTTGGATTGGACAAGGCGCAGCTCGAACGGAGAATTCCTGCCTATTTAGCGGTGCTGCCTAGCTGCAAAGCCCTGATGCTGGGAGCGCCACACCCAATGAAGGATGAGGCCGGGTGGGTATATTCCGCTCGGGGCGCGTCCAGCTTTGACATGTCAGTAGAGACTACAGGCGAGCAGCTTACGCGTATCACTGTAAAAGCAGCAGCGCCTGTTTCTGATGCAGTGCTGCGCGATATGCGGTGCATAACTTATGCGCTGATGCGTGCGGTGGAACCTAAGTATTCAGTTTCGCATTTGGCTTTATCGTCTTCAAAACAGCTTTGGAGACTTGCGCAAAGCGAGCCTTATAGTCAGCTGTATTTTTTTACAGCATTTGAAGTACGGCTGGCCCCTGTTCAGCTGGTTGTACAGCGATAATCTAGTCCAGAACAAGTCAATAAATTATTTTTCTAAAAAATTTTGTTTAGAAAAATAATCCTATGTTCTAAGCTGATATTCCGGCGAATGACAACGAAGCGAGCCGCCTTTAAATTCCTTTCTTTTGCAAATATTCCTGAAGAATGAAAGCATTTTCGACTACGTTGGCGTCTGGTTTCGCTAAGTGCTTGCTGTAACGATTCATCTAAAGGATTCGAAATGCTTAATACTGATTCTTCAAGCTCTTCCCTTGTAGCGCCTACTAGTGTGGAAACTCTGCAGCAGATGATTACGGCTGAGTACGAGTCTCTGCCTCGTCAGCTCAAGCGTGTAGCGGCCTACATGAGCCAGCAAAGTGATCGTGTCATGGTTGATCGTATTAGCGATATTGCCCGCCAATGCGAAGTACACCCTTCGGCAATCGTACGGTTCTCTCAGCGTTTCGGCTTCAAAGGCTTCAGTGAAATGCAATCCCTATTTCGTGAGGCTTATACGCATAAGGCAACACCTGTCCAGAACTATCAGCAGCGTATCCGGCGAATGATCGCCAACAAGTCTCAACCGGCTGCCGGAAGCGATTTGGCACGTGAATGCATAAGTGCCACACGTTCAGGACTGGATAGATTGGGAGATGAGCTGGACGATCAGGCGTTCGAGAAAGCGGTCGACCTGCTGGTCAATGCGGAGAACATTTATGTAGTGGGGGTTCGTCGTTCATTTGCGGTAGCGCACTACCTTGTTTATAACCTGCAACACACCAACAAGCGTATTCATCTTGTGTCTGGCCTTGGCGGTAGCTATCGAGAACAGATGCGTAGCGTACGAGCCAACGACCTCATCGTAGCCATTAGCTTTACGCCTTATGGCAAGGAAAGCCAGCAGTGCGTACGTATCGCTCAGCATAATCAAGCTAAGACGCTCATCATTACAGACAGCCAGTTGTCACCCCTGGCCAAGCGAGCCAGCGCATTGTTGCTGGTCAACGAGGGCAGTGCATTCGCTTTTCGTTCCCTGAGCGCAACGCTATGCCTTTGCCAGGCACTGTTCATTGCTCTGGCCTACCGCCTGGAAATGAAAGTGGATGAAATGCATGAGCAGGTGGGTTTCGATGACTGAATTTGCTCTTCAACTGTTGGGCACTACTGGCTGAGGATATTGCCTAAGCAGTACGTACTGAATCAATGAGGTGCATCATGGCCGACGAACATGCGAAGCGCAGCACGGCGGAAACGCCCGAGGAAGCCAGCAAGGTAGGTGAGGTGAACAAGTCCCAGAATGAGAAGGGAGGAGAGCAGCGCCGTACCAAATTCAACGAGCCAGAGGATCCACAGTCGCAGCGCTCACGGTAATCCACATGTCAGATCGTCATGATTTGCAACGCTTCGTGAGCGCTCAAGAGACTGTTTGGCAACAAGTGATTGCAGAACTCCGCTCAGGTCATAAACGTACCCACTGGATGTGGTTCGTATTTCCGCAGTTGCAAGGACTTGGGCATAGCGCCATGGCGAGGCGGTATGCCATATCCGGGCTGGATGAAGCTACTGCCTACCTTGAGCATGAGCTTCTAGGGAGTCGGCTGAAAACGTGTTGTGAGATTGTGAATAGCCTGGAAGGGGCGTCGGTAGCGCAGATTTTTGGTCATCCTGACGATTTGAAATTTCATTCATCAATGACGTTATTCGCACACGTTGCAGGGGAGCAGAGCCCTTATCAGGCGGCGTTGATCAAGTATTTCAATGGCCAGGAGGACGCTCAAACGTTGCGGTTGCTGAAGCAATAATACTCGCTACGTGCTTAGGCGCGGGTGTCTTTGTTTTCTTGCAGAGAGTCGCCTAGTTGCTTATGGACTTCAGGTTGCTCAATTCCATCGACCCACCATTTCAAATGAGCACTGACCATTGTCTGAGGGGCGAAGCCCAGTTTGTTACGTACAGGGCAGGCTCCGTCTTCGCTTGCCTTGACCTCACCAGCTTGGCGGGATCGGTTATTGCCGGCTTTGCCACTGGCCTGAACAATCATCTCAAACCGTACGGCTTGCCCGCTGCCTTTGAAACAGAGCTCTATGGAGGCTTGCTGTGGTGAAATTGCACTCAGGTTCAGATTGGCCTCTACAGGTGGAGTCGAGGCGGCAAGTAACATGGCAGTCATAGGCAGGGCGAAGAGTCCAGGCATGTCAGTCTACGTTACGATCATATGAACAGGCTGGAGATCAGAGTAGCGCATCTTTGACCTCCTTGTGCAGACGCCCTCTAAATGAGGGCGTCCAAGGTACTGCTCAGATGCAAGCGCTTACTGCTGGGTAATGACAGCGCTGTTACCAGTACCCGTCTGCGAGATGGTTGCAGAGTTGCCGATGGCAAACTCACCACGCTGCGTAATAGCAGCTTGGTTAGCTACCCCGGACTGGTAGACAACGGCATTGGCGGCCAGCTGCGATTCCAGCTGTTGAACGGTAGCGATGTTGTCGCTGCCATCCTGAGTAACGCTGGTGTAGTTGCTGTCGCCGCTCTGGCTTACATCAGCCGAATTGTTGGTGCCTGAAGTGGCGCCAGTCAAGTTGTTGCCACGACCAATCTGGGAAACGCTCAGCGTGTTGGCTGTGCCGTTCTGATCAAAATACAATTCGTTGAACTTACCATCCTGGAAGCTGGTAATAGCGTTGTTATCGCCGCGCTGGGAGATAGTGGCGAAGTCTGGACCACTGTACCCATCCTGGACCATGGCCACGGTATTGGCAGTGCCGTCCTGAGTAACGGTAGCTGTTTGTCCGTCGCCCGTCTGGGTCAGGGTAATGGCGTTGTTATCGCCTGTCTGGGCCAGTGTTGCAGAAGCCGTCATACCGCTTTGCGTTACTTCAACCTGGTTGCCATTGCCGGTCGCGGTAGCGCTCAGCTGATGGGCATAGCCATCCTGGTTTACGATGTGGGAGTTGTCGTTGCCATTCTGGTCGATGGTAGCCACGCTGCTGTTGGACATGCCGTAAGCAACCCCACCACCCTGGGTGACTTCAGCCACGTTGTTGTTACCCAGCTGGACAACCTGGGCTTGGTTGCCGTTGCCGGTCAACTGATAAACCGTAGACGAGTTGGTGTCGCCAGTTTGTGTTACGGCTACCTGGCTGCTCTCCTGAGCCTCCTGATAGATGCTCGAGTAATTGTCGCTACCTTCCTGTGCAGTGTTGGCAACGTTATTTGATCCGTCCTGGTACTGATAGGAAGTGCTATTCAGGGCAGCGCTCTGGGTCAGGGTTGCAGCATTACCATTACCGATCTGCTCCTGAATGCTCTTGCTGTTTTGAGTGCCGTTGATTTGTTCGGTCGTAATGGAGTTGTTGTCTCCATCCTGAGTAGTTTCAGCAGAGTTCATCTCAGCAAAGGCGTGTGAGCTGAGAGCGATCAGGATGGCGGCAGCAAGAGGCTTGAAGCTGTGCATGATTATTCCCTTCGTAGTAATCACAATAACGAGAAATGAAAATGTCGACGTTCTAATGCGTGATGTTTAAACATCCGTTGTTATCAGTACTGACGTACCACTGCGGTTTGGTTATTACCGTATTGCGTAATACTGGCCTGTTGACCGGTACCGTTCTGCTCAATGGAAGCGCTGTTATAAGCGCCGTACTGGTTGATCAGTGCGACGTTTGCCGAGCCGATCTGGGTAATGGAAGCCGTGTTGCCATAACCAGCCTGGGTAATAACTGCGGAGAGGTCAGCCCCTTGCTGAAGGATAAAGGCCTGCTGATCGTTACCAAGTTGTGAGATGAGCGCCTGTGAGTTAAGGCCTTGTTGGCTTAAGGTGGCCTGGTTGTTGTTACCGTTCTGCTGGATTTGAGCAACCAATCCGCCAGCCGATGCTGTAGCTGCCAGTGCGCGCGGGTCAGGCGTACCGGCAAGGTCTGAAGTCGTCGTGGCGATATCGAAATTATCAAGCAGATCAGCCGCCTGGAGCGGCGGTACAACGAGGCTCATGCCAGAAAAGGCGAGCGCAAGTCCTGAGCACAATCTTTGCAGCGAATTCATGGCTAATCCCTGTATAGCGCTGTGCGGATTGTTGGCCGTACAGGCGAAACTGGGTATCAACCAAAAGATTGAAAAGATGGGGCATTTAAGCCATAGAGGGATTAATCCATGGCTGCCGGAGGAGGCGGATCTAGAGCTGGCCAGGCCCGATGAACGGTACACCTAGCCAACCTCTACCATCAAGAGGCGTTAACTGATCTGGCTTTTGCTAAGCATTGATGGCTCCTTGGGCTCAGTATTGGCGAATGACAGCATTCTGATTGTTTCCGTATTGGATAATGCTGGCTTGCTGACCAGTACCATTCTGTTCGATGGCAGCATTGTTACCGTTGCCGTACTGACTGATAACAGCAGCATTTGCTGACCCGGTCTGGGAGATCAGTGCGCTATTGGCTTCTCCTACCTGCTTGATGACGGCAGCCAGGTCTGAGCCTTGCTGCAGAATATAAGCCTGCTGGTCATTACCCTGTTGAGTAATGGTTGCCAGGGAGTTAAGCCCTTGCTGACTCAAGGTGGCCTGGTTGCTGTTGCCATTCTGCTGGACCTGAGCGACGAGACCATTGACCGAGGCGGCAGCCAATGCACGTACCTCGGGTGTGCCAGCCAAATCTGTCGATGAGGAGGCAATATCGAAGTTATCGAGCAGGTCAGCAGCCTGTAAAGACAGTGGCGCTGCAAGGCAGCTTACTACCAGGGCCGTTTGAGAAAGCAGTCGTTGCAACATGGTCATGGCTAACTCCTGTTTAGCACTTACAAGTTTTGCTGACGGGTTCCCGCTTCGCTATCAATCTAAAGATTGAAACTTTAATCAAAGCGAAATAAAAAAGACTTAATTCTCTGGTATGGCCAACAGCAGGCGCTGCTTTACAGAGCGGCGCAACTCCTGTCCATTCAGGGTGATCGCTGGCTGGTGCCATTGCCTTCCTGACGATAGTCCAAATCGTTAAAATTGCCACTCTGAGTCAGCATGGCCTGATTGTTTATTCTCTGCTCCTCTACCGTGGCAGTGTTGATCGACACAGCACGATTGGCTGCTCCAGGGAAAGCGTGTTGCCATTGCCCGTAATCGATGCGGTTACGATAGGGCTTTCCCATTCTCGGGGAGGAAAGCGTTGTTGCCTGCCTGGTTGAGGCTTGCATTATTAATGACGGCTAGGGCAGGCAGGCCAAGCTTGGACAAAGCAGCCGCAACGCTAGGTTTCACCATAAACATGACGTGCTCCTTGTAGTTATCGGGAAGGTAAAAGCCATACAGCTCTAACAGGCAGACAGCCGAACGCTACAGAGCATTGCCTGTAAGCGAGCTGTAGAAGTGAGCTAGGGCGGGATGCGGTTTTATTCTAACCTTTGTCAAACAAGTCTCTGCCGGCTGGGAATCGGGAGAGAGCACAGGAATAGATTGGACCTTGCACATGACATCGTCCTTTGACTTCATGAACAAGCGGCATTGAGCCGCTAGCGCTGTTGAACAGTGATGCTCTGGTTGTTTCCGAACTGGATAATACTGCCCTGTAAACCGGTGCCGTTCTGGTCGATCAGCGCTTCGTTATAGGCGCCATACAGATGGATAGCGGCTTGATTAGCCGAGCCTCGCTGAATGATAGAAGCGTTATGGCCCTGGCCGCTTTGCAGAATGACAGCGGTCAGCTCTGTACCACTTTGCAGCATGGCTGCCTGATGATTTCTACCGAGTTGTTGGATAAGTGCCTGACTGCCTAATCCGGTTTGGGTGAGAAAGGCCTGGCTGTCGCTGCCCTGCTGGATAACGGTGGCCGCTATGCGGTCGGCAGTCGATTGACCAAGGGAACCCTGGGCCTGCCGGGCGGCTACATCCGAGACCGTAGAAAGATCGAAGTTATTGAGCAGGTCCGCCGCGTTGGGCGTCTCGATGGAAAAGCCGAGACATGAAACCAGCAACGCAAACCTCAAACTGATCCGCTGCAGTACGTTCATGGCTATTTCCTCAATAGCGCTTCGTACTACGTTATCGCGCAGGGCGGGCCACTTGGGTATCGCTCTAAAGGGTGAAATTGCTCGCCTTTTAAATAGGAGAGGAACTAGGCTGATCTCGTATTAGTGGCAGCGGTTCGAGTGTTTATCCTGGGTTTTGCAATGACAGGGAGGAACAGGGTCGATACCGCCCGGATGAAACGGGTGGCAGCGCAACAAACGGCGAATGGTCAGCCAGCTGCCACGCAAAGCGCCATGGGTCTGTAGGGCCTCAATGGCGTAATGCGAGCAGGAGGGATAGAAACGGCAGCGTGGGCCAATCATAGGGCTGATGAAGAGCTGGTAACCTTGTAGCAGAACGATCAACACTTTCTTCATGAGCTGAGGGGCTTATCTGGCAGCAGGGCGTGGGACGGTCATTTTACCGGGTATGGCAGTTGGGTCGAGTGACTTGCCGACGGGTTGAGGTTAACAATGGCAGTCTGCTCCTGACGCTGGCGCGATATGAACATCGATACCCGTATTAAATTTCGACATCTCCTGTGCTTTATTGAAGTGGCTCAGCACCGCAGTTTCGCCAAGGCGGCCCATGCCGTGTCGGTTTCTCAGCCTGCCATTTCCAAGACCCTTAAGGAGCTTGAGGGCATTCTTGAGGCGCGCCTGTTCGAGCGGGACAAGAATGGCGTAGTGCTGACGCAAGCCGGTCAGGCCTTCATGCGTTATGCAGGCCCCTGCGTCCAGGCATTGCGAGACGGGGTCAATACGGTACGCAGCGGCGGGATGCAGGGTGGCCAGGTACGGGTCGGTGTACTTTCGACAGTGGAAAGTCTGGTTATACCGGAGGTCATCAGGCGACTCCACGAACGCCACAGCGGGCTCACCATCAGTGTTACGACAGGCATGAGTACCTATCTACTCAATAAACTGAGAGTAGGTGAACTGGATATTGTGGTGGGGCGCATGACGGACAACCCTGAAATCCGCGGCCTGAACTTCGAGCACCTGTATAGCGAGTCGATGACGTTGGTGGTTCGAAACGGTCATCCGTTGCAAACAGCGACTGGAATTGACCGGCAACGACTGGCGGACTATCCCTGGGTTCTTCCGTTGACGGGCACCACAATTCGTCAGTACGCCGAAAGCTTTCTGGTGCAGTGTGGGATCAGCCTGATGTCGCAGCGGCTGGAGACGCTTTCGCCAGCGCTGAGCCGGCGCTATGTACTGTTAAGTGATGCCGTCTGGATTGCGCCTCTGGATGCCGTGGAGACCGACATCAAGGCTGGTGTGCTGGCTGAGCTGTCTCTAGGCGTTCAGGAGCCGGGTGGCTCGATTGGCTTGTGCCGCAATAATACGGCAACGCTTCCGCTGGCGGCGCAATGGTTCTGTGAGGTTCTACGGGAAGTCGCCAGCGAGCTGGTTGCCGAGCGATCAGCTTCATAACCATTTGGTTATGAATGATTGCCGTCATTTCAATTGGCTGGCCTGCGGCATTGCGCCACACTCCGGGCAACCCTTTTGATGGGTAAGGCTCTTAGTGGAGTAAAGCCATGAATAATAATTCCAATGACACTCGCTTTGTCGCCCGTGACCGTAACTGGCATTCCCATGCCTATACGCCTGGTTATAAGTCGTCTGTACCCCGTTCACCCCGACAGGCCTTGGTCAGCATTCAGCAAACGGTTTCTGAACGTACCGGTCCGGATTTTTCTCATCTTCAGTTGGGCAAGCACGATAACGATCTGCTGCTGAACTTCAATAATGGGGGCTTGCCGCAGGGCGAGCGAATCATTCTGTTTGGACGAGTAGTCGATCAGTTTGGTAAGCCCGTACCGAAGACGTATGTAGAGATCTGGCAGGCTAACGCTGGTGGACGGTATCGCCATAAGAACGACGTCTACCTGGCGCCGCTCGATCCCAACTTTGGCGGTGTAGGACGTACCCTGACCGACAATGATGGCAACTATGTATTCCGTACCATCAAGCCGGGGCCTTATCCGTGGCGTAATGGGGTGAATGATTGGCGGCCTGCCCATATCCATGTTTCGGTTATGGGACCTTCGATTTCCACTCGATTGATTACGCAGCTGTATTTCGAAGGTGATCCGCTGATACCGATCTGCCCGATCGTGAAGTCGATTGCAAACCCGGAGGCCGTGCAGACACTTATTGCACGCCTGGACATGACCATGGCTAACCCGATGGACTGCTTGGCTTACCGTTTTGACATTGTGACGCGTGGCGCACGTCAAACCCATTTCGAGAACCTGTGAGGAGGCGATCATGACTACGACATTTCTGCCAGAGACGCCTTCACAAACCGCAGGCCCTTACGTTCACATCGGTCTTGCGCTGGCCGCAGCTGGTAATCCGACGCGTGACATGGAAATCTGGAATGATCTTGCCAAGCCGGATGCGCCAGGCCAGCACATCATGCTGACGGGGCAAGTGTTTGACGGCAACGGCAATCTGGTGCGAGACTCCTTTCTAGAGGTCTGGCAAGCCAATCACGACGGTGTCTACGATCCGGTTTATCATCCGGAAAAGGCATTTAACAGCTTTGGCCGTACGGCTACTACCTTTGATGCCGGTGAGTGGTCGGTGCAAACGATAAAGCCGGGTAAGGTGATGGACAGCCAGGGCAGGCCCATGGCGCCGCATATCAATCTGGCGCTGTTTGCCCGTGGCATCAATATCCATCTGCAGACCCGTATCTACTTTGAGGACGAAGCGGAAGCCAATGCGATTTGTCCAGTGCTCAACCTTGTCGAGCCACCTCGCAGGCCGACTCTGATCGCCAAGCGCTTTGAAGAAAACGGCAAAGTGATTTACCGTTTCGACATGCATCTGCAAGGTCCGCAGGAAACTGTCTTTTTCGATTTCTGATGGCTACATCTGAACCGCTCAACGTGGGCGAGTTAATTCGGCAACATTTCGCTGCCGAACTGGCCGCCCGTCACTATCAGGCCGATGCCGCCCAAGAGGCGGCATTGGTGCATCTGGCTGACTGGCTTGATCGCTTTCTGGCCGATCGTAAATCCTGGTTTAAAAAGCCGTCTGCGGGCGTCTATATCTGGGGCGATGTAGGGCGAGGCAAGAGCTTTGTCATGGACGCCTTCTATACGGCCGTCCCCATTACGGAAAAGCGTCGCGTGCATTTTCATTCCTTTCTGCAGGAGTTGCAGCGGCGGATGCGTGACTATGCCGGCCAAGCCGATCCTCTGGCACAGGTAGCCCGGGAAATCGCTCGGGAAGTACGTCTGCTGTGCTTTGATGAATTTCATGTGCATGACATTGGCGATGCCATGCTGTTGGGTCGTATGCTCAAGGTGCTGGTAGATGAGGGTGTCGGGCTGGTGATGACATCCAATTACAAGCCGGAGGGCCTGTGCCCAAACCCGCTGTATCGAGAGCGCTTCAAGCCGATCATTGCATTGATCGAAAAGCGCTTCGATGTGCTTGCCATCAACGGCGAGGTCGATTATCGGCAGCGCAGCGACGAGCAGACCCTATGGGGGTATTACCTCTGGCCAGCGTCGGCGGGCGGTGTGAAGCGTTTGCAAACACTGCTGGACCTGTCTGCTGCCGCTACGACGGACGCTACCCTAGACGTCAATCATCATCCCCTTTCGGTGCGCGCGTATGAGGGGAAGCGGATCTGGTTGGACTTTGCCGACCTCTGTGAGCAGCCTCATTCGACCTTAGATTACCTCTGGATTGTCGAGCACTTTTCGCACGTTGGCATCAGCGGGCTTGATTGCCTGGCGCGCCAGTCTGATGCCGTTCGACAGCGTTTTTTAAACCTGGTGGATATCGCTTACGACCGGGGCGTGACTCTGATCCTATCCAGCGAAGTGCCTATGGATGAGCTGGCCGGGGATGCCACTGTGGATTTTGCCCGGACGCTGAGCCGGTTGAGGCAGCTTGGAGTAGAGCGGCTTTGAATCAGGACTCAACAGAAGGATAGGCCAATAGGTTTCATGTTATGAAGCGGTGAGGCAGCACCAAGCCCTTTACCCTTGGAACAGTGTTTTACTGCAGATGCCGATAAGGAAAAGGCATATCTCAACAATCCGAATGTACTCCTGTCTCGCAATTCCCATGCTTGGATTACAGCGTATGGGATGGCTTCTACTGTAGCCGGGATCATGGAGCACTATGCCTGCAAAGCCTTTGACATAGTTGCCCCACGATTCAACTGTATAGCTACAGCCAGTAAGACCTCATTGTGGGAAAACAATAATAAACCTCGTTAGGAGAGCACTATGCGGAGTACCTTTTTGAAGCGTCGCGCTGGCACATTGGCCTTGTGCGGCATGCTTGGTGTAATGGCGGCTATGTCTGCCCATGCAAGTAGTCATCAGGCTTCGCTTCGCTTCAATCCTGCCAGTGGCGGAACAGTGGGGCAGGTCACTGTGTATGGGCAGACCGTCACCTACACTGCCTATACGGTGAGCTATGTTGCCAAGCCCAATGATCCTGCCAAACAGGTCATGAGCATTTATATCCCTGCGAATGCTACGCAAGGCTCCCCCATCTTCATGCCGCTTAATACAGGTGGCTACATGGAGCTCGATCTCCTGACACCCGCGGATGTCACTATTGATAATGTCAACTCTTCAGGTAGTGGTTCAGGCTCAGCTATTGCCGCCGCCTTGGCCTTGTCCAAAGGCATTGTCGTAGTGTCTCCGGCTGGCCGGGGCCGTAATACCACCATGCTTGTCAATGGCGTGACCACAGAGGTCGGTAATGGCCCGGCTGCACTTGTGGATCTGAAGGCAGCGGTGCGATATCTGAAATACAACGATTCGGTCATGTTAGGTAATGCCAACAAGATCGTAGTAAGCGGCACCAGTGGCGGTGGGGCAATGACCTCGCTGCTGGGCACTACTGGAGACAGTGCTGTTTTCAAGCCGTACCTAGATGAAATCGGTGCTGCACCCAGCAGTGATAGCGTGTATGCCGCTTCGCCGTTCTGCCCGATCACAGACTTGGATAATGCCAATGCGGCCTATGAGTACTTTTTTTATGGCTCTGGCATTACTACGGCTAATCCTGGCCGTACGGCACCAATCACGCTCAGTAACAATGATCAGCGCCTTTCTGCGGTCATGGCGCAGATGTATCCAACTTATCTCAACCGGTTAGGACTGAAGCATCCTGATACGGGTGTACCGCTCAAGCTGAACAGCTACAGCCCTGATGCGGTAGCGGGCGGTTCCTATCGAAACTACGTGTACAGTCTTTTCAGTGCATCTGCGACGCGTTTTATTATTGACTCCGGTTATGTGAGCGCAGATGGCAGCCTGAATGAGGCTGGTCAGACCTATATGGCAACTGCCGAGACGGTAAACGGTGTCAAATCGGGCCTGACACCCGATAGCGTCATTACGTGGAATGCAAATACCCGCACGGCAACCCTGAAGAGTTGGAAAAACCTTCTCGTCTACATGAACCGTATGAAGCCGGTCGGTGCGTTCGATAACGGGTTCTACAACGTGACGGGTGAGATGGATCTGTTCAATACCGATCCTGCCGCGTTGAAGAATGATATTACCGTTGCCGAGGGTTGGAATCATTTTGACCCGAACCTTAAGGACGCGATTGCGAAGGCCGGCTTGAGCGAAGTTGAGGGCTATACCAGCATCAAGAACTTCCGCGTACGCAGTGACGTTGCCCGTTGGGCCGCCATGATGAACCCGATGTACTACGTACTGAGGTACAACGGGCATGGTGGTATTGATGTGAATCCTTATGCTGCCACTGTGTACGGAACAAGCTCGGTGGCCAAGCACTGGCGTATTCGGGTGGGCTCTTATGATCGCGATTCTTCACCCTTCGTCTCGGCCAACCTGGCAATCGCCCTGCAGAATCGAGGATTGAACGTAGATTACAAAATTGCCTGGAGCCAACCTCACTCTGGCAACTATGACAATACCGATATGATTGACTGGATTGCTGGCCTTTCCAATTAGATCCGCTTTCTGAAGCGCTCAGCCTACGTGAGTATGTTTGACGTTTACCTTGCAAAGGCCTAGCTCTCTTGTTTGCAGTAACTGCTCCGTCTTTATGGCGGAGCAGTTCATTAATACGGTTAGACAAGACAGGCGTGCCGCTCCTGTATATCACTCAGTTAATTGTGCTGATTTCGTCCTCCCGCCGAGCGAAAAATACCAAGCCGATTTTGCGTTGACACGCCACGCTGTAAGCCTCTTTTGCGGAGGTGGCGCCATGAGACGTATCCAGGTTATCGACTCCCATACGGGCGGTGAGCCGACTCGTTTGGTCATCGAGGGATTTCCCGATATGGGGAAAGGCCCCATGGCGGAGCGGTTGAAACTGTTGCGGCATGAGTACGATGACTGGCGGGCTACTTGCGTGCTTGAACCCCGTGGGAGCGATGTGTTGGTGGGTGCGCTCCTGTGCGAGCCGGTAGATCCTGAGGCCTGCGCCGGCGTTATTTTTTTCAACAACTCCGGCTATCTGGGGATGTGTGGGCACGGCACGATTGGGCTGGTGCGATCGCTTTATCATCTCGGTCGGATTGACGTAGGGCGGCACCGGATCGAGACCCCTGTAGGGACAGTAGAGGCAACGCTGCATGAGGACCTTTCCGTCAGCGTGCGGAATGTACCTGCGTACCGCTATCGCAAGGATGTTCCGTTGGAGGTGCCCGGCCTGGGCATAGTGAGGGGTGACATTGCCTGGGGTGGCAACTGGTTTTATCTGATTGCCGATCATGGCCTGCAGGTGAACAGCGACAACCTTGACGCGCTGACCGAGTACAGCTGGGCAGTACGGCAGGCGCTTGAGGCGCAAGGCGTACGCGGCGAAAACGGCGGTGTGATCGATCACATCGAGCTGTTTGGAGGCGATGAATGCGCGGACAGCCGCAATTTTGTGCTCTGCCCAGGCAAAGCCTATGACCGCTCGCCCTGCGGGACAGGAACCAGCGCCAAACTTGCCTGCCTTGCTGCGGATAGGCATCTGCAGCCGGGTGAGCTCTGGCGGCAGGCCAGCGTGATCGGCAGCCTTTTCGAGGCCAGTTATGCGTGGGAAGGGGAGCGGATCATTCCCACTATTCGAGGCACTGCCCATATCAGCGCCGAGGCCACGTTGTTGATTGATGAGGCTGATCCCTTCGCCTGGGGAATTCGGCTGTGAGCCTTCTGGCACGCACCGCTGCGGCAGATGTTGTTATCGTGGGAGCCGGTATCGTAGGGGCTATGTGTGCCTATGAATTGGCTGCCCGAGGCTTGTGCGTTCGGGTCATCGACAATCGAAGCGGTGGTGCTACCGGCGCGGGGATGGGCCACTTGGTTGCCATGGATGACAGTCCTGCCGAGCTTGCGCTCAGTCATTATTCCATAGAGCTCTGGAATGCGTTGCGTGAGCGCTTGCCTGAAGCATGCGCCTATCGTAACTGCGGGACACTGTGGCTGGCGGCGAACGATAATGAGTGCGCGTTAGCAGAGGCAAAGCAAGCCAGGCTGGCTGAGCATGGCGTTCAGTCGGGTTGGGTCACTGCCTCTTCGCTACGGCAATTAGAGCCGATGCTGCGCTCTGATCTGGCAGGTGCGCTGAAGGTGGGTGACGACGGGATCCTCTACGCTCCGGCAACCGCGCGCTGGCTGCTCGGCCAGCACGGCAATCGAATCACCGTTCAGGAGGAGGAGGTCATCCGGGTCGAGGGTAATCGGTTATGTCTGAGCGATGGTCTCTGGATGACGGCACCCGCTATTCTGCTTGCCAATGGCCTGGGTGCCTGCCGGTTACTCCCGGAGGTGCCGTTAAGGCCGAAGAAAGGCCATTTACTGATTACAGACCGATACCCCGCCTGTGTCACCCATCAACTGGTGGAGCTTGGGTATGCTGCCAGCGCTCACGCCAGTGATGGAACCTCCGTCGCGTTCAATGTGCAGCCAAGGCCTACAGCACAGTTGCTGATCGGCTCATCCCGACAATTCGATACCCTGGATAAGCGCGTCGAATTCGATGTGCTAGGTCGTATGCTCACGCGTGCACAGCATTACTTACCCGCCTTGGGCGAGTTGAATGCCATTCGCAGCTGGACAGGTTTTCGTGTTGCAACACCGGATGGTTTGCCTTTGCTCGGACAGTATCCTGGTCAACCGGGCCTATGGCTGGCGCTGGGCCATGAAGGGCTGGGCGTTACCACCGCACCAGCCAGTGCACGGATGATCGCTGCTCAGTTACTAGGTGAGGCGATTCCTCTCGATTCCACTCCGTTCCGGCCTGAGCGCTTTGTAAATGCGGCTTCCACCACCCAGGAGGCAACGGCATGATCACGGTGTATCTCGACCGGCAACCTATAGTCGTTACGGGCGGACTGACAGTTGCCGCCTTGCTGGCATTGAGCGAATCACCGGTGGCACGGCTGTCCTGTACAGGTCAGCCACGTGCACCGTTTTGTGGAATGGGTATTTGCCAGGAATGTCGGGTAACGATTGACGGTCGCCGGCAGCTGGCCTGCCAGACGCTGTGCCGTGAGGGCATGCAGGTAGAGCGTACGGTATGACGGGGCTGAACAGGCTGTCTTGTGATATCGCTATCGTAGGCGCTGGGCCGGCAGGTCTGGCAGCAGCCAGGGCTGCATCCGCCAGCCAGCGCTCCATTGTGGTCATCGATGATAACCCCCGGCTAGGCGGCCAGATATGGCGCGACGGGCCAGGAGTGGTACTGCCCATATTGGCGCAGGATTATCGAAAGGTTTTATCTCAGCCTAATGTTCGGTACTTGGCAGGAACGCGCATCGTAGCTGCGTTGGCACCAGGGGCCTTGTTACTGGAGGATGCACAGTCAGGTTGCCGGCTGGACTATGGGCAATTGATCCTGTGCTGTGGCGCACGGGAATTGCTGTTGCCGTTTCCGGGCTGGACATTACCCGGCGTGACGGGCGCCGGAGCGTTGCAGGCCTTGATCAAAGGGGGCGCACCTGTGGCAGGTGAGCGGCTGGTGGTAGCAGGAAGCGGTCCGTTATTGCTGGCTTCTGCCGGAACGGCCAGAGCAGCCGGCGCTGTGCTTACAGGCGTCTATGAACAGGCGGCCCGTCAGCAAGTTATATCGTTCGGTACCGGGTTGCTGCGCTGGCCTAACAAGCTCACCCAGGCATTCAGGTTGCTCTCGACTCACTACCGCTGGGCGAATTATGTCGTTGAGGCCCTGGGGGATAATCGTCTGGAGGCTGTGCGTATTCGCCAGGGTGGCCATGATAAGGTCGTACCCTGTACGCGTCTGGCCTGTGGGTTTGGTCTGGTGCCCAATACTGGACTGGCGAGTCATCTGGGGTGTCAGCTTGAGGGTGATGCTGTAGCGGTCGATCGCTATCAGCAGACGAGCCAGACAGGTCTCTATGCGGCCGGTGAATGTACAGGCGTTGGTGGTAGTGAGTTGGCGTTGATCGAGGGCGAAATCGCCGGTTTGGCGGCTATTGGCAAGGTTGAACAGGCAGAGACTCTGTTCATACGTCGCGAGCGTTGGCAGCGGTTTGCCCGACATGTGCAAGCGCATTTCAGATTGCGACCTGAGGTCAGGCAACTGGCCCGTGCGGATACGCTGATTTGCCGCTGCGAGGATGTCGCCCTGTCTGCTCTGGTGGGAGAGCAAGGATGGGATGCGGCAAAGCTTCAGAGCCGGTGCGGTATGGGAGCCTGCCAGGGACGTGTCTGTGGCACGGCGGCTCGCGAATTGTTTGGCTGGGCCTTGCCGGAGCCCCGTATTCCGTTGGTCCCTGCACGGGTCGAGACGCTTATGGCATGCTCAGAGACGGATATATCCTGAGCGCATTCGCGCCACCACTCATAAGAGGTGCTCATGCTTCAGATGATGTCTCCTATAGCCGAACGCGACAGGCAGGCTCCAGGTTTTGCTCCTGAGCAGATGACAGCCTGGTGTGAGGGGCTTGCCGCAGAGCGCCCTGAAGACTTAGAAACCTTGCTTAACAGCGTTGCGCTGATTGCTCCGCTTCTCAATGCGATTCCCAATGTGGTCTTCTTTATTAAGGATCTAGACGCACGTTACCTCTTGGCCAACCTGACGTTGGCGAGACGGTGTGGATTCAAGACGGTTGCGCCTCTCTTGGGCAAGACGTCCGCTGAGGTCTTTCCGGCGAATCTAGGACCGCTCTATACCGAGCAGGACCACGAGGTGCTTCGCGGAGCGATCATCGAGGACAAGCTTGAGCTGCATTTTTACAACGGTCGTGAGCCAGGGTGGTGTCTGACCTACAAGCTGCCCTTGAAAGGGCATTCAGGGCAGGTGTTGGGCATGGCTGGCATTTCCTATGACTTGCAAGCCGCGCAGGATAACCACCCGGCGTATCAACGGCTTGCGGCGGTCGATAAACACATTCGTGCTCATTACACCCGTCCGATCGCACTGGCAGAGCTGACCGCCATCGCAGAGCTTTCCGTGGCTCAGTTGGAGCGCTATTGCAAGCGGATCTTTCATCTCACGCCCCGCCAGATGATCCATAAGGTGCGTCTGGAAAAAGCCTCCCAATTGCTGGCGACGACGATGCCGATCACCGATATTGCCTTGCAGTGCGGCTACACCGATCACAGCGCCTTCAGCCGCCAGTTCAAGGCACTGACGGGACTCACGCCCCGGCAGTTTCGGCAGGCTGCCAGCGACGCAGCTTAAAGCCCGACGTCAGGCAGTGCAGGACGTTGGGTCAGCGCGTTGTCCACAATCGCTTTCACTTCATCACGGGCAGCCCCTTCGAGGCTCAGGCGAGGAGGGCGGGTGACGGCTGAACCACGGCCTAGTATCTCTTCGCAGAGCTTGATGCACTGGACCAGGTCAGGGCGGGCGTCCAGATGTAGCAGGGGCATGAACCATTGATAGAGCGACAGGGCTTCGTCGAAACGCTTTTGCATGGCGAGGCGGAACAGGGTTTCGCCTTCCCTGGGAAACGCATTGGACATTCCGGATACCCAACCGACGGCCCCTACAGCAATGCTTTCAAGCACTACATCATCCAGGCCGGCAAAGAGTACGAAGCGATCACCTACAGCGTTGCGCAGGTCAATAAAGCGGCGAGTGTCACCAGAGGAGTCTTTGAAGCAGACGATATTCTCGCAGTCCTTGAGCGAGGCCAGGATGTCCGGCGTAACGTCGTTCTTGTACACCGGCGGATTGTTGTAGACCATGACCGGAAGATCGGTCGAAGTCGCAACGCTGCGAAAGTGCATGGCGGTTTCGTGGGGCTTGGCAGAGTAGACCAGCGCGGGCATAACCATCACACCGTCCACGCCAGCAAAGCGCGCCTCGTTAACCATCTTCTGCGCGAAGGCGGTAGTAAACTCTGCTACGCCGGCAATCACGGGTACGCGTCCGGCCGCCGCCGCCTTGGCGGTCTCGATGACCGATAGCTTTTCCGTCGTGGTAAGCGAAGTGTTTTCTCCAACGGTGCCGCACACTACAAGTCCGGACACACCATCCGCCACGAGATTGCTGATCACGCGGTGAGTGGCGTCCAGATCCAGAGAAAAGTCAGGCTTGAACTGAGTGCTGACAGCCGGAAAGACGCCGCGCCAGTTGATCGCTTGATGCCCCATGGTCGTTATCCCTTTGGCAATAGACAGATGCCTACAGGGTGAACCGCCACCGCTCTTATGGCTTGAGATTTTTCCCCAGGTGCGAGGACGAAATCGGCACAGTGACGATCTGTAAGTGGCCTATAAACGAACAAGACTGCGTTTGTCGTATTGCGATTATCGATCAGATGCTTCGATAATCGGCCAAATCAGACAGCGGCCGGGCAGAGATCATGGATAACTCGAATTCGCGTGACCCTCACAGCTTTGGCGCACCGCCTATCATTGCATCGCCGGCCAAGCGGATCGAGGCCTTCACGGGCGATCCAAACTTCATGACGTCCCTTGCACGTGGCTTGGCTGTGATCCATGCCTTTCAGGAGCGCAAGCGGCATCTGACCATTGCACAGATCAGCCACCGAACCGAGATCCCCCGCGCGGCGGTTCGGCGTTGCCTGCATACGTTGATGAAGCTGGGCTACGTGACCACCGATGGACGGACCTATTCACTATTACCCAAGGTGCTGACGCTGGGCCATGCCTATCTGTCATCCACGCCCATGGCGCTCACCGCCCAACCCATTCTGGATCGCCTGAGCGAGCAGCTGCATGAGGCCTGCTCCGTCGCCACGCTTGAGGGCGATGAGGTGTTGTACATCGCCCGGTCCGCCACACCGCTGCGGCTGATTTCGGTCGATCTGAGCGTTGGCAGCCGGCTTCCGGCCTACTGCACCTCCATGGGCCGTATTCTGCTGGCGGCTCTGGATGATGCTGCCCTTCAGGATTACTTCGAGCGTGCTGACCTGCAAATTAAGACCAGTCGCACACTGCATACGCCAGAAAAGCTGTTGCCCTGTCTCGAGCAGATCCGGCAGCAGGGCTGGTGCGTCGTTGACCAGGAACTGGAGGTCGGGCTTCGTTCATTGGCCGTACCGGTACTGGATGCCTCCGGTCAGGTCATGGCTGCCATGAACGTGGGCACCCATGCCAGCCGCATCACCCGGCAGGAGCTGGAGCGTCGTTTCCTGCCCCTTTTACTCAAGGCCAGCCAGGAACTCAGCTCCAAGCTCTTTCACTAAAACTGTTCGTTAATCGAACCTTTAGCCGTTAATCGAATTGTGCAGTGCGTGCCTGCTCCGTAGGGTAGAGGCACGTTGCCAGCCGGCACGCCTGATAAAAACAACAGAGTCCGCCTATGTTCTGCATGATTTCTCCCGTGAGCGGGATGGTGCATGCGCATCGCTCCGATGCGCTTTCTTTATATTCGTGGATGATGGAGGCCTTATCATGATGGGGGCCTCGACGAACACGACTCTCGATGTTCAGACATTTATCAATGCCCAGCCGCTGAGCCGCTATCAATGGCGAATCGTGGTGTTGTGCTTTTTGATCGTTTTCCTGGATGGCCTGGACACTGCTGCCATGGGGTTTATCGCACCGGCGTTGACCCAGGACTGGGGAATCGATCGAGCAAGCCTTGGACCAGTCATGAGCGCTGCCCTGGTCGGGATGGTGTTTGGTGCGTTGGGCTCGGGACCGTTGGCGGACCGGTTCGGCCGTAAGGTCGTGCTGGTTGCCGCCGTTTCCATCTTTGGACTTTTCAGCGTGATCTCGGCCTACAGCGGTACGGTGGATCAACTGGTGATCCTGCGTTTTCTGACCGGCCTTGGCCTAGGTGCCGCCATGCCGAATGCCACGACACTGCTGTCTGAATACACCCCGGAGCGGCTTAAGTCGTTACTGGTAACCAGCATGTTCTGCGGCTTCAATTTGGGCATGGCGTGTGGCGGGTTCATCTCTGCCAAGCTGATTCCGGCGTTCGGTTGGCATAGCCTGCTGTTGCTCGGGGGCTTGCTACCGATGGCTCTGGCAGTGGTGCTGCTGCTGTGGTTGCCGGAATCGGCCCGCTATCTGGTGGTGCATAACCGGGGCGTGGCACGGATTCGCAAGGCCTTGCTGCCCATCGGCCCAAGTATCGTGCAGCAGGCCAGGGAGTTCAGCGTACCAGAGCAGCGCACAGTCAAGGCGCGCAATGTCTTTGCCGTTATTTTCTCCAAGGCGTGTGGGCTGGGCACGGTGCTGCTCTGGCTGACCTACTTCATGGGACTTGTCATCGTATACCTGCTGACAAGCTGGTTGCCTACCCTGATGCGCGACAGCGGTGCAAGTATGGAGCAGGCTGCATTCATCGGAGCCCTGTTTCAGTTTGGTGGCGTGCTTAGCGCGGTAGCCGTGGGCTGGGCGATGGACCGGATCAATCCGCACTGGGTCATTGGCACGTTTTACTTGTTGGCTGGTGTCTTTGCGTATTGTGTCGGGCAGAGCCTGGGTCACGTGACGTTGCTGGCTACGCTGGTATTGGTTGCAGGGATGTGCATCAACGGTGCGCAGTCCGCCATGCCTTCATTAGCGGCACGCTTCTACCCGACCCAGGGTCGTGCCACAGGGGTGTCCTGGATGCTGGGTATCGGACGCTTCGGTGCCATTCTGGGGGCCTGGATGGGGGCCACTCTACTGGGGCTGGGATGGAATTTCGAGCAGGTGCTGACTGCGCTGGTGGTGCCTGCTGCGCTGGCTACGGCGGCTGTAGTGATCAAGGGTATCGTCAGTCATTCTGATGCGTCATAAGGCCTTTTCGATTCACGCAACCGCATACGGGAATAGATAAACGTGTTCGATAATCGACCGTAGATTCGATTATCGGATTGTCTGCTTACAGCCTTGCGGCTTACTGTTCCGTTCAACATCACTCGCCTGGTCTTCCGTCCGGGCGAGTACGACCCAGGTAGCTGGCACCCTCGATTTCAGGTGCTGCTATGACCGTCACACCGCCTCCTTACCCATGGGCCATCGGCCCGACCAGGAGCGGTATCAGGAGCCTCATGATGCGTGATGTATTCATCTGCGATGCCGTTCGTACACCTATTGGACGCTTTGGCGGTGCGCTGTCCAGCGTCCGTGCCGATGATCTGGCGGCTATTCCGCTCAAGGCGCTGATGGAGCGCAACCCTGGAGTGCAGTGGGCGGAAGTCGATGAGGTATTCATGGGCTGCGCCAACCAGGCGGGCGAGGATAACCGTAACGTGGCGCGTATGGCGCTTCTATTAGCAGGCCTTCCGGAAACCGTACCGGGCGTTACCTTGAACCGCCTTTGCGCGTCGGGAATGGACGCTGTAGGGACGGCTTACCGCGCCATTGCCACAGGTGAGATGGAGCTGGCCATTGCCGGCGGTGTGGAATCGATGTCCCGCGCTCCGTTCGTGATGGGCAAGGCGGACACTGCGTTTTCCCGCGGACAGAAGATCGAAGACACCACCATCGGCTGGCGCTTCGTGAACCCATTGATGAAACAGAAGTACGGTACCGATTCCATGCCGGAAACGGCAGACAATGTCGCGCAGGATCACAATGTTTCCCGGGCCGATCAGGATGCCTTTGCGTTGCGCAGCCAACAGCGCACGGCGGCTTCCCAGGAGAGCGGCTTCTTTGCCGAAGAAATCGTGCCGGTGCGAATCGTCCACAAGAAAGGCGAGACGATCGTCGACAAGGACGAGCATCCACGCCCTGATACCACGCTGGAGATGCTGGCCAAGCTCAAGCCCGTCAATGGGCCCGACAAGACCGTCACGGCGGGTAATGCCTCGGGTGTGAATGACGGCGCTGCGGCCATGATCATCGCCTCGGCCGAGGCCGTGCAGAAGTATGGCCTCAAGCCTCGCGCCCGCATTCTCGGTATGGCAAGTGGCGGCGTTGCGCCACGTGTCATGGGAATCGGCCCAGTGCCGGCGGTGCAAAAGCTGCTGACCCGTCTGGGGAAAACCATTGAAGACTTCGATGTGGTGGAGCTGAACGAGGCCTTTGCCAGCCAGGCCCTGGCGGTAGTGCGAGGCTTGGGATTACCGGACGACAGTGAAAAAGTAAATCCGCAGGGCGGCGCCATTGCACTGGGTCATCCGCTGGGGATGAGCGGTGCACGCCTGGTCATGACTACCGTGCATTGGCTGGAAAAGACCAACAAGCAGCTGGGGCTCGCGACCATGTGTGTTGGGGTTGGACAAGGTCTGGCGCTGGCAGTCGAGCGCGTTTGAGGTCAATGTCTTGGGCGCCTCGTACAACGGGGCGTTGATGAGGAATAAGGGTGATCTGCGCCAGCGCGAAGGATTTGCGGCTTTGCAAAGGAGAGAATTGTAAAAGGACATGTCTCACCAAGGCCTGCGAATCCGTCACGCGTAGGCGGCACACCCTGCGACAGGGCAAAGGCTGCCCTCTGTAGGGTCATTCACCGGCACGTCAGGATCGATTGCGTGCCGGACTATTCCTATTTCAATGACAAGAGCGGATCGAATGACTACCAGTTCCTATACGTTGGAAGAGCGTCGTAAAAGAATCTTCGCCATTGTCGGCGCCTCGTCTGGCAACCTCGTCGAGTGGTTCGACTTTTACGTTTACTCCTTTTGCTCCATCTATTTTGCTCACGCGTTTTTCCCCTCAGACGACCCCACCGTTCAACTGCTTAACACTGCCGGTGTATTTGCCGCAGGCTTTCTGATGCGACCCATCGGTGGCTGGATCTTCGGTGGGGTGGCCGACCGTTATGGGCGGCGTACGTCAATGATGATCTCCGTGCTCATGATGTGCGCCGGCTCACTGGTGATTGCCTGCCTGCCCACCTACGACAGCATTGGCTTCTGGGCGCCGCTTCTTCTGCTCATGGCGCGACTTTTCCAAGGCTTGTCGGTCGGCGGTGAATACGGCACTACTGCAACCTATATGAGTGAGGTGGCGCTGAAGGGTAAGCGCGGATTTTATGCCTCGTTCCAGTATGTGACGCTGATTGGCGGACAGTTGCTGGCGGTGCTGGTGGTGGTCATCCTTCAGCAGGTCTTGTCCGAAGAGGAGCTGCGTGCCTGGGGCTGGCGTATTCCTTTTGTAGTGGGTGCGGTTGCTGCCGTGATTTCGCTGCTGCTGCGTCGCTCGCTTGAGGAAACCACGACGGCAGAAAGCCGTGCTGCCAAAGAGGCGGGTTCGCTGTCGGCTCTGTTCAAACATCACAAGGCGGCGTTTTTCACTGTGCTGGGATATACCGCCGGTGGCTCGCTGATTTTCTATACCTTTACAACCTACATGCAGAAGTATCTGGTCAACACCGTAGGCATGCATGCCAAGACGGCCAGCGGCATCATGACCGGTGCGCTGTTCCTGTACATGCTGATGCAGCCGCTGTTCGGTGCCTTGTCTGACCGTATTGGCCGCCGCGCTTCCATGTTGTGGTTCGGTGCGCTCGGCGCACTGTGTACCTATCCTATCCTGCTGACCCTGAAAACCACGACCAGCCCGGTCATTGCCTTTGGCTTGATCATCCTCGCGCTGGCTATTGTAAGTTTCTATACCTCGATCAGTGGCTTGGTAAAAGCCGAGATGTTTCCGCCACAGGTGCGTGCGCTAGGGGTAGGGCTCTCCTATGCCGTAGCCAATGCCTTGTTTGGCGGTTCGGCCGAATTCGTTGCGCTGAACTTCAAAGCCATGGGGCATGAGAATCTCTTCTACATCTATGTGTCCTGCATGCTGGTAGTGGCCTTCCTGGTAAGCCTGCGCCTGCCGCGCAGAGCCAGCTATCTGCATGACGATCACTAATAAGGATAAATGCATATGAGTCAGCGTCCGACCCATCAACTCTTCGATGCCTACTTTACCCAGGCCGCGATGCGTGATGTCTTCAGTGATAGGGGACGTTTGCAGGGCATGCTGGATTTCGAAGCCGCCCTGGCGCGAGCCGAAGCCGCGGTCGGCCTGATTCCCAAGGATGCCGTCGCACCGATCGAGGCGGCTTGCCGTGCCGAGGCCTATGACCTTGCCGCGTTGCAGCAGGCCATCGTGAGCAGCGGCAACTCGGCCATTCCGCTGGTCAAGGCACTGGGACGTGAAATCAAGCGTACAAGCCCCGAGGCTGAACGCTATGTGCACATGGGCGCCACCAGTCAGGACGTCATGGATACCGGGCTTGTGCTGCAGGTCCGCGCGGCCCTCGCGCTGTTGGAGGACGATCTGACTGCCTTGGCTGATACTTTGGCCAAACAGGCTCGGCGCTATGTGGATACGCCTCTGGCCGGACGAACATGGCTGCAGCATGCAACGCCCGTCACGCTGGGTATGAAGATTGCCGGCTGGCTAGGCGCAATTACCCGTCATCGCCAACGGCTGGCTGAGCTCAAGCCGCGTGTCCTGGTGCTGCAGTTCGGTGGGGCGTCGGGCACACTGGCGGCGCTCGGTGACAAAGCCATGCCGGTCGCCGAGGCGTTGGCTAAAGAACTTGACCTGACACTACCTGATCAACCCTGGCATACCCAGCGGGACCGCTTGGTAGAAGCCGCCAGTATGTGCGGCATGATTGCCGGAAGCCTGGGCAAGCTGGGGCGTGACCTTTCCCTGTTGATGCAGACAGAAGCGGCGGAGGTTTTCGAGCCGGCCGGGCAGGGGCGGGGTGGTTCCTCGACCATGCCTCACAAGCGCAATCCGGTCAGCGCGGCAGTCCTGATCAGCGCTGCGACCCGCATTCCCAACCTTGTCGCCACCATGTTCGCAGCCATGCCTCAGGAACACGAGCGCAGCCTGGGTCTCTGGCATGCCGAATGGGACACCCTGCCTGATATTTTCTGCCTCACTTCGGGTGCGCTGGAACAGGCGTTGCTGGTAGCCGAAGGGCTGGAGGTTGATGCCGAACGCATGCGCACGAACCTGGAGCTGACCCACGGACTGGTACTGGCCGAGGCCGTCAGCATTACCCTTAGCCAACGTGTCGGTCGTGAGCAGGCGCATCATTTGGTCGAGCAGTGCTGCCGTCGTGCGGTCGAGCAGAAGTGCCACCTGCGTGAGGCGCTCGGGCAGAACGAGACCGTGAGCGCCGAGCTGTCTGCCGATGAGCTGGATCATCTGCTCGATCCTGCGCACTACTTGGGACAGGCCCGCACCTGGGTAGAACGCGCCTGTGCCGAACACCATTCACTGACGTCTGCTCGCTAGGAGGATTCCTGTGCCAACTGTGCAACTCGCCGAGGGCGAACTGAATTACCGTTTCGATGGCCGCGAAGACGCGCCGGTTCTGGTGCTGTCCAACTCGCTGGGCACTGACCTGCATATGTGGGATGACCAGATTCCCGCTTTTACCGAGCATTTTCGCGTACTGCGTTATGACACACGGGGCCATGGCGGCTCCACCGTCACGCCCGGTCCGTACACCATTGAGCAATTGGGCCATGACGTCCTGGCGCTGCTGGATGCGCTCAAGGTTCAGAAAGCCTTTTTCTGCGGACTGTCCATGGGTGGACTGACCGGGCAGTGGCTGGCAGTGAACGCCAGTGACCGTATCCAGCGTGTCGTTATCTGTAATACCGCTGCCAAGATCGGAACGGCAGACGGTTGGAACGACCGTATCGATACGGTACTCAAGGGCGGTCAGGCGGCCATGGTCAACCTGCGCGATGCCTCCATTAGCCGCTGGTTTACACCTGAGTTCTCTCAGGCAGAGCCAGCCAAGGTCAAGCGCATTACCGACATGCTCGCAGCTACCTCGCCAGAAGGGTATGCCGCCAATTGTGCTGCCGTGCGTGACGGTGATTTTCGTGAGCATCTCAAGGCCGTCACCGTTCCGGTGCTTATCGTGGCGGGTACGCACGATGCCGTCACCACACCGGCCGACGGTCATTACATGCAGGCTCAGATTCCGAATGCCGAGTATGCGGAATTCGATGCTGCGCATCTTTCCAATGTACAGGCCGGCGAAGCATTTAGTCGCCGTGTCCTGGCTTTCCTGACGGCTTAGGAGATCCCGAGATGGACGAACGCGAACGTTATGAAAAGGGCATGGAGGTCCGTCGCGCGGTATTGGGCGATGCCCATGTGAATCGCAGCCTGGAAAAGCTCACGCCATTCAACGAGGAGTTTCAGGAGATGATCACCCGGCACGCCTGGGGTGATATCTGGACCCGTCCGGGCCTGCCGCGGCATACCCGTAGCCTGATTACCATTTCCATGCTGATTGGGATGAACCGGAGCGAAGAACTCAAGCTGCATCTGCGCGCCGCTGCCAACAACGGTGTAACGCGCGATGAGATCAAGGAAGTGATCATGCAGAGCGCCATTTATTGCGGTATCCCGGCGGCCAACGCGACCTTCCATTTGGCCGAGTCGGTATGGGATGAGCTGGGCGTGGAGTCACGCCAAACTCAATATGAAGGGCAGTAGGCAAGGCGTTAAAAAAAGCCCGTCGAAAGACGGGCTTTTTGTATCGACCTGGCGCTTACAGAATCGAGATCGGGTAGCTGAAGATTAGGCGGTTCTCGTCGACATCGTTGTTGCTACCATAGTCGCGACGAACCATGGAGTTTCTCCAACGCATGTTCAGGTCCTTGAGCGGGCCGCTCTGGAAGGTATAGGCCACATCGAAGTTACGTTCCCATTCCGAGCCGTCATCATTGGCAGCGTTGACGTATATGTTGTCACCATGACCGTAACGCGCCATGAAGGCCAGACCCGGAATACCCATAGCAGCAAAGTTATAGTCGTAACGCAGCTGCCAGGAGCGTTCCTTGGCATTGTCAAAGCTCTGGGTAAACATGTCGTTTACGATACTGCCGCCGCTGGTGCCGTTGACGCTCAACCAGCCATTGTCACCGCTAACGCGCTGATAGCCCACGGTAAACTTGTGGCCGCCAATACCGGCTGACAACTGTCCGGTGAACAGTTTGTTGTCCAGGTTGCCCGCACGCGCCTGGCCTTCCTCTTCACCGGTGAAGTAACCCAGGTTCGCGCCCAGGCTCCAGTCCCCGAACTTCTGGGTATGGGTCAGGTTGAAGAAGTTCTGCTTGTAGACATCTTCGAACTGCGCGTGCCATACGCCAACCATGGTGCGCTTCTCGTTGAAGGTGTATTCACCCCCTACATAATTGAAGCGATCCGAAGAGGCTGCACGAATCTGACGGGCACCGCCGGTCGTGATGGACAGATCCTCCATGTTGGAGGAGTTACGCAGGCTCACCTGACGAATCTGCGCAGCATAGAACGTGAAGCCGTCCAGTTCCTTGGAGGTCAGTGTCGCACCGCGGAATGTCTGAGGAAGCAGACGACCATCGTTGAAGCGAAGCACCGGTACGTTAGGCATCAATTCGCCTAACAACAGATCAGTCTTGGAAATGCGAGCCTTGAAAGTAGCGCCCAAACGACCGAAATCATCCGCGGCACGCCCATCATCATGTACCGGCAGCAATTGAGTGCCAGCGCGGCCCCGACCGCTATCCAGCTTGATCCCATAGAGCCCGGTCAGGTCTAGACCAAAACCTACGACGCCCGGCGTGTAGCCCGAGGTTGCCGTCATAATGAAACCTTGTGCCCATTCTTCGACCTTACTCTGCTGAGTGTTACTGCTATTACGAAAATCCCGGTTGAAGTAATAGTTGCGGGTCATTACGTTGACTTTGGCGTCCTCCAGGAAACCTTCGGCATGAGCAGCCATCGGTAATGCCAAGGCCAGCGCAAGCGGTGTGCATCCGATAAACGCAGGAACAGAGAGATAGCGAAGGGTCATTATTGTTGTACTCCCATGAGTAATGATGCCGCACCTGAGCGCAATCTCTTACGGATTGATTTATCAGAGGCGGAGAAGCCCTGGTCCTCAGGGCAATTCATGTCCGGCCTGAATGGGCAGCCGAACCTAAGCGGACGCGCAAACGCCTCCACAAAATCTGGAAGAGGGGGGAATATCGGACGGGGAAGATAAGGCCGTGCAGGGTGCGATCTTCAACATTCAGGTTATTCCATTATTAAATTTATTGTGGAATTCACCCTTGTGCCTTAAGGCCAGGGTTGTACGATGACGTGCCGCGATAATGCTATCGATTCGCTACCTAAAGCAATAGCCATTTGTTCGTTTATCGCACTTGAAAGACCGTATGAGACAAATGGCTTAACTGCTTGCCTGATAATACTTTTAAGTAGCACGCAAGCAGCCGAGCCCTGAAAGAGCGTGGCTCAGAGCAAGAGAACTATCTTGTTCGAGGCCATAAAAAAGGCGTCTATTAGACCAAAGAATGATCCCTCGAGCCCATGCCGCTTTGGTGGAGCGGTACCGTCAGATGAGCGATACCGCGGGAATGGTCAGGCCTTTCCCGTCGCTTTGGGGGTGTCTGCACGCGAGCCCCACTCTGTCCAGGAACCATCGTACAAAGCCCCTTCCGGTAGGCCTGCCACTGCCAGTCCCAGGAGAAGAACGGCTGCTGTCACGCCACTGCCGCAGCTGGTGACCACTGGTCGTGAGCCGTCCGCACCAGAGTGCGCGAAGCGCGCGCGAAGCGTTTCGACATCCTTGAACGTTCCGTCAGCATTGAGAAGATTGGTATAGGGCAGGCTGGCGCTACCTGGAATATGCCCGGAGGCCAGGCCTGCACGCGGCTCGGGCACCGACCCCTCGAAGCGATTGGCCGCGCGTGCATCCAGTACCAGCTCGAGGCGGCTGTCGAAGTTGGCCTGGATATCGCCCAGGCCCCGTAGCATTCTGGCGTGGAACGTGGCTTCGAACGTCTGGGCCGGTACGGCAGGTGTGGGGCCTTGTTCTACGGGCCGATGTTCGCTCTGCCACTTGGGAAGGCCTCCATCGAGCACTGCGACCTGATCATGGCCGAAGAGGCGAAACATCCACCAGGCACGCGCTGCTGAAAACAACCCTTTCTGGTCATAAACCACAACGCGGGACTGGTTGTTGACCCCCAGCTCACCTACCCGCCGGGCGAAACGACCCTGAGAGGGCACCATGTGCGGTAGCGTTGTGTCCTGATCTGAAATCTCTTCGATATCGAAGAAGCGAGCACTAGGTAAGTGAGCAGCCTCATACTCGGCGCGTGCATGTTTCGACTCGTTGGGCAGGTAGACACTGGCATCGAATATCACCAGGTCTTTGTTGCCTAATGCGTTGGCAAGCCACTCGGTACTGACCAGGGGGCCAAACGTCATAAGAGTTCTCCTGTATGAATGTTTCACTCGTGGTTGCCTTGACGCCAGGCGGTGCGGCGTTGGCAGGTCTGTCCCCATCCTATCCGATCGGGCAGACGATGCGGTAAGGTACGAGCATGCGTTGGGGCACGCTTGATCAGCCGCAACGTTTTATTGTCGAACCCAGGACCGGCTCGCGCCGGTTCTTTTTCCAGGAACGTGGTAATGAGCGATTCAAATGCGGTGCGGGGTAAAGCCCCGGGGATCAACTGGCAACTGGAACGAATCGTAGATGAGCTGCATGACGCTCGTAACGAATGGCGTAGCCAGCATGGCCGAACGCGAGAACTGAGCAGCCGTGAACTGCCGTCGCGAGCGGTAATGAGCGAGATCCTTGAGTCGCTCTGTAGCGCCTTGTTTCCGCTCCGTCTGGGACCCAGTGACCTGCGTGCGGAAAGCGAAGACTTTTTCGTAGGGCATGTGCTGGACCGTGCATTCAATGCTCTGTTGGGGCAGGTACGGCTGGAGCTATGTTATACCGCTCGACAGCGGGGAACCTCTGAGTGCGCGGTCGAAGATCCGGCGCAGCGCATTGTGCAGGACTTTGCCTTGGCATTGCCTGATCTGCGGCGTCTTTTGGATACCGATGTGCTGGCAGCCTACCGTGGCGATCCGGCGGCGCGTAGCGTGGATGAGGTACTGCTGTGCTATCCCGGTATTCTGGCCGTGATCTACCATCGTCTGGCGCATCAGCTCTACCGTTCTGACCTGCCCCTGCTTGCGCGCATGATTGCAGAGCTGGCTCATTCGGCGACGGGTATTGATATCCATCCAGGTGCGCAGATCGGCCCCAGTTTCTTTATCGATCATGGTACCGGCGTGGTTATCGGCGAGACAGCCATCATTGGCGAGCGGGTTCGGATCTATCAGGCAGTGACTTTAGGTGCTAAGCGCTTCCCGGCCGATGAGTCCGGTAATCTGCAAAAAGGGCATCCACGCCATCCGATCGTCGAGGACGATGTGGTCATCTATGCCGGCGCGACCATTCTGGGACGCATCACTATCGGAAAAGGCTCCACCATTGGTGGTAATGTCTGGCTGACGCGTAGTGTTCCGGCGTTCAGCAACGTGACCCAGGCCAACTTGCAAGGATGCTCCAACAGCGATCAGTAAAGGTGTCGCTCGGCAGGCTAACGCTTCAATACGCAACATGCCCTGACTGCCACAGGCATGAGGGGCACAATTGCTATCCAGGAATGATTGCGCCGGATGTCGAAGGCGGCAGCCAGGCTCTCAACGCTGCTGCGTTCGGTGATCCTGATCAGACTGATGGCCAACCCGTGGGCGCATCCGTGATGAACAGGCGTTGGGAAACAACAGGCACAAAAAAAGGGTTGAAGCTATAGGTATATAGTCTTCAACCCCAAGACCGAGTAGAAGAAATCCGATCGACTGATCAGATCATGGTGAAATCGGGTCGCTGGCAGGGAAGGTTTCCTCTACGGCCTGGTCTAGCTGGTCGTCATCGACGTCACGATTATCGAGGTCTTCGTTTTCAGCGTTCTGGTTTTCGGGGTGCTTGATGTCGCTCATGTTCGTCTCCCGTTCGGGCCTTATTCAGGCGTTATCCATTAGGCCGTAAGGGCGTCGTAAGGTTCTAACCGCCCATCCATAAGGTGCCGGTTATCGCTTGGCAAAAGGCAAGACGCACATATTTTCAATCTTTCGGTTGATACCCGTCGCTGCGCTAAACGGCGAATATAGCCTCCCGATTCACAATGCCTGATCGCTAGGGTGCCCTTGCAGGTTCTTGCGCAATGGTAATGCGGTAAAGGTCTTCCAGGCCTTGCTGTACCTCTGGTGGAAATAAACATTCATGGAGAGAGCTATGTTTATCTTCAAACCGCTCGCCGCTGCCGTTCTCGCGGTGTTAGCCACGCAAGCCTTCGCTGAAAACAATACGGCCCGACAGGACCAGCACGGTGTGCTCAATACGGCTACGATCGAGCAGTCCGGCTCCGGTAATGCTGTCAAGCAGTCGCATAGCGGTTACGCCAATGAGGCTCGCCTGACTCAGGCCAATAGCCAAGCCGGTACTGCACAGCAGGCACAGGCGGGCAATTACAACGTCGCGACTGTCGAGCAGGCTGACTCGGCCAATGCCTACTCCAACCAATACCAGTATGGCTGGAACAATCAGGCGTCAGTCTCTCAGCAAGCTTCCGAATCGGCTTCAGTCAACCAGAGCCAGACAGGCACTGCCAACGAAGCTGAAACCGAACAACTAAACACGACCCAGGCAACCTCCCGGATTACGCAAAACGGCAACACCCATTGGGCCCATACGCTGCAGGAAGGGGCCGTGGCCATTGAAGTATCCGTTAATCAACAGGGCGACAATCACACCGCTCTGCTGTGGCAGCGGGACGGCTCCAATAACGTTGCGACGGTCATTCAGACAGGGAACGATACCTCCGCCAATATCTACCAGCTGGACAGCCAGGGTTCCGTGGCCACGCTTGAGGTCAGTGGTGTGAATACCTCGGCCTATGTCACCCAGCGCGGTACGCAGCAGCAAGCCGCTGTCCGTATCGACGGTCAGAATGGCGGCGCCCTGGTCACTCAGGAAGGCAGCAATAACGACGCAGACACTACCCAGAGTGGTGTCTCGAACAGTATCGATGCTTTCCAGGCAGGTGACTGGCAGGCCGCTCAGCTCAGCCAGGTGGGTGACTACAACATTGCGACCGCCAACCAGACCGGGACCGGTAACGAGTTCTATGCCGACCAGACCGGCAACAGTAACGTCCTGTACGGCACGCAAGAGGGTAGCGACAACATCCTGAGCGCTTCGACCGAAGGCTCGCTCAATGAAATCACCATCGGGCAGCAGGGCGATCGTAACGTGGCGTATCTCAGCCAGCTGAGCGGGTCGGATAACCACATCACGCTACAGCAGACCGGTGCTGATCTACGGGTCAATCTGAGCCAATCCGGCGCAGGCAACCGCGTCAATCTGATTCAGCAGTAAAACTGATCCTTCCTCGCGCACCGCCTTCGCACAGGCGGTGCGCGCCTGAAGCCGCTTGGCAAACGGCTGCCTTCCGTGTCTTTTTCGCAACCGGCACTGGATTCCTGGCGTACTGTCCACATCTTTATCGAAGGGTGTTTGTGTCGTGCACTGACCTGTATCAGCGCCATACCGGGCTGATAGGGCTATGGTTATAGACAGGCACGATCACCGGGCAGCGGCAGGCCTGTCATGGCTGTCTGCTTTTGACTGTTGTCGATTGACGAGACGGTGAGGTTCGATGGAATTCAAAGATTATTATGCGCTACTGGGCGTCGACCCGGGCGCAGACGAAAAAGCGATCAAGACCGCATACCGCAAGCTGGCGCGCAAATATCATCCAGACGTCAGCAAAGAGCCGAATGCGGAAAACAAATTCAAGGAAGTCTCCGAGGCCTATGAGGTTCTCAGAGATCCGGAAAAACGAGCCGAATACGATCAACTACGCCAGTACGGCCGGGCCGGGCAGCAGTTCGAGCCGCCGCCAGGCTGGGAGTTCAACGGCAATTTTGGCGGAGGAGACGGGCAGTACGAGCGGCATTTTTCCGATTTCTTCGAATCTGTTTTTGGTGCCCGACCCGGTAGTGGGCGCGGCCAGGAGCGTAGTGCCGGACGAAGAGGGCAGGATGTGGAAATGGAACTGCCGTTGTTTCTCGAAGACACGCTGTCGGACGAGCCGCGGACCATCAACTATCGGGTGCCTAGCTATAGCGCGAACGGGTTGCGTCACGAGAGCGTACCCAAGAGCCTGAACGTACGCATTCCGGCAGGTGTGACCGATGGCGAGCGAATCCGGCTGAAAGGGCGGGGCGCCCCAGGGCTCAATGGCGGACCCGACGGCGATCTTTATCTGGTTGTCCGGCTAGTTCCTCATCCACTCTTCGATGTCGACGGGCATGACCTGCTTCTGACCGTTCCGCTTGCGCCCTGGGAAGCTGCACTGGGCGCCAAGGTAACTGTCCCCACCTTGAGCGGAAAACTGCAATTGACCGTTCCGGCCAACAGCCAGGCGGGGCAGCGTTTACGTCTCAAGGGTAAGGGGTTGCGAACCCGGAAGGGCGGCGCAGGAGACCTATACGCCGTGATCAAGATTGTCATGCCCAAGACTCATGATGAGGCTACTCGGAAACTATGGGAGCAATTGGCGAACAAGGCCAGCTTCAACCCCAGAAGTGAGTGGAGGGACTGAGATGACCACCGTAATCGTGGAATTTGACATCGAAGAGATCAGCCAGCTGGTCGATACGCCAGTGACTCACATCGTCGAGCTTGTCGAGCATGGCATCGTCGAGCCACGCGGGCCGCGGCCAGAGGTATGGGTATTCGACCTGTCAGCGTTGCATACGGTACGCCGTGCCGTACGGCTGCAACGAGAGCTTGAGCTGGACTGGGCGGGCATCGCACTGGCGCTCGACCTGCTGACCCAGGTAGAAACCCTGCGTATGGAAAACCGCATGCTCAGGCAGCGGCTTGCCCGCTTTGTGCTTGATGAATAAGAGGAGGGCTCCAGGCACACATGTTGTACCTGGAGCCTGCCCTTTAGAACCAGCGATCGTTGCGCTTTCTGCGACCCGCAAATGACGGCAGGATCAAACCTGCCAACAGGCCGGCTCCGGCAATGCTGCCTCCGTAAACGAGATAGCGCATCATGACATCCTTGTTCTCATCACCCAGGCGCGCCTTGACGCTGCGAAGTTCGGACTGTGCGTCGGTCAGTTCAGCATCTAGCTGGCGCCGGGTCTGCTCAAGTTCATCTATGCGTGCTTTGCGGGCGTCCATGGTTTCCTGCATGCCCTGAACGCGGGATTTCCAGCTGTCATCGATCGTCTTGAGCTTGCTGCTCAGCTCGTTTACCTGCTGTTCCAGTTGCGGTACACGCTCTACCGGGCCAGGCTGTTCCTGCAGTTCGCTGGAGCGAATCCATACCAGGTCACCGCTTTCGCCTCGGATCTGGCTGTAATCACCTTGGGTGTTGACCAGCTCGACTTTCTGGCCGGACTTGAGTGATCCAACGATACGATAGCCATCGGTCGGGCCGCTGCGAACATACGTGGACAGCGTATCGCTGACCCAACGGTCAGCCGCCTTGTTCTCCTGGGCCTGTACCTGACCCAGACCTGCTGTAAGGGCTGCTCCGAGCAAACAGGCGCTCCAGGTAGAGCCTTTGGAAAAAATGCGTGTGCCCTTGGCTAACGGGGTACGAGAAAAAAGGGCTGCGAGAAAAGTGGGCATAGGCATTAAATGGTCATGTAATAAAAGTATGAGAGCCTGGACAAAAGGCCATCTTTTGGAAAGGGCCGTACCGTAACAAGCCTGGCCTATGATCAGCAATCACCTCATGCAGAGTTTGTGCATGTAGCACGCCGCGCAGGGACCGTCAAACAGGGTATATGCCAAATTCTGGCTAGAACCTGAACGATCCACACCTTTTCAGGCCAGTAAGCCGGAATATTATTTCCTGATGCGTCTATCCGGTGCTTGCATATCACGGTCTTGCCAGCATATTGGCTGGCCACTGATTCAACTGATAAGAGGTGTGCGACCTCCTGCAAACGCAGAGGTTTCTGCCCTTGCAGGAGAGGGGTCTAAAAGTGTGAAACGGCTTGAAAATCTGGTTAAAGCACGTCCTGGCCATGTTCAACGAAGAGCATGGTCGTAGACCGCAAGGTCTGCAGCAGGATATTCGCTTTGAGAGGCGGATTAGCCATGTGTACGATGTCTAGCGCTTAGGGAACAAGTAGAGCGCTGCATAGTGCACCAGCATGATGGTCTTGGCGTCCAGAATGCGTCCGGCGCGAATCATGTCCAGCAACTCATCGAAGCCAAACTCCATTACTTCGATGTCCTCACCTTCATCAGCCAGCCCGCCCCCTTCGCTTCTATGTGTATCGCTATCGTATTCTGCCGCGAAGAAGTAGAGTTTTTCCGTGACCGAGCCCGGGCTCATGTAGGCTTCGAACAGCTTGGTGACATGATGGAGGTGGTATCCCGTTTCCTCTTCGATTTCAGCGCGGATGCGCTCTTCAGGCGCGGCGTTGTCGAGCAGGCCGGCCGGCGTTTCGATCAACATGCCATCAGGAATGCCATTGAGATAGGTCGGCAGGCGGAACTGTCGGATCAGCACAATGGTACGGCGCTCCAGGTTGTACAACAGTACCGTCGCGCCGTTGCCGCGGTCGTAGGTCTCACGGGTGTGCTGCTGTCGTGATCCATCACGCCGCTGGTAATCCAAGGTGTACTTGGTCAGCACGCCCCAATCATTGGCAAGAATTTGTGAGTCGAGGATACGGATGGGCGAGGAGTCGGTCATGAAGAGTTCTCAAAAGAGGGTATTCAGGCGGGCTGATGCCGGGCTCAGGTGCTGGGTATTGATGAGCATGCCAGTGCATCTTGGCAGCGGTGTGTCAGAAGGGAAACCGGCGCGGTAGCCGGTTTCCTGAGCCGTTATGGTTTGGCTATATGCCAGACACCACCTTTGCCATCGCCAGTCTTGTCACCAGCCTTTTTGTCCTGGACGAAGGTATACAGCGGCTTGCCCTTGTAAGTCCACTGCATGGCGCCATCTTCACGCTCGATCACGGTCCAGGCCTCCGAAGGCTTGCTACCGGCCTCTACCTTGAGCGGCGGCCAGTTTTCCGCACATTTGCCATTGCAACTGGAGACACCTTCGGTGTCCTTGTCGTAGGTATATAACGTTCTGCCCTGGTCATCGACTAGGACACCTTCTTTTTCCATCGCCGGGGAGGCTGCCAGCGCAGCGCTGGAGGCCAGAAGGGCAGTTACAGCAAGCAGGGCTTTGACAGTCATGGTGGTCTCCATGGGTAAACAACTTGTTATAAGCAGTTTCCTTGTCACCTACACACGGACCGGTGGTGCCGGATAGTGTTCCTTACAGGTTCGGCTCCAAGGCTTTTTCGACATGCCTTGTATAATGCTTCTCATCTATAACGTGGCAACCAGTTTGCCAATGGCGTCCAGTGCCAGCGCAAGCAGGGCGGCAATCCCGACAGAGCCTATAACCAGAGCCTTACCCCACCATACGCCCCATTTCACTAGGCCGGCCACAATGCCAACAGCGCACAGCAGCAGCCCGAGCTGAAGATAGTAAGTCGTCCAGGCCAAGGTCTGAATGAACAGCAGCCATAACTCGTTGAGTTCCTGGTACATCAAGCGCTCCGGTATCCGATCAGCCCACACTATCGCACGTCTGGCTGAAAAGCCGTGTGCCCCTGTGGTTACCCTGTGACGATGCTGTCGACAGCATCGCTCAGAACCGATGGAAATACCCGCTTACACCTTTGAAAGGTGTCTGCTTAACGAAACGCTCACGAATGCAGTTTGGTTAAGCAAATCTTAAGGATGAGCCTGCTAGTCTCCTGGCACATTTTGGGTTCGGCATTACATTCGGGAGAAATCGAATGGGATGGGGTGACGAGCTGATGGCTGCGGGTCAGGCCCGCGTGCATTACGAAAAGACCCGGCAGAAAGTGGTGTTCGTGGATTGTGAGGGGCAGCCGCGCTGGTCAGAGATCTGGGAGAATAATCCCTATATTCTCAAACAGCCGGAGCCAGGGTGCGTCACGATATGCAACGCCCCCAAGAGGCGTCCGTATATCTACCGCAAGAACAAGAAAGTCTGCGAGTGGCAGGTCTTTGAACTGGTGCCTGGCGAGATATTTTTCTCTGCCCAGGAACTGGCGTTCGGCCGACAACATGCCCAGGGCGCGATTGTCATTGAGCCCCATACCAAGGTGACCGATTCCAACAAGGCTTGGCTCTGGGAGCGTTGGGAACAGCTGGCTCGGTGCGGGTTCGACTTCGTGCAGTTGGGACCGAAGGGAACCCGGCTGCTTCCGGGGGTACGGCATGTCGTGACGGCCAGCTTTCGCGAAGCGGCGGCCGTACTGGCTCATGCCCGGGGTTTTGTTGGGGCTGAAGGCGGAATGCACCATGCTGCTGCAGCGGTTTCGACGCCAGCCGTGGTGCTGTTTTCAGAGTTTATTTCGCCGCGGGTCACGGGTTACCTGGGCCACATCAATCTGTATCAAGGCAAGACGCCGTTGGGTAATGGCGCACGGCTGCCCTGCAAAAAGTGCCGGGCGTCCATGCAGGCGATCACTGTCGATCAGGTGGTGTCGGCATTGAATGAATTGATGTCAGTCGGCTCAGCCATAAGGCCCGGTGTTGCCATGGCGCACCGAGTGGCTGCCGAGGCGTAAGTCGAAGGGGGCCTCCGGAGATGACTTCTGACTCCTGACTACACGGTGACGCTGGCTGCCGTCTGGCCTACCTTTTCCGCAGGGACTTCGATCAGGAAGCGGAACAGCGAGCCATGCTGCTCGACGCTACGGCACAGATAGCCATAGCGTTGGGTATCCTCTGGAATGCCATGTACCGACTGCGCACAGTCGGTAATGACTTCAAGCAATTGACCAGCCTGCATCGTTTCCAGGGTTTCCAGTGTAGCGATGGCGTTATAGGGGCAGTGTTCGCCCCTCAGGTCGAGAGACAGATCCGGTTGTGTGCTCATGGACTCTCCTGGAGGTGCCGAAACGGCGAGCGTTGAGTTGAACCAATAGCAGGGCGATGCCCAGGCCGATAAAGGTTAGTAGCAAACCATAGCCAGGGCCGACGGCTTTCAGTAAGTCGATCTTGGGATAGGGAAGCGCCAGTGCATTACCCAGCTCGTCCCAATACACTGCCACCAGCGTACCGCCAATCACATTGCCCAGGCCCACTATCCAGAAGTGCACCTGTCCTTCCACGGCGCGGTACATCCAGCCGGTCTCGCAGCCACCGGCCAATACGATGCCGATACCAAAGAGCAGGCCGCCAATAATGGCGTTCGGGCCCATCCAGAAAATCTTGGGCGCAACGCCCAACTGAATCGCACCAAAAGTGCCAATGGACGCAGCCGCCATCCCCAACAGAATCCCTTGGGCAGCCCGAGTGCGGCCGGTCGTCCAGATGTCACGGGCGGCGCTGGTAAAGCAGATCTGGGCCCGCTCGATCAGGGTGCCGAACAAGAGCCCGAATATGCAGGCGATACCCAATACAAAGGAGGCCTCGAATCGCCAGGCGGCCAGCAGTGCCGCGGCACACAGTATGGCGATGCCCAGGCGGGATTGTGTTCTGGCCCGACGTGCAAGCGCATCTGGGGAAGGCATGGGCGAGCGGGTTTTGCCAACCTTGAGTGGCGCTCTCAGAAAGGGCAGCAGGCTGAGCTTTACCCCTATCCAGGCTCCTGCGACAGTCGCCAGCATGAAAGCCCAGGCATGCAGGGAAAACATAGGGATGCCGGTAAAAAAGGCTGCCAGATTGCATCCCATGGCCAGGCGAGCACCGAAGCCTGCAACGATCCCACCAATCAATCCCTGCAGCAGGCGCCTACGACTGGTAGGCCAGCGCCAGCCCACATTGCCTGCGAACAACGCCATGCTCAAGGCACCGAGAAACATGCCGGCGATCATGACGCCATCGATCCGGTCCAGCGGGGTGCCCTGCAAACCGATGAGCTTGAAATAGCTCCATTCCTCAGGATGGAGGCCGAACCAGGACAGTACATGTCCTCCCCAACGGGTAAATTCTCCGGTGACGGCCCAGAACGTATGGGTGAGCGTGAAGTAATACGCCGAAAGGACACCCAAGGCGACCAGTGTCGGAAGGGGAGCCCAGAAGCGGACAAGGTACGTTTGACGAAAATGAGCGAGACCGGCGAACACGTGGCAAAGCCTCTGAAAGGGAAACGCGTAGTATAGAGCAACCCTTCATTTTGTAGTGGCTTTAGGCGTCATGCCGTCGAATTTTGAAAGACCCGGACATGAACGGTATTTCCCGCGCGGGCCCTTAACAGGGCACAATAGAGGTTGCGCAAGAGCCGCAGTCACCTCTGTTTTACGATAATGATTGATGGAATGGATTGCCTCCTTGAGGCTGCCTTACAACGCATAGGACATCATGCCCGTATTTACGCCTCGTCAGATTCTTCTGGTTAGCTGGTTCGTTATTCTGGCCAGCCTCATGTTGGTTTTTCCGCTTGGATTGGTCCCCAGTCTGTTTGCCGGTCTGCTGGTCTTTGAACTGGCCAATATGCTGGAGCCTCGCCTGCAGGGGCTTATTTCCGGTGATCGTGCCCGTATCGTGGCGGTAGCCCTGCTGGTGACCCTGGTTGTCTGTGTCCTGGTTGTATTCTTTGCGGGCGCGATCAGTTTTGTACTGCATGAAGTTCGCAATCCGGGCAGTCTGATCGATAAATTCATGGCGCTCACCGAGCGTGCCCGTGGGCAACTTCCGATGGCGCTCGATAAATACCTGCCCGCCAGCGCCGAAGATTTTCGTCACTCGGTCAATGAGTGGCTGGGTGCTCACTTAGGTGAGCTGCAGACCATTGGCAAGGATGCAATACACACGTTTGTCACCCTCGTGATCGGCCTGATTCTCGGCGCTGCCGTTGCCTTGCAGCGCAAGCGCAGCAGAGCCCAGGAGCGCCCGCTGTCCACCGCGCTGCTGGACCGTGTGGCGCTGCTGTCAGAGGCGTTTCGCAACGTGGTTTTTGCCCAGGTAAAGATCTCTTTTATCAATACCATTCTGACAGCCGTCTTTCTTGCGGGTGTGTTGCCGCTCTGTGGCATCCACTTACCCCTGATCAAGACAATGATCGTAGCGACCTTCATTCTGGGGCTGCTGCCCGTGATCGGGAATTTGCTCTCTAATACCCTGATTCTGATCGTAGGGCTGTCGGTTTCGCTGTGGGTGGCAGTATCCGTAGGGTGCTATCTGGTCGCTATCCACAAGCTTGAGTATTTCCTCAATGCGCGCATTGTCGGAGGGCAAATCAAGGCCCGCTCCTGGGAGTTACTGTTAGCCATGCTGGTTTTTGAATCGGCTTTCGGCCTACCAGGACTTGTGGCTGCGCCTATTTATTACGCCTATCTCAAAAGTGAGCTGACGCGAGCAGATCTGGTGTAAACGAGTCATAGAATGTCATTGGTCGGCTACGGCAAATAACGTTGTGCTGGCCTCTTGTTATAGGTGCAGATGTACCCATATCAACAGGATGTCTCACAGCTAATGGGAGAGTCCTATGGCCAGTGGTTGGGCAAACGACGGGGCGGTTCAAGAGCAGATCGACAGCACCATTGAAGATGCTATCCAGCGTGCTCGAAGCCAGATGGCGCGTGGTGAAAGCCTGACGCACTGCGAAGAGTGCGATGCGGTTATTCCCGAGGCTCGACGCCAGGCAGTAAAAGGTGTGCGCTTGTGCGTTAACTGTCAGGCCGCGCACGACAAGGAGCAGGCCAGATTCAGCGGCTATAACCGACGCGGCAGTAAGGATAGTCAGCTACGCTAGAGAGTAGTAGGAGCAAGGCAATAGAGTCACCTTGCTGCTCGTTAAAGCCTTATAAACGCAGGGCTCGCTACTGCACGCTACGCGTATTTCATGGAGTCTATTGACGTTGCCTTTTTAAAAGGCAACGCCTTATCGTCCGGTTTTTATTGTTGCCGTCAGTCACCCACTCTCCAAAAACCATTCTCTCCCCGTAAAGTTCTTCTTCTGTTCGTCGATACGCGTTGCACTACTTATTCGTTTACTCAAAGAACGTCTAGACGCTAGCTGTGCCCTTGCATTTAGGGTTACCGCTTAACTATCTCCAGATCTCTTTGCAGCATCTCTTCTAGTCGCGGAATTCGAGGCACGTTACGTTATGCGTCTTTGGCGAAACAGTATCCAGTGGCAGCTTATCTTGAGTATGGGCGCCGCCTTGGTCATTAGCAGTTTGGTTGTAATCGGTATCTATGCCTATGCCTTGAATCGGTTAACCGATCGTTATCTGCTTCAAGAGGCTATGCCGACCAGTGTCAAAGCGATTCGAAATGATCTTGAGCGAGTACTGACCGTCCCGCTGACCACGGCCAGTAATATGGCCAACAATACATTGATTGCCGACTGGTTGAGTGCTGGCGAAGCTGTCGAGCAACAGCCTCAGTTCGTACATTATTTATCGAATCTCCAACAGCATTACAACGCGCTCGTGTCCTTTATCATCTCCAAGGATTCCGGCCATTATTTTACGAACAAAGGCCTGGATATCACGCTCAAACCTGGCGAAGCGAACAGTAAGTGGTTTTATGACTTTCTGGCGAGCGGACAACAGCGTTTGATCGTGATCGACATTGATAACAATACTCATATGCCCACCTTATTTATTGATGAGCGCATCGAGCGCGACGGCCGCCTGTTGGGTGTAGTAGGGCTGGGCTTCAGCCTGACAGCATTGTCAGACATGATTCGTGACTTCCGTTTTGGCCAGCAGGGTCAGGTGTATTTAGTCAGTCCAGACGGCAAGGTGAAAATCCATCCCCAGGCTGAGCTGAATGACAAAAAGATGCTTGAGCAGTTAGTAGGAGCTGGGCCCGCTCAGCAACTGATTGCCAAGGCAAAAGGCGCTGACAGTCAGGCTGTGATGTTTGAGCGGGATGGCCAGGAATACGTAGCGGTAGCTGAGCCAGTCGAGTCGCTTGGATGGACGCTGGTCAGCGAGGTGCCGCTTTCCGAGGTTTATGGCCCTGCTCAAAAGGCTTTGTTTGTCATTTCAGGTATTAGTCTAGCCGTTGTTCTGGCATTTCTGGGACTGGTTGTCTGGATGGCGCGCAGTATTGTTCGACCGATTCGTCAGGTAACAACCGCGCTGATCGATATTGGTAGCGGTGATGGCGACCTAACGCGTCGGCTTGATGAAAGCCGCGCGAATGAACTAGGTGATCTGGCGCGTGGCTTTAACCGATTTGTTGAAAGTTTGCGCGAGCTGATCGGTAATGCCCTGCATACCAGCGAGCAGCTTCGGCAGAATGTGGTCCAGGTTGCTCAGGTAGTGGATAGCACATCGACGCGAGCGACCCAGCAGCAGCATATGACCGACATGGTGGCTACCGCTGTGCATGAAATGGGGCTGACCGTGCAAGAGATCGCACGCAATGCCGGCGCTGCAGCTGAGGTCTCTTGCAGCACTCAGGAAGAGGCGGTATCCGCTAAGCAGGTGGTTGGGCAATCTATCCAGTATGTCCAAGGGATGTCGGCCGATATTGAGGAGGCGGCAAGCGCTGTAGGTGCCCTGGCTCAACAGGTCGATACCATTGATGAGGTTTTGCTGGTAATTCGTAGTATTTCCGACCAGACAAATTTGCTGGCGCTCAATGCAGCCATTGAGGCAGCACGTGCAGGGGAAATGGGGCGTGGATTTGCCGTGGTGGCTGATGAGGTTCGTACCCTGGCTGGCCGTACCCAAAGCGCGACCTCTGAAATTCAGCGCATGATTGGTGAACTCAAAGGGCGTGCTGACGAGGCCGTTGCCTCCATACGTGCTGGACAATCGGCTACTGAAACGGGCGTAGAGGCCAGCAGACAAACAGGCCGATCATTAGATGCCATTGCTGCTCATGTCGAAGAGCTTACGGATAGAAACCATCAGGTGGCGACCGCTACTGAAGAGCAAAGCTCAGTAACGGAAGAGATCAACCGAAACGTTCAGGGTATCGCTGATCTTGCTCAAACAACGGTCAAGGATGTGAATGCCTGTCGTGCGGATTGTCAGGAACTGTCTCTTATGGCCGATCACTTGGCTACGCAAATGGCACGGTTCCGCCTGTAAGGAACCGCGTTCGGGCGAGTGGGCTTAGTAAGCTTACTCGCCCGAAAATGGCTGACATTACGCTACAGGTTTATCGAATACGTGTAACGCTGCGTGATAGAGCAGGGTGATGGTCTTCATGTCTTTGATCTGCCCCTGCCTGATTAACCCCAGCGCTTCATCGAAAGGCATTTCCAGTACCTCGATGTCCTCACCTTCTCCCTCCAGGCCGCCACCGTCTTCCTTGCGGTTACTTGACTCGTATTCAGCCGTGAAAAAAGAGAGCTTTTCCGTCACGGAGCCGGGGGTTGAGTAGGCTTCAAACAGTGGCGTGACATTCTGGATGTCATAGCCGGTCTCTTCACGGATCTCTTCCTTAATACGTTTCTCAGGAGACGCCTTATCAAGCTTGCCGGCTGGTGTTTCGAGCAACATGCCGTCTGCTACGCCATTGACGAAGGCAGGAAAGCGAAACTGCCGGGTGAGCACAACGGTCCGCTGCGCCCGGTTATAGAGGAGCACGGTAGTGCTGTCGCCTGCATTGTAGGTTTCCCGGGTCAGCTGTTGCCACTGACCGTTACGGCGACGGTAATCGAAGGTGTGTTTCTTGAGTACGGAGAAGCCTTCGGAGAGCACTTCGCTCTTGACTATCCGGATGAAGTCAGCTTGATCAGTCATTTACATTTACCTCGCTAAAACCATTCGGACTCTCATTCATGGCAAACGTCAGTTGAAGGCGACCAGCTGCCCCAAGGCATTCTGCTGGATTGCCTTCAGGTGTGCCGAATGCCTCAGGTTTGTGCCTGTTCAATTCAACCTGTTTTTGTAAAGGCCTCGGCATGCGGTACGATCATGAGCTTTCCGCCCACCGGCGGAGTGCTATTTCCCCTCGTTCATAGCCAAGGAACCACAGATGCAGAATTTCAAAGGTCGGACGCTGCGTGCCAAATCAGCTTTTGCAGCATTGGTTCTGGCCTGCGCTCCCTTTGCCCATGCCGATAGCAGTGTTGGCGGTTTCAATGCCAGCCAGCAGGATGCGATTGGCAAGATCGCCGCGGATTATCTGATCAAGCACCCTGAGGTGCTGGTTCAGGTCAGTCAGGCGTTGCAGCAGAAACAACAGGAAGAGCAGATCAGTCAGCTGACCGTGGGTGCCGTAGCTTCCGCCGATGCCTTGCTCAACGATGCCAAGACGCCTGCCGTAGGGCCGAAGGATGCCAAGGTAGCGATCGTCGAGTTTTTCGATTACCAGTGCATCTATTGCTATCACATGTCCGAAACGGTCGAAGGGCTGATCAAGGCGAACCCCAACGTTCGCTTCATCTTCAAGGAGTTCCCGGTCTTTGGTGCTCGCTGGCCGGCCTCCATCCTGGCGGCGGAAGCCGGTCAGTATGTGTATGCGAAGAAGGGTGGTGAGGCTTACCTGAAATACCATAACGGTCTGTTTGCAACCGGCAAGAACGAGGGCAAGCTGACCGAGCAGGACGTGGAGAAGGCTCTGAAAGCCGTTGATCTGAAGCTGGCCGATGTCAAGGCTGACGCGAAGACGCTAGAGTCCCAGATCCAGGCCAACATGGACCTGGGCAGCAAGATGCAGATCCAGGGTACGCCTACGTTCGTAGTCATGCCGACCAAGGGCGCAACTGCAGACAACGTGACCGTTATTCCCGGCGCGACCGATACGGAAAACCTGCAGAAGGCCATCGACGCCGCCAGCAAGTAATTCCGTTTCTCTAAGGCAGCGTTACCGCTCAGAAGCGGTAACGCTGCCTTGGGGCTTCCGCAAGACCCTCATCAAAACAGAAAATACCGCTGCGCCATTGGCAGGACTTCTGCCGGTTCGCACCACAACAACTGCCCGTCTGCTTTCACCTGATAGTTCTGTGGATCGACCTCGATGGTTGGCAGATAGCCGTTATGGATCAGGTCAGTCTTTTTTACCGTACGGCAGCCTTTTACGACGCCAATCCGCTTTTTGAGCCCTAACTGGGCAGGTATACCTGCGTCAAAAGCAGCTTGGCTGATAAAGGTCAGGCTCGTGGCGTGACGCGCACCGGCGTAGCTTGCGAACATGGGGCGATAGTGAACCGGTTGTGGCGTAGGGATGGACGCGTTGGCGTCGCCCATCAGGCTCGCCGCAATGGCACCGCCTTTTAGGATCAATGAGGGTTTCACGCCAAAGAAGGCCGGGCGCCACAAGACCAGATCTGCCCATTTACCCACTTCAATAGAGCCCACCTCATGGCTTACTCCGTGGGTAATGGCCGGGTTGATGGTGTATTTGGCAATATAGCGTTTGGCGCGGAAATTATCGTTGCCGGGGCCGTCTTCAGGCAAGGCGCCACGCTGCTTCTTCATCTTGTCGGCGGTTTGCCAGGTACGGGTTATGACCTCGCCTACCCGGCCCATGGCCTGGCTGTCAGAACTGATCATTGAAAACGCGCCCAGGTCATGGAGGATATCCTCGGCAGCAATGGTCTCGCGGCGGATACGACTCTCGGCGAAGGCTACGTCTTCCGCGATGCTTGGGTCGAGATGATGGCAGACCATGAGCATGTCCAAGTGCTCATCAATGGTGTTCTTGGTAAACGGCCGGGTTGGATTGGTGGAACTGGGCAACACATTGGGGAAACCGCAGGCCTTGATGATATCCGGCGCGTGTCCACCCCCTGCACCTTCAGTGTGATAAGTGTGAATGGTGCGGTCTTTGAATGCGCCCAGGGTCGTCTCGACGAAACCAGACTCATTCAGCGTATCGGTATGGATTGCAACCTGGATATCGTACTGGTCAGCCACTGCAAGGCAGTTATCGATAGCTGCCGGTGTCGTGCCCCAGTCCTCATGCAACTTAAGGCCAATAGCACCAGCCTTGATCTGCTCTATTAGCGGTTCGGGGACGCTCACATTGCCTTTGCCGGTAAAGCCGATATTCATGGGGAAGGCATCTGCGGCCTGGAGCATGCGCGCCATATGCCAAGGGCCGGGCGTTACGGTAGTCGCATTGGTGCCCGTTGCTGGGCCTGTGCCTCCGCCGATCATGGTAGTCACACCACTCATGAGGGCCTCTTCGATCTGCTGCGGACAGATGAAGTGAATGTGACTATCGATGCCGCCTGCTGTGAGAATCATGCCTTCCCCGGCGATGACCTCTGTTGCGCCACCAATAGCAATCGTTACTCCCGGCTGGATGTCCGGGTTGCCTGCCTTGCCGATGGCTGCAATACGGCCATTCTTGAGGCCGACGTCCGCCTTCACGATTCCCCAGTGGTCAAGAATCAGCGCATTGGTGATCACCGTGTCAGCCACGTCGGCTGCGCAGCGCTGACTCTGGCCCATGCCGTCGCGGATGACCTTGCCGCCTCCGAACTTGACCTCTTCACCGTAAACGGTGTGATCGTGCTCGACCTCAATCCACAGGTCCGTATCCGCCAGACGCACCTTGTCGCCCGTAGTGGGACCGAACATGTCGGCATAGGCTTGGCGTGAAATCTTCATATCACTCATCCTGATCGTGTAGGGAAGGGTGGCGCAGCGCCGGTCCCGTTCTGTGTTTCGGGTGTGGGTTGGTAAGGGGTATTACTGCCTTTAGGCGGCGCGCCTTGACCATCCTGGCAATGGGATGGAAGGTGCGAAGCGATACCCATCATCAAGACTGATGTTTATTGCATCGGAGCTGCGCGTTATAAATGGCCCATCACACGGCCAGCAAAGCCATACACGATACGGTCGCCTGCCAGCTCCACCAGCTCTATATCGCGTGACTGACCCGGCTCGAAGCGTACTGCCGTACCCGCCGGAATGTTCAGGCGCATGCCACGGGCCTGCTCACGGTCAAAGGCGAGGGCATCGTTGGTTTCGAAGAAGTGATAGTGAGAGCCGACCTGGACAGGGCGATCCCCCGTGTTGGCTACCGTCAGGCTCAAGGTTCGACGACCGGCATTGAGTTTTATATCGCCGTCTTTGATCTGGTATTCGCCAGGGATCATGAGAAGCTCCTGAGCTGCTTGTAGTAAAGGGCGGTCGGGTGATAGGTGCCGTCGGGGTTCGCGGCATAGTCCGGGATCTCCCCGACACGCTGATATCCTAGGTATTGATAGAGCTGTTCGGCGCCTGAACCCGCCAGCGTATCGAGGTAGAGCAGGGTGCGACCCATGTCCAATGCAGCGCTTTCCAGCGTGATCATCAGCCGATGTGCGATGCCGTGCCGCCGAGCGCCTCGTAGTACCATCAACTTTTGTACTTCGGCGCGCTTGAGGCCATTGCGTTTGGTCGCTGGCGCCAGTTGCACGCTACCGGCCACCGCCCGGTCACCTAACAGCGCAACCCAGAGATGAAGGCTGCCATCTGCGATGTCCTGTTGAACGCTATCCAGATATGCGTCAACTTCGGCATCGCTCAGATCAGCCAGAAACCCGATCGAGGCGCCGCCTGTAACACAGTCACGCAAAAGGGCGCCTAAGCCCTGTTTGTAGTGCTGAAATGCTTCTGCATCGATGCGTTCAAGGGTGACGTCAACCATGATGGGACTCCAGCTTGAGTTGCATGAATGTAAGGTCCAGCCATCGATCGAACTTGCGGCCCACTTCCGGCATCTGGCCGGTCGTTACGAAACCCAGTCGTTCATGCAGGCGGATCGACGCGGTATTACCGCTCTCGATAGCCGCCACCATCATGTGTAGATTGGCGTTGCGGGCATATTCGATCAGGGCCTTCATCAGCATGGGGCCGATGCCCTGACCCCGTTGATCGCTGCGTACGTACACCGAATGCTCGACGGTATGACGGAAACCCTCAATGGTTCGCCAGGTACCATAACTGGCATAGCCGACTACTTCACCGGCAGCATCACGGGCAACCAGTACGGGAAACCCCTGAGCCGTACGGTCTGCCAGCCAGGTACGGCGGTTGGCTAGATCAACCAGGGTCTCGTTCCAGATCGCCGTGGTGTTTTCCACGGCGTCGTTGTAGATGGCCAGAATGCCAGGCAGATCGGATTCGTGGGCAGGAGCGATAGAGCACGTCATAACAGCCTCAGGCAATCGGTTGGTGTACGGTTACAAGCTTGGTCCCATCGGGAAAGGTAGCCTCTACCTGGATGTCTGGAATCATTTCCGGAACCCCTTCCATGACCTGTTCGCGGGTAAGCAGCGTGGTGCCGTAGTGCATCAGCTCGGCTACCGTCTGGCCGTCCCGGGCGCCTTCGAGCAGGGCGGCCGATATGAAAGCCATGGCCTCGGGATAATTGAGCTTGAGGCCCCTGGCCAGACGCCGCTCAGCCACAAGACCGGCAGTGAAAATCAATAGCTTGTCTTTTTCGCGAGGTGTCAAATCCATCAGGTGCTCCAGATACGGGGAGGGACGGCGCGGCGGCCCAGCAGGGCAGGGCGTAACAGCGTCCAGAGTTCGATCAGCCAGGCACGTGCCGCCAACGCTTCATCGGCAAGGCAGCGAGCTATCAGCAGGCCAGGGAGTTGTGAAAGATCGCCACGGCCCTGGCACGGCAGGGCGCGGCAGGCCTGTAGCAGGGACTCGTCAATATCGCCTGTCACGATCAGCGTGGCGAAGACAGGATATCCGGCGAGTCCAATAGGCGACTCCAGTAAACGGTCGCCTCCGGCAATGCGCTGACGCTCATGCCATAGCAGATAGCCGTCGCGGTAGATGTCCAGATGAGACTGGAAGTGTCCTGTAGCAAAGCGCTCTTGGCTGGCGGGGCGACCCAGGGCAACCATGTCCCAGTAAAAAAGGCGGGCGTCACCTTCAAGATTGATACGGGTAGCCAGCTCGGCCTGCGCACCCGAGAAGACAATGGTTTCCTGAGGTAGCCATTCCAGCGTGGCGTCGGGCCCGACGGCGAGTGTGAGACACTGATGAGCCGGGCCTGTCGCGCGATACCACTTGGCGGCACCCGGACTGGTCAGTTGCGCCCAGGCCTGCTCACCGACACGAGCATTGATTGCCAGGCGATCTCCGCCGGCAATACCACCAGGTGGGTGAACAATGATGTGCTGGCACACCTCCGGTCCCTCCGCGTGCAAATGCTTCTGCACCCGCAGCGGACCGGCATGCCGCCGCATGACCGGACGAGTCCAGTCACCCTGGCGTGCATAGGCCAATTCCAGCTCGGCCTGCCAGGCAGGGGTAAACAGGGCGGATGTAATTGGTGCGTTCATCGGTTCTTATCTGTTTTGGTTTACCGTCAGCATCATTACGCTGAACTGACGGGATCATGGCATGCCGCCTGGGTGCTCTGGCAAGCGGTTTTCAAATGGCGACCAGACCGCGTACGCCGTCGGCCTCCATCTGTGTACCCTGGCCGCGCTGGATGATTTCCCCACGAGACATCACAAGATAGTGATCGGCCAACTCGGCGGCAAAATCATAGAATTGCTCCACCAGTAAAATGGCCATATCGCCTCTGGCCGCCAGCCGCTTGATGACCGTACCGATCTCCTTGATAACGGACGGCTGAATGCCTTCGGTGGGCTCATCAAGAATCAGCAGGCGAGGCTGACTGGCCAGGGCGCGGCCAATGGCGAGCTGTTGCTGCTGACCGCCAGACAGATCACCCCCTCGGCGATGCCTCATCTGCTTGAGAACAGGAAACAGCTCATAGATAAAGTCAGGGACTTCCTTGGCTTGTCCGGCCGGAAAGCGAGACAGGCCCATCAGCAGATTTTCCTCTACGGTCAGTCGGGGAAAGATCTCACGGCCCTGCGGTACATAGGCAATACCGGCATGCACCCGCTGGTGCGGCTTGAGCGTGGTAATTGCATTGTCTTCCCAGAGCACACTTCCCTGTTTCGAGGGTATAAGACCCATCAGGCACTTGAGCAGCGTCGTCTTGCCAACGCCGTTTCGGCCCAGCAGACACGTGACTTCGCCAATTCTTGCCTCAAAGGACAGGCCGCGCAGGATGTGGCTACCACCGTAATACTGATGAAGTTCGTTAACCTGAAGCATCGTTGTTCCTTATGGACGCATGAGCGAGAAGGGCGATACCTACTCATCAATTGCCAGCTGCACAGCATTGCTGGGCTTGATCCACGCTACGGGGCGCTTTCATCGACCTAGATAGACCTCGATGACCTGCTCATTGGCCTGTACTTCGGCAAGCGAGCCCTCTGCCAGAACATGCCCTTGGTGCAGCACGGTGACATGGTCAGCGATGGTGTCGACAAAGCCCATGTCATGCTCCACCACCATGAGCGAATGCTTGCGAGCCAGCGACTTGAACAGTTCCGCCGTAAACTCGGTTTCGGCATCTGTCATGCCGGCTACCGGTTCGTCCAGCAGGAGTAACTGGGGCTCCTGCGTCAGTAGCATGCCGATTTCCAGGAATTGCTTCTGCCCATGGGAGAGCAACCCGGCCGGTCGATGACGCGACTCGCTCAGGCGGATCGTGGTCAGGATGTCTTCGAGTCGCTCCTTCTGCTCACCACTAAGCGTTGCTCGCAAGCTGGCCCAGACAGACTTGTCGGCTTTTTGTGCCAACTCCAGGTTTTCATACACGGTAAGCGCTTCGAATACCGTAGGCTTCTGAAACTTCCGACCGATGCCTGCCTGAGCGATTTGCACCTCGCTCATCTGTGTCAGGTCCAGGGTTTCGCCAAAATAGGCCTTGCCAGTATCGGGACGGGTCTTGCCGGTGATGACGTCCATCAGGGTCGTCTTGCCGGCACCATTGGGCCCGATGATGCAGCGCAGTTCTCCCACGCCGATGTAAAGCGTCAGGTCATTTAGCGCCTTGAACCCATCGAAGCTGACACTGATATCCTCTAGGGTAAGAATCGTGCCGTGGCGGGTATCGAGACCGCCTGTAACACGGTGGCCCAGCCCGCTCGATTCGCTGCCTAGGGAGGCATTGAGCAGCTCAGGTACAGGAGCGGCTTTCATAGGTCTTTATCCTTACGGATCAGTCCGATCACGCCCTTGGGAAGATAGAGGGTCACTACGATGAACAGCAGGCCCAGAAAGAACTGCCAGTACTCGGGAAAGGCAACGGTGAACCAGCTCTTGGCGCCATTGACGATGCCCGCACCAATAATCGGGCCAATCAGCGTACCGCGGCCGCCCAGAGCCACCCAGATGGCAGCCTCGATGGAGTTGGTCGGAGCCATTTCGCTCGGGTTGATAATGCCCACCTGAGGTACGTACAGCGCACCCGCCAGACCACAAAGCACCGCCGATAGCGTCCAGACGAACAGTTTGAAGCCGCGTGGATCGTAGCCGCAGAACATGACGCGGTTCTCCGCATCGCGGATGGCGGTAAGAATGCGGCCGAATTTACTGTGTGCGAGTTGCCAGCCCAGAAGCAGGCTGCCTACAAGCAGGGCGACTGTCAGCAGGAAAAGCATGGCACGCATGCCCGGTGAGGCGATCGGGAAGCCGAGCAGGGTGGTGAAGCCGGTGAACCCATTGTTGCCGCCAAAACCGGTCTCGTTACGAAAGAACAGCAGCATGCCGGCAAAGGTCAACGCCTGGGTCATGATCGAAAAGTACACACCCTTGATGCGTGAGCGAAAGGCAAAAAAACCAAACACAAAGGCAAGCACACCAGGTGCAAGTACGACCAGGCACAGCGCCCACACAAAGTGCTGCGTACCCGCCCAGAACCAGGGGATTTCCGTCCAGGACAGAAACGACATGAAGGCCGGGACGCCTTCTCCGGCAGACTGGCGTACCAGGTACATGCCCATCGCGTAGCCGCCTAGGGCGAAGAACAGGCCGTGGCCGAGCGACAGCAGGCCGGCGTATCCCCAGACCAGGTCCAGGGCAAGCGCCACGATGGCATAGCAGAGAATCTTGCCTACCAGTGTCAGGGTATAAGCCGACACCTGTAATAGGTGGTCGGGCGGTAGCAAGGAGAGAAGCGGCAAGGCAAGCAGGCCAACCAGGGCTAATCCGCCAAGGGCCAGGGTCCAGCGCGGGCCGGCTTTTTGCGCAAGCGTAATGGTCAGGGGCTGGTTCAATCGATAACCCTCCCTTTGAGAGCGAAGAGGCCTTGGGGGCGCTTCTGGATAAACAGGATGATCAGTGCGAGGATCAGGATCTTGCCCAGTACTGCGCCGATCTGTGGTTCGAGAATCTTGTTGGCAATGCCCAGGCCGAACGCAGCCATGACGCTTCCAGCCAGCTGGCCAACCCCGCCAAGCACCACGACCAGAAAGGAGTCGATAATGTAGCCCTGACCCAGGTCAGGTCCGACGTTGCCAACCTGCGACAGCGCCACGCCACCCAGGCCGGCAATACCCGAGCCCAGGCCAAATGCCAGCATGTCGATGCGCCCGGTCGGCACGCCGCAGCAGGCTGCCATGTTGCGGTTCTGCGTCACGGCGCGGATATTCAAGCCTAGCCGGGTCATATTGAGCAGACTCCAGGTGAGAACCAGAACCGCAATTACAAAACCAATGATGATCAGCCGGTTATATGGCAGCAGCAGATTCGGCAAGACCTGGATACCGCCCGAGAGCCATGCCGGATTTGCCACTTCCACGTTTTGGGCCCCGAACACGACGCGCACCAGCTGGATCAGCATCAGGCTGATGCCCCAGGTAGCCAGCAGGGTTTCAAGTGGGCGGCCGTACAGATGGCGGATCACGGTACGTTCCAGTGCCATGCCAATGACCGCTGTGATAAGAAATGCCACAGGCAGAGCCAGCAGTGGATAAAACGCGAGCCAATCGGGCGCCAGACGCTGGAACAGCAGTTGAACCACGTACGTGGAGTAGGCGCCCAGCATCAGCATCTCGCCATGGGCCATATTGATCACACCTAGCAGGCCGTACGTGATGGCAAGGCCCAAGGCTGCCAATAGCAGAATCGAGCCCAGGGAAAGGCCGGTAAAGGCCTGTCCAAGCAGATCACCGATCAGCAGGCGACGTTCCACCTGTTTCAGACTGGTTGTTGCGGCCTTGCGTACATTGGCGTCGGTCTCGTTGGCGGGATTGGTCAGCGCCTGCAGGCGCGTGCGTGCCTGGGGCTCGCCTGTATCGCCCAGCAGGCGCACCGCAGCCAAACGCACGGCAGGATCAGGATCGGTCAACTGTAGGTTGGCCAGGGCAAGGCTCAACGCCTGTTTGACGTTTTCATCTGCCTCGATATGCAGGCGCTGTTCGAGCAGCGTACGCTGTTCTGGCTTGGCTTCCTGCCGTAATGCCTGTGCGGCGTGCAGACGTGCCGAAGCATCGTCGGACAGGAGCTGGTGGCTCGCCAGGGCATTGCTGATCAAGACCCGGAGCCGGTTGTTCAAGCGGAAGCTTTTCGGCGTGCCGACAGGCGCTACTGTAGAGTCACCTTCTGCGGCATGCAGTGTATTGCCGCCCTTGTAGAACACGTGCTTTTCATCGTCGATGACTACGGTGTTGTCCTGCAGGGCTTGTAGAAAAGGTAAGCGGTCAGGGCTGGGCTCAGCCGACCAGGCTTGTAGTAGCTTGATCTGTTCGGCGCTGCTGGCGGCGGCGAAATCACTGGCCGGGCCGGCGCAGGCCAAGCCGGTAGCGCTCAGCAGCAAGGCAGTCAATAAAAAGGAAACCAGGCGCATGTTTTCTCTCGTGTGTGCAGGGGCTGCACCCTCGGGCGCTTCGTGGCGAAGCAGACACTGGCAAGCGAAAGGCTCCCCAATGCCCGCGACGCGTTATCAACTCATGCGTTAAAACGTACCCTTGACTGGATGATCCGGCTTCTTGTCATTGCCGGTGATATAAGGGCTCCAGGGCTGTGCGCGGATGGGACCTTCGGTCTGCCAGACCACACTGAACTGACCGTCATCCTGGATCTCGCCGATCATGACCGGCTTATGGAGGTGATGATTGGTCTTGTCCATGGTCAGGGTGTAGCCGGAGGGAGCCTGGAAGCTCTGATCAGCCAGCGCATCACGGACCTTGTCCACATCGGTCGATTTGGCCTTCTCGACGGCCTGCGCCCACATGTGGATACCTACGTAGGTCGCTTCCATCGGGTCATTGGTGACAGCTGTAGCGGCGTTGGGAAGGTTATGGGCCTTGGCATAGGCCTTCCAGTCGGATACGAATTTCTCGTTGACCGGATTTTCGACGGACTGAAAGTAGTTCCAGGCTGCCAGATGACCGACCAGTGGCGCCGTATCAATACCACGCAGCTCTTCCTCACCCACCGAGAAAGCCACTACCGGTACGTCTGTTGCCTTCAACCCCTGGTTGGCCAGTTCCTTGTAAAAGGGCACGTTGGAATCGCCGTTGATGGTCGAGACCACAGCGGTCTTGCCGCCGGCAGAGAATTTTTTGATATTGGCAACGATGGTCTGATAGTCACTATGACCAAAGGGGGTATAGACCTCTTCGATATCCTTGTCGTCTACGCCCTTGCTATGCAGGAAGGCGCGGAGGATCTTGTTCGTGGTACGAGGATAGACGTAATCGGTGCCCAGCAGGAAAAAGCGCTTGGCGGCACCACCATCCTCGCTCATCAGGTATTCCACTGCCGGAATGGCCTGCTGATTGGGCGCTGCGCCGGTATAGAACACGTTGGGCGACATTTCCTCGCCCTCATACTGAACGGGGTAGAACAACATGCCGTTCAGCTCTTCAAAAACCGGTAATACGGATTTGCGAGAGACGGAGGTCCAGCAGCCAAATACCACGGCTACCTTGTCCTGAGTCAGTAGTTGGCGTGCTTTTTCTGCAAACAATGGCCAGTTGGAAGCAGGGTCAACCACCACCGGCTCAAGCTTTTTACCGTTTACGCCGCCCTTGGCATTGATTTCATCGATGGTCATTAGCGCCATGTCTTTGAGCGATGTTTCAGAGATCGCCATGGTGCCGGACAGGGAGTGCAGAATACCGACCTTGATGGTGTCGGCAGCGTGCGCAGCGCTGAAAGGGAAAAGTCCGCTGAACAGCAGGGCGCTAGCGGCCAACGTTGTCTTGAGTAGGGGACGGCGCTTCATGCATGGCTCCTGGATGATCGTGCTCGATTGTGGGTAAGCCTTTTCGGCTTTAATCGATGCATTTCACTATCCATGCCAAACTGCCACAGCCTTTGATTTGACTAGGCTTTCATGCTCAAAGGCTGGCGGCGTAGTAGACGTGCTGCCTTCTTTTGGTGCTCTGGGTAAATACGAAAAACCAGGCGGCCCTTTTTTGGGGCGCCTGGCTTGGGCCGCTATTTGGATGAATTATAAGCAGCCTATTGGACGAGTCAGGCAGCTACATGGTGAAGAAGTCACGTAGCTGCCACCTTACTTCTTTGTTTCGCCTCGCTCGCGTTCGCCAGCCCAGAACTGAACAAGGTCACGCAATTGAGACAACTCTACAGGCTTGGCCATATGACCATCCATTCCGGCTTCCTGGGCGCGCTCCTTGTGTTCGGAAAGGATATGCGCCGTCAGCGCCACAATCGGTGTTCGTGGGCGGTTCTCACGGGTCTCCCACGCACGCATGCGTTCGGTTGCTGTAAAGCCATCCATTTCCGGCATCTCGCAGTCCATCAATACGAGGTCGTATTGGGTCTGTTGCATGGCTGCCAGGGCTTCGAGACCATTTGTAGCTGTATCCGGCTCTATGTTGATCTTTTTCAACATGCCACGAATAACCTTGGTTGAGATGATGTTGTCCTCGGCAACCAGAACCTTGAGGTCGTTTGGCAGAGGCGCCGACTGGGTCTCTCGAGGCGTCTCGCCCAGCGGCTGGCTGCGTCGGGAGAGTTCATCGGCCAGTGTGGCCTTCAGTGTGTAGCCTGCTACAGGCTTGGTCAGGACACGCTTGATACCCGCGTTGCGTGCAATGATCTTGCTGGGCGCGTTAGTGATACCGGTCAGCATGATCAGTAGCAGATCATGGCTCAGGTTGGGATCTTCGTTGATCCGTGCGGCCAGTTGCATGCCGGTCATGCCTGGCATCTCTTGATCCAGCAGCACGACATCGAAATATTCCTGCAGGTTCGCCTTGGTACGCAGGAGTGCCAGGGCTTCCCGCCCGGAAGCCGCCAGGGTGACGTTCATGCCCCAGGCACTGCATTGCAGCTGGAGAACCTTGCGGCAGGTTTCGTTATCGTCGACCACCAGCAGGCGGACACCATGCAAGGGACGGTCGAGATCAGCGCCGGGATTATCCAGAAGGCCTTGTGGAACGGGAAGGGTAAGCCAGACGGTCGAGCCAGCTTCAGCGCCGCTTTCGATACCCAGCTCACCCTTCATCAGCATGATCAGACGCTGCGTGATCGCAAGACCCCGATGGGCACCCGATACACCAGCTGCCAGAAACTCCCGGCTGTCCAACGTGCTGGAAACCAGGCGGTTACGGGCCTCAGGCTCCAGGGGCGTACCGCTGTCCTGAACGGCGATACGCAGGCGAGGGTTTGGCGTTCCCTGACCTTCCAGAGCCACCACCAGCAGGATCTCGCCTATTTCAGTCCGCTGGAAGGCATTATCCAGCAGGCTTAGCAACACCTGGCGCAGACGCGTCGGGTCACCCGTCATCATGCGCGGCACCTGGGGCTGGATAAAGCTGATCAGTTCAACCTGTCGATGCTCGGCCTTGGCTCTGAAAATATCAAGACTATCCTCGATCAGCGCATTGAAGTCGAATTGGACATCTTCCAGTTCGATCTGGCCAGACTCGAGCCTTGATATATCCAGAATTTCATTGATCAGGCTAAGCAGCTCATTACCTGCGCTGTGAATGGTCTGGACATAATCCCGTTGCTTGGGTGACATGGCTGTGCCTAAAAGCAGCTCGGTCATGCCCAATACACCGTTCATAGGGGTGCGTATTTCGTGGCTCATGCGTGCCAGGAAGTCTGCCTTGCCTTTGATTTCAGCCGTGTTGGCGGCTTGGTCACGGCTCATCAGGAAGTGCTTTTCAAGCAGATAACGCTGGCGCTCGCCTACGGCCACCGTAAACAGAAAGCCGGTAATCACGCTGACCATGACCAGTGCGCGTCCCAGCCATTCTGGTGAGGACCAGTAACCCATCATGCGGGGCAGGGCCAAACCACCCGCAATGATGGCCAGCAGATAGGCCAGTGCCAGCCAGCGTGCGGGCTTGAAGCCCTGTTGCCAGTATTTGACACTGATGGCGAAAAGGGTGAAAACACTTAGGCCGATGAGGCTGTAAAGCACCTCGCCGATGTATACGTCCTTGGTCAGAATCAGGAACGCGGCCGCCAGTACAAGCGCGATGAACTCGACATAAAGCACCAGCTGCAGGCGTAATGGCAGCTGCTGGCCGTTAAAGAAGGCGCTGGTAAAATAGAGCGCACACGCCATCGTTGCCAGGGTAGAGAGATCCATCAGCAACGGCGTCAGGTAGAGCTTTTCGACCAGAATCATGCTGGCCAGGCCGAAGATGTTAAAGGCGGCCACCATCTGCAGGCCGAGCAGAATGGTCAGGGCAATACCGGTACTGCTGCGCCGGTAGAAGAGCTGCATCATGTTGAAGATCATGAGCATGCACAGGCAGCCCAGCAGCGTGCCGAACATCAGTAGCCGGAAGGCGATGGTGATCTCGGCATTGGGCGCAATCTTTAGAAAGGCACGAATCGGACTTCGGCTTTCCATGCGGACAAAAACGTCCAGCGGGCCGGCGGTACTCGGCAGGGTAAACAGAAAGTCGCGGCTGGGCTGCTCACGGTAGTTACCGGGGCGTGCGATGCCGGTTCGATTGAGGGACAGGGTCCTGCCATCACTCAGGGCATAAAAATCGATATATGCCACGTTTGGTGCAATGGCCCGTAGAACGCGTGAGGCATCCGAGGCGGGCAGGCGGGTGTAAAGCCAGATTGCTCCCTCATCAGCGGGGCGATGGGTTTCCTGGCCTGGGAGCGATCTGAACTCAGAAAGCCGCTCACGCACATCGCTCAGCTGCAGGCTACCCTCTGGATCATCCAGGCGTGACCATGCCGCCATTTCGTCGGCAGCCACAGGAAACGAGGCATACAGGAAAGCCAGCACAACGCTGGCAAGCAAACAGATGGCGGTCCTGAGCCGGCGCACGAAAATTCCCTTCGTAAGTTGAATTCAGAGTATAGCGAGCCGACCAGCAGGGATAAATGCTGCCGGACATCTTCGTGACGTCCGGCAGTGGTATTAGCTGCGTTCGCGAGCTATCGCACGATAACCGATGTCGTTGCGGTAGAAGCAGCCGTTCCAGTTGATCTGTCTGGCTAGGGCATAGGCATTCTGCTGTGCCTGAGCCACGGAGTCACCTAGTGCCGTGGCGCACAGGACGCGGCCACCACTGGTCACGACCTGATCTTGGGCTAATGCTGTGCCAGCATGAAAGACCTTGCCGTCGGCAGTGACTGCCTGTTCCAGGCCGGAAATGACGTCTCCCTTGGCGTAATCTCCAGGGTAGCCACCTGCTGCCAGTACGACACCCAGGCTGGGTCGAGGATCCCACTGGGCATCAGCCGTATCCAGCTGCTCAGCCAGCGCTGCCTCGACCAGTGCTACCAGACTGGATTGCAGGCGCAGCATGATCGGCTGCGTTTCAGGATCGCCAAAGCGGCAGTTGAACTCGATGACCTTGGGAGCGCCGTTCTTGTCGATCATCAGGCCAGCGTACAGAAAACCGGTATAGACATGACCTTCAGCCGCCATACCCTGTACCGTGGGATAGATTACTTCATCCATGATGCGCTGATGGATATCAGTAGTGACCACCGGAGCGGGTGAGTACGCACCCATGCCGCCGGTATTTGGGCCGGTGTCTGCATCGCCTACACGCTTGTGATCCTGACTGGTCGCCATGGGCAGTACGTTATGGCCGTCGACCATGACGATAAAGCTGGCCTCTTCGCCCTCCAGGAACTCCTCGATAACAACACGAGCACCCGCATCGCCAAAGGCATTGCCTGACAGCATGTCACGTACGGCAGCCTCAGCTTCTTCAAGCGTCATGGCGACGATTACACCCTTGCCTGCAGCAAGGCCGTCGGCCTTGACTACGATAGGTGCGCCCTTTTCACGTAGGTAGGCAAGGGCAGGCTCAATTTCAGTAAAGTTCTGGTATGCCGCTGTAGGAATCTGGTGGCGGGCCAGGAAATCCTTGGTGAAGGCCTTGGATCCTTCCAGCTGGGCAGCGCCTGCCGTAGGGCCGAAGCACTTCAGGCCACGTGAGCGAAACAGGTCTACGACGCCTTTTACCAGAGGGGCTTCTGGTCCGACGATTGTCAGGGCAACGTTTTTCTCGGCAAAGTCCGCCAGTTGCTCCAGGGCCAGGACATCAATAGCGACGTTTTCACATTTATCTTCGATGGCCGTACCCGCATTACCCGGCGCAACGAATACCTTTTCAACGCGAGGATCCTGTGCCGCCTTCCAGGCCAGCGCGTGTTCTCGTCCGCCGCTGCCAATGATCAATACATTCATGTTCGCTCCTTCTAGGGCTCATGCCGGCCAGGGCATGAGCCCGCAGTGATGCAAGATGTCCAGAGCCTCTCGTCTGCGCAGTGGCAGATCAAGGCTCCGGACAATACGGCAAAGCCGGTTTGATTAGTGACGGAAATGACGCATGCCGGTAAAGACCATGGCCATGCCTGCTTCATCGGCAGCCGCAATGACTTCCGCGTCACGCATCGAGCCGCCGGGTTGAATCACGGCGGTAATGCCGGCCTTGGCAGCATTGTCGATGCCGTCACGGAAGGGGAAGAAGGCATCGGATGCCATGACGGCTCCTTGCACGGCCAGTCCGGCATGCTCGGCCTTGATGGCAGCGATGCGGGCAGAGTTGACGCGGCTCATCTGGCCAGCTCCTACGCCTACGGTCTGGCGATGCTTGGCATAAACGATGGCGTTGGACTTCACAAATTTGGCGACTTTCCAGGCGAACAGCAGGTCCTGGATTTCCTGCTCACTGGGCGCGCGCTGAGTAACGATTTTGAGATCGGCCTGAGTGATCATACTGATGTCGCGGCTCTGTACCAGCAGGCCACCGTTTACTCGCTTGAAGTCCCAGCCGCCCACGCGATCGGTGCTCCATTCGCCGCATTCCAGCAGTCGAACATTGGCTTTGGCTGCGACGACCTCGCGAGCGGCAGCTGATACCTTGGGTGCAATGATGACTTCGACGAACTGGCGCTCGACAATCGCCTTAGCCGTTTCGCCATCCAGCTCGCGGTTGAAAGCGATGATGCCGCCAAAGGCAGACTCGCTATCAGTGGCATATGCCAAGTCATAGGCCTTGCGAATGCCGCCATCCTCTTCAGAGGCTACCGCAACGCCACAGGGATTGGCATGTTTGACGATAACGCAGGCTGGAGCATCAAAGCTCTTTACGCACTCTAGGGCTGCATCGGTGTCAGCCACGTTATTAAAGGAAAGCTCCTTGCCTTGAAGCTGGGTTGCCGTGGCAACACTCGCCTCTTGGGGCTTGCCTTCTACATAGAAAGCAGCGCTCTGATGCGGGTTTTCACCGTAGCGCATCTCTTGCGCCTTGATGAACTGGGTATTGAAGGTACGGGGAAAGCTGCTGCGGCCCTGGGTGGACAATACTTCAGCCGTCTGGTCAATCGTGCCCAGGTAATTGGCAATCATGCCGTCATAGGCTGATGTATGTTCGAACGCTTTGAGGGCCAGATCGAAACGCTGTGCATAGGTCATGCCGCCATGCTTGAGGCTTTCGATGATCTGAGCGTAATCGCCGGCATTGACGACGATAGCAACGTCCTTATGATTTTTCGCGGCTGAGCGAACCATGGTCGGACCGCCAATATCGATATTCTCGATGGCAGTCGGCAGGTCGCAGTCTGGCTTGGCTACAGTTGCCTCGAAGGGGTAGAGGTTAACGGCTACCAGATCAATCGGCTGGATGCCGTGCTGACCCATGACGCCATCATCCGTACCGCGGCGACCCAGAATGCCACCATGAATCTTGGGATGCAGCGTCTTGACGCGACCGTCCATCATTTCTGGAAAGCCGGTGTAATCCGCCACCTCCACTGCCGGGACATTATTGTCGCGCAGCAATTTATAGGTGCCGCCAGTCGAAAGAATCTCGACACCTAATGCTGCAAGCTCTCGGGCAAAATCAACGACGCCAGTCTTGTCGGAGACGCTGATCAGCGCACGGCGAACGGGAAGGCGGGCGGTTTGGTCTGTCATCACAAAGTCCATCGGTCAGGCGAGAGGAAGGGCTGTCCAGAACCGGACCTTGCTCGACCGGCTCTGGGCATCATGAGAATCAGAGCAGATCGTATTGCTTGAGCTTCTTGCGCAGGGTGCCGCGATTCAAGCCGAGCATCTCAGACGCCTTGGTCTGGTTGCCCTTGACGTAATTCATTACGCTTTCCAGCAAGGGGGCTTCGACTTCACACAACACCATGTTGTAGACATCGGTAACCGGCTGGCCGTCCAGGTGAGCGAAATAGTTGCGAAGCGCCTTTTCAACGCTGTCTCGCAGGGTCTGGCCTTCCTGCAGCGGTGCCGTCAGGTGCTGCTTCAGATTGGCATTGTCGCTCACAGGCGTGATTCCAGTCATAGAGTTATCGGTCAACGAAGTCATGCCACTTCCTTCCCATCAGATGGGCACTGCGCGAAAAAGGCGCAAATGCTGGCGTGTTGTGCGTCCATATCTTGGAGACGGTTGAACTGAGCGCGAAAGTCCTGGGCGCCAGGAAGAGCTGAAAGATACCAGCCTACATGCTTGCGAGCGATCCGTACGCCCATTTCGGGGCCGTAGAAACCATGCAACTCGGACAAATGGCCCAGCAGGATCTGTTCCACTTCGCCAAGGGTCGGTGCCGGCAGATGCTGGCCTGTACGCAGGTAATGATCGATCTCTCGGAAGATCCAGGGTCTCCCTTGCGCCGCACGGCCAATCAGCAGAGCATCGGCACCGGTATGGTCCAGCACGTAGCGAGCCTTTTCCGGTGAGTCGATGTCACCGTTGGCAAAAATCGGAATGGAAACCGCCTGCTTGATTTCAGCGATGGTGTCGTATTCCGCTGTCCCGGTATACAGATCGGCCCGCGTCCGTCCGTGCACGGAGAGTGCCGCAATACCGGCCTGCTCTGCAATGCGGGCAATCGTCACGCCATTGCGATGTTCATGGTCCCAACCTGTACGGATCTTGAGCGTGACGGGCACGTCAACGGCGGCTACGACGGCATCCAGGATATCGGCTACCAGCGCTTCATCTTTCATCAGCGCCGAACCGGCTGCCTTGTTGCAGACCTTTTTAGCCGGGCAACCCATATTGATGTCGATGATCTGTGCACCCAGCTCGACATTGCGCTGTGCCGCTTCAGCCAGCATGGCTGGATCGCCGCCGGCAATCTGCACCGAGCGCGGCTCGGCCTCACCGTCGTGAATCAGGCGTAGCCGTGACTTGCGGCTGTTATACAGACGAACGTCGCTGGTTACCATTTCCGATACGACCAGACCTGCACCAAGCTGACGACACAGCTGGCGGAACGGGCGATCAGTCACCCCGGCCATTGGCGCGAGGATCAGTGGGTTGGGCAATGTATATGGGCCGATGCGTACCATCGACATGAGTTTCCCTGGCCGAAATTACCTTATCCAATAGCAACTGCAGGCGCTTTGGAGGTACGGGTGTACTGGAAAAGGGTCGGCAATGATACCCGCTCGCCGTGTCCGGATAAAGGCTGAATTGAACAAAAACTGAACAGTTCAGCCTGGCCCGGACACCTTTGCCATATTGGAGTGTTTTTACTCGGGCGAATGAAAGCTGAGGCTGTAATTTACAGCTCGGCTGCCTGGATCAAGAATGTCCAGCGAGATATGGATAGGTGTCTGCGGTGGCATCTCGGTCTGTCCTTTCAATTCGCCGCCCAGGTATTCCCACGGCTTGAACCGACGGCTGGCAATGAGCTGCCCGTTCAGGTCGGCAAAGCGCAGTTCCAGAAGCGGGAAGGGCTGTGAGAACGTTGCCCGGTTATACAGGATCGCATCGACCTGTAGCGCGCCTGAAAACTCTGGGTGACTGCGCACAACCAGGTTGCTGCTACGGATCTGTTTTACATCGACCTTGGACGGAACCTTGCAGTCCGCCCACGCGCAGAACTGAACAAACCAGGGACGATACTGGTCTTGACGCGCCAGCTCGTCGAAATGAAAGCCAACGTACTGAGCAAACAGACCAAACAGGGCAACCAGATTCAACAGCACCCAGCCGAGCCGCTTGGCCCACTGCTTCTTCGGCGGTTGCCAGTCGAGCTGCAATGGCTCGTCATGAAGGTCGAGCAACGTGTCGTTACGCAGAGCGGGCTCAGCACGTACAGGCGTGGCTTCCCGGTCAGAGGGCGCCGTGTCGCCCACATGAGGTTCGGCCGCTTCGATCGGCTGATCGTGATTGTCCTTCTCGTCAGCCCTCAGGGATGATTCAAGCTCGGGCTCGTCTGCCTCATGCGAGGCATGTAGCCCTAGCGAGGGCTCTTCATGAGTATCATCTTCCTGGATGGTGTCGAGCGTTAAGGTCGGTTCCTGCCGCTGCTCGTTGTCAGATTCTGCACTTTCCTCGCGCAGCAGGGCCTCAGCCCAGCTTTCATCATAAGCCGGTGTGGTTTTCGAGGCGGGTTTCTGCTGCCCAAATGTTGGCAGGGGAGGAAGGCGTTGCGCCGACTCCATGGCGTCCAGCTTGGCCAGCTCTTCATCCAGGTCAAGCCCGTCCAGATCCAGGTCATCATGGATCAATAGAGTGTCCGAAGGGTGCTTGGGCACTGCTTCGGCAGCATCTGAAACATGGCTGATAGACTGGGGCTGCGTCGAAGGTGAGTGAGCCATAGGGGGCGCAGGCTGAATGACGACGGCTGTCGACTCGATGACGGGCTTGAGCGGTGTCGGCAATCCTTCGAGATGCTGAGTGGCATCGAAGATTTCAAGGCAGGCGCCGCAACGCACGTTGCCTTGGGCAATCGCCAAATGCTCCTGCTTGACTCGAAAGCGAGTACTGCAATGCGGGCATTGAGTGACGTAGGTTTCAGTCATTATGGCGATCTGGTCTGGTCCTGCGGAAAAGCCGACTAGTTTACTCTAACGCTCAAGGCTGAAAAGTGGCTCGTTGAAGCCACTTTTTGCCGCACGTCGTTCATCTTAGCGTTTTATGCCCGTAATTCTGATCCAGCCTTCGCGCTCGGCCGTAGGATCCAGCTCGAAATCGGCACTGTAGGCGGCGCGTACCTCTTCCGCCTGCTCCGCCAGAATGCCGGACAAGGCCAGTCGGCCGCCCGATTTTACCAGGCGGCTCAATTGTGGCGCGAGGCTTACAAGCGGGCCGGCCAGGATATTGGCAACAACGACATCAGCCGGTTCGTCTGGCATGTCGGCTGGCAGGTAGACCGGGAAGCGGGCTGGGTCAATGCCGTTTCGATTGGCATTGTCGCGAGAGGCTTCAAGCGCCTGTACGTCGATATCCGTTCCTACGGCACGCGTTGCGCCCAGCAGCAGTGCCGCGATGGCCAGAATGCCCGAGCCGCAGCCAAAATCGATAATCTGATAGCCTTCAAGTGGCTGTCCATCCAGCCATTCGAGGCACAGTGCAGTGGTGGGGTGCGTCCCCGTACCGAAAGCAAGCCCGGGATCCAGATGCAGGTTGACTGCACCCGGCTCGGGCGCTTCATGCCAGCTGGGTACGATCCATAGGCGCTGGCCAAAGCGCATGGGGTGGAAGTTATCCATCCAGCTGCGTTCCCAGTCCTGATCCTCGATATGCTCGATATGAAAATCAGCGCCGGTACCTGCAATAAGTGTCAGGTGTTTCGCCAGGTCCTGCTCATTGATATCTGACTCGAACAGGGCCAGCAGATGCGTCTTGCTCCAAAGAGGCGTTGTGCCCAGGTCCGGCTCGAAAATGGGCTGGTCTTCTGCATCCATGAATGTCACGGAAACAGCACCCAGGCCGAGCAGGGCATCTTCATAGGGCTCTGCCTGATCAGGGGTAATGGCGAGTCGGACTTGCAGCCACGGCATGGCGAAACCTTTCAAATACGTAAATGGGTAGTTTAAAAAGCAACGGGCCGCATGTGCGGCCCGGGCTTCAAGCAAGGCTATCAGTGTTTCAAGCCTAGCTTCTTCTCCAGATAATGGATGTTCACACCGCCTTTGCCAAAGGCTTCATCGCGTGTAAGCATGCGATGCAGGTCAGCATTGGTTTTGATGCCATCGACAATCAGTTCATCCAGTGCGTTACGCATGCGGGCCATGGCCTCGTCACGGTCACGTCCCCAGGTGATCAGCTTGGCGATCAGCGAGTCGTAGTTCGGCGGAACCTTGTAACCGCTGTACAGGTGCGAATCGACCCGTACGCCATTGCCGCCCGGCGCGTGGAAGTGCTTGACCAGGCCAGGCGAGGGCATGAAGGTCTTGGGGTCTTCCGCGTTGATCCGGCACTCGATGGCGTGTCCGGTGATCTTGATGTCTTCCTGTTTGATCGACAGCTTGTTGCCAGCGGCGATGCTCAGCATCTCCTTGACGATGTCGACACCGGTAATCATCTCGGTAACCGGGTGCTCCACCTGAACGCGTGTGTTCATTTCGATGAAGTAGAAACGGCCGTCCTCATAGAGGAACTCGAACGTACCGGCACCGCGGTAACCGATCTCAACGCAGGCCTGAACGCAGCGGGCAAGTACTTCGGCACGTGCCTTTTCGTCGATCTGCGGGGCAGGTGCTTCTTCAATGACTTTCTGGTGACGACGTTGCAGCGAGCAGTCGCGGTCGAACAGGTGAACGGCATTGCCCTGGCCATCGGACAGAACCTGAACTTCCACGTGACGCGGGTTGCCCAGAAACTTTTCCAAATAAACCGTAGAGTTGCCAAACGCAGCGCCTGCTTCGGTCTGAGTCATGCTGATGGACTTGATCAGCTCGGACTCTTCGTAAACCACGCGCATGCCACGGCCACCACCGCCGCCAGCCGCCTTGATGATGACCGGGTAGCCCACTTCGCGTGCAATACGCAGGCACTCGGCTTCGTCGGTTGGCATTGCGCCATCGGAGCCGGGAACCGTGGGTACGCCTGCCTTTTTCATCGCATCCTTCGCGGAGACCTTGTCGCCCATGAGGCGGATCACGTCTGCAGTCGGACCGACAAAGGTAAAGCCGGAGCGCTCGACCTGCTCGGCAAAGTCGGCATTTTCTGCCAGGAAGCCGTAGCCAGGGTGAATAGCGGTGGCGCCGGTAACTTCAGCTGCGCTGATGATGGCCGGGATGTTCAGGTAAGACTGAGGAGACGGGGCGGGGCCGATGCAGACCGATTCGTCGGCCAGGGACAAGTGCATCAACTCACGATCAGCGGTGGAGTGTACGGCCACCGTCTTGATGCCCAACTCCTTGCAGGCACGAACCACACGCAGGGCAATTTCCCCGCGGTTGGCGATCAGGACTTTTTCCAGCATCGCGGACTCCTGTCGATCAGACAATGGTGAACAGCGGCTGGTCAAACTCAACCGGCTGGCCGTTTTCGACCAGGACAGCGCCGATGGTACCGCTGGTTTCGGCTTCGATGTGGTTCATCATTTTCATGGCTTCAACGATGCAGACGATGTCGCCTTTCTTCACGGCCTGGCCCACTTCGGCGAAGGGCGCAGAGGTAGGAGAGGAGGCGCGATAGAAAGTGCCTACCATGGGCGAGCGAACCACATTGCCCGTCAGTTGTTGCGCAGCGGGTGCTTCGGCAGCCGGGGCAGCAACCGGAGCGGGTGCAGCAGCCGGGGCAGCGACGGGCGGAGCAGCGTAGACAGCAGTCTGTACAGCACGCTGGCTCTGACGGCTGATGCGAACGGATTCTTCGCCTTCACGGATCTCCAGTTCGTCGATTCCGGATTCTTCCAGCAGTTCGATCAGCTTCTTGACTTTACGAATGTCCATTAACGTTGGCACTCCCCTAAGGTCTGTTACGTTTAAGTTTTTGTCGGGCACATCGAGGTGTCGATTCAATGCCCGGTTATGCAGCGGCTAGGCGTTCTGTGCCTTGCCTGTCATTTCGATTGCAGCGTCAAGCGCCATGCGATAACCGCTGGCACCGAGACCGCAGATCACCCCTACGGCAACGTCTGAAAAGTAGGAGTGATGACGAAAGGGTTCTCGCTTGTGCACGTTTGAAAGATGCACCTCGATGAATGGGATGCTCACAGCCAGCAATGCGTCACGTAGCGCAACGCTGGTGTGAGTGAAGGCAGCAGGATTGATCACAATAAAATCCACGCCTTCATGACGAGCGGCATGGATTCGTTCGATCAATTGGTGCTCGGCATTGCTCTGGAAATAGTCCAGTGTATGTCCGGCCGCTTCCGCGCGACGCTTGAGATCCTGGTTGATTTCATCCAGCGTGACCGCGCCGTAGACGCCCGGCTCGCGGGTGCCCAGCAGATTCAGGTTGGGTCCATGCAGGACCAGCAGCGTAGCCATGACGACATCCTTCAACAGGCAAAGCGATGGCCGCGGACTATGCCGCATTGCTCGCTGACTGTCCAGTCGCCCGATGTTTGCTGTAAATGCCAGCACGTTGGGCGAAATTTTATCTAATTGGGGGCTATAAGGTTTCTTGAGCGCGTTCGAGGTGTTTGGCAAACGCATCCGCGCCGATTTCACCAATGACTCTCAGGTCTTGGGTTTCCTGTCCCTTGCGATCAAAAAGCTGGATTGCGGGCGGGCCAAAGAGGTGATAACGATCCAGAAGCGCACGCTGTTGTGCGTTGCTGGCCGTAATATCGAAGCGTATCAGACGAAAGGCAGTCAGTTGGGCCATGATGGCAGGATCGTTGAACACTTCACGCTCGATTACCTTGCAGCTGATGCACCAGTCGGCATACCAGTCGAGCAGAAGGGGTTGCCCCGCATCCTTTGCGGCCTTCAAGGCAGCATCCAGTTCGGCGGGCGTACTGACCGTCTGCCAATTCGAGGCGCTGGTACTGCTAGACAGGGTGGCAGGAGGTGAGGTCACTGTAAGCGGGCGAAGCGGATCTGAGCGGCCTTGCATCGCACCAATCCATGCCGCTACGGCATAGACCAGCAAGGCCAGTCCCAGAAGCTGAGCCAGCTTTTGACGGGGAGTCTTGGGTGTCAACTCCAAGGCTTCAAGGAACAACCCGGTTCCGCCGGCCAGCAAGCCCCATAGGGCCAATGACACAGGGCCGGGCAGCAGGCGTTCCAGCATCCAGACGGCTACTCCGAGGAGCAGAACGCCAAAGGCGTTTCGTACACCCACCATCCAGGCACCGGATTTGGGTAGGAGAGCCCCACCGCCTGTAGCAAAGAGAATAAGTGGAGTACCCATCCCCAAGCCCAGAGCAAACAGCTTGAGTCCACCGCCTAACGCATCACCACTGCTGCTGATGTAGAGCAATGCACCCGCCAGTGGCGCCGAGACACACGGCGATACCAACAGGCTGGAAAGAACGCCCAGCGTGGCTGCACCTAGTACGGAGCCGCCCTTCGCGCCACTGGCCAGGCGGTCGACTGGGTTTCGGATAAAGGCGGGCAGGCGAAGCTCGAACAGTCCAAACATGGCCAGTGCAAAGGCTACGAAGAATGCAGCAAAGGGAACAAGCACCCAGGCCGACTGCAGACGCGCCTGCAGATTGAGGCTTGCGCCAAAAAGCCCCATCAGCGAGCCCAGGAGGGCAAAGCACCCTGCCATGTGCACGACATACACTAGAGAAAGAAATAACCCGCGGCCTGCGGTATGAGAGCTTCTGTCCCGACCGTGAAGCAGGACTGAAGACATGATAGGCAGCATGGGCAGTACGCAAGGGGTAAAGGTCAGCCCCAGGCCTGCCAAGAAAAACAGGAACATGTCACGCCAGTGCCATGCGGTTTCTATTGTCGTTGAAGAGGGCACGGTAGCGGGTAAGGCAGAGGCATCACCCAATGCGATCTGCTTGGTTTCCGGCGGGTAACACAGCCCCTTGTCCGCGCAGCCCTGGTAGGTAATGGACAGCTGTCCGGATGCTCCTGCCTGGGCCAGCGGGACCTCGATATCCACTACATGATGATAAACCTGTACATCGCCGAACCACTCATCATGCTTGGGTTCTCCAGCCGGTAAGACAATGTCCTGTGTCAGGCCTTCAGGTTGCGTGCTGAATTGAAAGCGATGCCGATACAGGTAATAGCCGTCTGCAATAATGAAACGCAGCACCTGTTTATCAGGAGTGGATTCGAGCTGCTCCAGCCGGAACGCCTGGTCAACAGGTAGAAAGTCGCTGGCGTTACTTGAAGCGCCAAGAGTCGACGCAGGACGGTTACCGTCAAACAGGCCGGCAGAGACGGGCAGGGCGATAATCAGCAAAAGCAGAAATAACAGGCGGCGCATGACACTCTCGGCAGGTGAAACTCCCGGCCATGATACCGAAAGCGTTCGCCGCTAGCCCTCAGGAATTGTCTCCATATGCGTGATGGATTGTCAGGCTGACGGCTGGGGCTGATAGATTTCCACGCGGTTACGCCCACCACGCTTGGCCTGATAAAGCGCCTCATCAGCCTGCCTGGCCAGGCTCTTGATATCCTGGTCGGGCTGCAACTGTGCAACCCCTGCGCTGAACGTGCAGAAGAGGCTTTCCTGCTGGGCTGGATAGCAAATTTCTGAAAACCGTTTGCGGATTTCATCGATCAGTCGCAGGGCATTCTGGCTATCGGTGTCCTGCAGCACCACGGCGAATTCCTCGCCACCGTAACGGCCGATATGATCGGTCTTGCGCAGGCGCTGTTTCAGAAACAGGGCCAGGCTCTTGATGACGCGATCCCCCATAGGATGGCCATATTGATCGTTCACTTTTTTGAAGTGATCGATATCGAGCATGACAAACGACAGGCTTTTGCTGCGTCGGCGAGCCAGAAAACTCGCGTCCTCCAGGAGCTGCAAAATGTGGGTATGGTTATACAGGCCTGTCAGACTGTCTTGAACGATGCGCGCTTTGAGGTTACGTGCCCTGGCGGCGCGTGTACGCACGGTGGCGATCAAGTGGCGGGGTTTGATCGGCTTGGTCAAAAAATCATCGCCGCCTTCGCTCATGGCATCCAGCTGCTTGTCCAGATCACCTTCAGCCGAAAGGTAGATGATCGGGACGCTTACATAGCGCTCATGCTGACGGATGACCTTGGCCAGCTCCGTCCCCATGCACTCCGGCATATACATGTCCAGAATGATCAGGTCCGGGTTGAACTCGGCAAGATGCGGCATCACGGCAGTCGGGTTGAGCAGGGTGCGCGTCACAATACCAGCGCTATTCAGGGACATTTCCGTGTGCATCGCCTGAGCGCGTGAGTCGTCGACGATTAGGGCGCGGATCGGGTCGTAATAGGCGACGCGGGTCAGCGTTTCGACCTTTTCAAGCAGGTGCGAGGCATCCAGGGTGCCGGTATAGAACTCGTGGCCACCCGCGCGTACGGCTGCCAGACGCATGGCGGTGTCGGCTTCTTCATGACTGAAGAACAGCACTGGCAGCTTGATAGTCAGGTTCGCCTGGATTTCGGCTGTCAGCTGAAGACCCGCGCCCGGGCCGTTGAAATCGACTTCCATAATGAGCACTGCCGGGTGGCGCTCGGAAATAGCCTGGCGGAATGTGACTGCGTCTTCGAAGATATGAATCGTGACGCCAAAGTACTCCATTTGCAGGGCCAGGCGCTCAGAGCGCTCCCGATCCTGCAGGGCAATATAAATAGGCTTGCGCAACGGGGGCAGGTTGGTGCTTTCCAGCTGATCGCCATGGCGTAAGCCAGTGCGAGACAAGCTTTGCATGAGCTGGCTCAGTTCTGAAATCGTTGTACTGGTCAGGCGTCCCCGGTTGGCCTCGACGGCCAAAAGACAGCCAGCAATCCGTTCTGCCAGCTGGCTGTGCTCCTGCTGATCGAATCGCTGGGCATAGCGCAGGAGGCGATTGTTGGCCTCGGTCAGCTCTTCCAGGCTTGCCGTACTCCACTCCACACGATGCAGGCGTTGCCAGATTTCCAGAACATGTCTGGCCTGGGTGATGACCCTTTGGGCAAAATGGTTCTTGATACGGTCCAGTGAAGGATCGTCATGCTCGCTCATGGTAGTCCGGCTCGTCCTGAGTAAAGATCGGTGGCGATAGGCCATCACTAAAGCCTACCAGCATCGCCTTGCTAGGTCATCGGCTCAGGATCGAGCAACATTAGGACCAAGAGCTGAACGGCTTATGTACACTACCGAGCGTACTTAATCGGCAACCCCTTGTCATAGACGTGGTCGAACGCTGGAGTCGACTATAAGGAATAACATCATGCTGGACTGGAAGAATCGTACAAGCAGTTGGAGGCGGCGGACAGACGGCGCTTCGGCTGTTGGCGGCCGCCCCTGGCTGCGCGCCGTGGCTATCATCATCGGCCTTTATCTGCTCGTGATGTCTATCCTGGGTTGGTACTGGAGCCGCGAGCCGGACCGCTTTCCTGTCCAGCAGCATGCCCAGGAAGCGGCGGCTGCCGCTCAACGCAAGCTGGCCCTGGGTTATACCACGGTAGAGACACTCAAGATGGTGGCGGGCACTTTGCTCGACAAGCCAGGCGGCTATCTGTCCAACGATGTTGCGCCTCCTGGTCTCTGGCTCGACAACATGCCTTCCTGGGAATACGGCGTCCTGGTGCAGGTACGTGATCTTTCTCGTGCGCTGCGTAAGGACTTTGCCCGCTCTCAGTCTCAGTCAACGGAAGATGTCGATTTGGCCAAGGCCGAGCCACACTTCAACTTTGACAACCGTAGCTGGGCGATGCCGTCTTCGGAGTCTGAATATCGTGCGGGTATTCGCTCCCTTGACCTTTACTTGGCGCGTCTGGGTGGGCAGGAGCAGCAGCGTGCGCTCTTTTACGCGCGTGCCGATAACTTGCGTAACTGGCTGGGCGACGTAGAGACTCGCCTGGGGTCCCTGTCACAACGGCTCTCCGCCAGTGTGGGTCGCTCTCGTCTGGATGCTGACATCAATCCTAATCAGGATCTGCTCCCCGGACAGGTGCCTGAAGTTCACGAGCGTATCGTCAAGACGCCCTGGCTTCAGATAGATAACGTTTTCTACGAGGCACGTGGGCAGGCCTGGGCGCTGTCTCATATCCTGCGCGCCATCGAAGTAGATTTTGCCGATGTGCTGGCCAAGAAGAACGCAACGGTAAACGTGCGCGAAATCATTCGTGAGCTGGAGGCCGCTCAGCAGCCGGTCTGGAGCCCGATGATTCTCAACGGCAGTGGCTTCGGTGTTCTGGCTAACCACTCTCTGGTGATTGCTAACTATATCTCCCGCGCCAATGCGGCGATTATCGACTTGCGCCAGCTGATGGAGCAGGGTTGATACCTCGCCTGGCTGCAGTGTTGCGCTGCAGCCAGGCAACTTTCATTGAACGGCCTGTTCAATACCTCTCCATACGCATGTCTTGCGCTTATCAGGCGTTATCAGCCTATTCACCCCTGAGCCATACAGGAGGTCTCATGTCAGTTGAAACATTGACTATTCAAGGTATATCCCGTCCCGTCAGCCGCATCGCCCTGGGTACCTGGGCGATTGGCGGCTGGATGTGGGGCGGTAGTGATGAATCCAAGGCCATCGCCACGATCCGCAGTGCAGTAGAGCGTGGTATCAATCTGATTGATACTGCGCCCGTCTACGGTTTCGGCAATTCCGAAGAGATCGTGGGCAAGGCGCTGGAAGGAATACGCGATAAAGCAGTGATTGCTACCAAGGTTGCACTGGACTGGAATGATGACGGCCCATTCCGTAACGCTACTCCGGCCCGTATCCGTCAGGAAATCGAAGATTCCCTGCGTCGCCTCAAGACCGATCACATCGACCTTTACCAGGTACATTGGCCAGACCCCTTGACGCCCATTGACGAGACTGCCCGCGAGTTGGAAAAGCTGCGCCAGGAAGGAAAAGTGCTGGCCCTGGGCGTCAGCAACTTCTCGCCTGAGCAGATGGATGCCTTTCGCGATGTAGCCCCTCTGGCAGCGGTACAGCCTCCTTATAACCTGTTCGAGCGCGATATCGAAAAGGACGTACTGCCTTATGCCAAGGATCACGGGCTGGCGGTGTTGGCTTACGGGGCACTGTGCCGCGGCCTGCTGGCCGGTAAAATGTCACCCTCGACACGGTTTGATGGGGACGATTTGCGCAAGGTCGATCCAAAGTTTCAGTCACCGCGTTTTGAGCAGTACCTTGCAGCAGTGGCCGCACTGGAGGATTACGCCCGTGCTCGCCATGACAAGACGGTCCTGGCGCTGGCTATCCGCTGGATTCTTGATAAGGGCCCAACTATTGCGCTGTGGGGCGCACGAAAGCCCGAGCAGATCGAGGGAGTAGACGAGGCATTCGGCTGGTCCCTGAGCCAGGAGGAGCTAGACGAAATCGATAAAATTCTGACCCGACATGTGACTGATCCGGTAGGGCCGGAATTCATGGCGCCACCGACACGAAAAGGGTAATGAGCCCAGCAGCAGGTTTTCTGTGAGCCTGTCATGAAAATATCCAGCATTGACGCAAATTTGTACTTAGCATTTGCGTTCAATGCTGGTAAATTGCGCGACCTTTTGATGCGCAGCCCCTGCCAGAGTGGGGCGCTCTTGGTTGGTTCTCCAGCCTGTCGCTATCCTGACCCTGTGAGGAATGCCCGGTGGTCAAGAAAGCCTCTTCCTTTGCCGGTCTCGGCGGCCTGGTGTATTCCACCGATAGTGGTCGTCATTGCCCGGCTTGTAACAAACCTCTCGCTGACTGCCTCTGTAAGCAGGCCCCCGTGCAGGCTGGAGACGGTATTGCACGTGTTCGCCGCGAAACCAAAGGTCGTGGCGGCAAGACCGTGACCACGGTCAGTGGTGTGCCTGTGACGGCCGATGAATTGAAAGAATTGGCGAGCACACTGAAGCGGCGGTGCGGTACTGGTGGTGCGTTGAAGGATGGCGTCATCGAGATTCAGGGCGATCATGTCGACCTGCTGATTGACGAGCTGACCAAACGCGGTTTCAAAGCCAAGAAGTCCGGCGGTTAAACGAACGGTTCCACGTTCAGGCCATATCTATCCAAACTTACCGCAGCGATCTGCGGTCAACACCTTATTACCTTTCAACAGGAGAATCTGGCGGATGTCCCCACGACGTACGCGCAAAGATGACGGCAGCCAATGGACCGTAGCCGATAGCCGTAGTGTGTACGGCATTCGCCACTGGGGCGCTGGCTACTTCGCTATCAATGACATCGGCAATGTCGAAGTCCGTCCTCATGGTCCCGATGGAGAGCCCATCGACCTTCATCTACTGGTGGGGCAACTGTGCGAGGCGGGTCTTTCGCTGCCTCTATTGGTGCGCTTCCCTGACATTCTGCAAGGTCGCGTGCGGGCACTGACCGGTGCGTTCGATGCCAATATCGAGCGAATGGAATATGGTGGTCAGTACACGGCCCTGTATCCGATCAAGGTCAATCAGCAGGAAGCGGTCGTCGAGAACATTATTGCCACGCGTAATGTGTCGATCGGGCTCGAGGCTGGCTCCAAACCTGAGCTGATGGCTGTGCTGGCGCTGGCGCCCAAGGGGGGCACCATCGTTTGCAACGGTTACAAGGATCGCGAATTCATACGGCTGGCCCTGATGGGGCTCAAGCTTGGTCACAACGTCTTCATCGTGATCGAGAAGGAGTCCGAAGTCCCGCTGGTGATTGAAGAGGCGGCCGATCTCAAGGTGACTCCGCAGGTAGGTCTCCGCGTTCGCCTGTCATCGCTGGCTTCCAGCAAATGGGCCGATACCGGGGGCGAAAAGTCCAAGTTTGGCCTGTCGGCGGCACAGCTGCTGTCCGTGATCGAGCGTTTCCGCAAGGCAGGACTCGAGCAGGGGGTTCGCCTGCTGCATTTCCATATGGGTTCGCAGATTGCCAATCTGGCTGATTATCGTCAGGGTTTCCGTGAGGCCATTCGGTATTACGCCGAACTGCGCGCGCTTGGATTGCCGGTCGATCATGTCGATGTGGGCGGTGGCCTGGGGGTAGACTACGACGGTACGCATTCGCGTAACGCCAGTTCCATTAATTACGACATGGATGACTATGCCGCGACGGTCGTAGGGATGCTCAAGGAGTTCTGCGATCGTCAGGGCCTTCCACATCCAAACATCTTCTCGGAAAGTGGCCGTGCCATGACTGCGCACCATGCCGTGCTGGTCATGCAGGTAACCGATGTCGAGCGCAACAACGACGCCATGCCTGATATCGAGAATTTCTCCGACAAGCCTGAAGTCGTGCAGTGGCTGGTTGAGCTGCTGGGTGATACCGATCCGGAAATGGTGACCGAGACCTATTGGCGTGCAACCCAGTACGTGAGCGAAGCCTCTGCGCAGTATGCGTCAGGTCGCCTGAGCCTGAGTGACAAGGCGCTTGCAGAGCAATGCTACTTTGCGATCTGCCGTCGACTCTACAATCAGCTCAAGGCACGCCAGCGTTCGCATCGCCAGGTGTTGGACGAACTGAACGATAAGCTGGCCGACAAATACATCTGCAACTTCTCGGTTTTCCAGAGCTTGCCGGATACCTGGGCGATAGGGCAGATCCTGCCTATCGTGCCACTGACGCGTCTGGATGAAGAGCCGATGCGCCGTGCGGTGTTACAGGATCTGACCTGCGACTCGGACGGTAAAATCAACCATTACGTAGATGAGCAGAGTATCGAGACCAGTTTGCCGGTTCACGATGTGCGTCCGAATGAAGATTATATGTTGGGTGTATTCCTGGTAGGTGCCTATCAGGAAATCCTGGGCGATATGCATAACCTGTTTGGCGATACGGACTCGGTCAACGTCTATCAGGATGCGGATGGCACTGTGCGTCATGGTGGCATCGAGACTCATGACACCATTGAAGACATGCTTCGCTATGTGCACCTCTCGCCAGAGGAGCTGATGACCTACTACCGCGACAAGGTAGCCGGGGCAAAGCTGACTGCACGCGAGCGTACGCAGTATCTGGATGCCTTGCGTCTGGGATTGACCCGCTCGTCCTATCTCGCAGGTTGATCAAAAAAAGGCCCTGGTTATTACCAGGGCCTTTTTTATTTCATGTGCAACAGGTAGTCACTACCGCCCAACTGCCGGACCTGCTGCCGTATCCAGTTGGCACGACGACTGACGTAGGCGCTAGGATGACTTGGACTCCACTCCCTGGGGTTAGGCAGGATGGCAGCCAGCAGGCTGGCCTGTCGATCCGACAGGTACGGTGCGCCAATGCCGAAATGGTGCCGCGCAGCGGCTTCAGCGCCGAAGACGCCAGAATCCCATTCAACGCTGTTGAGGTAAACCTCTAGGATGCGTTGCTTGGGCCAAAGGGTTTCAATCAGCACGGTAAACCAGGCTTCCAGGCCTTTACGTACCCAGCTACGGCCCGTCCAGAGAAATAGATTCTTGGCAACCTGCTGACTGATCGTGCTAGCTCCACGTAGGGAACCACCGGCTTCGTTATGGCTGAAGGCCTGACGAATGGCGTCCATGTCGAAGCCCCAGTGCTCACTAAAGTGTTGATCCTCTCCTGCCACCACCGACATCTTCAGGTTGTCTGGTAGTTCACGCCATGGCCGCCATTCCCGCTGCAGATCGATGGGCTTGCCATCGATCCAGGATTCTATCTTTCGTTCGACCATGACCATCGAGCCGGGTGGGGGCACCCAGCGAAAGAGCAACACGAGCAGTACGCTCGCAGCCATGGAGATGAGTGTGTAGCGAAATAGACGGCGTAGAAGAGAGCGCACCATGCGACTTGGTCTTTAGTTATAAGCGGTCCATTATAACAATCGCTTCGATTCTGTCTGGGAGTTATCCATGCTTCGTACGTTTCTCATGCTGGCCGCCGTGTTTGGCTTTACTGGCGTCGGCCTTGGTGCATTCGCCGCCCATGGTTTGAAAGGGCGACTGTCGCCGGAGCACCTGGCTGTATTCCAGACCGGCGTGTTATATCAGCTCATACATGCCTTGGCATTGCTGGGCGTTGCCCTACTGGCGACGCATCTGCAGGGACGTCTGGTCAGCTTGGCCGGCGCCTTCTTCGCCATAGGGATTATTCTGTTCTCTGGCAGCCTTTATGTTCTGACATTGTCCGGTATCAGCAAGCTGGGCATCGTCACGCCTTTTGGCGGGCTCGCCTTCCTGGCAGGGTGGGTTTGTCTTGGATTGGTGGCCTGGCGTCTGGCCTAGATGACGATACAACGTTGGTCATCGTGGCAGAAGGGGCTAGAATGCAGCCCTTCATACATTTCAGACCGCTTCTGCCATGCGCATTCAATTGAACGGCGAATCTTTCGAACTTCCTGATGGTGCCACCGTGGCGGACTTGCTCGTCCGGCTTGAACTGACCGGAAAACGGGTGGCCGTGGAACGAAACCTCGATATCGTACCCCGCAGCCAGCACGCCGATACCACGCTTGTGGACGGCGATCAGCTGGAAGTGGTTCATGCTATTGGTGGCGGCTAGACCGCCGGAGAATCTGCCATGAACAGCAATCGTCAAGATACACCGCTTACCCTGGCCGGACGCACTTACCAGTCGCGTCTGCTGGTGGGCACCGGTAAATACAAGGACCTGGAAGAAACCCGTCTGGCCATCGAGGCGTCGGGGGCCGAAATCGTGACCGTTGCGGTTCGCCGGACCAATATCGGTCAGAATCCCGGTGAGCCTAATCTGTTGGACGTTATTCCACCGGATCGCTATACCATTCTGCCCAATACGGCTGGCTGCTATGACGCTGTTGAAGCTGTGCGTACCTGCCGTCTGGCGCGCGAGCTTCTTGATGGGCACTCACTGGTCAAACTTGAGGTACTGGCGGATCAGAAAACGTTGTTCCCAAACGTCATCGAAACCTTGAAGGCCGCCGAAACCTTGGTAAAGGATGGGTTCGATGTCATGGTGTATACCAGTGATGACCCCATCATTGCCCGTCAGTTGGCGGAGATTGGCTGTATTGCGGTTATGCCGCTGGCCGGTTTGATCGGCTCTGGGCTGGGTATCTGCAACCCCTATAACCTACGCATCATTCTGGAAGAGGCCAAGGTGCCGGTTCTGGTCGATGCTGGTGTAGGTACTGCTTCGGATGCCACCATTGCAATGGAGCTGGGATGTGATGCCGTCCTGATGAACACCGCCATTGCCCACGCCAAGGATCCTGTCCTGATGGGCGAAGCCATGAAGCACGCCATCCTGGCAGGACGCATGGCTTATCTGGCAGGTCGCATGCCACGCAAGCTATATGCCTCCGCCTCGTCACCTCTGGAAGGTCTGATCAGCTGATCAAGACGTTTCATTCCACCTTAACCTTAACGACCCGGCCTTCAGGCCGGGTCGTGCTGTCTTTGTGAATAGCCATGAGCGATCAGGAATTCGATAACGCACCCGCACGCCCAATGCGTACCATCAAAAGTTTTGTCATGCGTGCGGGACGCATGACGGAAGGTCAAAAAAGGGGGCTTGACCAAGGCTGGCCCCGCTTCGGTCTCGACCTGGATGCGGGGCTACAGGATTTTGACGCTGTGTTTGGCCGACAAGCGCCTCGTACCTTTGAAATCGGCTTTGGTATGGGTCATTCTCTGCTGGAAATGGCAGCCGCAGCGCCGGAGCAGGACTTCATTGGTGTTGAGGTCCACCGTCCTGGGGTCGGCGCGTTGCTGAATGGCCTTCTGACACAGCAGTTGTCCAATGTGCGTGTCTATAGCTGCGATGCCTTGGAAGTGCTTCGCCAGTGCGTGGCTGATGCAAGTCTGGATCGGGTTCTGCTGTTTTTCCCGGACCCATGGCACAAAGCCCGCCACCATAAGCGTCGTATCGTTCAGCCTGAGTTTGCCGAGCTGATTCGTAGCAAGCTCAGGGTTGGGGGGGTGCTGCATATGGCAACTGACTGGGAGCCCTATGCGGAATACATGCTGGAAGTCATGAGTGTCGCGCCGGGGTATCGGAATCAGGCTTCAGATGAGCGCTATGTTCCGCGTCCCGAAGAGCGACCCATCACTAAGTTCGAGCGTAGAGGTGAGCGACTTGGGCACGGTGTCTGGGATTTGAAGTTCGAGCGTACCGAATAATAAAAAAGGCCTGACAGATGTCAGGCCTTTTTTCTGCGTATCTCAGCGTCGCTCGGCTAGAACACCCAGCAGACAAGCACCGACCAGCAAGGCGGGTGCCAGGCTGTAATTGTTGAACTGTCCTAAGCCTTTCACAACCCAGGGGGTCAGGTGGGTAGTTGCCGCGCCGTAAAGACTTACTGAAGCCGAAGCCAGAACCGGAACCCGTACAAAGGTAGGCAAACTGCCCAGGCGCTGCTTCATCCAGTTGTTGATTTCAGTGCCGAACATTACCAGCAGGGTTGAAATCAGAGCCAGGGCGATCTCGGCCAGATGACCGCGGCACCAGCGAGAAGCCTCTGCAATAAGGCTAAGTAGGTAGTCCAAGCGTTATGTCTCCTTAGTCAGACAGAAAATGCTGCAGCACATCATTCAAAAAAAGCTGCCCTCGGGACGTAGGGGCCAACCTGGTCGAATCCTTCTCAAGCAGACCTTTGCCGCGTAGCGCTTCCAGTGCCCCAGATAGGCTTTCCAAGGGCTGACCGGTTCGCTGTGTATACTGCTCACTTGAAACGCCCTCTACCAGGCGCAGGGCATTCATCATGAATTCAAAGGGCAGCTCTGCTGGCGTCAGTACTCTTTCGCCTGCTTGAAAGTGCTTGGCAGGGTCCAGGTAGTCTTTGGGCAGGCGGGTCTTCCAGGTGCGAATAATCTGACCATCAGGTGCGCTCAGCTTGGCGTGGGCGCCCGCGCCAATTCCAAGGAAATCACCGAATGTCCAGTAATTCAGGTTGTGACGTGCCTGGCGTCCAGGCTGGGCATAGGCCGAGGTCTCGTATTGCCGATAACCCATTTCGGCAAGTCGAGCCTGTCCCGCTTCCTGAATATCCCAGAGGGTATCGTCTTCAGGTAGCTCAGGCGGCTGGCTCCAAAAGACGGTATTGGGCTCCATGGTGAGCTGATACCAGGAAATATGCGTAGGCGCGAGGGCAATCGCCTGTTCAAGATCTGCCATCGCATCGGCAACGCTCTGGTCTGGCAGGCCGTGCATGAGGTCCAGATTGAAGTTATCGAACCCTGCCCGACGTGCCATCTCGGCGGCTCGAACCGCTTCGTCCTGCCCGTGGATCCGGCCCAAGGCTTTTAACTTGGCATCTTGAAAACTCTGGATGCCAATTGAAAGCCGGTTGATGCCGAGCTGCCGGTAGGCGGCAAACTTGTCCTGTTCGAATGTCCCTGGGTTAGCCTCAAGGGTAATTTCGATATTGGAAGCAAAGGCAACGCGGCGTTCGACGCCTTCAAGCAAGCGCCCCAGCGCCCTGGCTGAAAACAGACTGGGAGTACCACCTCCAAAAAAGATGGAGGTCAGTGGTCGGCCATGCACATGGACAAGGTCCGCATCCAAGTCTGCCAGCAAGGCATCGACATAGGCCTCTTCAGGTAGCTCAGGCCCCGCTGCGTGCGAGTTGAAGTCGCAATAAGGACATTTACGCACGCACCACGGAATATGGATATAGGCCGACAGGGGCGGCAGTTCAAACGAGGCTGATCGAATCAAAGTCCGAGCCGCTCACGAAGAATAGTCATGGCACGGGCACGGTGGCTGATACGGTTCTTTTCCTCAGGTGCCAGTTCTGCACTCGAGCAGTCCCGCTCGGGCACCCAGAAGAGTGGGTCATACCCAAAGCCATGCTCACCTCGGGCCTCGAAGAGGATGCGCCCTTCCCAGATCCCTTCACAAACGATAGGAAGCGGGTCATCAGCGTGGCGAACCAGGGCCAGCACGCTGACAAATTGAGCGCCACGCTCGGCTTCAGGAGTGTTTTCAAGAGCTTTGAGCAGCTTTGCATTGTTCGCGGCATCGCCGCGTCCTTCTGCATAGCGTGCCGAGTAGATACCGGGCGCGCCACCCAGGGCGTCGACAGCAAGGCCGGAGTCATCGGCCAGGGCGGGCAGGCCGGATACACGCGCTGCATTACGCGCTTTGAGAATGGCGTTTTCAATAAAGGAAAGTCCAGTCTCTTCCGGTTCGACCTGACTGAATTCACCGACGGAGCGCACCTTGACGGCGTTACCCAGCATGGCTTGAAGTTCTTTGAGCTTACCGGCGTTGTGGCTGGCCAGCACCAGCTCGGACAATTGAATCATGTCGTGTCATCTCTGGTTTAAGGCGGAGACAGGCGAATGCCTGCTCGCATGATATGAAATCTGGAAAGTCGATGTACGTGATTCAGATGGCGGGTCATGACGTCATCTGAATCAGCGTGACGAACCTGTCTTACAACGACTGGCCCGTCACGCGATAAATACCGATCTCGCCCAGGAGGTTGGGCCACAGGCGGCTACCAATGCCGTGGCGGTGCTGACGGTCAACGGCCAGCCGGTCAAGCACCTTGACCTTGAGTTCATGGCACAGACGCTCGAAATCCTCAAACGTACAGAAGTGGATGTTCGGCGTGTTGTACCAGGTATAAGGCAAGAACTCCGATACCGGCATTCGACCGTTACGGGCCAGATACCAGCGGCAGCGCCAGTGACCAAAGTTCGGGAAGGTAATGATGCATTCTCTGCCTACGCGCAGCATTTCCTCAAGAATACGATCAGGGTAATGCACCGCTTGCAGGGCCTGGCTCATGACAACAATGTCAAAGCTGTTGCTGGCAAAATTCCCCAGCCCCTTATCCAAGTCCTGCTCAAGGACGTTTACACCTCTGCGAATGCACTGCTTGATGTTTTCGTCGTTGATCTCAAGGCCATAGCCGGTGACCTGCTTGTTTGTCTGCAGATAGGCAAGCAGCTCGCCATTACCACATCCCAGGTCAAGGACCCGGCTACCGGCGGGAATCCAGTCTTTGATGATATCCAGATCGGCACGCACGTTCAGGCCCTCATACAGCAATGCGATTCATATAACTAACGAAGGCTTCCAGGTACCGGGGGATCGGTAGAAGAAAAGCGTCATGCCCTTGTGGCGCGTCGATGTCGAGATAGCTGACATTCTTTTTCGCTGCAATCAAGGCATCCACGATCTCGCGTGAGCGGGCCGGTGAGAAGCGCCAGTCTGTCGTGAAGGACATGATGCAGAAATCAGCCTTTGCATCTGCAAACGTTCTGGCTAGATCACCATCGTGTGCACTGGCGGGATCAAAGTAATCCAGCGCTTTGGTCATCAGCAGGTAGGTATTGGCATCGAAGCGGCCTGAAAATTCTTCGCCCTGATAGCGCAGGTAGCTTTCGACTTGAAATTCCACACTGTGGAAGTCGTAGTTCAACTTATCTGTCTTGAGTTCGCGGCCAAACTTCTGCCCCATTGCGTCATCGGACAGATAGGTAATGTGACCTACCATGCGGGCCAGCATCAGTCCTCGCTTGGGTACGACGTTCTGCTCATAGAAGCGACCGCCATGGAATTCTTCATCAGTCAGAATGGCTTGGCGTGCCACTTCATTAAACGCAATGTTCTGAGCTGACAGTTTGGGCGCCGAGGCGATAGCCATGCAGTGACGTACACGATCAGGGTAGCTGATGGTCCATTGCAGGGCTTGCATGCCTCCCATGCTGCCGCCTACGACGGCCGCCCATTGTTGAATGCCTAGCGCATCAGCCAGACGTGCCTGGCTGTTGACCCAGTCTTCCACGGTAATGACGGGAAAGTCGGCGCCGTAGGGCTTTCCTGTAGCAGGATTGGCGCTGCCTGGGCCTGTTGATCCGTTACAGCCGCCCAGGTTGTTCAGTGCGACGACAAAGAACCGGCGGGTATCGATGGGCTTTCCTGGACCGATACAGCTGTCCCACCAGCCCGGCTTGCGATCGTCCATGCTGTGGTAGCCCGCCGCATGGTGATGGCCGGACAGGGCATGGCAAATGAGCACGGCATTGCTACGGTTTTCGTTGAGCTCTCCATACGTCTCAATGACCAGATCGTACTCGGCCAAAGACCTGCCGCAAGCCAAGGGGAGCGGCTCGGAGAAGTGAAGGACCTGAGGCGTAACCAGGCCTACGGAATCAGGGGGTATGACGCTGGGCATTTAAGGCTCTTATACGTGAGAGGGCGCCAGTCTAAAGAGCGCCATCGCAAGCGGCAAGCATCCTGCAAGCAGGGTGCTTGCCGCATCGGATAAAGGCCCGATGTGGCTAGGCGACACTTACCCCGGGAAGAGCGACAACCTTGGCATGGCGTTGGGCTGGAGCAGGGCGGCGCAACTGTCGCAAGATATCGTTGGCCTCATCAAGCTGACCTGCCAGTGTTTCGCAGTAGGTTTGCAGACGAGTCTTCTGTTGCTGAGTATCCAGCGCCTGCTGGGTCAGCGCCTTGAGCTCCAGCATATTGGATTCCAGCAACTGCTTGTGCTCGCGGGTAAACTGAATGAGGGGCAGCAGGGCAACCTCGTTCCAGCGTTTGGCTTCCCGACAGGCCTGCTCATGCACGAAGACCGCTTCCTTTACCAGCGTTGCAAAGAACCGGCGAGTCAGCACACGCTGTTCAGTAAACAGCGTTTTCATCTGACGACGGAAACGATCCGACTTCTGCTGTAGCTGGCGAAGCGCACGGATCTGCGCCTTGACACGCAAACGGGGAGCATCCAGGCGATGGCCAGGATTTTCTTCGTTGTGACGCTGGTAAATCGACTGAAGAACCTTGTTCGCACGCTCACCCTCGTAGTAAAGGGATAACATGTCGTGTTCGACGCTTTGGAAGAAGCGATGGATCGCTTCGCTGATGCCTAGTGTGGTCCAGCTTCCTGCAAGGTTATTGCGTACGTCGGTCAGGTGCCTTTCAAGGCGTGCCGGGTTCAGGGCATCGTTAAGTAGGACGGCCTGCCCCTGAAGCATCCGCTGTGTGGTGCGCAGGTTAAGTAGCCGCTTGTGATAAAGCGCATGCTCCTCACGTGTTTTTTCTATCTGCTCTGCCAGCGTTGAGCCGGTAGCGGCATTTTCCAGTAATGCATGTTGCCGCTTCATGTCCTCGAAGCGTTCGCCCAGAAGCGCATGGCTGCTCGCCAGAAGTGAAATCACCTGATTGACCACTCGGCTTTGTAGCAAACGCTCTCTGTGCCCAACGATACGGTCACAGAGCAGGCGTTCGAGGGCGGCCAGCTGGCTGCGCTCAAGCAGCGCTGTGTCATGGCGTACCTTGGCAAGCAAGGCCTGCTTGGCAGACAAGGGCAGTACATCCGTCATGGGAATGCCCAGATGACGAGCGCTGACCTCACGAATGCGCTGGATGGACTGATCGACGGATTCGTCACCATTCAGGTCGCCCCAGAGGGTATCGATCTTGTTGAGTACCGCGAACAGCGAGCCTTCCGTGTCGTCACTGGTTGGCTTGATGTGATGCTCCCACAGCTGAAGGTCGGAGGCTGTAACCCCCGTATCGGCCGCGAGCAGAAACAGTACGGCCTGAGCGGCTGGAAGCATCGAAAGTGTCAGTTCAGGCTCACTGCCAAGCGCGTTGAGGCCTGGCGTATCGAGTATGCGCAGGCCCTGACGCAGCAAGGGATGATCGAAGTTGATGATCGCATGGCGCCAGGTCGGGATTTCGACCATCCCGTCCTTGCTGGGCTTGTCCAGCTGCTCGGCATCGAATCCAAGGGATATGGCCTGCTCAACCGGCACTAGGCGCGTTTCGGCGACCTTTCCGAGCGCAGCTGCCATGAGGTCCGGCTGTTCGTAATCCAGTGCAATCTGTTGCCAACGGGCCGTATCGCTTCTCAGATCTGCAATACTGAGGTCATCCAGCCGTGATTCGATAGGTAGAAGCCGAATATACGGGGCTTCTGCCTTGATATCATAGAAGAGCTCGGTAGGGCACATGGTTGTTCTGCCAGCCTGGGACGGCAGCATGCGCTGCCCATAGTCGGCAAAGAACAAGGCATTGATCAGTTCGGTTTTTCCACGGGAAAACTCACCAGCGAAAGCCAGCGTAATGTGATCGTCGCGCAGGATCTGAACACAGCGTGCCAGGGTTTCATCAAGGCTTTGCGAATTGAGGCGATTACGAACAAGCCAGCCGCTGTAGCGATTGATCTGCTGTATGAGTTCAAGCTTCCAAGTCGCGTAGGCATCGACTTGCTGAGACAGACGCTCCATACCCCATCCCTGTCATCATCATGAGCGTAATAAAGGGCGGTACGGTGCCGTAAGGCGGGTCTTGCGTCAATCAAGACCCGACGGGATTCTCTAGGCGGTCACGCAAAGTGTGTGAATGGTTAACGATAAAGACCCCACCGAACAGATGGGGCCATCGCTTACAGGAACGGTGCGAGGACCGACGGCATGCCTGACATCATGGCCAGGTTGTTGATGACCAGCATGTCGATCAATTTGATCGCAATAAACGCGAAAATGGGCGAGATATCCAGCCCGCCCAGGTTGGGCAGAAGGCGACGGAAAGGTGCCAGAACAGGTTCGCAGATCTGGTTTACAAGCTGGGCGCTGGGGTTGTAACTGCCCGGCGCGACCCAGGAGAGAATCACGCTGATGATCATGGCGAAGAAAAAGACCTTGAGAAACAGGGACGCCACGGCAATCAACGACCAGATGAACAGATGGGCAATTGCTCCGCCGACGCCATATTGCATGGTGATCAGAGTGAGGCCGTTTATGCCTTCAACGTTGGTCAGGAGGAGCAGCAGAACCATGAGAACCAGCTGTACCAGTACTGCAAGCGCCAGTGATGCCAGATCGATGCCGCCAAAGCCTGGAATGACTCTGCGTAGCGGGCGCAGCAAGGGTTGTGTGGCCTTGACGATGAACTGACTCAGGGGATTATAAAAATCTGCTTTCACGAGTTGTAGAATGAAGCGCAGCAAAACAATGAGCAGATAGAGACTGCCAAGCGTTTGCAAAATAAGAATCAGGGCGGTATTCAATCCGTACATGACTACTCCTTATTTACCGAGCTCTTCCGCCAGCTCGGCCGAGCGGCGTGCAGCCGCTGAAAGTGCTTGTTGAACGAGGGCTTCGAAGCCGCCCTCCTGAAAGGTTTTGATGGCCTGTTCGGTAGTGCCGCCAGGTGAAGTGACGCGGCGGCGCAGTTCGGCCGGTGACGCCTCGCTGTTCAAGGCCATCTGGGCGGCGCCAAGGGCTGTCTGCAGGGTCAGCCGTGCTGATGTCTCCCTGTCCAGGCCAAGTGCTTCACCGGCCTGGGTCATGGCTTCCATCATCAGGAAGAAATACGCTGGGCCGCTGCCTGATACTGCCGTTACGGCATCCAGTTGCTTTTCGTCTTCTACCCAGACGGTAAGGCCTACGGCAGACAGTAACTGCTCAGCCTGATCGCGCTGGGTTGATGACACATGCTCGTTGGCATACAGGCCGCTGGCACCCTGGCGAAGCAGTGCCGGGGTGTTGGGCATGCAGCGCACCAGGGCACGCTCGCCTAGCCATTGAGTCAGGCTGGCACAGGTGATTCCAGCTGCAACAGAAACGATCAGCTGAGTGCCGGTAAGTGCGCTGGAGAGCTCCTCACAGACGCTTTTCATGACCTGTGGCTTGACCGACAGGACAATTACATCAGCCTGTTGGGCAGCCTCAAGGTTAGACGTGAATGTCTGAATCCCATGGTCAGACTCAAGCGCTGAGCGTTGTGCAGCGTCAGGATTGCTTGCAGTAATGCAGCTGGCCAGCAGTCCCTGTGCGAGAAGACCTCCAATCAGACTGGCCGCCATATTTCCGGCGCCGATAAAGGCGATGCGGGTATCGCTCATAGGTAAATTCCTTAATGAGAAGCAGGCGAAGGGGTTGCGCTGTAATGTCTGGCACCAAACAGTGCTGTACCGATTCGAACCCAGGTCGCGCCCTCGGCAATCGCTGCTTCCAAGTCGTGGCTCATGCCCATGGACAGGGTATCAAGATTCAGGTTCAGCGCCTCGCTGAGTTTTCGTAGGGATGAAAAGGCAACATGCTGCGCCTCAGGTTCCGTAGCGGCTTCTGGTATAGCCATCAGCCCACGTAAGACGAGGTTGGGCAGCTGAGCAACGGCACGGGCCAGCTCAGGCAGTTCTTCTGGCAAACATCCTGACTTGCTGGCCTCACCACTGATATTGACCTGTAGGCAAATATTGAGCGGGAGCATGTCCTCTGGGCGTTGCTCGGAAAGCCGCTGGGCGATTTTCAGGCGATCAACGGAATGCACCCAATCGAAATGGCTAGCGATCGAGCGTGTCTTATTGGATTGAATCGGGCCGATGAAATGCCAGATCAAGGGCAGATCTTTCAGCATCTCCTGCTTCTGGATCGCTTCTTGCAGGTAGTTCTCGCCAAAATGTTTTAACCCGCAGTTGTACGCTTCGCGTAGATCCGATGCCGGTTTGGTCTTGCTGACGGCAAGTAGACCAACGGTCTCAGGGTCACGACCACAAGCCTGCGCTGCGGCTTGGATACGGGTGCGTACTGTTGCGATATTTTCAGCTATCGTTGACATTCAACCTCGTTCTCTAAATACCGCTGCTGATAAGGCGGCATTCTACCTGCTTGTTTGTATTAAGGGAGTCTTCATGGATATCACGGAACTGCTGGCGTTTTGTGCCAGACAGGGTGCATCCGACCTACACCTGTCCTCCGGTTTGCCACCCATGATCCGTGTCGACGGCGATGTTCGACGCATCAATCTGCCTGCCTTCAACGACAAGCAAGTGCATGCGCTCATCTACGACATCATGAACGACAAGCAGCGCAAGGATTATGAAGAATTCCTTGAAACCGACTTTTCGTTCGAGGTGCCAGGCATTGCACGCTTTCGTGTCAATGCCTTCAATCAGAACCGTGGACCGGGTGCCGTATTCCGTACTATTCCCTCTAAAGTGCTTTCGATGGAAGAGCTGGGAATGGGCGATGTGTTTCGCAAGATAACCGATGTTCCTCGTGGTCTAGTGTTGGTCACCGGTCCTACAGGCTCCGGCAAGTCAACGACGCTGGCGGCCATGCTGGATTACCTGAATAACACCAAGTATCACCATATCCTGACTATCGAAGACCCGATCGAATTCGTTCACGAGTCCAAGAAATGCCTGGTCAACCAGCGGGAAGTGCACCGCGATACTCTAGGCTTCTCGGAGGCATTGCGCTCTGCGCTGCGTGAGGACCCGGATATCATTCTGGTCGGTGAGCTGCGTGACCTTGAAACGATCCGGCTGGCGCTGACCGCTGCGGAAACCGGACACTTGGTATTTGGTACGCTGCACACCACATCGGCCGCCAAAACGATCGACCGTATCGTGGACGTTTTCCCGGCCGAAGAAAAATCCATGGTTCGCTCGATGTTGTCCGAGTCGCTGCAGGCCGTTATCTCTCAGACCCTTGTCAAGAAGGTCGGCGGGGGCCGTGTGGCTGCCCATGAAATCATGATTGGGACGCCTGCGATCCGCAACCTCATTCGTGAAGACAAAGTGGCGCAGATGTACTCTGCCATCCAGACAGGTGGTGGTCTTGGAATGCAAACGCTGGATATGTGCCTGAAAAACCTGCTGGCGAAGGGGTTGATCAGTCGCGACAGCGCTCGTGAGAAAGCCAAGATTCCGGAGAACTTCTGATGGAATTCGAAAAGCTGCTGCGGCTGATGGTCGAAAAGGGCGGCTCCGATCTATTCATTACAACCGGTGTTCCACCGTCCATGAAGGTGAACGGTCGTGTTCTGCCGGTAACCAAGGAGCCGCTTTCGCCTGATCAGGCTCGGGAAGTGGTCCTTGGCGTCATGAATGAACAGCAGAGAGCGGAGTTCGCCGAAAAGCATGAATGCAATTTTGCGATCAGCTCCAGAGGGGTGGGGCGTTTTCGGGTAAGTGCGTTCTATCAGCGTAACCTGGTGGGCATGGTGCTTCGGCGTATCGAGGTAAACATCCCTACGCTTGATCAGTTGCGTCTGCCCGAGGCGTTGAAAAAACTGTCCATGACCAAGCGTGGCCTGGTGCTGTTCGTCGGGGCAACCGGCACGGGCAAATCCACGTCGCTAGCTGCCATGATTGGTCACCGCAACAAGAACTCCACAGGCCATATCATCTCGATTGAAGATCCTATCGAATACATTCATCAGCACCAGAACTGCATTGTGACGCAGCGGGAAGTGGGCCTGGATACGGAGTCTTTTGAGGTCGCGCTGAAGAACACGCTTCGTCAGGCACCTGATGTCATCATGATCGGCGAGGTGCGTACTCGGGAAACCATGGAGTATGCGGTGGCATTCGCCGAGACCGGCCACCTGTGTTTGGCAACGTTACACGCTAACAACGCGAACCAGGCGTTGGAGCGGATCATCCACTTTTTCCCGGCTGATCGGCATCAGCAGATATGGATGGACCTTTCGCTGAACCTCAAGGCCATTGTGGCGCAACAGCTGGTTCCCACGGTTGATGGTAAAGGCCGTAGGGCGGTTATCGAAGTGTTGATCAACACGCCGTTGGCGGCAGACCTGATTCGGAAGGGGGAGGTGCATGAGCTCAAGCCGCTCATGAAGCGCTCGACGGAGTTGGGCATGCAAACGTTCGATCAGGCCTTGTACCAATTGTATCGCGACGGTGAGATCAGCTACGAAGATGCATTGGCGCATGCGGACTCTGCCAATGATCTGCGCTTGATGATCAAGCTGGGCTCCGAAACCGATGCGGATCATTTGACGAACATTACTCAAGGACTCTCCCTGGATATGGGCGAGGACAGCAAGCGTTTCCGATAACCTTTAAGGCTCAAGTAGCTGCCTGGCCTGTACCAGGGCTGCGGTAAGCGCTGCTTGGGCCTGTCTCTGCCTGGCTTCCTCGGGTACGCGCAGAACATAGGATGGGTGATACGTGACGATCAGCCACCGCCCCTGCCACTGTGTAACACGACCCATATACTCACTCAATGAGCCTGGTTTTCTGTGCATCAGGGACTCCAGTGCGGTAGCCCCTAATGCAACAATGACGTCCGGCTTGATGGTATCCAGCTCGTTCTCCAGCCAATGGCGGCACGGGGCGATCTCAACGGTAGGGGTAACGTGTTTGCGTCGACGTCCCTGTGGCGTCCACTTGAAATGCTTGACGGCATTGGTCAGATAGAGCGATTCCCGCTGCAGGCCTGCCTCTCGAATAGCTCGATCAAGCACCTGCCCAGCCGGCCCTATGAAAGGGCGGCCTTGCAGATCTTCCTGATCGCCGGGCTGCTCGCCTATCAGGAAAAGCCTCGCATTGAGAGGCCCCTCGCCTGGAACGGCTTGAGTGGCGCGCTGCCAGAGCGGGCAGCGACGGCAGGTTTCCAGGGTGCTTGGTTGTTCGCGTACCGGTAATACCTCAGCAGCTGATACGGGTACCGTTTTTCCTGTCTGTTCGCTTACGCTTTTCGCTTGGGCCGTTCGCTGCGCACCGGTGCGCGCCTCGCTAAGCAGTGTGGGGATCAACGGTCCCTCCGGCAGGTCTTTCCAGAATCGCCTGGGCATATGTCCCGTCATAACCTTGGGGTTGGCGCGGGCGGGATTGAATGTGCTTGCGTAATAAGCCATCCAGAGGCGCTCGCCATCATCACGTTGCTGTTTAGCAAGCGCTTCCAGTCCTGTGGGGCAGGGGGCCTCGAGCGTTAATGTCTTTCCATCCCATAATGCGGCTGCCTCCGGTGTGGCGATCAGCCAGGAGGTATTCCCCATCCGGTTGCAGAAATGTGGGGCGGCCAGCGCCAACACATCATGAGCCGGCTCATGCCACGCAACGTAGTGGGGGTTACCCGCATGCTCGCCCCGCTGTTTAAAGCGTAGGAAGGCATGTAAATGATGAATTTCTCGTCTGACTGCCTTGGCCCAACGGTGCAATTCGCTACCATCCTCGTCACCGGCCAGCATAGCTGCTTGATCACCCCGTACGACTCGCCACAGGACACGGTATAGCAGTGCCCAACGCTGGGGATGTCGATAACAGGCTGCCAAGTTCAATAAGTCTGCAAGTTGCCTGGGTACTCGGATAGTTGATGAGGCCGTTTCCAATGGCTGTGCATCTGCGGTAGCAAACAAATCATTTGATAGAGGCTCGGTTTGCCAACTGATTTCATGGGGCGCTACGTCCTGCTCTAACAACTGTCTGGCTACACGCCGCCAACCTGCAAACGAGCCGTCAAAGGAAACAGTGCGCATAGTCACCAGAGCGCCAATTGGGCAGGCTTTTCACTGAGCTGAGTACGAAGGTGCAAGGACTCCGCAAGCATGGAGCTGGGGCGATAATCGTGAACAATGATGAACGGCCTGGCTTTTTCCAGGCTGCAACGAAGACGAATGAGATCTGCATAGCGGATACGCCGTTGCTGTCTTAAGGTCACGAGGCGCTTGGCTGACAGCATCCCAATGCCTGGGACCCGGGCAATCAACGCAGGCTCCGCCTGATTGAGATCGAGGGGAAAGGTGTCACGGTTACTCAGAGCCCAAGCAAGCTTCGGATCGATATCCAACGGGAGATTTCCACCTTCCGTTGGTAATTCCGTAGCCGTAAAACCGTAACCTCTAATAAGAAAATCTGCTTGGTAAAGCCGATGTTCGCGCAGTAAAGGCGGAGGTATGAGGGGGACGGAGTTTGGACTATCCGGGATGGGGCTGAACGCCGAATAGTACACGCGTTTCAGCTGATAGGCGCCGTACAGGGTTTGCGCGGTATCCAGTATGGTCCGGTCATCAGTAGCATCAGCGCCTACGATCATCTGCGTACTTTGCCCAGCCGGTGCAAAGCGTGGAGCATTCTTTTCAGCGGCTGTTTCCTCCAGACCAAGGCGAATCGTGCCCATGGCTTTTTTGATACTGCGAACCTCTTTTTCAGGGGCAAGACGTGTCAGGCCCGATTCGGTAGGCAGTTCGATATTGACTGAAAGACGATCGGCATAAAGCCCTGCCTTGGCGATCAGTAAGGGATCTGCGTCAGGAATAGTCTTTAGATGAATATAACCTCGAAACTGATGCTCTTCGCGCAGTAACTGGGCCACTCGGATCAGCTGCTCCATCGTATAGTCTGCTGAGCGGATAATCCCTGAGCTCAAGAAAAGACCGCTGATGGTATTGCGCCGATAAAAATCGAGCGTAAGTTTTACGACTTCTTCCGGCGTGAAACGGGCGCGGGGGACATTGCTGGACCTACGATTGACACAGTATTGGCAATCGTAGAGGCAAAAGTTGGTCAGCAGGATTTTAAGTAAGGAAACGCAACGGCCATCAGGCGTAAAGCTGTGGCAAATACCCATGCCATCTGTGGCGCCTAGACCATCCTTACCCTTGGATGAGCGCTTGGGTGCTCCACTACTGGCACATGACACGTCATATTTGGCGGCGTCAGCCAAAACGATGAGTTTGTCGGTCAACTCCATGAAGCAGCCCCTTATACTGTATATGTGCACAGTATAAAGGGCTGCAGAAAGTCTTCAACCGCTTCTGCTCAACGGTGGGCTTACGGTAGCGCTATCGTTAGGACTTGTGGGGATTAGGCGCACTACGTGGGCGGACCTGCTGTTCACTCGTGGCGACCATCTGGGGAAGAACACGCTTGGCTGAGGCGAAACGCGTTTTCCAGTAGGGGCGGCTGAGATGATCAATCCGTACGCTTTCTCCACGACGTGGTGCATGGATAAAGCGGTCATGGCCCATATAGATTGCAACGTGATCAACGTTACGGCCGTGGATCTTGAAAAAGATCAGATCGCCAGGTTTTAGATCCTTTTTTCCAACCTTCATGCCATCCATGCGAGCCAGCTCCTGAGAGGTACGAGGTAGCTCAAGATTCTGGACGTCACGGTATACATAATTCACGAGTCCGCTACAGTCAAAACCATGCTTAGGTGTTGTGCCGCCCCAACGGTAGGGTGTCCCTAGTACATCGATTGCGCGGTTGACTACTTTGGTGCTTTCCTTGGACGCAGCATGCTGAGCGGCAGCATGTGCTTGCACAATGGTTCCCGCCTTGGGCTTGGCAGGAGCATAAACGTGTTGTGTACGTGCCTTGGGTTTATTGGCACGTGGTGCTGACTTGGCATGAGCCGGAGCGGCAGCGCGAGCACTAACGGCTTCTTTGGCCTGGACTGCCGTCACAGGCAGTACCAAACAGGCTGATAGCCAGGTAATGAGTAAAGAGCGCATTGTCGACGGACCTGATAATCAAAATCGCGCAACTTTATATCAGATCGATAGTTTTATTTCCGCTCCGCCGGTCGAGATATTTATCAAAAATCAGCGGTTCATGTCGCAAAAGGTTTCTATACCAGTTGGAATCACTGGCAGAATGACCAGTGAAATCAAAAAATCTTGCTTATGAAGCAGACATTACCGCTCTGTGACTGAGGTTGTCATGAAGTACCAAAACGATACGCATAGCAAAGCGCTTGGATACCTGTTGTGGATTTTTGGCTTTCTGGGTGCTCATCGCTTTTATTACGGAAAGCCGGTTACCGGCACCATTTGGTTTTTTACGCTAGGCCTTCTAGGGGTTGGCTGGCTGATCGACCTGTTCCTGATCCCCAGCATGGATCGTGAGGCAGATATGCGGTTCCAGGGCGGTCGCGTCAATTACAGCATTGCGTGGATACTGTTGACCTTTCTAGGCATTTTTGGCGTCCATCGGTTGTACATGGGTAAATGGATTACGGCCATTCTGTACTTCTTTACCGGCGGATTTTTCCTGTTAGGTGTGCTGTACGATTTCTGGACGCTGAATGATCAGGTCTCCATCGAGAATCGGCAGAAAGGAGGCGGTATTCTAGGGTAGGGATGAGCGAACCCGCTGTACACAGCGGGTTCGCTGGTTTCAGGCCTGATACGTTGTCTTGCCTGCAACCAGTGTATGGCGAACCCTTCCTGGCAGCTCTACGTCCATGAATGGCGTATTGCGCCCGCGTGAAAGCCAGGGCTTGCCTACGGTGGTACGCTCTTCGAGCGAGAAGAGGACGATATCGGCTGGAGTACCTACTGATAACTGACCGGCAGGCAGATCCAATACAGAGGCAGGGCCACTTGTTAGCCTGTGAAGGGCAGTCGATAAATCCAGTAATCCTTCTTCTACAAGCTTCAGGGTCAGAGGTAACAACAGTTCTGCACTGCTGATACCGGGCTCGGTGGCTGCGAAAGGCGCAAGCTTCGCATCTTCTTCATGCGGCTGGTGATGACTGGCAATGGCCTGTACTACGCCGCTTCGTACTGCTTCACGCAACGCCTGCCTGTCTCGCTCAGTGCGAAGAGGCGGCTGCACATGGTAAAAACTGGAAAACCCTTCAAGCCGTTCATCAGTAAGAAACAGTTGATACAACGCTACATCGGCGGTGACAGGGAGCCCCCGTGCCTGCGCTTCAGCAATCATCTCGATTCCGCGGGCGCTGGTCAGCTGGCTAAAGTGTGCTCGTACGCCGCTTTGCTCAATCAGAAGAAGGTTTTGGGATAGGGCAACGGTTTCAGCTGTCTCTGGTATGCCAGCAAGACCTAGGAAGCTAGCGGTAGGGCCCTCATGAGCCAGCCCGCCTTCTGCTAGATCAGCATCCTGAGACGTAAAGATAACCTTCAAATCAAAGGTCGCTGCGTACTCCAGTGCTCGCCGAAGCGTGCGCATGCCTGCCATGGGAGCCAGCCCATTGGTAAAGGCTACACAGCCTGCACTGTGCAATGTAACGAGTTCGGCAAGTTGCTCTCCGGCCAACCCTTTTGTCAGGGCACCAACAGGAAAGACACGCGCTTTACCTGCCGCTTGCGCACGATCCAGAATGAGTTCGGTGACCGCAGTAGTATCCAGTACGGGCTTGGTAGAAGGCGGACAACACAGGCTGGTTGTACCACCTGCTGCCGCTGCCTGCGTTTCGCTTTCTATAGTGCCTTTTCGGGTATGGCCTGGTTCGCGGAGCGACACATTCAGATCAACAAGGCCGGGAGCTGCTATCAGTCCAGAGGCATCAATTACAGCTTCTGCCTTGAAACCAACAGGAGCTTCACCCAAGGCAATGATATTGCCTTGGGAAACGTGAATGTCGGTTATTTGATCGAGGCGGGTGGCGGGATCTATTACCCGCGCCTTGATAATGCTCAGAGTCACTTAGATATTCTCCTGCTCAAGTTGACGCTGGGCTGTTTGCCCGCTCATTGCCATGGATAGAACAGCCATACGTACGGCAATGCCGTAGGTCACCTGATTGAGAATCACAGATTGACTCCCGTCAGCGACGGCCGATTCTATTTCCACTCCACGGTTGATCGGTCCGGGGTGCATGACAATTGCGTCTGGTTTAGCCTGAGCCAGGCGTTGTGTGGTCAGTCCGAACAGCTTGTAATACTCGCCTTCGCTGGGCAGTAGCCCACCCTGCATCCGTTCGCGTTGAAGACGCAGCATGATGACTACATCCACATCTTTCAGTCCGGCCGTCATGTCCGTAAACGTTTTTACGCCATAACTATCTTCAAGGCCGATGGGCAGGAGTGTGCGTGGTGCGACGACGCGAATGTCCTGGCATCCCAGAGTCCGTAGCGCCAGCATATTCGAGCGCGCCACGCGGGAGTGCAGGATGTCGCCAACAATCGCTACAGACAGTTTTTCGAAATCACCTTTGTGACGGCGAATGGTGAGCATATCGAGCATGCCTTGTGTGGGGTGTGCATGGCGGCCGTCACCGCCATTGATGATTGCTACCTGTGGACAAACATGCTCAGCAATAAAATGTGCAGCGCCGGAGTCGGCATGTCTGACTACGAACATGTCCGCCGCCATGGCTTCCAGGTTTCGTAAGGTATCGAACAGTGTTTCGCCTTTGCTGGTCGAGGAAGTCGAAACATTCAGTGTGATGACATCGGCAGAAAGCCGCTTGGCCGCCAGCTCGAAAGTGGTTCGAGTCCGGGTTGAGTTTTCAAAGAAAACATTGCATACCGTTTTGCCGCGCAACAAAGGTACTTTCTTGACTGCGCGTGCGCCTACCTCAAGAAAGGAGTCTGCCGTATCAAGCAGTTCGGTCAGCAGAGGGCGAGGTAAGTCATCCAGGGAAAGAAAATGGCGCAACTGACCATTGGCATTCAGTTGCAAGGAACGCGTAGCGTTGGTCATGGCGGTAAGCCTTGGGTGTCAAATAGCAGAAGAAAGGGCTTTTCGTTCAAAGGCCAGGGGAGTGGGCCCTGTCAGCTTGATGCGTTCATCCGGACTTAAGGGGAGCGTTTGGCCAACGATGTCCGGGCGAATAGGAAGTTCGCGCGCCTCCAGATCCAGCAGGCAGACAAGGGTCACGCTGGCTGGTCGGCCATAATCGAACAATTCATTCAATGCCGCACGAATAGTGCGCCCGGTCATAAGCACATCGTCAACCAGAACAAGGTGCCTGCCTTCTATTTCAAAGGGGAGGGCAGAGGGTTGTACCTGTGGATGCAACCCATTCTGAGTAAAGTCATCCCGATAGAATGAAACATCCAGGGTGCCTAGAGGCCATTCATTCTGAAGAGCATCCAGTAGCGCTTGAGCAACCCAGACGCCTCCGGTTCGGATTCCCACCAAGCAGGGTTCGCTAATACCCTTACGCTCAAGGTGGCGAGTCAATTGATCCGCCATTTGCGGAATTAGATCGGTAGGATTCGGGGTGCTCATGCATTCTCCTGCGGAGGCTCGGGTTTGACCGTCTCGGCTTGGGCAGTAAGCCAGCCTTCAAGGAGCATGGCAGCGGCCAAGGCGTCGACAGGGCGCTCACGGTAACCATCACGCTGGCCTTGGGCAAGACGTACACCCTTGGCTTCGTATGTGGTCAGGCGCTCATCGTGGGTGTAAACAGGTAGATTGAATCGACCATTGAGGCGTCGTGCGAATTTCTCCGCACGTGTACTCATCTCGCTAGATGTACCGTCCATATTCAATGGAAGGCCCACTACCAGCGCATCGGGTTGCCACTCTTTAAGCAGGCTCTCAACCTTCGACCAGTCCGGCACACCATTTTGTGCTTTGAGAATGCATAGCTCTCGAGCTTGGCCTGTTACAGGCTGACCCACCGCAACGCCTATCTGGCGCGTGCCGTAGTCAAATCCCAGTACCAGCTTAAATGAGGAAATCATTCAGGCATGACCCGATTGGCTGGTCAATAAGGATAGGTTGATACCTAGCTGGGCCGCTGCTGCTTTCAAACGAAGCTCACTGGGAACATCGAACAGAATGGATGGGTCGGCCTCGCAGGTAAGCCAGGCATTTTCAGCCAGCTCGACTTCAAGCTGGCCTGCTTCCCACCCGGCGTAGCCCAGGGCAATCAGGTGCTGCTCGGGCCCGTGGCCATCGGCTATGGAAAACAAGATGTCCTGAGAGGTGGAAAGTGCCAGCTCACCCAGCCCCAGTGTTGCCTGGAATTGCGGACCGGATGGATGAAGAACAAAGCCGCGCTCGACTTGCACTGGTCCGCCGTTATAAATGGCAGTGCTTCTAGAGGAAAGCGGCGGCGCTTCATCAGGGCGCAGCTGTTCCAGAACATCTTCCAGATTTAATGCGCTGGGCTTGTTGATGATAATGCCCATGGCACCATCCTCGCCGTGCTCAACCAGATAGATGAGCGTCTGGGCAAAGTTGGAGTCCGCCATGTGCGGCATGGCGATCAAAAGATGGTTTTTGAGGTATTGCGGAGTGCTAGCGTTCATGCTGCTAGTTTCTAGCTTCACGTAGGAAGCTTCAAGCCTAACTCAACAACATTATTGGCTGGCGAGTCGGTCTCCACGCTCAAAGCGCCATGTCCGTATGATTTCAAGCCTGTCGATATCGCTGAGGTCTCCGCTAAACGGTGCAAATGGCGCAGCCAGGCGCACAATGCGCAGGGCGGCCTGATCAAGCACGGTTTGTCCAGAGGACTCGAGGATTTGAACCTCGTAAAGCGAGCCGTCTCGGTTGATAGAGACCAGCAGGCGAAGACTTCCGTAAAGTCGTTCGCGGCGGGCTTGTTCTGGATAGTTCAGGTTGCCGACTCGCTCGATCTTCTTGCGCCAGTCTTCCTTGTACCAGGCGCCTTTGTCCTTCATGGTAGAGGCTGCATTGATCCGGTAGATCTTTGGCCGCTTGGCATACTGCTGACGCTCCTGGGAAAGCTGGGCCTCAAGGCTGGCTATTTCGCTTGAGATCTGAGAATTATCAAAGTGAGGTGTTTCTCGGGCGACAGCTTCAGGCTCGGGTTTTTCTTTCCGGGTAGATGCCTTGTCCTGGCGTGCCGACTTGGTCGTGACGGCGGCCTTAGGGGTCTTGGGTTCAGTGGTTTGCCGAGGGGAAGTCGGCTTGACGGCAGGCTTTATCTCGCTGTCTTTGAATGGCACCTCCTCTGTAGTGCTAGGTGCCAGTGCCTTATCAAGCGTGCCGCTACCCTGCTGATTTTCCTGGGCCAGAAAATCCGCTTTCTCCGGCGCCTTGTCGCTCTTGAATGAGGCGAGTGTAATCTCAAGTGACTTGCTGACTTCACTAGGTTCCGGCATGGAAAAGCCCAAACCCAAAATCAGAACGACATGAACCAGTGCCGCTATAAAGAGGGTAAAGCCAAGGCGGTCTGCAGGGCGAACGGCAGAGGCGGCAGGCAGCGTATTTGGGATAGCGGCATTCATGATGAGTAGTTGAGATTACGCTATGAGAAAACTGCTAACCGGCAGGACGATCCTGTCGTGCCGGTTGATGACTATTTGAGGAAGTCTGAAGAGAGTTGGGACAAATGTCTATCGTCCAGGTCTCATCGCCACCTTCTTTTCGATGACATCCATCAGCCGCTCAGCGATGCGGGTATCGTAGGCGTTATCAATTTCCCGAATACAGGTAGGGCTGGTCACGTTGATTTCCGTCAGATGCTCGCCAATTACATCCAGTCCTACAAATAGTAGGCCACGCTTGCGAAGCTCAGGTCCTACCTTAGCCGCGATCTCCCTGTCCCTGTCAGACAAGGGCTGCGCGACACCCCGGCCACCCGCCGCCAGATTGCCTCGGGTTTCGCCTTGAGCCGGTATTCTGGCAAGGCAGTACTCCACGGGTTCGCCATCGATCATGAGTACACGCTTGTCGCCACTCTTGATAGCCGGTAGGTAGCGCTGCGCAATGATCTGTTGTGTTCCGTGCTGTGTCAGCGTTTCCAGTATGACCGACAGGTTCGGGTCGCCTTCGCGGTGTCTGAAGATGGACGAGCCACCCATTCCATCGAGCGGCTTGAGGATGACGTCCTGATGGGTTTGGGCAAATTCCCGAATCAAGTCGGCACGGCGACTGACCAGTGTAGGGGGTGTCAATTCTGGGAATAAAGTGGCAAAAAATTTCTCATTGCAGTCGCGAAGGCTGGAGGGCTTGTTAACAATCAATGATCCTTCCCGCTCTGCCTGTTCCAACATATAAGTAGCATAGACATACTCATTGTCGAAGGGTGGATCCTTGCGCATCAGAATGACGTCTAAGTCTGCAAGAGGAATGTCCAGCTCATCATGCAGGTCGTACCAGTGTTCAGAATTTTGATGTACCTTCAATAAACGGCAGCGCGCACGAGATTTGCCGTCAAGGTGGTACAGGTCCTGCATCTCCATGTAATGTAGTGTCCATCCACGCGCCTGAGCAGCCCACAACATGGCAAGGGAACTGTCTTTTTTGTAGGCAATATGGGCAATGGGATCCATAACTATCCCGATGCGTATGCTCATTGATCGATTCTCCAAAGCAAACGGTTTGACGGCTCTGATCGGCCGACACTGATGAATGCTCAGAGTGGCGATAGCGCGCTTAGTTATCAAGAAAAACCGGTAGTCCGGTGGTTAATAGATAGACCCTGTAGACTGTGCTAAAAAGATTCGATTTCCAGTCGATAGCTTAAAAGGGCTGGAATGCATTGATAAAGGCGTCATAACTCGCCTATGTGGTGGTAAAGCAAACATGGAACAGTACTCCGAAGGTCTGAAGGTAATGGTAATCGATGATTCGAAAACGATTCGTCGAACCGCCGAGACGCTTCTCAAGAAAGTAGGCTGCGAAGTTATTACTGCCGTCGATGGATTCGATGCGCTCGCAAAAATTGCGGATAACCATCCCAACATCATTTTCGTTGATATCATGATGCCTCGTTTGGACGGTTATCAGACCTGTGCGCTTATCAAGAACAATAGCGCATTCAAATCGACGCCGGTCATCATGCTTTCTTCGCGTGACGGCCTCTTTGACAAGGCTAAGGGTCGGATCGTTGGGTCCGATCAATACCTGACCAAACCGTTCAGCAAAGAAGAGCTGATTGGCGCAATAAAAAACCATGTGCCTAATTTTACCCCAGTCGAGCATACGTCCTGAGGCGTCTGGTTCGTGGTACTGACCAAGTAGGATTCGAAAATGGCTAGAATTTTGATAGTCGATGATTCACCGACTGAAATGTACAAGCTGACCGCCATGCTGGAAAAGCACGGCCATCAGGTTCTCAAGGCTGAAAACGGTGCTGATGGCGTTGCCTTAGCTCGTCAGGAAAAGCCCGATGTCGTTCTGATGGACATCGTGATGCCCGGTCTGAACGGTTTTCAGGCAACCCGCCAGTTAACCAAAGACAGCGAAACCAGCCAGATCCCTGTCGTTATCGTGACGACCAAGGATCAGGAGACCGACAAGGTCTGGGGCAAGCGTCAAGGTGCGCGTGATTATCTGACGAAGCCGATTGATGAAGACACATTGTTGAAAACCTTGGCTGGTGTACTCAGCGCTTAAGGTCATTCAAGGCAGGATCTTCATATGAATGGAAGCCATACTCCTTATACCCTTTTCGCTCAGATCGATCAGCGATGCCGGGACCTGGCGGCGGGATTGCCTGCTCAGCAGGAGGTGGTGCGCTCATGGAGCGGGGTCGGGTTCCGCATGGGAGGCCGTCTGTTTGTTGCTCCAATGGGGGAGGTGAGCGAAATTCTCCATGAGCCTCGTTATACCCTTTTACCTGGCGTTAAAAACTGGGTGAAGGGTGTAGCCAATGTTCGCGGACGCTTGCTTCCCTTGATGGATCTCAATGGATTTCTGGGCGGCGAGTCATCGTCTATTCGTGCTCAGCGCCGTGTTCTGGTTGTTGATCACCAGGACATTTATGCTGGACTGATCGTCGATGAAGTGTTTGGTATGCAACATTTTTCAATCACTTCCTTCAGTGAAAAGTCCGCTGCGCCGATAGAAAAGCTAGAGGCTTTCATTCACGGGGTTTTTACCCGGGAATCGGAGTGGTTGGTTTTCAGTCCACACGCACTGGTTCAACACCAGCAGTTTTTAAACGTTGCCGCTTAGCGCACAACGTAACATCAGTATCGCCACGCTTCTCTGTATAAGACATGCAGGCGGACACATCCATGCTGAACGAGAGCCAGTCAAGCTGGCCATCTAATTGCATGGGCAATGGATTGTGGGGCCAAATGAATTGGCTTTATCACAAAGGAATATGCAATAAACCGGTCCAGGCGGGGGCCAGCAATGAAGAAAACGAGTACGGGGAAAACGAGTCCTTTGGTCGCCGGCCTTTTTGTCGCGCTGATCATTTCAATTGTTCTGCTTTTCGCAAACTTCGCGTATCTCAGTACGCAAGCCAACCACGATAAGCAATATCTTGAGCATGCGGGTGAGTTGCGTGTTCTCTCACAGCGTATTTCCACCAACGCAAGTGAGGCTGCAACAGGTAAGCCCGAGGCATTCAATCAGCTTAAGGCGGCTCGTAACGAGTTCGAAAGACGCTGGGATATCTTGCGTAACGGTAATGAGCTAGCAGGTTTGCCGCCTTCTTCATTGTCTGTTGCCCCACAAATGGAAGCGGTACAGGCTGAATGGGATCGTGTCCGGAAAAGTGCGGATGACATTACGGCCAGTGAACAGACCGTACTATCATTGCATCAGCTTGCGACTACGCTTGCCCAGACGATTCCCCAATTGCAGGTAGAGTACGATGAGATCGTTAACATCCTGCTGGAGCGTAAGGCACCCGCTGAACAAGTAGCGGTCGCGCAACGTCAGTCACTCCTGGCTGAGCGTATTCTCGGTTCGGTTAACAAGGTGCTGGCTGGCGATCAGTCTGCTGTTCAGGCCGCCGATAGTTTCGGTCGTGACGCCAGTATGTTCGGCCGTGTCTTGAACGCGATGCTTGAAGGCAACGCTTCGATGAACATCGCAAAAGTGACTGACCCTGAAGCTGTTAGCCGTTTGAATGAGGTTAACGAGCTGTTTGAATTCGTTTCCGGCAACGTGGACGAAATTCTAGGTACGTCTTCTGAACTGCTTGTCGTTCGTGAAGCAGCCAACCAGATTTTTGCCAGTTCACAGCAGCTTTTGACCAAAGCGTCAGATCTGGCGCAAGGTTATGGCAATGTAACGGCTGAGCGACGTATCAACGTCCTCGGTAACTACGTTCTGGGTCTTATCGCATTGGTATCGATTATTTCAATCGGTCTTATCATTGTAAAAGAAGCACGTCAGCGTCTGGCTGAAACCAATGAAAAGAACCAGCGTAACCAGGCTGCGATTCTTCGCTTGCTTGACGAAATTGCAGACCTTGCCGACGGTGACCTGACCGTAGAGGCAACCGTTACCGAAGACTTTACAGGGGCGATTGCTGACTCGATCAACTACTCGATCGACCAGTTGCGTGACCTGGTTAAAACCATTAACCAGACAGCGGTTCAGGTATCGGCAGCTGCTCAGGAAACTCAGTCAACCGCTATTCATTTGGCGGAGGCTTCCGAGCATCAGGCGCAGGAAATCGCCGGGGCTTCTGCCGCCGTTAACGAAATGGCAGTTTCTATTGACCAGGTATCGGCTAACGCCTCCGAGTCGACTGCGGTAGCAGAGCGCTCTGTATCCATTGCAAACAAGGGCAACCAGGTCGTACATAATACGATCGTGGGCATGGATAACATCCGTGAACAGATTCAGGACACCTCCAAGCGGATCAAGCGACTGGGTGAGTCCTCTCAAGAGATCGGTGACATCGTTAGCTTGATTAACGACATTGCCGACCAGACAAACATTCTGGCTCTTAATGCGGCCATCCAGGCTTCGATGGCTGGTGATGCGGGTCGCGGCTTCGCCGTGGTAGCCGATGAAGTTCAACGTCTTGCTGAGCGCTCCTCTGGCGCAACCAAACAGATCGAAGCCCTTGTAAAAGCGATTCAGACCGATACCAACGAAGCTGTTATTTCCATGGAACAAACGACCTCCGAAGTAGTTCGCGGTGCCTCTCTGGCCCAGGACGCGGGTGTGGCGCTCGAGGAAATTGAAAAGGTTTCCAGAGCGTTGGCAGGTCTGATCCAGAACATTTCCAATGCTGCGCGTCAGCAGGCGTCGTCTGCAGGTCACATCTCGAACACCATGAACGTCATTCAGGAAATTACTTCGCAAACCTCTGCCGGTACTACCGCTACCGCTCGTAGCATTGGAGACCTGGCGAAGATGGCGAATGAAATGAGACGTTCGGTTTCGGGCTTCAAGCTGCCAGAAGATCAGTCTCCTAGCTAAGTGCACAGCTCGTACGGAGCGGCGAGAGGTATGGACGCTATCGCAACGAATGTCGAGCATCCCCAGGGCTGGAGTTTCCAGCCCTCGATGGAAATGCTGCCAAGCGAATTCATCGCTTGGCAGCATTTGCTTGAAAGTCGTGTCGGGATTGTTATCGACATCGCGAGGCGTCCATTTTTTCAGACCCATTTGACGAGCCGCATGCGAGCGCTGGGTATCAACGATTACGCAGACTACTATCGATATGTAACACGGGGAGTGACGGGCGCAAGGGAATGGGCTGATCTGCTGAATCACTTAACCACGCAGTTCACTCAGTTTTTTCGCCACCTTCCTTCCTTCGAGACGTTGGAGGCTTATTTGAGTCAGCGTATCCAATTGGACAGCGAGGCAACCTTATCTTTGTGGAGTGTGGGTTGCTCCAGTGGAGAAGAAGCTTACTCAATGGCAATAACGGCCTCAGAGACCTTCCGCAAGGCGGGTTTATCTGAGCGCTACGGTGTCTTTGCTACAGACATTAGTTCACATGCCTTGAACAACGCTCGTCTTGGAATATATGCCTCTGAGAAAGTTAAGCATTTAGATAGTTCGCTGCTTGATCGCTATTTTTCAAATCATGCAGATGGAACGTTTTCCATAGCTTCCGCTTTGAAAGCTCGCCTGTGTTGCGCGCGATTGAATGTGCTCGAGCTTGGTAGAACACCCATATCTGGCATGGATGTCATTTTCTGTCAAAACCTGCTCATTTATTTTCGTCGGTGGCTTCGTAAAGACATTCTCAATCAGCTTGTCAGCAAGCTGAACCCCGGCGGACTTTTAGTAATTGGCGTGGGAGAGGTCACTGGCTGGAGTCATCCAGACCTGATCCCGGTCGCTGATGAGCATGTTTTGGCTTTTACCCGCAGGGTAGCTTAACGGTATGAATGGAGTGAATATGGCAGATCGGCACGATTATGTCGCTCTGGAGTGGGTGAAGGGTGAGATTGCCGAAACGCTGAAGCAAGCCCAGCATGCACTTGAAGCTTTCGTTGAGAATCCTCAGGACACTACCCGGATTCGCTTCTGCCTGACCTACATTCACCAGGTCCACGGCACCCTGCAGATGGTCGAGTTCTATGGCGCGGCGCTGCTTGCCGAAGAAATGGAGCGGCTGGCCGAGGTGCTTCAGAACGATCCGGCAGCAGCCCAGAGTGATGCCCTTGAAGTTCTGATGCGAGCCATCTTACAACTTCCATCCTATCTAGATCGCATTCTCGGTGCCCGTCGCGACCTGCCGATGATGGTGCTGCCGCTTCTGAACGAACTGCGTGCAGTCAGAGGCGAGAAGCCTTTATCCGAGGTTAACTTCTTCTCGCCAGCTTCTCCGCCCTTTGTACCGCTTCTCGAGCCCGAAGAGCTGGCTCGCAGACAAGCAACCGATTGGCCGGTAGTCGTACGCAAACTCCGTCAGGTTTTACAAGTTGCACAAGTCAGCCTGTTCCGTAACCAAGGTGTTGCCAGTCACCTCAATTATCTGACGAAGGTGTTCGAGCGTCTTGAGCAGTTATGCGCAGGCAGTCCGCTTGGTGAGTTGTGGCCAATGGCTTCTGCTCTTATTGAAGGGCTCAGCGCTGGCGTCTTCGAGAACGATAGCGGTGTACGTGTGTTTCTGCGTCGCATCGATAATGAGCTGAAGCGGCTGCTGGCAAACGGAACAGCGGCACTCAATGTGCCAGCTTCTTATGATCTGACACGCGATCTGCTTTTCTATCTGGGCCAAGCTACAAGCGATACGCCCCGGGTCAAGGAAATAAAGGCTCTCTACAAGCTCGAAGAAGCGCTGCAGATTTCAGGGCAGGGTGATACTGGAAACAATGGAAGCATTGGTCCGGATCGCGATGCGATGCGCTCCGTGGTGACAGCTCTATGCGAAGAGCTGGTGCGTATCAAGGACAGCCTTGATTTGTATGTACGTAGCGACCGTCAGCAGTCTAGCGAGCTGGGCGCACTGCTGCTTCCCTTGAAGCAAATTGCAGACACGTTGGCTGTCCTGGGCTTTGGCCAGCCGCGTCGCGTCATTCTAGATCAGATCGATCAGGTCTCGGCGCTGGCCGCTGGGGATGTGCCCAGTACCGATTCTGCGCTCATGGATATCGCAGGTGCGTTGCTTTATGTCGAGGCAACACTGGCGGGCATGATTGGCGTGACGGATCATGGCGATGATGAGGAGTCTCATCTTCCCACGACAGACGTTGCCCAGGTACATCAGCTTGTCATTAGAGAGGCGCGTAACGGTCTTGAACAGACCAAAGATGCCATTATCGAATTCATAGCCTCTCAGTGGAATCATGAGCATTTGTTGCCGATTCCCCAGTTGCTGACCCAGGTTCGAGGCGGCCTGGGCATGATTCCTCTGGAGCGTGCAGCAGGCCTGGTTGAGGCATGTAATCGCTATATTCAGCAAGAGCTCCTGGCTCGCCAGGTCGTTCCAGACTGGCAGAGCTTGGACACGTTAGCGGATGCTATTACCAGTGTCGAATATTACCTTGAGCGTCTCGCTGACGACTCCAATGCACAGCAGGAGCTGATTCTTGATGTAGCGGAGGAGAGTATGGAAACCTTGGGTTATCCCCTGGTATCCAGTTCCACTGATGTGCCTCTGGTTGTAGAGGAAGTAGCTACAGAGCCGACGCCGGACGCAAGCGCTGACACCGCGATGAGCGATGCTGATGCAAAGGTTGAAGAGCCTGCACACGCTGAAGCGGTTGATTCGCTCGAAAGCAGCTCTCCTGAAGCCAGCACCGCTTCTGGTGTTGACGGCCTACAGGAGGACGCCACATCACTTGAGCCGACGGCGGAGGAGGCGCTTTCTCACGAGCCCTCGACAGAGCCAGAACTGCCTGCCGACGCAGCTGCCGGTGCCTTGGAAACCAGTGATGACGCGCAGGAAGCCACTGCGTCTCTGGATGCAACGCAGCCGACTAAGGCTGAGGCGTTACCTGAACACGTCGATACAGTAGCTGACGCCTCTCTCCCTAGTCATGGCGAAGAGACAGGTATGGATCTGGGGGAAGTCATGGCCTCCCCTGTGCAGGCTATCAATCCGCCTGCAAAAGAAGTTCCTCCCTCTATTCTTCCTCCTCCTGTTGATGAGGAGCCTGTCGATGAAGACTTGAGAGAGGTCTTCATCGAAGAGGCAGAAGAAGTACTTGAAACGCTTAACACGTATATTCCCCGCTGGCTGACTAATGCCTCGGATCGTGAAGCGTTATCTGAGAGCCGTCGAGCCTTCCATACCCTGAAGGGCAGCGGGCGCATGGTGCGCGCCTTGATCATTGGCGAGCTCTCATGGGCAGTTGAAAATCTTCTCAACCGTGTCATCGACCACAGTGTAGAAACCTCTGCCGATATTCAGCATGTAGTAAACGAGGTCGTACAGCTACTGCCGCAGCTGATTGATGAATACGAGTTGAATGCTCAGCGTCAGCGTAACGATGTCGATTACCTTGCAGCAGCGGCTCATGCGCTGGCCCGCGGGCTTCCGATTCCAGACGCGCTTGAGTCTTCTGAACAGGTAGAGCCTGCTTCTGAGGTTGAGCCCGGTTCTCAGGATGAAAATGCTGACGTCGAGGCTCCGGTTACGGCTGTAGACCATGCTGAAGAGCCAGAGCCAGAGCCAGAGCCAGAGCCAGAGCCAGAGCTTAGCCTTGAAGCTGATGACGAAAAGTCGCTGGATGCGCAGGTCACAAGCGAGCCTGTGCTTGAAGAGCTGCCTGAGCGTGAAAATGTTGATCCGTTGCTACTGGATATCTTCCGTAATGAGGCGGAGGCTCATCTTGCAATAATTGCGGAATACCTCGAACAGGCGGACCCTGAGGTACCTCAACAGGTTACTGATAATCTGCTGCGTGCCTTGCATACCCTCAAGGGTAGCGCTCATATGGCAGGTATTTCAGCGATTGCTGACCTTGCTTCGTTGTTGGAGCGTGTTGTTAAGGAATACAAGGCAAGCCATACACCGTTTGGCTCTGAAGAGCAGCAGGTACTGGCGGATGCAGCGTATTCGATAGAGGACGGCCTCAGACAGTTGAGTGACGACCATATCGATATTCAGCTTATCGATAATGATGCCTTATTGGCTCGATTGCAGGATCTGCTGGAGCAAAGATCCGAGCAGACCGCTTCGATCGATGCGGCAGAGTCGAATACGCATCACAACCGTCAACGTCTCTCCGATTTTCTTATCGAGAGCATGGATATCCTGCTCAAGGCCGATGGGCTGCTAGAGGCCTGGCAAGCAACGGGTGATGATGCTCATCATGCTGCCGCGCTGTCTGCTGAGTTTACTCATTTCTCTGATCGGGCCGCTAACGCGGGACTTTCAGACGTGGAGGCGTTGAGTTCGGTTCTTTGCGAGGTCTATCAATCTTGCATTAGTGCGCATATTCCTCATCGCGACGCGTTCTTCGAAGAGGTGCTGGCTTCCCAGGAAGCCTTGGTCAGCATGCTTAACCAACTGGCCGTGGGGCTTAGAGCCACACCTCAGGGTGAGCGCATCAATGCATTGCATTTGCTTCTTGCTGAACTGGATGCTACTGAGACTGAGACTGAGACTGAGACTGAGACTGAGACTGAGACTGAGACTAAGGCAGTGTCGGCTGATCATATCGATCCGGTAGTCGAGTCCTCTGCGATCAGTACGGCCGAGCCCGTTGCACAGGCTCCTGCTATTCCAGTTGACGATGAGCTTGACAGCGAGATGGTGGCCATCTTCCTGGAAGAGGCGGTCGACCTGCTTGATAGTGCTGGGCAGGCACTTGAGCGCTGGTTCAAGGAGCCGACCAACCATAACAATCTCTGGATTCTGCAGCGCGACCTACATACCCTCAAGGGCGGGGCGCGGATGGCTGATATCGAGCCCATCAGCCTTTTGGCCCATGAGCTTGAGACGTTATACGAGGGGCTTGTTGACGGTCGTTACCAACCAAGTGACGACTTAAAACCGCTGCTCCAGCGTTGTCATGACCGCTTGGCTCAGCAGCTTGACCAGTTGCAGAATCATCAAGCGCTTAGTCAGCCTGATGACCTGATCGATGCGATTCAGGCCTATCGGCAGGGTATACAGCGGACGCAGCAGGTCGAGCAGGATGAAGACGCTGCGTATTCCGAGGACACGTCAACGTCAGAGGTACAACCTTCCGAGCCTCTGGACGAGACTGACGAGGAACTGATCGATATTTTCCTTGAGGAAGGTTTCGATATTCTTCAAAGCGCGGCAGGTTCTCTGCAACGTTGGCAGATGGACACGCATAACAGCTTTGAGCTGGAAGCCTTGCAACGTGACCTGCATACGCTCAAAGGCGGTGCCCGTATGGCTGACATCACACCCGTCAGCGATTTGGCCCATGAGCTTGAGTTCCTATACGAGGGATTGAGTGCAGGACGCCTCCGTTCAAGTGAGCACTTGTTTAGCCTTCTACATCAAAGCCACGATCTGTTGCTTGAGATGCTGGAAAGTGTCCGTAACCGCCAACCTGTACCGTCTGGTCAGCGTCTGGTGGAGGCCATTCATGCTTTCCGTACCAGCACGGATCAGCAGTTGGAGCATCCTGTCAGCATTACATTGCCGCCTGCTCAAGTAGAAGACTCCGATGAAGACGAAATTCTGGAGATCTTTATCGAGGAGGCTGAGGACTTGCTCACCAATATGGAGTTGGCGCTCCATCGTTGGGAGGAAGTCGAAGGCTCGAATGAGGCCGTTGATGATCTGCTGCGCTGCCTGCATACCTTGAAAGGTGGTGCTCGTCTAGCAGGCCAGTTCGCACTGGGTGACCAAGCCCACTTGCTTGAACAGGAGCTGGGGGACGCCAGCCCATTAAACGGGCCCGTTGCCTCGGACCGTATTGTTGAGTTGAAAGGTAAGGCCCATGACGGCTTGGCTGATCTAGGGGCACGAATTGCGGACCTGCGTGAACATTTCACCGCAGCGCCCATGCCTGCATTGGCTGTAGCGATTGAACCTGAACCAGTGAGCGAGCCCGAGCAACCTCTGGAGGTGCTTGCCCCTGTCATGGCCGCCGCACCGCAAGAGTCCAATGATCAAGTTCAGGTGCTGCCTTTCGTACAACGGGCGCAGGAAGCGGCGCGCAAAGACAGTAACCGTCGAGCTCCTCAGGAATTGGTACGCGTTCCGGCTGATCTGCTCGAAAACCTGGTTAATCTGGCCGGTGAGACTTCCATTTTCCGAGGTCGTGTCGAGCAGCAGGTTAGTGATATCGGTGCCACGCTCAGTGAGATGGAAGCAACCATTGAGCGGGTCCGCGATCAGCTACGTCGCCTAGATACCGAAACGCAGGCCCAGATCCTCAGCCGTCACCAGGATGAGCATGAGCGTGCGGGCTATGAAGAGTTCGATCCATTGGAAATGGACCGATATTCGCAACTGCAACAGCTGTCCCGCTCCTTGTTCGAGTCGGCGTCTGACTTGCTCGATCTGAAAAACACACTGGCATCCCGTAACCGTGATGCGGAGACCCTGCTATTACAGCAGGCTCGCGTCAACACGGAACTTCAGGAGGGCCTAATGCGTACGCGCATGGTGCCTTTCGACCGTATGGTTCCACGTCTGCGCCGCGTTGTTCGGCAGGTGGCGGGTGAGCTGGGAAAGCAGGTTGAGTTTGAGGTAAACAACCCCGAAGGCGAAATGGATCGCAATGTGCTGGAGCGTATTGTCGCTCCGCTCGAGCACATGCTGCGTAACGCGGTAGACCATGGTATCGAAAACAGTGAAGCACGTAAGGAAACAGGCAAGCCCGAAACGGGCAATATCCACCTCTCCTTGAGTCGTGAGGGCGGTGATATTCTGCTGACGCTTTCTGACGATGGCCGTGGTATCGATTTGTCTGCGGTACGTCGCAAAGCCATAGAGCGCGGCCTGATGGATGAGGGCAGTGAGCTTTCCGAGCAGGAAGTCATGCAGTTCATCCTGGAGTCGGGCTTCTCCACCGCTGCACAGGTGACTCAGATTTCCGGACGCGGCGTTGGTATGGACGTGGTCCACTCCGAGGTTAAACAATTGGGTGGAACCATGGGTATTCACTCGGTTGCAGGAGAGGGAACGACCTTTTCGATCCGTTTGCCCTTTACGGTGTCGGTCAACCGGGCACTGATGGTGCACTCTGGCGAGGACCTGTATGCAGTTCCGCTGAACACAATCGAAGGTATCGTTCGTGTGTCGGCGACGGAGCTGGAAGCTTACTATCAGGCCGGTGCTCGTTCCTTCGAGTATGCAGGCCAGACGTATGAGCTGAAATACTTGGGTGAGCTGCTGGAAAATGGGCAACGGCCTAAACTGATCAACCAGCCGCTTCCCTTGCCGGTTATTTTGGTGCGCTCGAATGACCATGCCGTGGCTATACAGATCGACAGCCTGGCCGGTTCGCGAGAGATCGTAGTAAAGAGCCTAGGCCCACAGTTTACCGGCGTGCATGGTATCTCTGGCGCTACGATTCTAGGGGATGGTCGAGTAGTCGTGATTCTTGACCTGCTGGCCTTGATTCGCAGCCGCTATGCTCGTGCCGTTGGCGCGCCGGCCGACCTGTCTATTGCGATAGACTATGCCGTGGAGACCGAAGTTGAGCGGCCGACACTGGTTATGGTGGTTGACGACTCGGTTACGGTTCGCAAGGTGACTAGCCGTCTGCTTGAACGGAGCGGGATGGACGTGATTACCGCTAAGGATGGCGTGGATGCGATTGCTCTACTTCAGGAGCGCAAGCCCGATATCCTGTTGCTTGATATCGAGATGCCGCGGATGGATGGCTTCGAGGTGGCTTCACTCGTGCGTCACGATGAGCATCTCAAGGACCTGCCTATCATCATGATTACGTCACGCACAGGCGAGAAGCACCGTGATCGTGCTTTCACTATTGGCGTAAATCATTACCTAGGCAAGCCGTACCAGGAAAATGAGCTTCTCAATCACATCCAACAGTTGGTCAAGGTAAATGACTGAGAAAGCAATAGTTCGAGTTGCCATTCTGGCTGATACCTCGTTGCAACGGTATGTGTTGCAACAGGTATTGGCTGGCAACGGCTATCAGGTGGTATTCAACAGCGATCCGACGCGCCTTGATGTGGAAGCCTTGCGAGCCTGTGAGACGGATCTTTGGCTGGTGGATCTGGCTGAGTCGGAAGACTCCAACGTGCTGGAGGATCTGCTTGAACATACCTCTACGCCCGTTCTCTTTGGAGAAGGCCAGGCACCTGAGTTCAGCTCGGATCTTTTCCCGCGCTGGGAGCGCCGCCTTATTACTAAGCTGAAGCATTTGGTGGGTGATACGACCGAGGCAGTTGGTCCGAGCCTTCAGGCGCTTCTGGCTGATACCGAGCGTCCGGAGCGACTGAGTTTGCCAGCGTCTCTGGCTTCAACACCCTTGCAGATGGGGGAGTCTGCCAAAGAGGTATGGCTGTTGGCCGCATCGCTGGGCGGACCGGATGCAGTAAAGGCTTTTCTTGACGCTTTGCCAGGCGGACTGCCGATTGGCTTTCTTTATGCGCAGCATATCGATGCCAATTTCGAGGCGACACTTCCAATGGCGGTAGGTCGCCACAGTCAATGGCATGTACAAATTGCGCAGCCGGGACTTGAGGTCAGGTGTGGTGAGGTCATAGTCGTTCCAACACAGAACGAGCTGAGCTTTCGTAATGATTCCAAGCTGGATGTCCTGAGCCGCAAATGGCCGGAGCCCTATACGCCTTCGGTCGACCAGATGATGCTCAATCTGGCTCAACATTTCGGTTCGCGTTGCGGCATGATCATTTTTAGTGGCATGGGTAATGATGGTAGCAGCTCGGCAGCCTATATGCGCCGAAGAGGTGCGGAGATATGGACTCAAAGCGCCGACAGTTGTAGTTGCGCCAGTATGCCAGAGACACTTCGAGAGGCAGGATTCTCTTCGTTCACGAGTGATCCGCGGGGGCTGGCCGAAGCGCTGGTCAACCGCCTAGCCAAGCAGCATGCTCATTGAAAGGAGTTCCTATGAGCCAAACACCAGCACTCACAAGCACACCTGAAAACCTGACAGGACTGCTGCTTTCTCTTACGGACCGCACGCTTTTGCTGCCTAACGTTGCTGTGGCTGAGTTGATACCGTATCGACCGGTTGCCAAGCTGGCCGATCAGCCTGACTGGTGTTTGGGGCAGGTAGCGTGGCGAGACCTTCGGCTCCCGCTGCTCAGCTTCGAAGCCGCCTCGGGAGCGCCGTTGCAGTTTGACCGTAACAGTACGTCAGCCCGGGTCGCGATCATCAATGCCTTGGGAGGGCGTGCTCATGTGCGTTTCCTGGCCATCCTCGTGCAAGGTATTCCACGTTCCATGAGAGTTACACCTGACCTTGAGTCGGCTGATGTTCCTCTGGATCCTCTGGAGCTGGCAGCTGTGAAGCATCAGGGTAGTGTAGTGAAGATTCCCGATCTGATTGCGCTGGAAGAAAAGCTGGCTGAAATCGGAGTGATCTAATCAGAAAGCCCGGTTGAGACCAGGCTTTCTAACCTTCTAGAAGTCTCCCCAGAGCTGCTGTGCTACAGCCAGCGCCACAACCGGCGCTGTTTCAGTCCTGAGTACACGCGGTCCCAGACGTGCAGAAACAAAACCGGCCTTTTGGGACTCTGCCACCTCGTTATCAGTAAGACCACCTTCTGGGCCTATCAGAAAGGCGAGACTAGAGGGTGGCGTGTGGCTGGTAAGCGGCTCCGCAACGGGATGAAGTACAAGCTTCAAATCGGCCTCGACCTTTCCAAGCCACTCGGCTAGCGTGACGGGGGCATGGATGATAGGGAGGGTTGAACGTCCGCACTGCTCACAGGCGCTAATGGCGACCTGCTTCCAATGTAGAAGACGCTTGTCGGCTCGCTCATCTTTCAGGCGCACCTCGCAGCGCTCCGTCATGACAGGAGTGATTTCGGCAGCGCCCAGTTCTGTCGCTTTTTGTATAGCCCAATCCATTCTTTCCCCTCGGGAAAGACCTTGCCCTAAATGGACACGAAGCGTTGATTCCTCCATTCCGGAAAAGCGCTCCTGTATGTCCACGTGCGCCGATTTTTTCCCGATCTCGGTTAGCACTCCCTTGTATTCATAGCCAGACCCATCGAATAGCTGTACGGCTGTACCCGAGGTAAGACGTAATACACGTCCCATATAATGAGCCTGTGCTTCAGGGAGGATCTGTTGCCCGAGTGAAAGGGGAAGGTCGACGTAAAAGCGAGATAGGCGCATTGGCATTCACAGGTTTAGAAAGCAGTCGCTGCCTATTATTACTAACCCATGAGCTGAAGGCACGGCTTGATTCAATTAGGTAAGTAGGACCTAGCCACTGAACGCGAACAAGTTATGAGCAACACTGTTGCGCCTTGATCGTTTCGGATCAAGGCGCAAGCGACAGATCAAACCGACTGTTTTGCTGCCAATGGCAGCTGGGCGAAGCGGACGCCTGCCAGACCATGAGTGATCAGCGAGCGGATGTTAGCGTGATCAGCACCTTCAGGAGTCGCAATAACGCTACGGTAATGCTCCCCAAAGGCCAACAGGGCTTCCTGTGTCTCGAAGCTCTCTAGCAGCGCAAGGCCTAGAGTTTTGCAGGAGCCTTCATTTTGGCCAGCTGCGTTTTCTACCGAACCATTTACAAAGGCTTGAGGCGTGTAATCATAGTGCTCTGCAATGAAAGCCAAAGTATCGGCGAACAGATGCTCATCACTACGAAGCCGAGCGCGAAAGGTCTCGAGGGGAGTCATGGCTTGGCACTCTCCTTGAAAGCAGCAGCCTGTTCAGGTGTGGCTTCCTTCTGGTAACGCGATTTCCACTCGGCATATGGCATTCCATAGACGGCTTCACGTGCATCGTCCATGCTCAGTTCCACGCCCTTTTCATCTGCCGCCGCCTTATACCATTTCGATAGGCAGTTCCGGCAAAAGCCTGACAGGTTCATCAGGTCGATGTTTTGTACATCGGTACGCTTGCGCAAATGTTCTACTAGTGTACGAAAGGCCGCAGCCTCCAGCTCAATGCGCTCTTGTTCGGTCATGGATCGATTCCTCCAAAAATGAATGCCTGGGACAATTAGGCATTCTTTGAATGACGCAGGTGGCGGCCACCATTGGCCGTAACCGTACTGCCTGTTGTATAGGTGGACTGCAATAGATAGGTCACAGCCTCGATGATCGGCGCTGCTCCAGGCTCATACGGAAGTAGAGCCTTTTTCAGCGTAGCCTCCTGATAATCAGCACTGCTGCCTTCTTTGAAAATGAGGAGGCCGGGAGCAATGGTATTCACTCTGACAGTAGGTGCGAGCTTTTCAGCGAACGACAGGGTCATGTTACTCAACCCCGCCTTGGTCGCTGCATAGGCGATGTGATTCTTGCTGCCCCGGGAGGCACTGTCGTCACAAATGTGAATGATATCGGCGCGCGTACCGGCAAGCAGGAGCGGCTCCAGAGCCAGGTTCAGGTGATACGGCGCTTCGAGATGCACCTGATACATGGTCTGGAAATGATGAAGCGAGTCGTCCAGCCAAAGCGATGCATTATGAATGATGCCGCGCAGGCTTTTGGCATAAGTGAGTACATAGTCGATAAACCGTTGCCTGTCTTCAACGGAGGTCAGGTCTACCTGAACAGGGTAAACATTTTCCAGCGTCACCAGCTCGCCAGGATCGTTGCGGTACGTGGCTACGATCTCATACCCCTGACTGCTCAATGTCTTGGTCAAGGCAAGGCCGACTCGTTTATTGGCGCCCGTGATAATTAGCGGGGCAGCAAACGTGTGATGCATGGCATGGGGCTCCGACAGACGAAAGGGCTGTCTGCTAGAGATTCGATACTCTGCAGACAGCTTTCGATTATCGCAAACCCTTCACCATCGTGACATCATGAATGACGGGTCGTAGCAGGCCGGAGTGTTCTCCGGCGAGCCTGCGAGGCATCACTGTTGAGCCAGCCGGAAAGCAGGCGAGTTACCCAGGGGATAAAGAAGCACACCATGATAGGGGTCAGGATCAGGGTGCTGAGCAATATTCTGGGTACCAGTGGCAAGCCAGCCAACCTGTCGCCTAACAAGGCATTGAATAGCAGCGATACGGGAAAGAACGCAAGCCAGACAGCTATGCTTTGCTTCCAGCGAGGGGGTGTGCGGCGGGCATCGCCAAACCAGGTATCAAGACCCTGTGCACGCAGCTCCTGCGGTTGCTCGAAGAGATCCTTGCCCCGCTCAAGCCAGTGCTGACGCGTCGAGGAGTACTCCCACGCACTTAATGTCTGCTCATTGGAAAAACGAAACACGATCTGGACTTCATTATCGCCTGGCGGTGGGGAGAGGACGCCCGATCCAAGATAGCCTTCATAGCAGGTCGCCAAGCGCTCACCTTCGCGGAGCCATTCGAGAAAATTATCGTAACAGCCATCGGCGACACGGCGAGCCACCATCAGGGTGACGGGATGCATCATAGAACTCTCCACATGCAACTATCCGGATAGGACGGTCTGATCACACAGCGCCGGGTAGGCACTGCGGTCGAGAACAGGAAGCGACTCGTTTTGGAGTGCTTCGATCGCCTGAGTATCAGGCTGTGCAAGCATATACAAGGTTCATTCCATTTGCGTTAAATGCCGATGAGCGCTGGCTAGACCTAAGTAGTAGGCGTCATGTCAGTGCAAGAAGCGCTGTGTGTGAACCAAAGGGCAGCATGGTAAGGTTAGGCATACCAGTGATTAAGGAGGTGTCATGAAGGTCGCCATTTTATGTGGCTCTGTTTACGGCACGGCTGAGGAGGTCGCCAGGCACGCCAAGCAGATTCTGGAGGCAGGTGGGCATGAGGTCTGGCTCAATTTGCGTGGAGGACTGGACGATTTGCTGGCTTTCGATGCCGATGCGTTTCTTGCCGTGACATCGACAACCGGAATGGGAGAGCTGCCGGACAACGTACAGCCGCTTTACTATGCGCTGCGCGATACGCTTCCGGATTGGCGGGGCAGGCCCGCAGCCGTGATCGGTTTGGGGGACGCCAGCTACGGCGATACTTACTGTGGTGGTGGCATGCAAATGCAGGAGCTATTTGCCGAGCTTGGACTGCAGGAAGTGCTGCCTATATTAAAGCTCGATGCCAGTGAAACCGTTACTCCCGAAACAGACGCGGAGCCGTGGCTGGACCGTTTGATAACGGCCTTGATCCCCTGAGGGGAACGGCAGTCTGCTAGGTCATCAGGCGCTTATGGCTTAATGACTATGTTGTCATGGCAGACTCTAACTCAAGATATTCAGACTCAAGTATCCAGTTTGCCGAATTGCTCCAGGCTGACTTCCTGCATGAGATCGAGCCAGGCTCTTGCCGCCCGGGAAAGGTATGCACCACGCCGCCAGATAAAGGAGACGTCCCACCGAAGGTCAGGTTGGGTCAGAGGAATGCGTACGACATCGGGACGTATCAGCTTTTGAGCCACGATTCGGGGTAGGAGGACAACACCTTGTCCTGCGGCTGCTAGTGCTATCAGAAAGTCTGCCTGTCCACTTCTGCCGCCTTCTTGGGGCGTAAAGCCCGCTTCGCGGCACGCCTGTAACAGTCGATCGTTCAAGGTATAGCTCTGCTGATATAGCAAGAAGGGCGTAGCGGCCAGCTCCGCTAATGCCAATCGGGGCCTATTGGCCAATGGATGAACACATGACAGCACGGCATCCAAAGACTCATTGCAAAAAGGTTGATAATCAAAAGAAGGATCATTAGGGGTAAGACAGCCACCAATCTCTATATCACCCTTGATGACCAGCTCTTCCATGAGCTTGCTGCCACCTTCCACCAAGTGAACCGTAATTTGCGGATAGCGCTTACGGTAGTGGGAAAAGGGTGCTGCAAACAATGTTTCTGCACCCAGAATGGGCAGCCCAACGCGCAGTTGTCCTTGACCCAGGCGGGCTAGATCATCCAGCTCCGTCAGCATTTCGCGGTGTTGGCGCAATATGTGCTCAGCATGTTTGAGCACAACATGTCCTGCATCGGTCAATTGTAGGGCGGGGCCCGTCCGATCCAGCAGACGCAACCCCAGACTTTGCTCCAGATGGGCAATCTGCTTGCTGACGGTCGATTGAGTCGCGTGAAGCACGCGTGTACTGGCGGTAAAACCGCCCTGGCGTACAACTTCGATAAACACGCGGAGTTGTTTGAATTCCATTTTGGAATGGCTCTGATTCTAATAATTCGCTTCTGGGATAGTAAGGCCGGGCGTATCCTTGGAGCCAGTTAAACGTAATGGATGTCTTATGGTTCCCCGTTACATGCGGACGCTGGTTGAGTTGGCTGTGTTGTTAGGTATCTGGTGGCTAGGCGGATGGCTTGGGCAGTATTTCGGTTTGCCTATCCCGGCAGGTGTTCTAGGTCTGGCGATCCTTCTGCTGTCTCTTGCGCTGCGAGTGATAAAGCCAGAGTGGCTTGAAAGCGGTGCCCGTGTGCTGGTCGGTGAGATGCTGCTGTTTTTCATCCCAGCGCTGATGAGTCTGCTTGATTATGGGCCTCTAGTCCGGGAAGAGGGCATCCGTATTCTTATGGCGGTGTGCTTCAGCACGCTTCTGGTCATGATCAGTACCGCTTTGACGGTGGAATGGATGTTTCGTCGCAGGAGCCGCCAGGATGCTTGATTGGACTGGCGTGTTCTGGCTGCTTCTGACGTTGGGTGGGTATATCCTGAGCCGGATGATTTACAAGCGCATCAAGTGGTATGTGCTGGCCCCTATTGTCTTTGTGCCGACTATTCTTTACCTGATTGCCATTCCGACAGGCACGAGCTATGCGCAGTATTCCCACTACACCGGTTGGCTGATCGGCCTGCTTGGGCCGGCTACCGTCGCGTTTGCCGTACCGATCTGGCAGCAGCGTCGACTTCTGGTCCGTTATTGGCGAGCACTTATGGCCGGCATTGTAGTAGGCAGCTTTGTGTCAATCTTTAGCTCTTGGGCATTGGCCCATTTGCTGGCTCTGGAAGCGCCTGTCACGTTATCCCTGCTGCCACGCTCGATTACGACACCGTTTGCTATGCCTATGTCCAAGGATCTGGGGGGCGTACCTGAACTGACCGCTGCTTTCGTATTGGTCACAGGTGTTTTTGGCGCTGTGGTAGGCAGTCTTCTTTTGCGCTTTCTTCCGTTGCGCTCTGCTCTGGCGCGAGGTGCGATGTTTGGCGTAGGTGCCCATGGTGCCGGTACAAGCCGCGCTTACGAAGTAGGCATTGAGGAGGGGACAGTGGCCGGACTGACGATGGTACTGACCGGCTTGTTCAATCTGCTGGGCGCCCAGCTGCTGATCTGGGTGCTTTGATGGAGGGGGTGCATCCTTGCACCGCGTTCATCCTTAAACCTTGAAATGAGATACCAAGGTATTCAGCTCAACAGCCAGGCGCGACAGCTCCTGGCTGGCTGCCGTGGTATCACGAGCACCTTCCGAACTCTGGACTGACAAATCCCGAATATTGACCAGATTGTGGTCCACTTCGCGGGCTACCTGTGCCTGCTCTTCGGCTGCGCTGGCAATGACCAGGTTGCGCTCGTTAATCTCGCTGATGGCGCGGGTGATTTCTTCCAGAGCTTCGCCGGCACGACGAGCCACTTCCAGCGTAGAACCTGCTCGGGTCGTGCTGGACTCCATTGAGTTCACGGCCTGCTCAGTGCCATTCTGGATACTCATAATCATTTGCTCAATTTCACGAGTCGACTCTTGGGTACGATGCGCCAGAGCTCGTACCTCGTCGGCGACGACAGCGAAGCCGCGACCTGCCTCTCCCGCACGGGCCGCTTCAATAGCGGCGTTGAGTGCTAGCAGGTTGGTCTGGTCAGCCAGGCCACGAATCACATCAAGCACCTTGCCAATATCGCGTGATTGACTGGCAAGTTCACCGACCAGACATGCGGTCGTCTGAACCTCCGAGGTCATGTGCTCAATGGACGAAACGGTCTCCAGTACGCGACCCTGACCTTCCTGAGCCGCACTGGCAGAGTGCTTGGAGGCTTCGGACGTTGTCATGGCATTGCGAGCCACTTCTTCTACCGCCGAGCTCATTTCTGTTACGGCCGTTGCAGCCATCTGGATTTCGTCATTTTGGCGATTCAGACCACGAGCACTCTCGTCAGTGATGCTGCTAAGCTCTTCGGAGGCGGCAGCCAGCTGGCTTGATGAGCTTGAGATACGCTCGAGCGTATGACGCAGCCTTTCCTGCATGGTGCGCATAGCCATTAAAAGGCGAGCAGGCTCATCGTTTCCAGTAACCTGAATATGCTTGGTCAGGTCACCGCTGGCAATCTCTTCAGCGGCACGCAGAGCCTGATCAACCGGTTGCACGATGCTGCGGGTCAGCAGCCAGGCCAGGAGTACGGTCAGTAATGCAACGATGACCAACAAAGTAATAGCGGTAGCGACAGAGGTGGAATAGCTCTGGGCGGCATTCTGATTCATTTCCTTTGTTGCGTCAGTATTGTACTGAATGAGCTTGGCCAGAATAGCGTTAATGGCATCAGAGTTTTTAAGTAATTCTTCGTTCAGAACGATCTTGAGTTCATCAAGCTGGTTAGCCGAAGAAAGCTCCAACATACGATTTTTCAACTGAAGGTAATCACTCCAGAGCTTTCGAAATTCGCTGTATAAAGCACGTGTAGTATCTGATGAGATTAACCTTTCATAGTTAGCGCTAGCTGTTTCGACTTGACTAGTGCGCTGGTCAAACAGTGCCAACGTCTTTTGTAGATTCTCTGGCTCACGGTTGATAAGCAAACGGTATGAAAGGACGCGTAGGCGCAGGGTTAATGATGTAATGTCATCAAGGCTCGTTACGCTAGGAAGTACGTTCTGCTCAAAAGTAACACTGTTCTGGCGTATATCACGCATCTGATAGAGCGAGAAAATGCCTAGAAAAAGAGTGAGTACAGCTATGAACGCAAACCCCAGGAAAGCACGAGGTGCGATATTTAAGTTACGAAGGGTCATTGCTTAGGTCCTGCTAAGTACAGCGTAAAGGAGGTTGCTTGACTATCGGCTGTGCTTGGCAGGACTTGATACCCGCCTGGCTGGAGATAGAAGGTTCTGACTGTTAAGGCATGTTTCCACACCTATTAATGAAGACGGCGGCGACTATCACTTAGCGCGGCCAGGCGACGGCTCAGGTGCAATTGCTCGGCTGGGTCATCGCTTAACAATAGGGCATGCTCAAGGTCATAACGCTGGGCCTGAGGGCAGTCCAGTCGGCTATACAGTTCTGCACGGGCTAGATGATCCGAGACGCTGGGCGGCCCTACTTCCAGTACCCGCTGCGCATCTTTCAGGGCTGCCAATAGTTGGTTATCAAATTCATGCAACTGACGAAGGTTTCGAGACAGTCTCTGGAGTAGTTCGCGAGGCTGAGCAGTGCGTAGGTGCTGCGCTTGCAGCTGGGCATGTGGACCAAACTGATAGGCGAGCAGTCCGCGACAGTCTTTGGAGTAAAGCCGTCTTCCACTGGTAGGATCAAGCAGGTGATCCGCCTCAGGGACACGTAGCAGGAAATGGCCTGGAAAGTTGACGCCAACCAGAGGAATGTCCAGTCTGCGGGCCAGCTCCATCGCAATCAGTGATAAGGAAAGTGGCTGTCCCCTTCGGCGAGCCAGCACCTTATGCAGCAGCGCTGCCTGAGGCTTCAGCGGCCAGTCATCGGCATGAAAACCCAGCTCGATCATCCGGCGTACGAGCTGCTGCGCGCGCTCGGCGGACGAGCCTTGATGATCAATAGCTGCCTCGACAGAAGGGATGAGATCCGTCAGAAGATGCTGAGCCATTTCAGGCTGAAAGGTCAGGTCATGTTCGGCGGCTATCCAGAGTGCTGCCTCAAATACAGCAGGTGGCTCACGGTTGAGCGCATCCAGGCAGGCTTGGCGCGGTAACTCCATCGCAATCTCCCAAACCCCATGCCACAGCAGGGTAAGCGCAGACAAACACCATCCAGATCATAAGAGATATGGACTTTATTATGTTTGACAAGTTTAGACCGCTTCTCGAGTGATGCACCGCTCTGCTCAGGCAAGCAGAACGGCCAAGGAGGAAAGTCTATTTACCCAACGGGGTGAAAAGCGCTTCGATATCCGCTTCCGACATTCGCCAGTCGGCTGTGTTCTCCTCAAGAATCCCTGCGGCAATGCGAGATTTCTCATGCTGCAATTGCTGGATTTTCTCTTCCAGGGTGCCTCTTGCAATGAGCTTGTACACAAAAACCGGCTTATCTTGCCCTATGCGATAGGCACGGTCTGTGGCCTGGCTCTCCGCCGCCGGGTTCCACCAGGCGTCGAAGTGAATCACCGTGTCGGCCGCAGTCAGGTTGAGTCCCGTACCGCCTGCTTTAAGGCTCAACAGGAAAACCGGGGCCTCACCGGACTGAAACTGTTCGACAGGCGTACGGCGATCCTGGGTTTCACCGGTAAGGGTGACATAGTCGATCCTTTTTTCATCCAGTGCCTGCTGGATCAGCGCCAGCATGGAAGTGAACTGCGAAAACAGCAGGACACGACTGCCATTGGCCAATAGGCCTTCGAGCAGTTCCAGCAAGCCGAGTAGCTTTCCAGATGACTTGGCGGATGTTTCGTTGCCGTTGACCAGTCGGATATCGCAGCAGACTTGGCGGAGTTTCAGCAGTGCATCAAGAACAATAACCTGGCTTCTGGCCAAGCCTTTCTTGGAGATTTCGTTACGGACCTTCTCATCAAGTGCAACACGTACCGTTTCATAAAGATCGCGCTGTGGCTGAGTTAGCTCGACCAACTGGACAATTTCCGTCTTGGGTGGCAGCTCGCTGGCTACTCGCTGTTTGGTACGACGCAGAATGAAAGGCTTTACTCGTCCCTTTAATTGGGCCAGGCGTTGGGTATCGCCATTTTTTTCGATCGGCGTTCGGTAGTCGCGCTTGAAGTCTTTTATATCGCCTAACCAGCCTGGCATTAGGAAGTGGAACTGAGACCAAAGCTCACCCAGATGATTTTCCAGCGGGGTGCCCGTCAGGCATAGACGGTGTCGCGTATTGAGTCCCCGCGCCGCTTGCGCCGCTTTGGTTGCCGCATTCTTAATGGATTGTGCTTCATCCAATACCAGAAGATGAAAGGAGAAGCTGGCCAACTGCTCGGCATCGCGCGGTAGCAGGGCGTAGGTAGTCAGGATGATATCGTGCTCAGGTATCCGCTCGAACAGGTTACGCCGTTGAGTACCGTGGAGGGCCAGTACTTTCAGCTCAGGTGTGAACTTGGCTGCTTCGTCCTGCCAGTTGGGTATCAGGCTGGTAGGCATGACGATCATGGCAGGGCTGGTCAACCGGCCAGCCGTTTTCTCGACCAGGATATGAGCCAGGGTTTGCAAGGTCTTACCAAGACCCATGTCATCGGCCAGGATCCCGCCCACATCCAGCTCGCGAAGTGCCTGCAACCAAGCCAGGCCATCGCGCTGATACGGTCTTAACTCGGCACGCAGGCTTTCCGGGACGTGCGGTGGCGAAGCTGAGTAATGGCGTAGTCGATGGGCGAAGTTTCTGAGCTGCTCACCGCCCTGCCATCTCAGTGGGATATTTTCTTCAAGTTCAGCCAGCCGTGCGGCGTCCAGATGAGACAGGCGTATCTGCTTGGTATTAGCAGGTAACGAATGCCCATGCAGTTCCATGAGTGCGGCAAGCAAGGGCTTTAGTCTACCTAGAGACAGGGCGATACGTGCGGGGCGTCCTTGCTTGCGTGCAGCAGGGCTTTCCACGCGGAGCAGCAGGCGCTCATCGTCAGAGCGTCTGGCCAGTGCTCCTGGTTCAAATAATTGGGGGTCCCGCCGGATAAGATCGATCAGGATAGGCAGCAGACTGACGCGCCGCCCTTGTACGACGATGCCGAGCTCCAGATCAAACCATTCATGATCAGGCGCCTCCTCGATTTCGCCGTACCAATTCTCCACTTCGGTCAGCTCAAAGGCGAATTCTGGACGCATATCTATCTGCCAGCCCGCTTCACGCAGCTGCGGAAGTGTGACTTCGATAAAGCGCAGCCAACTGGAGTCATCAGGCATTTCAAACATCTCGCCCGCATCTTCGGGCAAGGCTGCGCTTCGCCGTGTCGCTACTCGGAGGCCTGCGTCCTGTAAGACTTGTCGTAGGCGCTGCTCGGCTTCACTGTGGCGTGTTGGCAGCGTTGCCGCGCTACTACGACCCGGTACAGGCTTGCCGAACACTTTTTTGCCGTCGTAAAGAAACGCCAGGGCAGCCCTGTGGCGGGTGACGGGGCGCATGCGTGCGGTTTGCCGATCATAGTCAACCTGTGTGTGGCTACCCAATACCAACAATGGCTTGGGCGGCTTGACCAGATTGATGGCTGTCTCGGCCGCTTCGCGGCGTGGAGGAGGGCTGCCGGCCCGCTGAAGGCGCTCCAGCTCGAACAGCACGGCAGCAGTATGCTTGCAGTTTCTGCCAGCACCACATGTGCATCGGCCATCAACAAACCAACCTCTTGGACCAGGCTTGAGCGTGATGGATTGGCGGTAATCCAATCCTGAAGGACTGCTGCATATGGCATAGACTAGCCCATCGGCGGCTGACCGGACCGTGGCGTAACCTTCTTGAGCATAGCGCCGGCCACGCTCATAGTTGCGCTCGGTAAAGGAGCCTTTCCAGTCTTGCCAGTGCAGATGGTCGAAACGTAGACGCATATGAAGCCTGTAACACGAAGCACAAACGGGTAATTGTGCCACAGACCGAAAGCGTCCCGTACTGAAGTCGCTCAGGTTGCTCAAATAGATATCACTTAATTACCACAGCATGGCTTATCTAAAGAGTCTGCTGTTAAGCGCTGGTTTCAGATTGGCTTGATTAAACCCTTCCATACTTCAGGATTAACCAAATCCTGTGGCCGATTGCCGCTTAAGGCGGCTGTCAGATTGGAGACGGCGCGCTCTGCCATGGCATACCGTGTTTCGTGAGTCGCTGAACCGATATGCGGTAAGGTGACGACATTCTTCAGCGAGAACAGGGGCGATGACGAAAGCGGTTCCTGCTCAAAAACATCCAGGCCTGCGCCGCGAATTTGCTGGTTGGAAAGCGCCTCGATTAGAGCCGCTTCATCAACCACTGGCCCGCGTGCAATATTGATCAAAATACCGCTGGGCTTCATGAGCCTTAGTTCACGTGCGCTGATCATCTGGCGGGTGGAATCTGTCAGAGGGACTACCAGGCAAACAAAATCGGATTCCTGAAGCAGAGCTTCAAGGTCTTGATACTCTGCCTTGAATTCTTTCTCCAGCTCGGGCTTGCGGCTGCCTGCATGATAAAGAATCCGCATGTCGAAGCCGAAGTGGCCGCGCTTTGCAATGGCTGCACCTATGCGGCCCATACCTACGATTCCCAGCGTCTTTCCATAAACGTCCGTACCGAAATGCTCTTCCGTTATGCCTTTTGTCCATTGCCCTGCCTTGGTGTAGGCATCCAGCTCAGGCAGGCGGCGAGCGGTGCTCATCAGCAGAGCAAATCCAAGGTCTGCTGTGGTCTGGGTCAGTACATCGGGGGTGTTGGTCAGTAGAATGCCCTGCTCGGACAGGTAGGGCACGTCATAGCTGTCATATCCAACCGAAACGCTGGAAATTACTTCCAGGTTTTCTGCATGTTGCAACTCATGGCGGCCTAGTGTCTTGCTGGCACCAATCAGGCCGTGTGCGTGAAGGAGGGCATGCTGGAACTGCTCATCGACATTGCCCTGAGTATCAATGACGGTAACGTTAAAGGCTTCGCTCAACTGTTGAACCAGTGGGGCGGGAAGACGATTATAGATAACGACATTCTTTCTCACGGGCAACGGATCTCCATTAGGGTCTGGTTTCTTTAGACTAGACCAGCAGCGACATATTGAGGGCGTATCGAATAATCCATCAGGAAGCGCTCAAGTTGCTCTTGCTCCGGTTGCTCATTGAACTCCGCACCCAATGCCTCGCGGTGGATTCCAGTTGACGCCAGCCATAAGCAATCAATGTTGGCCGAAACTGCACCCGGTACGTCGGTGACTAATGAGTCACCCACAAACAGCAGCTTGGTGGCGCCCAAGGTTGCCAGTTCTCGTTGAGCACAAAGAAACGCATAGGGATCAGGCTTTCCGTACCAGCGCACACTTCCGCCCAGCGAAGCGAAGTAGTCGGCCAGCTTACCGGCGGCGTAGTAGGGTAGGCCGCCAGAGACTACTGTGCGATCAGGGTTGGCGCAGAGAAACGGTAAATGCGTGAAGTCCTTGAGCGGGGCCTGACGAAGCGCCAGCTCATCCTGAGGGAAGCTCCCTACACCCAGGATGAGGAATGCCTGTTGGATGTCGGTTACGAATCGGCTGCGTATGTGCTCGGGCCAGCCAGTCTGACCTTCGCCAGGTCCGGTCAGATAGATACCGCCCTGTGCCAGCGCTGGTTCCTGGCTAATGGCGTCGATGGCCAGCTGCCCTGAGGTCGTTATACCGGCAAATTGCTCTCGAGCGATACCCAGTTCAACCAGGTGATCCGTCATGGAGGCGGCATCACGGGATGCGTTGCTCAGGAACCAGACAGGTTTGCCTTCGGTTGCACGCCGTGCCAGCCAGTTCTGCGCACCAGGAAAGGCGTCGTAGCCGTCGATCAGTACCCCCCATAGGTCGAGAATAAATCCATCGTACTGATCGCATACAGCATCCAGATCAGAGTGGGAGACAAGGAGAGGAAGGGGCGTGGATGGCGTCATGGAAAATCACGTCCTGATAAGGTTGCAAGAGCTGAAAGGATCCAGGGTACCTGCTTTAGCGATTGAGATCACTTCGGCCTAGAAAGCACAACACCGGCGCTTGGCCGGTGTTGTTGAATCTGGAGACAAGAGGACTCTTGCTTTTATTTTTTCTCTTGGCTCAGCTCAGAGCGATTAACGCGCTACAACGTTAGTGCTCTTGGTCTGTGGTGCGTCGACGCGACCGTAAACGTCTTCGTAGCGAACGATATCGTCTTCGCCCAGGTAGCCACCTGATTGTACTTCGATGATTTCCAGCGGTACCTTGCCAGGATTGGCCAAGCGATGTACAGACGTCATCGGCAAGTAAGTGGACTGGTTTTCGGTCAGCAGGAAGGTCTTGTCATCGCATGTGACCTGCGCTGTGCCAGAGACCACGATCCAGTGCTCGGCACGGTGGTGGTGCATCTGCAAAGACAGCTGAGCGCCTGGTTTGACAGTGATGCGCTTGACCTGGAAGCGCTGACCCATGTCGACGGAATCGTAAGAGCCCCAAGGACGGAACACTTCCAGATGGCTCTTGACCTCTTGGCGGCCTTGCGCTTCGAGCTTATTGACCACCTTCTTGACGTCTTGGACCTTGTTCTTGTGTGCGATCATGACCGCATCTTTAGTCTCTACAACCACGACATCTTCGATACCGATCAAGGAGACCAGCTTGTTGGTGCTGTGAACGAGGCAGTTACGTGCTTCGTGCAGAACCACGTCACCTTTGGTAACGTTGCCATCGCTATCCTTGTCATGCACATCCCAGATGGCTGACCAGGAGCCTACATCGTTCCAACCGGCAGACATTGGCACCACACAAGCGCGAGTAGTCTTTTCCATGACAGCATAGTCAATGGAGTTATCCGGGCAGACGGCAAACGAGTTGCGGTCGATAATGATGTGATCGCCATCGACCTGGCTGCGCTCAAGCGCAAGCAGACAGGTATCGTAAATATCAGGATCGTGCAGTTTCAGCTCTTCCAAGAAGCGGCTGGCGCGGAAGATGAACATGCCGCTGTTCCAGTAGTAATCCCCAGATTCTACGTATTGGGTCGCGCGAATGGCGTCTGGCTTCTCTACGAAGCGCTCGACGCGATTGACCCCTTCAGGCAGGTTGGCTGAGTGGGTTGCCTTGATATAGCCGTAGCCGGTTTCCGGGCGCAGTGCAGGAATGCCGAACAGCACCATTTCGCCTTTTTCAGCGGCTTCGGTGGCCGAATTCAAGGATGCTTTAAACGCATCGATATCTTCGATAACATGGTCTGCTGGCAGAACCAGCATCAGTTCATCTTTGCCATCGGCCAGCAGCTTCATGGCAGCAATCGCTACGGCAGGAGCCGTATTGCGACCAAACGGTTCCATGATCAAGGACTGAGGCTGGCACTTAACAGCCTTGAGCTGCTCCTCAACAATATAACGGTGTTCGATATTGCAAACAATCAAGGGCTGCTGCATGCGTTCTTCGCAGGCCAGTCTTGATATGGTTTCTTGGAACAAGGTCTTTTCGCTAGCCAAAGCCAGGAACTGCTTTGGATACATTTTTCGAGATAGCGGCCAGAGTCGTGAACCGCTTCCCCCGGAAAGAATCACTGGAATCATGGCATTCTCCTTCAGCGCTCGCTGAGTTGTAGGTCGCAGTCCCTTCGGGCGGGACGAAGCGTCCGTGCTTCTAGTTCCTGCTTGAGCAGGGTTATGAAATAAAAAATAAAAGCCAGGCTAATTAGTTAGCTTTTTTAGTTACAAATTAATTACAGCTTATAGGCAGTACATCATCCCCAGGCTAATAAGCATTGAATTGCTCCACCCAAAGGATGATCGGTACCGCTGATTAGAATGATAATTTAGGAAGATGGCTCGAATGATTCCTTTGTGCCATCAAGGTCTTCATTGACATAGTGCTCTTAAAAAAGTTCATTAAAGCCTAAGCACTCCAAAATGCCAGGGCAGGAATCAACTGTAGTAACGCTAGTTCCTCTGAGACTTCTTTTCTGTGAATCGTTCACCGGAAAAAGTGGCTTCTTTTCTTTTTGTGATCTGGGTCAAGCCACGAAGGAGAAAAGCAGCCCTTGTTTAGAGCTGCAAGAGAGGAGGTACGGCTAGGCGTGAGAGGCAGCGAAGATCTTTACAGGGGTACCTGTATAAGCCGCAGGAATTTTTGTTCCAGGCTCAATGGTCGCAATGACTACGTAGGTGGCGCCAGCTGCCTCAAGCGTTAAGGAGGTAATGATCCCTGACCTTGGCTGTTGCTCATCGAACAGATAAAAGTCGACTGACGAGCCTGGCAGAACAAGGCGATACTCATCGAATTCAAACCGCCCTTCGATAAGTGGTACTGTTCCGCTTTCTTTTATAAGCCCGGCGGCTCCTCTGCTTAGCCGTTTCTGGGCAAATGCCGAGTCGATCATATGACTGACGGTAACGTCATCATTAAAGCGATAAGCCTCAATCAGATATTGAAGCGCAGAAAGTTCTCTGGGGGCGAGATTATAAAAGGCACAACCTACCCGACCTGTATCCCGGTCAACTGATTTGATTTCAAATGCTACGTCAATAGCAAGACTGAGGGAGTTGATTGAAAAAAGCAGTTTGCCCTTGAGGTTATCGCCAGTACGGGCGGTAATCGATTTTGAGATAAAGCTAAATCCGCCTATGGAAAGCTCAAGCAATTGATGCTCCATGCCTTCACGGTGGGCGCCTTGATACCGGATCCTGGCTGGTAGCTGAACGCGTAGGTGTTGCCTTTGTGTAGAACTGGTGTCGGGTGCGCTCATTGGATCCATCTCCATTGTAAAATTTTCATCTGCTTTAACAAAAGCAGGCAGGCGAAACTAAGCATGATTAATAGGAAAGGCTTATATGAAGAAATTATCTGTTCATTTAAACAATATTGTCTCGCAGGAAGATCAATTTTTCCTGAGTAGAAGATTGCTCACTAAAAACATACCCTTCAACATCAAATGACTTTAAATCAGCAAGGTCTCGCAACCGATTTTTTATAATGTAACGCGTCATGAGTCCGCGGGCTTTCTTTGCATAGAAACTGATGATCTTGTATTGACCGCCTTTAAGATCCCGAAACTCGATATCGATAACGCGGCCCTTGAGCTGTGCACGTTTGACGGAGCCGAAATATTCGTTCGAGGCCAGGTTGATGAGAATGTCGTCGCCCTGATTTTCCAACGCATCATTTAATCGCTGTGTGATGTGCGTGTCCCAGAAGGCGTAAAGGTCCTTGCCGCGTGGGTTGACCAACTTGGTTCCCATCTCCAGCCGGTAGGGCTGCATAAGGTCCAGAGGACGCAAGATGCCATAAAGGCCGGACAGCATGCGCACATGTGTCTGGGCAAAGTCAAAGTCAGCGTCGTCGAAATCCTCAGCCGCTAAGCCGGTATAGACGTCACCCTTGAAGGCCAGTAGAGCCTGTTTGGCGTTTTCAGGCGTAAAGTCTGGAGACCAGCTGGCAAAGCGTGCAGCGTTAAGGCCGGCGATCTTGTCTGAAACTCCCATGAGTTTTGCAATATCGGCAGGCGAAAGCGTAACGAGCTGATTGATCAACGCTTGAGCGTCGTCGAGGCATTCAGGCTGTGTATAGCGCCGAGTGGCTGGCGGTGTTTCGTAGTCAAGGGTTTTGGCGGGTGAAATCACCATCAGCATGGTATGGAGCTCCTTTCGATTAACGGCTCATTGTAGGCCGTGCACAAAACGTAGCTCCAGTTGGAAAAAGCTATATGGCATATGAAGGTAGGAAGCTCTGTAAACAGCGGGCAAAAACTTTAGTACCAGATCGGCAGCGTTGCCAGCGGTATTAGCCAATAAGAAAAAAATGGTGTCCAGTTAGAAAAAAGGGGTTTTGCCTGCTCAAAGATTAAGGTATTACCAAGAGGTCCGCTGCACGAACGGGGTTGCCCTTGAGTTGCAGGCTTGGTCCTGAAGCCCCGAGGTGTGGTGGCACCTTTCGCTGCGGAGCGCCGTATCGGCCTCCGTCGACTGGCCACAAGAGTCCCGTTGGGATTCTCGATGAGGTGAACGAGTATGGATGATCATGGACGCTCCCGCCCCACCCAGCCCACCCTCTATGTGCTCGACACCAACGTACTGATTCACGATCCTAATGCACTACTGAACTTCGAAGAACATCACGTTGCTATTCCGATGACGGTGTTGGAGGAGCTCGATAAGTTAAAAACCGGGAAACATAGCGTGGCTGCCGAATGCCGTCAGGCGATTCGGCTGATTGATACCGTTCTTGCCGAGGCCTCTCCTCAGGATGTCGAAAAAGGTGTGCCCATACCGCGCGGCAAAGGGGAGACGAAAGGGTATCTCTCCATTCTAATGAACAAGCGGGCGGCCCCTGTTACCTGGCTGCCTGATAATCACAACGATAACCGCATCATCAATCAGCTGGTTGAACTGTGTACTCACCATCCCGGTGAGCGCGTAGTACTGGTAACCAAAGACATCAACATGCGTTTAAAGGCGCGGGGATGCGGGATTGATGCTGAGGATTACCATACCGATCAGCTGGTAGATGATATTGCACTGTTGTCGCGTGGCTATCACACCCTTGAAGGTTCTTTCTGGGATCGCGTCAGCAAGGTCGATTCACGGCAGGATGTAGGGCGCGTCTGGCATCGGGTACAGCTGTCCGATAGTTTGCCGCCAATGCACTTGAATGACTTCATTATCGACGAGCAGGGGTTCGTTGGTTGGGTCAAGGCTGTTCGAGATGATGAACTCATTATTCTCGATATGCATCAGGAGCCTCTGCTGCATCAAGAGGCCTGGGGCCTTCGGCCTCGAGACATCTACCAAGGCCTAGCGTTGTTCGCTCTGTTGGATCCTGACATCCACCTGGTAAACCTGACCGGGGCAGCCGGGTCGGGGAAAACCATTCTTGCCCTGGCCGCAGCCATTGAACAAACCATGGTTACAAAGCGTTATCGTCGCATCATCGCGACGCGTAGCGTTCAGGGACTGGATGAGGATATTGGCTTCCTGCCCGGCACCGAAGCGGAAAAGATGGAGCCATGGCTGGGCGCCATTACCGACAACCTGGAAGCGCTGCATATGGATGATGAAAGTCCTCATAGCAGCGTCGACTACATCCTGAGTAAGGTGCCGCTTCAGTTCAAATCCTTGAACTACATTCGTGGGCGTAGTTTTCAGCAGAGTCTGATCCTCATTGATGAGTGCCAGAACCTTACTCCGCATCAAATGAAAACCATTATTACCCGCGCCGGTGCCGGCTCAAAAGTCATCTGTCTGGGTAACCTGGCGCAGATCGATACGCCGTATCTGTCAGCAACCAGTTCAGGATTGACGTATCTGAGCGAGCGTTTCAAGGGCTTTCCCCACGGGGTGCATATCACGTTGCAAGGCGTGCCTCGCTCGGTGCTGGCCGAGTACGCCGAAGCGCATATGTAATGACCTCCTGGCAGGAAACCGGCAAAGGATATTGCCAGTTTCCTGCTTATCCCCTTCGTCCATAGTAGAATCAAGGGCCTCTGTATAACGGAAGGCCAAACATGCTGACCCATCTTGATTCCCAGGGCCGCGCCAACATGGTGGACGTTACTGACAAGCAGGTAACGTTTCGTGAGGCTGTTGCTGAAGCGCAAGTGCGCATGCTCCCTGAAACGCTGCAAATGATTCAGCAGGGCGGCCACCCGAAAGGTGACGTCTTTGCGGTGGCGCGTATAGCCGGTATTCAGGCGGCCAAGAAAACCCATGAATTGATCCCCTTGTGTCATCCGCTTCTGCTGACAGGCGTGAAAGTTGAGCTCACTGCCTGCGAGCCCGATAGCGTTCATATTCAGGCAACGTGCAAATTGTCAGGCCAGACGGGCGTGGAAATGGAAGCCTTGACTGCTGCCAGCGTGGCGGCCTTGACGATCTATGACATGTGTAAGGCTGTGGATCGGGGTATGAGTATCGAAGCGGTTCGTCTGCTGGAAAAAAAGGGTGGTAAGAGCGGCCATTTCAAAGTGGAGCACGACGCATGATCGAAGTGCATTATTTCGCGCGTTACCGTGAAGCATTGCAATGCGAGCACGAGCGCATCCAATGGCAGGATGAATTTACTCAACTAAACGATCTTCGTGCTCACTTGGTCTCCAGAGGTGGTGTGTGGGCGGATGTGTTAAGCGAGCGAAACCTGATGTGCGCACGTAACGAAGAGCTATGCACGTTGGATGAGCCGTTGGTTGACGGTGATCAAGTGGCTTTCTTCCCGACTGTAACGGGAGGTTAGACATGACCATACGAGTGCAGGCCGAGGCGTTCGATCCTGGCGTCGAAACCAGCGCAATGCATGCGGCCAATGTAGGCGTAGGTGCCGTCGTAACCTTCATAGGCTATGTACGCGACTTCAATGACGGACTGGATGTATCCGGTCTTTATCTGGAGCATTTTCCTGGCATGACTGAAAAGTCGCTGGCGAAGATCGCTCATGAGGCAAACTCTCGTTGGCCGCTACTCAAGGTGGATATCATCCATCGGGTAGGGCGTCTGGAGCCTGGTGAGCCCATCGTTTTCGTAGGTACGGCAAGCGCACATCGTCAGGCGGCGTTCGAAGCCTGTGCATTTATCATGGACTATTTGAAAACAAGGGCGCCTTTCTGGAAGAAGGAAGATACTCCCCAAGGCCCACGCTGGGTTGAAGGCAAGAGCAGCGATGTCAGCGCTGCCCAGCGCTGGAAGTAGGCCCATGCTCTGACAGCGCAAAACCGGAGGGCAGGTATGGTTTGGCTGTGTGCGATGGGAGCCATTCTTGGGCTGGTACTTGTCATAAGCCTCTGTCAGCTGTGGCAATGGCTGAAGCTGACAGACAGCGCATTGACAGACGGGTATATCGTTTCTCTGGAAAAGGCCCCACTCTATCGGCTGACATTCAGCTATCAGGTCCAAGAGCAGCGCTACAGCCTGAACTTCCTGGATACGCTGATGGGGTATTCGCCTTCCAGTCTAAAAGCCTTGGCGGAGCAGGTAGCAGTAGGCTATAGGATCAAGGTTTACTATTGCACCAGCGACCCTTCGTTCTGTTGTGTGGGCTTTAAACCGACACGCAGGAGTATCGTTAAGGTCTGGTTGTTGAACCTGTTGGCACCGCTGGCACCTTTTGGCTTTTGAGGCGCGCAAAGGGGAGCAGAGTGTTCGACTCCGCTCCCGAGTCGTCAGGAATGCTTGCGTGGGACTGGCTTAAGTAGCTCTGCCGGAGGCATATCACATGCGATTTTGCGGCCTAGCAATGTCTCGATTGGCGGTAGGGCAAATGCGTCGTCCTCGCCTGCAAAACTGATTGATATTCCGCTGGTACCTGCACGACCTGTACGTCCTATCCGGTGTACATAGTCATCTGGATCTTCCGGTAGCGTGAAATTGATAACGTGGCTAATGCCGTCGATATGAATGCCACGACCCGCGACATCTGTAGCGACCAGGACACGGATCTTGCCCTCGCGGAAACCTTCCAGCGTTCGGATCCGTTTATGCTGCGGAACATCGCCCGACATCTGCGCTGCACTGATGCCGTCCTTGGTTAGGCGCTCCTCAATGCGACGTACCTCATCCTTGCGGTTGGCAAAAACCATCACGCGTTCCCAGTTGTTCTGGCTGATGAGGTTGTATAGCAAACGATACTTGTCATCTGAAGACACTGCGTATACACGTTGGTCAACGGTCTCGCTGGCTACGTTTTCAGGCTCGATTTCCACAATGGCTGGATCGACTGTCCACTGTTTGGCAAGGTTCATTACGTCCTCGGTAAAGGTGGCCGAGAATAGCAAGGTCTGACGTTCGTTCTTGTGGGGAGTCTGGCGAATGATCTGGCGGACCTGGGGGATAAAGCCCATGTCGAGCATGCGATCCGCCTCGTCCAGAACCAAGACCTCCACCATATCCAGATGAACCTCGCCACGCTGGTTGAAGTCCAGCAAACGCCCTGGTGTTGCGACAAGGATATCGCAGAAGCGCGACTCCAGTTGCTTGAGCTGTTTGTCGAAATCCATTCCGCCTACAAAGGTCATCACATTGAGGCCCGTGTACTTGGTCAGATTTTCTGCATCCTTGGCAATCTGTACGACCAGCTCTCGAGTCGGCGCAATAATAAGTGCACGTGGCTCACCCATGTAGCGCTCTTCAGGCGGCGGGGTGGTAAGCAGCTGGGTAATGGTCGAAATCAAAAACGCGGCTGTCTTGCCTGTCCCGGTTTGAGCTCGACCTATGGCATCTTGGCCTTTCAGTGTAAATCCCAGCACTTGTGCCTGGATGGGCGTGCAATAAGGAAAACCCAGGTCATGGATGGCATGCATCAGGCTGGGTGCAAGGTTGAAGTCGTGGAAGCGGACCTTGCCTTCCTGAGGCTCTACTGCAAAGTCATTAAGCGTCCAGTTGCTGACAGGCGCCTTGCGCTCGCGTCGTGGCTTTGGTGATCTGGTCGCTGCAGGTTTCCCGCTTTCTTTCTTCGGTGGCCTGGGCTGACGCTCGGCTTTCGCCTGAGTCGTGGGTTGTGCCTGTTCAGGCTGTGACGGGGTTTCGTCGCGCTGAAGGGGCGCAACCTTTTCAGGGGTGGGCTGAGGTGCTTGCGCATCTCCTTTGCCAAATAGTTTTTTTAGTGCCTTGAGCACGGTTTATCTCGTAATTTGAATAGGAATTAAGCCAGGAGTGTAAAGCAAGTTACGGGCCTGGCAAATGAGGCTTGATCGAGAGGAGGGAGGGGAGTGTTGCCTGTTTTAGCCAAACAGGCAATTTCTTCCGTTGCGCTTGGCTTCATAAAGCGCTTTATCTGCACGCTCTATGTGAGTCTCGAGCGTATCCTGTTTATGCATTTCAGCCAAGCCGATTGAAATGGTAACGCCTGGTAATTTGCCGGCAGGAGAGTAAAAGTCGGCGATACTGGCAAGGCTTTCCCGCAAACGCTCGCCAATCATCCGAGCTTCAGGCTTATCCAGCTCGGGAAGCAGAATGACAAATTCTTCTCCACCGTAGCGCGACATGCTGTCCTTAGGCCTTAACTGGGAGCGCAGGGTATTGGCTACCATGCAAAGTGCGTAGTCGCCTGCCAGATGCCCATACGTATCGTTATAGCGTTTGAAATGATCTACATCGAGCATCAACAAGCAAAGCGGCTGCTGGTTGAATGCGCAGCGGGTACTTTCGCGCTCATAGAGTTGTTCAAGGCGTCTGCGATTGAACAGGCCGGTAAGCGTGTCGACATTCGCGTTGCGCTCGGTATCCAGAATGATTCGATTGTTCTGGCGGACACGCTCACACAGGATTTCAAGCAGGTTCTGAGTGGTTTTAGGAGAATGCTCCATCAGTTGGAACAGGTCCTTGCGGTGCAGGCCTATGACTTCGCAGACTTCATCGGCGATCACGTACGCCGTTGGCTTGTGATTGTCGAGAAAGCTGACCTCACCTGCACAGTCGCCCTCACTCAGAACGGATACAGGTTGATTATCCAGCGACTCCAGATGAACCCTGAAGCGGCCCTGGACAATCATATAAAGGTGGTGATTATGTTCGCTGGGCGACAGAAGCATCTCGCCTGGATTCAGAACACGCTTGGTCAGCGTGCGGGCCAGTTTTTCAAGGTGCGACAGATCGACATCCCGGAACAAGCGTAGATGGCGTATATGCTGAAGGTTTTCCTGCCACTGAGGAATAGCCATCATCAGCATGGCATTACAAGAGTGAAAACGGCGCCAGAAGGCATGGTCGCTCCAAAACTACAGAAAGCGGACGTATAGAGATCACTTCTTGACTGAGATAAGTAAAGAAAGTTCTTCATCCATTGTTCAGTACTGTGAGCGTTATCTTGTTTTGTATATGAACTGGTACAAAGGCTCAACGACAACAGCCGTTGAGCCGTCACTCTCAAGCCAAACGGTCCTGTAACCACTGAGCGATCAGGGCGATTTCTTCCTGTGTTACTTCATGGCCCATGGGGTAGTCCTGCCATTGAACGGGCACCTGCTCCTTGGCGAGAAAATCATAGGCTTCACGTCCCAACCCCAGCGGTACAACATCATCGAGCGTGCCATGAATGCATAGCACCGGAATGTCTCGCTGAGCCTCACTGGCAAGCGTTTCCTGGAAACCGGGTGCATAGGTCGAAAGAGCCAGTACGCCACCCAGAGGTTTGTGGGCAATGGCGAAAGCAGTATGAAACACGACTGCTCCGCCTTGTGAAAAGCCTGCTAGCACAATGCGTCGGGCATCAATGCCCATGTCCATCTGCTGCGTGATCAACTCATCGACATAGTGGGCCGACTCATCCAGTTGTGAGTGATCAATGGCGCGTGCAGGTGACATGGCCAGGATGTCGTACCAGGACGGCATGGCCCAGCCGCCATTGATACTGACGGGGCGTGAAGGGGCCTGAGGCAGTACAAAACGGGTCGTCGTAAGCACGCGCTGCACTATTTCGGCCACCGGCTGAAAATCGTAACGGTCTGCGCCCAGGCCGTGTAGCCAGATCACGCATGAGTCTGCGGGTTGGGGGGATTCGATGATCAGCGGAGTTATTTCAGGCATGTGTGCTCCATAAAAGTGCGTTCTGATCGGCAGCGGTAACAAATGGTGCGTTAAGAGGATGTCGCATTTATATAAATTCTTTTACAGTCTCAGTGAAGTTTACTAAGCCGCTTCGATTCTGCCATGTCGCTATAAGTGGTCCGCCTTTTGCTGTATCTGCAATGTGTGCTTTTTGATGCACCGACAGGTAACACAACGTTGTCATGTTGTCTGGTGTATTAAAGGCCACTCGGTCAAGCAAATAAAAACAAATATTTCCAGCAGCGAGCCGAGAGCGAAGGGGTTGAACCTCTCAATTCCTCGATGGTTCTTGCGATGTATACGTTGCTCTCATGGCTGCGTACAAGCCCTAAAGGGCAAGCGGGACCGGATGCTGACTTTTATAACAACTGGAGGTTATCGATGAAAATGGTGAAATCCACCCTGGCGATTCTGACCACTGCGGCTGTATTGGGTGTCAGTGGCTTCGCCCATGCAGGTGCGACCTTGGATGCCGTGAAGAAGAAGGGCTTCGTGCAGTGCGGTATCAGTGATGGTCTGCCTGGCTTCTCCTATGCAGAGGCGGGTGGCAAGTATGCAGGTCTTGATGTTGATGTATGCCGGGCAGTGGCTGCTGCCGTATTCGGTGACGCCGAGAAAGTCCGCTATTCACCATTGACTGCCAAGGAGCGCTTCACGGCGTTGCAGTCTGGCGAAATCGATATTCTCTCCCGTAATACTACCTGGACCAGTTCACGGGACGCTGGCATGGGTATGAATTTCACGGGCGTAACGTACTACGACGGCGTTGGTTTTTTGGTCAATAAGAAGCTAGGTGTTTCCAGCGCTAAAGAACTCGATGGTGCAACGATCTGCATTCAGGCAGGTACCACGACCGAACTGAACGTGTCTGACTACTTCCGTGCCAATGGTATGAAGTACACCCCGATCACTTATGATCGTTCTGACGAAAGCGCCAAGTCCCTTGAAGCCGGACGTTGTGACGTACTGACGTCGGATCAGTCTCAACTCTATGCCCAGCGCATCAAGCTAGCCAACCCGGACGATTACGTGGTTCTGCCGGAAGTGATCTCCAAGGAGCCTCTCGGTCCTGCTGTACGCCGAGGTGATGATGAATGGTTTGCCATTGCAAAATGGTCGCTATTCGCCATGATCGGCGCTGAGGAACTAGGTATTACCTCTGCCAACGTGGAAGACATGGCCAAGAACGCCAAGAATCCTGATGTGGCTCGTATGCTGGGTGCCGAAGGCAACTTTGGTAACGACCTGAAGCTGCCCAAAGATTGGGCGGTTCAGATCGTCAAGCAGGTTGGTAACTATGGCGAGGTCTTCGAGCGTAACGTCGGCATGGGTAGCGCGCTCAAGATCAAGCGCGGCCTGAATGCTCAATGGAACAAAGGCGGCATCCTGTACGCACCTCCCGTGCGCTGATTTGCCTATCGCCGCGGCCTGGTTAATAGCCAGGTCGCGGCGTTTTGTTTCATCGCATCTCGGAAAACATCATGTCTAAATCAATAGGCACGTCTGGGTCGTTGATCAACGATCCGCGCGCTCGCGCCTGGGCGTTTCAGATACTGGCTATTGTGGCGGTCGCTGCACTTGGCTGGTACTTGTTCAACAACACACAAACCAACTTGGAACATCGGGGGATCACCTCCGGTTTTGCTTTTCTTGAGCATAGCGCAGGCTTTGGCGTTAGCCAGAGTCTGATCGACTACAAGGAATCGGATTCCTATGGACGACTCTTTCTGGTCGGCCTGGCGAATACGCTTCTGGTATCCATCCTGGGTATCATCCTGGCCACTGTACTGGGCTTTATCATCGGTATTGCTCGTCTTTCGCCGAACTGGCTGGTACGTAAACTCGCCGCGATCTATATCGAGACCTTTCGCAATATTCCGCCACTGCTCCAGATATTCTTCTGGTATTTCGCTGTGTTGCGTCTGGTGCCTGGACCCCGACAGAGTCTCAGCTTCTTCGACACGTTGTTTCTGAACAACCGAGGACTGTACGTTCCAGCACCCGTGTCGGCAGAAGGTGTCGTACCGTTCCTGGTGGCGATTGCGCTAGCTGTTGTGGCCAGTATTGCCCTGGCGCGCTGGGTAAAGGTTCGGCGTGACAGGACCGGAAGAGGCTTTCCTCTGCTGATCTCAATTATCGCTTTGCTGATCGTTCTGCTAGGTTTGGCAGCCCTGGTATTTGGTGCACCGTTCCATTGGACTGTTCCGCAGCTCAAAGGCTTCAACTTTCAGGGCGGCTGGGTAGTGATTCCTGAGCTGTTCGCCTTGCTGGTGGCACTCTCCGTTTATACCGCAGCATTCATTGCTGAAACGGTACGTTCGGGTATCCAGTCGGTGAGCCATGGTCAGACCGAGGCAGCCAATTCCCTGGGGTTGAAGCCTAGCCGGACGCTACGCCTGGTCATCATTCCCCAGTCCATGCGGGTCATCATCCCCCCACTGACCAGTCAGTACCTTAACCTGACCAAGAACTCATCACTGGCTGCAGGTATTGGCTATCCGGACATGGTGTCGCTGTTTGCCGGTACGGTACTGAACCAGACCGGGCAGGCGATCGAGACCATTGCCATCACGATGTCAGTCTATCTGGTTATCAGCCTGAGCATTTCGCTGTTGATGAACGTGTACAACAAGCGAATGGCTTTGCGTGAGCGATAAGAGGCGATCATGACTACACATACGTTCAAACCTGATCTGCCGCCGCCGAATCGCTCGATCGGTGCGTGGGCCTGGATGCGGGCCAATCTGTTTTCCAGCGTTTACAACACGCTGCTTACGTTACTTGCTCTGTATCTGGTCTGGCTATTGGTTCCGCCCATGATCAAATGGGCTTTCCTGGATGCAACGTTCAGCGGGACCGAACGTTCCGACTGTACGCCGGGAGGCGCATGCTGGGTATTCATCAAGATGCGCTTTGGTCAGTTCATGTACGGGTTTTACCCGCCGGAGCTGCGCTGGCGTGTGGATGTGGCGCTGGTGCTCGCGGTTCTGGGTGCTGCACCGCTGTTCATCAAAGCGATGCCCCGAAAGGTAGTTTATGGCATCGTTTTCCTGATCGTTTATCCCGTTGCTGCCTGGGTATTGCTGCATGGCGGAGTGCTGGGTCTCGACGCGGTGCCCACCAGCCGTTGGGGTGGCCTGACGCTGACACTGGTCATTGCCTCTGTAGGTATTGCCGGTGCGCTGCCGCTGGGTATATTCCTGGCATTGGGACGTCGTTCGGAGATGCCGGCCGTACGCGTGTTGTGCGTGACCTTTATCGAGTTCTGGCGGGGTATTCCGTTGATCACGGTGTTGTTCATGTCATCCGTCATGCTGCCGTTGTTCCTGCCTGAAGGTATGAGCTTCGACAAACTCTTGCGGGCACTGATTGGCGTCATCCTGTTCCAGTCAGCTTACATTGCCGAAGTCGTGCGTGGTGGTTTGCAGGCGATCCCGAAAGGGCAGTACGAAGCGGCGTCAGCCATGGGGCTGGGCTACTGGCGCGCCATGGGGCTGGTCATACTGCCTCAGGCATTGAAGCTGGTGATCCCGGGAATCGTGAACACGTTTATCGCGCTGTTCAAGGATACCAGTCTGGTGATCATCATTGGTCTGTTCGATCTCTTGAACAGCCTGCACCAGGCTACCGTTGATCCAGCCTGGCTGGGTATGTCGACCGAGGGCTATGTCTTTGGCGCATTGATTTATTGGGCTTTCTGTTTCGGTATGTCGCAGTACAGTCAGCGTCTGGAACGCCGTCTCGACACCGGCCATCGCCGCTAAGGAGCGAATCAGCATGAGTGAAAATGCCAAGACTCTGGGCATCGGTGACAAGATCATGATCCAGATGCAAGACGTGAACAAATGGTACGGTCAGTTCCACGTGCTTAAGGACATCAACCTGACAGTCCGACAGGGCGAGCGTATCGTTCTCTGCGGCCCGTCAGGGTCAGGCAAGTCGACCACGATCCGCTGCATCAATCGCCTGGAAGAGCATCAGAAGGGCAATATTGTCGTTGATGATGTAGAGCTCAATGGGGACCTGAAAAACATCGAGGCCATTCGCCGTGAAGTCGGGATGGTCTTCCAGCATTTCAATCTGTTCCCTCATCTGACGGTACTGGAAAACTGTACGCTGGCCCCTATCTGGGTACGTAAGCTACCCAAGAAGGAAGCCGAAGAAGTCGCGATGCATTATCTGAAGCGCGTACGCATTCCAGATCAGGCTCACAAGTATCCGGGACAGCTCTCCGGTGGTCAGCAACAGCGTGTGGCCATTGCCCGTGCGTTGTGTATGAAGCCCAAGATCATGCTGTTTGACGAGCCTACCTCAGCGCTTGACCCGGAAATGGTAAAGGAGGTGCTCGATACCATGATCGGCCTTGCTCAGGATGGCATGACCATGCTGTGCGTGACTCACGAAATGGGTTTTGCCCGAACGGTAGCAAACCGTGTGATTTTCATGGACAAGGGTGAAATCGTGGAGCAGGCCCCGCCAGATCAGTTCTTCGATAATCCTCAAAACGAGCGTACCAAGCTCTTCCTGGGTCAGATCCTTCACTGATCCATCAAGAAAGGCGCCTCAGGGCGCCTTTCTTATAGGCTGTTCTTTTACCGGGCCAGGCGGGAGAATACAGCTACGCTCTCTGGTTGAATGGCTTGCTGTACGTGGACGCTTTACCCTTATCCTTGACCATGACTCATCCGCTGCGGCCGTGGTTCGTCTATCTGGTCAGAGCTGAAAATGGCTCACTCTACTGCGGCATCAGCGATAACCCTCAGCACCGTTTCAAGGCTCACCAACAAGGTAAGGGGGCTCGCTTTTTTCATTCAAGTCCTGCCAAGGCACTGGTCTATACGGAGCCGTGTGTAGACAAATCTGCAGCGCTTCGCCGTGAACGCGCCATTAAAAAACTCAAAAAGAACATCAAGGAAGCCATGATAGTGGCTCAGGGAGGATAGTCTTCAAGGGGGAGGGCGGTTACTCTGCGCTTCTCCAATAAGAGGGCGTGCGCATGACCGATCTCATCCTGCATCACTACTGGACCTCTCCTTTTGCCGAGAAAGTGCATCTGCTGATGGGATTCAAGCAGCTGTCCTGGCGCTCCGTCATTATTCCCCGTGTCATGCCAAAGCCGGATCTCACCACATTGACCGGCGGCTATCGCAAGACTCCTGTGCTTCAGGTCGGGGCGGATATCTATTGTGATACGACGCTGATCGCGCAGCGCCTGGAACAGGCCAAGGTCACTCCCACACTCTTTCCGGAAGGGCAGGAGTTTGCTTGCCGCGCCTTTGCCGCCTGGGCAGATAGCGTAGTGTTCCAGCATGCCGTGGCATTGATTTTTCAGCCCGACGTCATCGCCGAGCGCATGGCCAATGTTCCGCCTGAGCAGGCTCAAGCGTTCATGGCGGACCGTAAGGCGCTTTTTGAAAAGGGAAATGCTCCTCGGGTTACAGCAAGGCAGGCGGCGCAACATTGGCCTACCCTAATGGCACGACTTGAGGAACAATTGGCGCGCAGCAGTGGCGAATACCTCTTTAATGCTCCCTCTATCGCAGATTTCTCGCTGGCGCATTGCCTCTGGTTTTTGCAGTCAGCTCGCCAGACTGCGCCTCTGGTAGATACATATTCTGAAGTATCCGCCTGGCTAGGCCGCGTGCAGGGGTTCGGTCATGGCACTTATTCCGACCTGAGCGCAGAGGAGGCCATACGCATTGCGTATGATTCCGATCCTGCCCCTATTCCAGAAGGGGAATTGTTCTTGCCGGCGGGCCTTGCTCAAGGCGATCGTGTAGCGATTTCAGCTCAGGATTATGGTCTGGAGACTGTAGAGGGTGAGTTGCTGTACGCAGGGGTGGAAGAAGTCATTTTAAGGCGCAGGGACGAGCGTGCCGGCACTGTGCACGTTCACGTTCCCAGAATAGGATTCAATATCGAAACGCGATGAGGCTGACAGGCAGAGCGATCAAGGGTGTCGCTCTGCCTGGCGGTCAGTCCTTGCGGCGCTTGATCTGATCTTTTAGCTGGGTAGGGATCTGTCGGATGATCAATACGTCCTGAGACTCGTCGTACTCTACCTTGGAGCCAAGTAGGTGAGCCTCGAAGCTGATGGATAGTCCCTCGGCGCGCCCTGTAAAGCGGCGGAATTGGTTGAGGGTGCGCTTGTCTGCAGGGATTTCAGGCGCAAGCCCGTAGTCCTTGTTGCGGATGTAATCATAGAAGGCCTTGGGCTGCTCTTCACTCATCAGCTCCGACAGTTCATCCAGGGCAATGGGCTCGCCAATACGGGCCTGGGTGCTGGCATAGTCGACCAGGGTGTCGGTTTTTTCCTTGGCTTTCTCCTCAGGCAGGTCTTCGCTTTCTACATAGTCGCTAAAGGCCTTGAGCAGGGTACGCGTCTCGCTGGGCGCATCGACACCTTCCTGGCAGCCAATGAAGTCACGAAAATAATCCGAGACCTTCTTGCCGCCCTTGCCCTTGATAAAGGAGATGTATTGCTTGGACTGCTTGTTATTACGCCACTCGGAAATATTGATGCGTGCCGCCAAATGAAGCTGCCCGAGGTCCAGGTGTTTGGCGGGAGCTACGTCCAGGGTGTCGGTTACGGTTACGCCTTCACTATGATGCAGCAGGGCAATGGCAAGGTAGTCCGTCATGCCTTGCTGATAGTGGGCAAAGAGGACATGGCCGCCCGTTGAAAGGTTTGAGCCTTCCATAAGCTGCTTGAGGTGCTCGACGGCCTGCTGGCTGAATGCAACAAAGTTCTTGCCGCCGTCCAGATACTCATTGAGCCAGCCACTGAAGGGATAAGCACCAGATTCCTCGTGGAACAGTCCCCAGGCCTTGTTGGGTTTGGCGTTATAGCTTTCGTTGAGATCGGCCATCAGGTTTTCGATGGCCTGAGATGCCTCGAGCTCGGCTTCACGGGCATGCAGCGTAGCGGGCTGACCGTCGGGTTTCTTGTCGATCAGGTGAACGATAGCGTGGCGAATGGGCATGGGACTCTCTATCAATGAAGCGCAGGCGACATTGCCGCGAAAATCAGATGTGGCCTGATAGTGTACCGCACCCGTGCGACGGGCTTAATCGGCATTCTTGATCCAGCGTGTGCGGCGCCATTGGTCTTGAGCATCCGGTGAAAGAAAAGTCCAGGCCACCAGCCGGCTACGTTTTTGACCTTGGGACATGTCGATCGTACGGATATCTACCGCATGGACCTGCTTTAGAGCAGCCACCAGACTGTCGACATTGGAGGCCTTGGATACCAGAGTACTAAACCAGAACACCTGCGGACCATAGCAGGCACTGTCTTCTGCCAATGTGCGTACAAAGCGGGCTTCACCGCCCTTGCACCATAGCTCAGCGCCCTGACCGCCGAAGTTAAGTACGGGCAATTTGCGCTTCGGGTCCAGTTTGCCAAGGTTTTTCCACTTGCGCTGACTGCCGCTGCGAGCTTCTTCCAGAGAGGTATGAAAGGGAGGATTGCAGAGAGTTATATCGAAACGATCATCTGGGGCGATGATGTTTCGAAACGTGCGGTTCGGCTCGGTCTGCTGCCGTAACGATATGGCCTTGGTCAGCTGATTGCCTTGCAGGATGGTCTTGGCGGAGGCCAGCGCCGTTGCGTCGATATCGGCCCCAACGAAATGCCAGCCGTACTCGTGATGGCCAATCAGCGGATAGATGCAGTTGGCGCCAACCCCTATATCCAGCGCCCTGATCATAGCGCCACGAGGAATAATACCGTCATTACGCTCAGCCAGCAGGTCTGCCAGGGAATGAACATAGTCGGCGCGGCCTGGAATGGGGGGGCATAAATAGCCTTCCGGGATATCCCAGTGGGCAATTCCATAATATTGCCGGAGCAGGGCGCGATTGAAGACTTTGACAGCGGCAGGATCGGCAAAGTCGATACTTTGCTTGCCGTAGGGGTTGATGATGACGAAGGGCGCCAGTTCAGGGCAGGCCTTGATCATCTTGGCAAAATCATAGCGCCCCTGGTGACGGTTGCGGGGATGCAGAACCCCTTTATTCAAGTTGGGGGCAGCGGGGCGCTTGGGTGGCTGAGTCATGAAAAGGCTCGAACGATTAGGGGTAGCCCAGCAGGGCTTTTATGGTGGGGAGGTTGGAGCGGATCCAGCGCTTATCGATAGCGCCCCAATCACGGATGACATAATGTCCTGCATGGTTGCGAGCGCCTTCGGTCTGCTCAAATGCACAGTCGATATCCAGATCGCTCAACGCCGAAAGGGTGTCCTGTGCAGTACGTCTGGGCATGCCTGTCGCTTCCATCAGGGCCGGTACACTCGTTGCGACTCCAGAATCGACCAGCCAGGCGACGTACAGGCGGCGGTAGAAGCTTGTCTTGGTTTTGCTTACGTCCATTGTCCAATCCTTGAGCATCCATCGATAACAAACCAAAAGGCCCGCCTAAGCGGGCCTATGGTGACATTCAACCATTACAGGCTGGCGATTCGTCCACGCTGTTCGGCCAGCTTGGCGAGCGCCTGTTCGGCCTCGGCCAGCTTGGCGCGTTCCTTGGCAATCACCTCGGCTGGCGCCTTGTCCACGAAGCCGGCGTTGTTCAGTTTGCCTCCGACGCGCTTTACCTCGCCTTCCAGACGCTGGATTTCCTTATCAAGACGACCCAGTTCGGCAGCCTTGTCAATCAAGCCTGCCATTGGCACCAGCACCTCCATCTCGCCAACAAGCGCTGTAGCGGAAAGCGGTGCCTCTTCGTTGGCAGCCAGAATACGAATCGACTCAAGCTTGGCCAGCTTTTTGAGCATGGGCTCGTTTTCACTCATGCGTCTCTGATCTTCAGCGCTGGCATGCTTGAGCAGAATGTCGATGCGCTTGGCCATGGAGATATTCATTTCGCCACGGATTTGCCGTACTCCCAGCATTAGTGCCTTGACCCACTCGATATCGCCTTCTGCCGCATTATCAATGCGGGCTTCATTGGCTACCGGCCAGGTTTGCAGCATGAGTGTTTCGCCCTGTTGGCCGGCAAGCGGTGCGATGCGATGCCAGATTTCTTCCGTGATGAAAGGCATGAACGGATGCGCCAGACGCAGTGCAACCTCCAGCACACGTACTAAGGTACGGCGTGTGCCGCGCTGACGTTCGATAGAAGCGTTTTCATCCCACAATACCGGCTTCACTAGCTCCAGATACCAGGCGCAGTATTCATCCCAGATGAATTCATAGAGTGCCTGGGTAGCCAGGTCGAAGCGGAACTGTTCCAGCTGGCGAGTCACTTCAGCTTCTGTACGCTGCAGTTGAGAGATGATCCAGCGATCCACAGAAGACAATTCGACCGGTTCGTCATTGACACCACAGTCCTTGCCTTCGGTGTTTTCCAGCACGAAGTTGGCCGCATTCCAGATCTTGTTGCAGAAATTGCGGAAGCCTTCGACACGGCCCATATCGAATTTGATATCGCGGCCGGTGGAGGCCAGGGAGCAGAATGTGAAACGCAAGGCATCAGTACCGTAGCTGGCAATGCCTTCCGGGAATTCAGCACGGGTCTGCTTGGCAATCTTTTCCGCCAGCTTTGGCTGCATCATGCCGCTGGTGCGCTTCTGCAGCAGGCTCTCCAGATCAATGCCATCGACGATATCCAGCGGGTCAAGCACGTTGCCCTTGGATTTGGACATCTTCTGGCCCTGACCGTCGCGTACAAGACCGTGAACGTAGACGGTTTTGAACGGAATCTGCCCAGTCAGGTGAGTAGACAGCATGATCATCCGGGCGACCCAGAAGAAGATGATGTCAAAGCCGGTTACCAGAACGTCGGTGGGGTGGAACGTCTTTAAAAATTCGGTCTGTTCCGGCCAACCAAGGGTAGAGAATGTCCACAGACCCGAACTGAACCAGGTGTCGAGTACGTCGTCGTCCTGGCGCAGCGCGATCTCGCCCAGATTGTGCTTGCTGCGGACTTCCGCTTCATCGCGACCAACGTAGACGTTGCCAGCCTCGTCATACCACGCCGGAATACGGTGGCCCCACCAGAGCTGACGGCTGATGCACCAATCCTGAATATCACGCATCCAGGAAAAGTACATGTTCTCGTACTGTTTGGGTACGAACTGAATAGAGCCGTTTTCCACGACCTCAATGGCTTTTTCAGCCAGAGGCTTGGTGGAGACGTACCATTGATCGGTCAGCCAAGGCTCAATAACAGTGCCGGAGCGATCGCCCTTGGGTACTTTCAGCGCATGGTCTTCAATTTTCTCTAGAAGACCGGCAGAGTCGAAGGCCGCTACGATCTGCTTGCGGGCTTCGAAACGATCCAGGCCCGCGTATGCGGACGGAATCCCTGCGTCGACTTCAGTGTTTACGCTGCCATCCAGGTTGAATACTTGTGCTGTAGCAAGTACCGCTGCGTTTTTATCGAAAATATTGATCAGGGGCAGGTTATGGCGCTTGCCGACCTCATAGTCATTGAAGTCGTGAGCAGGGGTGATCTTGACGCAACCTGTGCCAAATTCTGGATCACAATAGTCGTCGCCCACGATCGGGATGCGACGGCCTACCAGTGGCAGCTCGATGAATTTGCCGATCAGTGCCTTGTAGCGCTCATCCTCGGGATGTACCGCTACGGCGGAGTCGCCCAACATGGTTTCCGGGCGGGTCGTAGCAACGATCAGGTAATCCTTGCCCTCTGCCGTCTTGGCACCATCAGCCAGGGGATAGCGCAGGTTCCACAATGAGCCTTTCTCATCATGGTTCTCGACTTCCAGATCGGAGATAGCCGTATGCAGCTTGGTATCCCAGTTGACCAGGCGCTTGCCGCGATAAATCAGGCCGTCCTCGTGCAGACGGACAAAGGCCTCCTTTACTGCTTCAGACAGACCGTCATCCATGGTGAAGCGTTCGCGTGACCAGTCTACGGAAGAGCCCAGGCGACGAATCTGGCGAGTGATGTTGCCGCCAGACTCGTTTTTCCATTCCCAGACTTTCTCTAGAAACTTCTCGCGACCCAGATCATGACGGCTGACGCCCTGCGCACTCAATTGACGCTCCACCACCATCTGGGTGGCAATACCTGCGTGGTCCGTGCCGGGCTGCCACAGGGTATTGCGGCCCTGCATGCGGCGGAAGCGGATCAGGGCGTCCATAATGGCATTGTTAAAGCCATGGCCCATGTGCAGGCTGCCGGTGACGTTGGGTGGCGGAATCATAATGGTATAGGGCTCGCCGGAGCCCTGAGGCGCGAAGTATCCCTTGGATTCCCAGGTCTGGTACCAAGAGGTTTCGATGTCGTGTGGCTGGTAAGTCTTGTCCATGTACGTTGGCAAAGGCGTCTGAAGAGGGAAAGCCTTTGAGTATAACGGGGATAACGGTCAGGTGCGATTGATCGCAGCACTGACCGTCTTGTAATCAGACCTGCTCGCGCTGCCTGATCAGTTCATCGAGGCGGGCATCCAGGCGTTTTTGCAGTTCGGCTTCAACTTTAGGTGCGAATTCGGCAATGACTTCCTGAAGTATGAGGCGCGCTTCCTGGCGAAGTAGCTCCTCCAAGGATTCCTCCTCCTGTCGAGAAACTCGCTCCGGCTCGATCTGATCAAGCAGCGGAGGAATGGCGCTTAGCCGTTCAATAGAGGGTACGACCACATCGGACAGTACAGGAATACCATCCTGGTCCAGCCGGTCGGTAAGCATGGGGAGGTCGTGTTTATCCAGTAGCTGGCGGATCGATTCCAAATCATTCATGAGATGTGCCGGGCGAGGCGGGAGGTCTTTGTCCATGATTGTCAGACTCGCGGCAGACGATGGTCTTGTAAAGCATAGCCGCGCTCTCGGTAAAAGCGGAAATTCTCACGAGCCGCTTTGCGTATTGAAGCCTCTTCGATGACCAGTTCGGCAATTCTGCTGAAGCCGACAAAAAAAGCAGGAATACGAGTATCCAGGTTGATCAACAGTTCGCCGGTTCGCTCCTGTTGGGTGTCAATACCCAGCAGGACTGGGCTATCCGGCTTGTCCTCGGCAAAGTCGTGAGGCAGGAAGCTGTCGGGACGGAAGTCCCAAAGTCGTTCGTCCAGTTGACTGCGTTGGGCTTCGTCAGCGCAATGGATATACGTCTGCATCTGTTGTCTCCACGCTTTTTCGGCGAGGCGGCACGCAAAGGTCAGTCGAGCGTCAGGATCGTCGCTGGGAAGAACATAGAAGTCGACACGGGTCATGTCTGGCTCCGGAGTATGGCTGGCAGCAGCGGCGCAATAGGGAAGCGAACCCTATCGCGCTGCATCGATTCAGCCTTGGCTGCGGTCTAGCAGATACTGCATAAGCAATGGGACGGGGCGGCCGGTAGAGGCCTTGTCCTTGCCACCACTGATCCAGGCTGTGCCAGCGATATCCAGGTGAGCCCATTTGTAGTTCTTGGCAAAGCGCGACAGGAAGCACGCTGCTGTAATAGTGCCGGCCTTGGGACCGCCAATGTTTGCGATATCAGCGAAGGGGCTGTCGAGTTGCTCTTGATACTCATCATGCAGAGGCAACTGCCATACGCGGTCATCAGCCGCATCGCCGGCGGCTTTGATCTGCTGGATCAGGTTGTCATCGTTACCTAGCAGGCCGGATACAACCGACCCCAGGGCTGTGACGCAGGCGCCGGTTAGTGTGGCGATATCGATCACGGACTGGGGCTTGAAGCGTTCGGCATAGGTTAGTGTATCACACAGCACCAGACGGCCTTCAGCGTCTGTATTGAGGATTTCCACCGTCTGACCGCTCATGGTTGTGACGATGTCGCCAGGGCGGGTCGCCGTTCCGCTGGGCATATTTTCGGCGCAAGCCAACAGGCCTACCAGGTTAATGGGGAGCTTGAGTTCGAGCGCGGCACGGAATGTACCCAGTACGCTGGCAGCACCACACATGTCGTATTTCATCTCATCCATGCCCTGGCTGGGCTTGATGCTGATGCCGCCGGTATCGAACGTAATGCCTTTGCCGACCAGAACATGGGGGGCTGTGTCTTTTGCGGCACCCTTGTATTGAAGCACTACCAGGCGGGGCGGTTGCTCGCTGCCTTGTGCCACCGCGAGAAACGAGCCCATGCCCAGTTCGCGCATTTTCTTTTCGTCTAGCACATCGACTTTAAGGCCGGTTTCCTTGTACTGCTTGCCAAGTGCTTTGGCTTCGTCCGCGATGTAGGCGGGGTTACAGATGTTTGGCGGCAGGTTGCCAAAATCCTTGGCATAGGCAACGCCTGCAGCAATGGCCTGGGCATGGGCAAGGCCTCGCTCCATATCAGCTTGAGCGGCCTTGCTGCCTGCCAGAATGATTTTCTTCAGAGCACGAGGCTCGGCTTTCTTGCTCTTGAAACGATCAAAAACATACAGGCCATCCGCCAGCGTTTCAGCCAGCAGGCGAGCCTTCGCATAGCTGTCACGCTGCTTGACGTTGACATCGCCGAGGAAGAAGGCGGCATCAGTACCGCCCAAACCTTTAAGTACGCCTAATGCTGCGCTGACCACTTTGCGATACGCGCGATCGCCCAGGCCTTCTTCGGTATTTCCAGTGCCCACCAGCAAAACGCGCTCGGCTTTCAGACCGGTAAGGCCGGTCAGCAGCAGCGTCTGCCCCGGTTTGCCTGCCAGATCACCGCGCTTGACTGCAGCGCTCAGGGCGCCACCGGTAGCGGTATCGACCGTGGCCGCCGAAGCGTCCATGTAACCATGTTCACCAACAGCAAGAACCAGTGTGGCTGTTTTCAGTGTTTCCGGACTTGCACTTTTAACGAGAAATTCCATTACGAGAAGCTCCCCAAGACAAACGAGTAGGTTTGCAGGATAATGCCAGCTATTTTCGCCGGGGCCGCCCTGCGGGCTGCCTTGCGCGGGTCGGTTTAGCAACGGCGGCTAGTTTGAGCGTACGCGCCTGAGCCTGACAACCCTGGAGAGCCTTGTTTGATCGTCTTTCGTTATCTAGCACGTGAAGTTCTCACCACCATGGGCGCGGTAAGCGCCGTTTTGCTGGTGATCATCATGAGTGGTCGCTTCATTAAATATCTGGCTCAAGCTGCGCAGGGTATCCTGGATCCTGGCGCCTTGATGATGATCATGGGATACCGGATTCCCGGTTTCTTAGAGCTGATTCTGCCGCTTGGTCTATTTTTGGGGATTCTGCTCTCCTATGGCCGTCTGTACCTGGAAAGTGAGATGACGGTCCTTTCCGCTACCGGAATGAGTCAGCAACGCCTCCTGGCCTATACGATGGCACCGGCAACACTCATTGCGCTTGTTGTTGCCTGGTTGAGTCTGTCGCTGACCCCTATGGGCGTTCAGCGTGTGGGTGAGATCTTGAATCAGCAGGATGCGCTGACCGAGTTCGATACCCTGGCGCCCGGTCGCTTCCAGTCGCTGCGTGATGGCTCGCGGGTGACCTATACCGAAGCGCTCAGCAATGATCGTACCCAGCTCTCGGGCGTCTTTATTTCTGAAAAGAATGAAGCCAAGGCCGGGTCTGATCGGGGCATTGGTGTGCTGATCGCCGATAAGGGCCACCAGGAAATCCATTCCGATGGCAGTCGTTACCTGATTCTGGAAAATGGTTTCCGGTATGACGGTACCCCAGGTCAGGCGGACTATCGTGCGGTTCAATACGATACCTACGGAGTGTTGCTTCCTAAGCCTGAAGTCAGTACGGATGTAGGTGCGCGCGAAGCGATTCCGACACGTGCCCTGATGTCCAGCGATGACATCCGTCAGAAGGCCGAGCTGCAGTGGCGTCTTTCCATTCCGGTGCTGGTTTTCATCGTGACGCTGATTGCCGTGCCGTTATCGCGTGTCAATCCACGTCAGGGACGTTTTCTCAAACTACTGCCCGCCATCCTGCTTTATATGGCCTACCTTTCCCTGCTGATTGCCGCCCGTGGCTCGCTTGACAAGGGCAAGCTTCCGCCTGCCATCGGTCTTTGGCCGGTTCATCTGTTGTTTCTTGCGTTAGGTTTGCTGCTGGCCTTCTGGGAGCCGTTGCGCCTGTCTATGCGCCGCCGTGCTACGGAGAAAGGTCATGAGTAAACTCGATCGTTATATAGGTCGCTCGGTTCTAGTCAGTATTCTGGCTGTTCTTGGCGTTATTCTTGGATTGGCCTTGCTGTTTGCCTATATCGATCAGCTGGGGGATTTCGATGATAACTACGGCGCCCTGCAGGCGCTTACGTATGTACTGTTGACTGGCCCGCGGCGGGCTTATGAGCTCCTGCCCATGGCAGCGCTGATCGGCTGCCTGATTGGCCTGGGCTCGCTGGCCAGTAGCAGTGAGCTGATCATCATGCGAGCCGCTGGTGTCTCGCTGGCTCGAATTGTCTGGGCTGTCATGAAGCCTATGCTGCTGATCCTGCTTGCAGGCGTGCTTATTGGTGAATATGTCGCTCCCTGGTCGGAAAACATTGCTCAGAGCAACCGTGCAATGGCGCAGGGCGGTGGTGATGCCCAGAGTTCCAAGCATGGCCTGTGGCATCGTCAGGGACGTGAGTACGTTCATATCAATGCGGTGCAGCCCAACGGTGTTCTGTTTGGTATTACACGTTATCAGTTTGATGAGCAGCGCCATTTGCTGTCGGCAAGTTTTGCCAAGCGTGCCGAGTACCGAGGCGACCATTGGGAGCTGCAAACGATCTCCACGACCCACTTCCGTGATCGTCACACCGAGGTCATAACAGCTCCAACAGAAAATTGGGACATCGAACTGACACCACAAATACTCGACACCGTTGTGATGGAGCCCGATGCTTTGTCCATTTCTGGTTTGTGGTGGTACATCCATTACTTGGCGGATCAGGGGCTTAATAATGCCTCTTACTGGCTGGCGTTCTGGGGTAAGGTATTCCAGCCGCTGGTGACAGCAGCACTTGTATTAATGGCCATTTCATTCATCTTCGGCCCGCTGCGCTCGGTAACATTGGGTCAGCGTATTTTTACCGGTGTGGTAGTAGGATTCGTATTCCGTATTGCTCAGGACCTGTTGGGACCTTCCAGTCTGGTATTTGGATTCTCACCCATATTAGCGGTCCTGGTGCCTGCAGGAGTCTGTGCATTGGCAGGCATATGGTTATTGCGTAAAGCGGGCTGATGTCCTCACAAAAAAGGCTGAACATTTATCTGTTTGGCCTTTTTGGTGTCCTACTCCAAGATATGTATGGTTTGACTCCTGGAAGCCAGATCAGACCAGCTTCGCCTGCGTGTATCGACGAGTATCCATAAAAGGCCTACCCCCAGGCAGAGATACGAGAAAAGAGCGGCGGCGAAGCGCAGGGCGGCTTGAGGCAGACTAATCCTTGTGCCGTCGGTATTTTGTATTCGGATCTTCCAGGCCTGCATGCCGAGCGTTTGGCCGTTATGTATCCAGTAGCCCGCAAAGTAAGCAAAGCTGACCAATACAATCAGGATGCTCAATATAGGGTCGCCTATCAGCTCCCCTTGTTCGGCCATTGCCTTGAAGCGGGAACCTCCCATCCAGGCAGCCAATCCGCCGAAATAACCTAATGTAGCCACCATTACCAAGGCAACAAGCAGGATGCTGTCATAGAAGCTTGCAGCTAGTCGCCTGGCAAGACCGGCGGGTGGGTATTTTCTGGTAGGCAGAGATAAGGTTCGTGGCATGAGGCGTTGCTGCTCGTAATAAGCGTTCTACTGCAACACCTGGTAGTTAGCATGGCAAGCCTGTCTTTCCTCGAAAGGCTTACAGCAATAAACCGTCCTGAGGATGTAGAGGGGGCGGGAGGTCTCGTTCATCCAGCAGTTCAAGCAGGGAGATTTCTAGACCTCTGCACATGGCATTGAGTGGCAGGTCGTTTGGCATCTTATCGAAAGGGTCCGCTATCTGATCTCCCAGGGCATCCAGTCCAAAAAAGGTATACGCCAGTACGCAAACAGCAAGTGGGGTAAACCAGCCAATGCTATCCACCAGGCAGAACGGCAGTAGAAAACAGTAAATGTGTACGGTGCGATGCAGCATCAGAATATAGGGATAGGGGATAGGTGTATTTCTGATGCGTTCACAGCCTCCCAGCACATAGGAGAGGCGACTGATCTGTTGATCTACAGAGCTAAGAAGAATTTCGCTGGAGTTATGTTGCCGCATCAACTGACTGATGTTCTGTCCAATAAGACCCAGTATCACATTAGGCCGATTGGCGGCTGCCAGCGCCCGGGCGCAGTCGTTCTGTGTCAGAAGGCGCTTCAGGTCGGGCGTTGGGTCATCGTTTCTCAAGTGGTCGCGAAGCGCATGGCTGAATGCGGTCAGTTGAAGGGCTATGGAGCGTCGCTCTTCAACAGTCATTCCAGGAAAAAAACTCAACGTTTGTCGCACTAGGTTGCGAGAGACGATGAGCAGTTCTCCCCACAGGGTCCGCGCTTCCCAAAAGCGCTGGTAGGCCACGCTATTACGAAAGCCCAAGAATATCGCCAGCGTCAGTCCCCAAAGTGTAAAAGGCGTAGCTGTCAAAATAACCTTGTAGTGGTAGAGGGTGCCATGCGTGGCTACGACAAAGGAGCTTAGCAGCACCGTGTAGAGCACTCGCTTCCAGATGGCGGGAATAATGGAGCCTTTCAGAGAAAACAGCAGCACCCATAGCGATGGGGTCTGAGGGCGTACGATCATGCTAACCCTTATGCTCAAATACCAAACGGTGGGAAGTGGGAGTCAGCGAGTGCCGCTAGCATTCGGAAATATCACCATAAAGACGCAGGGTTCGTTCCTGAATTTCTTCTTTTATCTCATCGGCGACAGCCTTGAGCAGAACGGCATGATGAAGCTGGGTGGCGTGTAGATCCCTCTCGACAATGATGCCGTGGGGTGTCGTGACAATGACTCTGGCGAAATTCTCATCTCTTTCCAGGCATTCCACCTTGCCTTCGCAAGCGAGTTGACTGACTAATGCGGCCAGCAGGTTCTTCATATCCATATCCCCTCAGATGTATCAGAATGACATGACTTCCGGTCCCTGAGTTCTCGCCGTTTGGCGGAAGAGGCTTGGAGGAGTGTGCCTGGCGTTCATGCACTATTAAAAAGCCTCGTGCAAGACGAGGCTTTAAAGACAAAGCGTCAACTGGCTTTTAATCACTATTAGGAAGCGGGCCTGTAATACGTCGGCGAGGGCCTGCGATAATGGGCACGATGACGTGGCGGCGGAGTGTGATAGTGCCTTGCGTGGAACCTATGGTAGTGCAGCCTTTGAAGCTGACGGTAAGTAATAGGGGCTTTGTAATTCTCATGGTGAGGCAGCGGCCCGTAAACCTGCTCACGCTCAAAAGCCGCGGCTTCACCTGCACTGATAAGGCAGCCGATGAGTAAGGTTACCTTTAATATTCGACCTGGCATACGTACCTCCTTCAGCAAGAGCTTTTGCCTCGCTGCTATAAAGCACCGTACGGCTGTCGCGTGATGTCAAGGCAGGTAAAGGTTGGGTAAAGCGGTGAGGCAGGAAGACCGCTCAAGCCTGCGTTAAACGGTGCAGAATGATGCATAGAGAGATGGGGAGGATGAATCTTTCGTGTTGGCTTGTAATGGTCTACTCCAAGGCACGCCTGAGGCGCTTTATACCAAGGAAGTAGTTATTACTTGAGAGAACCGGAGGGAGACAGGATAGTGAAGCGCAAAAAAACCGGCTCAAGGGCCGGCTCTTCTGGTATTTCGGGACTTTGCGGGAAGTCCTGAAACTTTATATGGTGTTCGGGAGAGACTCGAACATGCTGCTGTAATGCTTGTTATATATGGTTTTATTGAGTTTGTATTTATTTTCTACTCACAAATCTACTCACTTTTTATTTCGCTAGACGATAAAACAGGCCTTACAGGTTCCTTATACGAAACTCGCCAGCAGCCCAGCGCTTCTCAAACTCGCCTTTTGCTCTAATCACCTTATTTTGGCATTCGACCATATGTCGATCATCGCGCCAGATATCACAGTCCTTAGATTGGTGAAAAAAGCTATTCCAGGCTTCATCTTTCATTCTGCTTTCTTCAGCTATGCGATGCATATTTTCAGCATCTCTCTCCATAGCTTCACGCTTGGCCTGCTTAGCTTGTTGCTGCTCGGCTTGCATTTGCCTTTGCTGTTCTAATTGCTGCGTTTGAAGGCGAGCCATTACTTCTTGAGTATGGGTAATTTGCTTTTCGGCAAAATTCTCCAAGATAGCGAGACGAGCGTGATAGCCGATTATGGCTATAGCTAGAGCACCCACGATGCTGATGATAAAAGTCTGAATGGTTTGAGGCTGGCGGCGTCTTGCCATGTTTACATTGCTCCTACAAAAAGAGCGCTACGCTAGCGAGTGCCTAAACGGAGGGTATAAAAAAGCCTCGAAAAGTCGAGGCGTATGTAATGCCTAGCAGCAAAAGGAGGGTGGAGCATTACTGCTAGGTATATTTGATATCGACCGGAAAGGGAAAAGCTTTAGCCACAACTATTCATATTCAATGAGGCAATACAATCGCCTTTAAAGTAAGCTTTACGGATAGATCGTAAAAGCCTTTGGCAGCCGCTCGGTTTGATTGTTAACTCTAAAAATTAACCTCAGCTTTAAGTTTGAAGTGCTTATATGGGCTGTAAGGCTTGCTCTAGAGTCTTTCCCATAAACATACCGATGAGGTGGATTGTTAACTTCTTCCAAAATTAGGAAAAAATCTCTGTATGAGACTGGAAGCGGTCTCCGCTTAGGACACTTCTAGACTTTTGATATGCCCCCATCCTAAATGACCACCTACCCTCGAAAGATATTGTTGCTAAAGGTTGCGCAAAATATGCCGATACGTAGGCAGCTTGATAGTCCGCCTACGCCAGTATGACCTGCTGACATAGCTCGTCGATTATCGAGCACCATTAGCCAGCAAAGGGATTTAGTAGTGACTTCTTCGATTTTTAAGATGGCTGCGGCCGGAATATGCCTTAGCTTTCTTTCTGGATGCGCAAGCATTCTGGGCGATAGCCAATATCCTGTTCACGTCAGCAGCGCACCAGCCGGAGCTACGTTCGAAATCACGGACAAAGCCGGTAGGGTTGTGCATAGCGGCAATACACCAAGTACCGTTACGCTTAAGTCTGGACGCGGTTACTTCAAAGGCGAGACCTATACTTTGAAGTTTCATAACCCTGGCTATGCAGACAAAACAGTTACCTTGGATAGCTCAGTGAGTGGCTGGTACTGGGGAAATATTCTGCTAGGTGGCGTAATCGGTATGCTTATAGTCGATCCGGCTACAGGTGCTATGTTTAAGCTCCCAGAAGGCGTATCAGCCGATATGGGTAAGCCGGTCGCACAAGTCTCTAAAGACAATGGCGTTACTGTAATGACTTTGGATAAGGTTCCTGCTGAATTGCGAAGCAGCTTGGTTCAAATTCAGTAAGCAGGTCTGGTTAGCCGTTTGTGGTGTCTATAAGCAGACGGCTAACTTCATGGCTATCACTTTTCAGGTTAGCTATAGCGCATTTACTCCAGCAATTCACGTCTAGCCTTAGTTGTTTTGGTAGCCCGTATCATGAGTCTGAAGCGTCCTTTCTAAGCGTTGCGTGATACCGTCTTCGCTTCTCGGGTCGGTGCTTTTGTCCTACGGTCTCCAGTTCCGAATCATCTCGACCTGGGATGCTTGTCGCTCGGGTGTCCAGCCATTCGCCATGTTCTGCCTCCAGTAGTTCGTTTTGCGCTTTCTTCTTTTGTCGCGGGCGCGTGGGTTCGGTCGTACCGTTATTCACTTGGACGTTCTGCCCGATGTTTGCTTGCCTAACAAATGCCACGTTTTTAGGGGATTTAAGCTCGCCAAGCGTCTGTAGCGTGGCGCGGCTCTGACCTTGGGCTTTAAGCGCCAGCCGCATATAGGTTTCTAGCTGCTCCATATGCTTTGCGTTGAGTGCACGGTTAGTCAATGTGGCAAACAGGCCGTCCAATGTATGAGCTTGTGCCAAGAGCATGCTCTCAGCGCGGGTCATGTCTCCCTTATGGAGCGCGGCGGTCTGGCGCTTTAGTTCCTGTGCTACATCAGTGATGGGCGCTTCGCCAAATACCTTTGTACCCATCAGCACGGCAGCGCTTAGGTTCTCAGGCGTCAGTGCTGTACGGGCGATGGCTTGCTGAGGCGTTTCATCGTCGTGCTTAACGACTTCCAGGTTATTACTCATAAGGCTACCCAATCAGGTTTTCGAGAATAGCGTCACCTTCGGCCATATCGCTCCGGTCACTGGCGATGAGGTAACGAAAGACTAAAAGCGCCTCGGCTTTACTGCGCGGCCTGATCTCTGCCAATAGGCCAAACACAAGCCAATCCCTGGCGCTTGCCTCGCGCGGCCCGTCGCTGGCGTAGATGTCTACCGCGTTTCGTAAGAGGTAGAGCTGGTGCCAGTAATCAAGCTCATACAGGCAGTCGGATAACGTATGAGGCAAGAGAGTGGGGTGGGCCTTGAATCGCTCGGCGGCTTCCTCCTTGGCGTAGTCTCCCAGCATCCCACCAGCCTCCAGACCATGTAGCGCCTCGATGCAGAAAGCTTCCGCCTCGGTATCAGCGAAGAGGGCATCACCAAAGCGGGCCGTACCTTCTGCCTGCAGCTGCTGGCGCTCGATAGCCTTTTTAGCCAGTGACTCCAGATCACCAAAGCCAAACGACGATAAGGTAGCAAACAGGTTCTTAGGGTTAGTAGCGGTCAGGTAATCCCTGTATCGCCTCTCCAGCGTGTCCAGCGGCGTTTTAATCCGCTTTGCCGCTTCCATGGCTCGCTCAATTAGTGCGGCCTGTCCTGTATTGATGATTGAACGCAACCATAGAACCGCGTCTACCTCCCTATCACCTGTTACCCGTTCCTGTTTGGGTAGCTCCGGCATGCTGGGTAGCGTCTCGGTGCTCTCTCTCATGGGTGGAAGGGTGAACAGAGCGCTGTGCCTCTCGTTATCCCTAAAGGCTCCAGAACGTGAAACCAGGGTTTTCACTGTGCCCAACGGCAGGCCGGTTGCCTTGGCTACTTCCTTGAGCGAATGACGGCGGCGTAGCTCGATCACTTGCTGGCGCAGGGCATCATCCAGGCGCGGTTTGTTACTAGATAACGGGCTCATCAGCGCACCTCCGCATCAGGCCAGCGATAGCGAGCGGCTTCCAGCGCCTCGGTATGGGTCATGGGTTCACTAATCATCGTGCAAAGGGTTTTACCGCTTAGGGTGATCTCCCAGTGCATCTTTCGGGCTATACCGTCATTGGCAGATAGCTCGGCCAGTAACTCCAGGCGATGCGATTTCACATAGCGGCGAACGTCATCGGTGATCCTAGCTCTAGGGGATACAAAAACGCGGCTTCCCTTGCGCTGAGCGCGTAGACCTAACTGCTTCAAGTAGTCGATAGCGGCCATTAGATTTCCTCCCCGTCTTCTTCATCCGGTAGGAGGGGGTCTAAATCTTCTACACCTCTACAAGTCGCGTCGTTATTGGGCTGTAGCGTTTTTTTATCCTCTACACTGCGACCCTGTGTAGAGGTTTGAAAATCGCTGGAGGCCGCGCCATTACTGGGTGTAGAGGTGTAGAGGAATTTGAGGGGGTAGCTGAGGTAAGGTAACGGTCCCAAACCTCTACAAAGTCATTTCGTTCATATCCCATCTTCCCTGATTCGTAGCCAATACGAACCTGTTTGGACTTGATCCCAAACTCTCCAAGCTTTGTTTTTAGCTGGCGTATCGACATAGGCTTGCCTCTGTTCCAGGTAGCCCAGGGTGCTTCATCATCTACCAACAAAGCTTCCAGTAGATGAGCGCTGAATAACTTGCTGGCCTGTTTCTCGTCGAAGATGGTCTTGATGTCCGCCAGTAGTTCTACACCCACGCTTGGCGATTCACCCTCAAGGCCATGCAAGGTGATAGCAGCCTGTCTGGCAAGGCGGGGCCACTCTCTACCAGCAGCCTCAGCAATCGCCAGCAGAGGCTCCCAGCAATCGTTGGCGCGGTCGTTCAAGCCCTCAATAGGCTTGGGGCGTGCTGCACCAATGGTTAGGGCATGGTCATCAGCAAAGCGAGCGATACGGCAGCGTAGGCGCTCCCATAGGGCCGGGTCAGAATGACGTAGGCGCTCGGCCTGTTCTCCAGGCTTCTTGCGGCGTAGACGTAGCGGAATGCTACGGTCGGCTAGGGTGTCGGCAATCTTGCCAATACCGCATAAGGCTTTGGCTCCCCATAGCTTGAATTTGGTGGGCATGTGATCGTCACCTACGCAGCGGATCACGAAAGCGCTGTCTCGGGTAAACCCCGCATTCAGGATGCCGCGGGCTTCTTCGTTGTCGCGCAGGAAAGCGTCTACCTCATCAATCAGTAGGGTAGGGTTCCATAGCTCAATAGAGCGAAAGAGGGCCGCTGTAGCGATGTCTGAGACCTGCATAGGCCGGTAGGCCAGCTTGCCAAGAGCGGAAAGCATGACGGTCTTGCCACAGCGCTTCTCCGGTGCGGTGATATTGGCGATTGGGGCAACCTGTACCGAGTCAATCAGCCATGTAAACACTACCCACAGCGCAGCCGCTCGAAGCGTCTCCTTATCAGCAATGACGTGACGGCCAAGTGCCTCGACTATCTCGTCTAATAGGTCAACTCCATTAACCGGATCGGGCCATGCCTCTACCTCATCAAAGATGCCGCCTTGGGAGGTTTCCTTTTGCTCTGGAGCGGTCAACCGGTCGAACTCCGCCATGCTCAGTGCCTTGCTGGCCTTGGCCTGCTGGCGCACCCGGGCAAAGTCGGCTTCGTTGGTCTTTCGCATCTGGCGCAGGGCTTCCAGAATGGCAGGCTCATAGATTGCGCCGGGGTCATCTGGTAGCCGCTGGAGTGCGTTCTGGATAGGGCTTTTGGGTTCCAGGCGAATTACCTTATTCATGGCGAACGCTCCAGCAGGAGAGGTCATTAAAGTCACTCAGCGCCAGCGGTGCGTCTTCTGGCCAGTCGGGGAAAACCACCTCAGCGCTAACAGCCAGTGCCGCGGCATTAGCAGCGGTGCGTCCAGGGTTGCCGGGTGTCTGGCGGTCATCGTCGCCAGCAATGACAAGACGGGCAGAGGGATAGCGGCTCTTTAGCTGGAGCGCCACCTCCAGGAGGTTGCCTGCATTCATGGCGCAGGCCACGGCGCTATCTGTAGCCTGTCGGAGGGTTGCGCCAGTGGCCCAGCCCTCACAGATATAAAGGGTCTGGTTCTCACCAATACTGCCAAGGGGTGAGTAGCTACCCTTGACCCGTCCGCCTGCTAAAAAACGCTTCGAGCCAGCAGGGGCGATGCGCTGGAGGTTTACCAGCTGCAGCGAGTGATAGAGCGGCACTAACAGTTCATTGCCGCGCTGGCGCAGGCCGTGGGGCCTCATCTGCTTACGCATCAGGTAGGGGTGCTCAGGATCGGCAGGCCGTGATTCATGCCACCAGCGGTTAGCCCAGTCCTCAGCATCCAGCCAACGTTTCTGTAGTTCGGCTTCGCGCTGGCGCTTGGCTTGCTCGATACGTTGGGCAATTAGTTGGCTTTCCAGCGGATCGGCAGGCTTGCGAATGCTCCAGCGGTGCACTTCACCCACTTTCCACGAACCAAACGCGCCAGACGCAATACCGTCCAGATACAGGACATACCAGCCGTTCAAAGCGCCGGGCTTGTCGCTGGGCACACGGAAGCGGTGGATAGCTCCGTCTGCAATGGGTAGCCAATCAAGCGCGCCATAGACGTTTTGTAAGGCATCCCGAAAGGCTATTTCTACTTTCTCCAGGCAAAGTGGGGCCGCTCCCGCCAGTTGGCAGGTTTTTAAAACATTCATGGTTTAGCCCTCTTGCGTCAGCTGGCGCAGTTCGTGACCCAGCGCCAGATAGTGCTCAGGCCGGATAAGGTTCTGATCCATTAGGCAGGACAGATAGCCACTCCCAAGCAATACGGCGATGTACCGCTCGCTATAAGGCCGCTCACTGTTCTGCGCTGTCTCGAAGTAGCCAAACAAGGTGCCTTGCTGGAGAGTGTTTAAAAGCAGGGAAGCTTTCATGCTTGGCCCCTCCGCTTGCTGGTGGAGTTGGCCGCTGGCCGGGCGGCTAGTTGCTTCACTTGAGCCTGAATGTTGTGTTCAGTATCACTGAGGTTAGTGATTAAATGCCCAAGACTTTCCAGCATCCAACCAACATCAGTAACGGCATCGGCTGAAAGTCCGGTCTCGTTGTTCGAGGCAGTACAGGCCAGCAAGTTACCGATACCCGATATACCTAGCGCCAGCGTAGCTACTTGGCTGCATGCCATTCGCTCTGCTTTAGCAAGGCGCTCGGTATCCATACGCTGCAGGTCTTCATAGTTAGGAAGCAGATCGTTCCACTTTGGGAGGTCAGCGACGTTCATTGCACACCTCCCACTTCCAGGCTGCGGGCCTTAGTCATATGGGTGTTGTAGCGAGCAAGGCGAACGGAAAGGCTAGAGTTAGCGTACAGGGCAGAAAAGGCCATAGCTTTGTGCGCGGCGGCGCGTGCTTTGGACGGATTTAGGGTAAGGGTGTGACGCATAGGTATAGCTCCAAGTTTGGAGCCGTCACCGCTTGCGGCCAAGCAAGGAATGGCGACGGCTGTACGCGGGTTGGCCGACCGGGAAACTTGGAACCCGGCATACCCGAAGGTATCCCACGCACAGCCGCCATAACACAGCATTGCAGGCACAAAAAAAGCGCCAGCAATAGTATGGGGGCGCTTGTGCGCCAAGTTTCTTACCGACCGGCCAAGGTCGGCTGGTGGATTTGCACCAGCGAGCGCAGGGTAATCCCGGCCCATACAGCTTGCAACCCCCTGTTTCATGTTTAGGAAGCGTCCCGTCATCATGCGGCCTCCATTGCACCAGCAAATTCAGCGCTCAGGTAGTACAAGGCAATACCGTGATGCGTGCGGCCTTGGTCATCGGTAAGCGTAATGCGCTGGGTTCGGATCAGGTGCCCCGCTTCACGCAACTCCTTTATTCGGGCGGCTGGCATCATGATGTTGAGGTCACGTCTGGCGCTGATCGTATCTACAGGGCCAGCTTGCAAGCGCAACAATAAGCGGGTGCGTTGAGCGTTGGCGCTGGTATCATGGATGCGTGATTTCTTAGGGCTGGCCTGTTGGTCGGCCTTTTCTTCGCCTGTCATTTACGCGGCCTCCCCTTGGCTCTCGGCAATGCGAGCATCTATCCAGGCGATGATCTCAGCCTCGACCCATGCAACAGACTTTGGACCTAGATTGATCTGCTTAGGGAAGCGCCCATTAGCAATGCGGCGGTATATCTCAGTGGTGGAAAGGCCGGTGTAGTCTTTCACCTTGGGAAGCTTGATAAAACGGCGGGGGAGTAGATCGGTAGTGGTTTTAATAGCCATCGTCAGCACCTTAGTGGGTGGTTTGGGTAAGTGACGATGCAAGGTTGGCAGGATTGGTTTTGGTTATGTCCTATCAGGGTCTAGTACAACCCTAATAGGGTTGTGGGGCTTGACAGGTTTACTGATCTTTCCTCTCCTTCTTGTCTTTAATGCAGCGGTCAATAGCATTTTTTAGCTTGGCGGCTATAACACCCTTTCCGGTAGGAACTGTTGCGCCAATAAGATCAGCATATTTTATAAGTGCAGCTTCATCGGGATAGCACTCGCCCTCTAAGGGGTACTTAGCCTCACGGGCTAGTACGTATAACAACCGTTCAAAAGTTGCACGCTCTCGAGGATCTATTTCTTTAACTGGGCTGGCCCAATTTGAGACTTTATCTAACAGACTTTTTAGGTCTTTTAAGTCTTGTAGTTTGCTTTCTGCCACTAGCCTTGCGGTTTGCTCTCCACTCGCCTTATCTAACGCCTCGGTTAGTTTTTCTTCCGTCTCGACTCTGCCGCGCCGCTCCTCGTTTAACTCTCTTCTTAATAATTCATTATCTTCTTGGATTAGTTCTAGCTGCTTAACTCTTACTCTTAACTCGGAGACCTCTGATTCAGCTTCAAAGCGAGCGATTCGCTCCGCTTCAAAATTTTCAGCCAAATCGTGCTGGCCCTGCTGGCGCAGTTGCTCTTGTCTTAAAACTAGAAGTTCTGGATCGCTTCCAGATCTTTGCTCAGGTTTATTGTGGGCGGGGGCTGCATTGCCATAAAAGTGCTCAGACGGTGCACTAGTCATGGTTAAGTAACCAGCAGCGGCGGCAGCTCGATCTTCTGCTTCTTCAACCAGTGTATCAATCCAACTTCTTGCCAAAAGAACAGCCCCAATACGAGTGCTGCCATTAGCAGTAGATATTTCAGTTGGTGTTAATCCGGCATTTACTGCGTAAAAAAAATCGGCTAAATCCCACATGCGTAAGCTGTCTACGCCAGATGTGGGTTCAACCAGCCCCATGATTACGACACGATCGCGTGGAATTATCGTCTCAGGCTGGCTCATAGAGCGGATAGTATCCGCTACTTCTGCGGCTAGATGGCGGGGGTTTAAAGGGCAGTTATCAGACCACTCGCTAACAAGTTTATCCAATGCAACACGGCCTGGTCGTGACCCCATCCTTCGCCCTCCCAGGCGCTCCCGAATAATTAGATGGCTGGTCAGGCGGATGGGAAGTCCGCTTTTCACCCCGTCGGGCTAGACCAGCAAAGCTTTCACTGCATAGATAAACAGTAGTTTCGATTGTATGGGAAGTATAGGGAATTTTGGAAGGCTATTTGCTACTACAACTATTTATGCTTTTCGTAGCGGCACCACATTAGCGCCAGTGCACAGCGCGTCTATTGAATCAGCCCAGTCCTGCATCATCTGGCGGCGCTGCTCCAGGTAGGTGGCATGGTTATAGGTGTCGCGTATCTCGTCGTTATCGCCATGCGCCAGCTGGCGCTCGATCCAGTCCTTGTTGTAGCCCCATCCGTTCAATTTAGTACTTAACAGATGCCGGAAGCCGTGGCCGGTCTGGCGATCCTTGTATCCCAACTCAGCCAAACACTTGTTTACCGTGTTCTCGCTCATTGGCCGTTGTGCATCGTTTCTGCCAGCAAAAACCAGCTCATATGAGCCGGTGATTTCCTGCAGCTGGCGCAGAAGCGCTATGGCCTGTGAGGGCAGGGGAACGACATGTGGGCGTCTGGCTTTCATGCGCTCGGCTGGAATAGTCCAAGTCTTTGACTCCAGATCGAACTCACTCCAGGGGGCGCTGCGTAGCTCTCCCGGGCGAACGCCTGTGAGTAGAAGCAAGCGAATAGCGAGGGCGGTTGGCCTGTAGCAGTTAGACGAGTCAAGTTTTTCTAAAAGAGTAGGAATTTCAGAAAGCGGAACGTGCGGGTGGTGCTTGGTTCGTGGCGCATGAGCAGCCACTACGTCTAGATCAGTTGCTGGGTTCACTTCTACAAGGCCTTTAGCCAATCCAAAGCGGAAGATCTGGCCTAACCATTGGCGAACCTTTCTTGCAGCATTAAATGCTTCGCGCTTTTCCAGGCGGCGCACCAGCTCTACAAGCTCGGGCCGCGTAATGTCTTTTACAGGCCGGGAGCCAATGACAGGAAGAATGTCGCTTTCCAAGTACTGCAATGCCTTGGTTGCCGTTGCCTCAGCCCAGCGGGGCTTGTTGTAGGCGTACCACTCACGCGCCAGCATCTCTAGGGTGTGAGTTTGTGCTGCTAGAGCTATTTTCTCGGCTTGCTTGTTGGCGCTAGGGTCTATGTCATCCGCTAGGAGTTTTCGCGCATCGTCTCGGCGCTCACGAGCCTTGGCTAGCGTAACGGCAGGGTAGGTACCTAGACCTAGCATTTTAGCCTTGCCAGCGAACCGGTACCGATAGCGCCAAAGCTTGGAGCCGTTGGGCGTAATCTCTAGGCAAAGACCCAGTGCATCGCTTAAGCGATAGAGCTTATCGCGTGGTTTGGCGTTCTTGATGGCGGTATCTGTGAGTGCCACGTTGATTCCCTTCAAGCTGCGCCAGACGTGCCGCTCAGCTAAAAATGTGAGTAGAAAATTTGACCGAACTCGATCTACTCACCAATCTACTCACATTAGATTGGGCTTACAAGGGAAGGCTTGGGAATCATAGGCACAAAAAAACCGGCTCTAGGGCCGGTTCTTCTGGGGTTTCGGGACTTGGTGGGAAGTCCTGAAAACTTTGTATGGTGCCTCGGGAGAGACTCGAACTCTCACTCTGTCGCCAGAAACGGATTTTGAATCCGCCGCGTCTACCGATTCCGCCACCGAGGCAATGGCGGCGCAGTATAGGGATGAGATTGTTTCGAGTCAACGCTTTAAATGGTCTTATTTCATCTCTTCCGGTAAGCTGTGCGACCTTTCGAGATGAGCCTGCATGCAAGTTTCCGATTTTTATTTTGAACTACCTGAATCGCTCATAGCACGTCATCCGCTATCCGAGCGCCGCGCAAGCCGGCTGCTGGTGCTGGACGGACCTTCTGGAGCGATCAATCATCAGCAGTTTTCCGACCTGCTGGACTATCTGCGTCCAGAGGATCTCATGATCTTCAACGATACGCGGGTTATTCCTGCGCGATTGTTTGGGCAAAAAGCCAGTGGCGGAAAGCTTGAAATACTTGTCGAGCGTGTCCTAGATGAATTCAGGGTCTTGGCTCATGTGCGTTCCAGCAAGTCTCCCAAGCCGGGTGCAGTCATCCATGTCGAGGGTGGCGGAGAGGCGGAGATGCTGGCGCGGCATGATGCGCTGTTTGAGCTGCGCTTTGCAGAGCCTGTGCTGGGGCTTCTGGAGCGGGTAGGGCACATGCCGCTGCCGCCCTACATTGATCGCCCGGACGATGAAGAGGATCGTGAACGGTATCAGACCGTTTATGCCCGCAATGCAGGGGCTGTGGCTGCACCGACGGCAGGGCTGCATTTTGACGAAGCCATGCTGCAAGCCATTCGCGAAAAAGGTATCGAAACCGAATTCGTGACGTTGCATGTGGGGGCCGGTACGTTCCAGCCCGTTCGGGTTGATCGCATCGAAGATCATCATATGCATCGAGAGTGGTTGCAGGTCAGTCAGGCGGTCGTCGATGCCGTCGAGCGCTGCAAGGGCCGTGGCGGGCGCGTCATTGCAGTGGGCACGACCAGTGTCCGCTCCTTGGAAAGCGCTGCGCGTGACGGTCAACTCAAGGCTTTTAGTGGCGATACGGATATCTTCCTTTATCCTGGCAAGCCTTTTCACGTTGTCGATGCGCTGGTGACCAACTTTCACCTGCCCGAGTCGACGTTGCTGATGCTGGTTTCGGCTTTCGCAGGTTATCCCGAGACAATGGCTGCCTACGCCGCTGCCGTTGAGCAAAACTACCGTTTCTTTAGTTATGGTGATGCCATGTTCATTACCCGTAACCCAAACGCCAAAGGGCCAGAGTCCTGAAATGAGCTTCATGAAGTTTGAGTTGCTGGCGACCGAAGGCCGGGCCCGTCGAGGCCGACTGAGCTTTCCTCGCGGCGTAGTCGAAACCCCTGCGTTCATGCCGGTTGGCACATACGGCACCGTCAAAGGCATGTTGCCACGGGACATTGAGGCGATTGGGGCACATATCATCCTGGGGAATACATTCCACCTGTGGCTGAGGCCTGGGGTCGAAGTCATTGGTCGTCACGGCGATCTGCATGACTTCATGCAATGGAAGGGCCCTATCCTTACGGATTCTGGCGGCTTTCAGGTATTCAGTCTGGGTGCGCTGCGCAAGATCAAGGAAGAGGGCGTCTACTTTGCGTCGCCAGTCGATGGTGCCAAGGTCTTCATGGGGCCGGAAGAGTCCATGGCCGTTCAGCGAGCGCTGGGATCGGACATCGTCATGATCTTTGATGAGTGCACGCCGTATCCTGCCGACTTCGATACAGCCAAGCGCTCCATGGAGCTGTCGCTGCGCTGGGCCAAGCGTTCACGTATTGCCCATGGTGATAGCCCTTCGGCGTTATTTGGCATTGTCCAGGGCGGAATGCATGAGGAGCTACGTCTGCGTTCGCTGGAGGGGCTGGAAAACATCGGTTTCGATGGTTACGCCATCGGCGGGCTTTCAGTGGGAGAGCCGAAGGAAGAAATGATCAGGGTTCTGGACTTTCTTCCGCCGCATCTGCCTGCTGACAAACCTCGTTACCTCATGGGTGTTGGAAAGCCGGAAGATCTGGTCGAAGGTGTGCGGCGTGGCGTCGACATGTTTGATTGTGTAATGCCTACACGTAACGCACGTAATGGGCACTTATTCATTGATACCGGCGTTCTCAAGATTCGTAATGCTGTCCACCGGCATGACGATTCACCCTTGGATCCGACCTGCGACTGCTATACCTGCCGCAACTTTTCCCGTGCTTATCTGCATCACTTGGATAAATGCGGCGAAATGCTAGGCAGCATGCTGAATACAATCCATAACCTGCGTCACTATCAACGGCTGATGTCTGGTTTACGTGATGCTATTCAACAGGGTAAATTGGCCGACTTCGTCGATTCCTTCTATGCGCGCCGCGGCTTGCCTACCCCGCCGTTGGCAGATTGATTTCCAGACTTTGCAACAGGAGTTATTGCAATGAGCTTTCTGATCCCCGCTGCCTATGCCCAGGAGACTGCTCCGGCGGCTGCCGCACCAGGTGGTGAATATATTCAATTCATTTTCCTGATCGGTTTCGTGGTCATTTTTTACTTTCTGATCTGGCGTCCACAGGCCAAGCGTGCCAAGGAACACAAGAACCTGCTGGGCAATCTGCAGAAGGGTGACGAAGTGGTAACGTCCGGCGGTATCGCTGGACGTGTAGTAAAGGTGACGGATGATTTCGTGGTTATCGAAGTATCCGATACTGTCGAACTCAAGTTTCAGAAAGGTGCGATTGCCGCTACGTTGCCCAAGGGCACGTTGAAAGCTATCTAATCCTACCTCTAGGTATATGCACGGGGCGCGCAAGGCGCCTCGTTTCTTAATCCGGGCGGTGTCATGCTCAATAAATATCCCTTATGGAAATACCTGCTGATCCTGGCAGTGCTGGTGGTCGGCTTCATTTATTCCGCGCCCAATCTCTACCCCGATGATCCTGCTATTCAAATCAGCAGCTCAAGCACGGAACTGACGGTGAGTCAGGCGGAATTGGATAACATTACCAAGGCGCTGGCCGACGCCAATATCAGCGTAAAGGCTGTCGATCTTGCCAGTGATGGTAAGCGCGGGCTCATTCGGTTGAGTAAGGCGGATGATCAATTGCCGGCTCAGGACGTAGTGCGCAAGGCCTTGGGTGATGACTATGTCGTTGCGCTTAACCTAGCCCCGACTACGCCCGAATGGCTGCGCAAGCTTGGCGCAAGTCCAATGAAGTTGGGTCTTGACCTGTCGGGTGGTGTGCATTTCCTGCTATCCGTTGATATGGATAAGGCTGTCGATGCACGTATGAAGGTGTACGACAGCGAAGTGAAGACACTGCTTCGTCGCGAGAGAGTCCGCTACCGCAGTCTTCCCCAGCAGGGCAATGTCATTCAGCTAGGCTTTGCTGATGCGCAAGCACTGGAACAAGCGTCCGATCTGATCCGAAAGAATTACAACGACTTCGTTCTGACAAATGAAGCGCGTGACAATCTTCAGGTGCTACGCCTTGAACTGTCTCAGGCGAAGCTGACGGAGATTCGTGAATATTCCATCAAACAGAACCTTACTACGGTTCGTAACCGTGTGAACGAGCTGGGTGTGGCCGAGCCGCTTGTTCAGCGTCAAGGCGCTAACCGTATCGTAGTAGAGTTGCCTGGCGTACAGGACACTGCAGAAGCGAAGCGTATTCTCGGCAAGACGGCGAACCTGGAGTTCCGTCTGGCAGCAACGCAAGATACTCCACGCAGTGCTACAGAAAGCTTTGAGTTCCGTGATGCCGGTCGTCAATCCGTTCCGCTGGAACGCAGTGTAATCATCACGGGTGATCAGGTTACAGACGCTTCTGCAAGCTTTGATGAAAATGGTCGCCCGCAAGTGAACATCAAACTGGATGGTCACGGTGGTGATCTGATGAGTCGTGCTACGCGTGGGAACATTGGACGCAGCATGGCCGTTGTGTTCATTGAGCAGAAGCCGGTGACTCGCTACGAGCGTCAGATCGTTAATGGTGTTGAAAAGGATGTCGCCGTACCAAGCTTCCAGGAAGATCGCCGTATTATCAGTCTGGCTACCATCCAGTCAGCGCTGGGCAACAGTTTCCGTATTACAGGGCTGAATGGTTCTGGTGAAGCCTCCGAGCTTGCGCTGCTGTTGCGTGCTGGTGGTCTTGCCGCGCCCATGTATTTCGCTGAGGAGCGAACGCTGGGCCCAAGCCTTGGTGCAGATAATATTGCCAAGGGCCTTGATGCTGCGCTCTGGGGAATGGTTTTTGTCTCCCTGTTTATCATCGTGATCTACCGCGTCTTTGGCGTGATCGCGACAGTGGCGTTGGGCTTCAACATGGTTCTTTTGATCGGGTTGATGTCTGTCCTTAATGCAACGCTTACGCTGCCAGGCATTGCCGGTATCGTTCTGACAATGGGTATGGCGGTTGATGCCAACGTATTGATCTTCTCGCGTATCCGCGAAGAACTGGCGAATGGTATGCACGTACAGCGAGCCATTCATGAAGGTTTCAGCAGGGCGTTCAGTGCGATTGTCGATGCCAACCTGACTACGCTTCTCGTCGGCGCGATCCTGTTTGCAATGGGCACCGGCCCGGTCAAGGGCTTCGCTGTCACAATGTCGCTCGGTATTTTCACCTCCATGTTCACAGCCATCATGGTGACTCGCGCAATGGTCAACCTGAGCTTTGGCGGCCGTAACATCAAGAAGCTGTGGATTTGAGGAGCTGCGATGAAACGAACCATTAATTTCATGGGCGTGCGCAATGTTGCGTTCGCCCTGACACTGGTGCTTACATTGATTGCCATTGGTAGCCTGGCTATCAAGGGACTCAATTTTGGCTTGGATTTCACAGGCGGAACCCTGATTGAGCTGCGCTATGAGAAAGCAGCGGATTTGGGAAGCATTCGTACTCAACTGGAGCGTTCGGGCTTTAAGGATGCTGTTGTTCAGAGCTTTGGTGCGACTACCGATGTGCTGGTACGTATGCCCGGCGATGATGCGCAGCTAGGTCAGAAGGTTGCGGCTGCACTGCAGCAGGCCAGTAACGATAATCCGGCTTCTGTTACGCGTGTCGAGTTCGTAGGTCCCCAGGTAGGGGAAGAGCTGCGGGACCAGGGTGGACTCGGAATGCTTCTGGCGCTGGGCGGGGTATTGCTTTACGTCGGCTTTCGTTTCCAGTGGAAGTTTGCGTTGGGGGCGATCCTGTCTCTCGTGCACGACGTTATTGTTACGCTTGGCGTGCTGTCGTTCTTCCAGGTTACGTTCGATCTGACCGTTCTGGCTGCAGTACTGGCTATCATTGGCTATTCATTGAACGACACCATCGTGGTGTTTGACCGGGTACGTGAAAACTTCCGTGTTTTACGCAAAGCAAGCCTGATCGATAACATCAACATCTCTACTACGCAGACACTTCTCAGAACCTTGGCGACCTCCATTTCCACATTGTTGGCAATTACAGCATTGCTGGTTTTTGGAGGCGATAACCTCTTCGGTTTCTCGGTTGCCTTGTTTATTGGTGTGCTCGCAGGAACTTATTCTTCGATCTATATCGCAAACGTTGTGTTGATCTGGCTGAATTTGAACTCGGAAGACCTGATACCACCAGCAGCAAAGGAACTTGATGACAGGCCTTGATGTCCAAGGCTTGGAATAAGGTGGATGCCTTGTTGGTGAATCAGGAGAGATTGACGTGAATAAATCGATGCTCGTTGGAACGGTATTGGGCGCAGTTCTGGTTACGGCTGGAGGTGCTGTTGCCTATGGTGTTTCAGATCGAGGTCCAAAGTTCGCTGAGGTCGTAGCCGTCCAACCGGTCAAGGAAACGATCAAAACGCCCCGTGAAGTCTGTAAGGATGTAGCGGTTACACATCGCCGGCCTGTACAGGATCAGCATCAGATTGCTGGGACTGCCATCGGCGCTGTAGTCGGTGGTCTGCTGGGTAATCAGGTCGGTGGGGGTAATGGCAAGAAGCTTGCTACTGTCGCCGGGGCTGTGGGTGGAGGTTACGTAGGTAACAAAACCCAGGAGCACATGCAGAACTCCGATACCTATACCACCACGCAAAAGCGCTGCAGCACGGTTACAGACGCGAGCGAAAAAGTGGTGGCTTACGACGTCAAGTATCTGCTGGATGGCAAGGTGGGGCAGGTCCGCATGGATCGTGATCCCGGTAAGCAGATCCCCGTACAGGGTGGTCAGCTGGTATTGGCCGAGCAGACTGCTTCCGTACAGTAAAAAAGTAACCACAAAAAAACCCGCCATATGGCGGGTTTTTTATGCTCGAATCAGTCAATGTACTCGAAGAGTTTCACGATCCTTTGAACACCAGAGACGCTCTGAGCAACGTTTGTGGCCAGATTGGCTTCTTGGTGCGTCACCAGGCCAAGCATGTAAACAATGCCATTTTCCGTGACTATCTTGATACGAGAGGCAGGCACACTGTTATCAGTAAGCATCTTGCTTTTGATCTTTGTGGTAATCCAGGTGTCGTTGTTGCGAGCTAGCAAAGAAGAGGGCTCAAGTACCTGGAGTTCGTTATGAACCAGCTTTACACGTTGTACGTTGCGCGCAACCTGCTCGGCCTGTGCCTTGAGTTCTGGACGCGGAGTCTGGCCGGCCAGTAGAACTACTCCGTTATAGCTGACAACGACAATGTGCGACTTATCCAGGTCAGGGTTAGCCTTGGATATATTCACTTTTGCCTTGGTCTCGATCAGTGAATCATCAATCTTGCTACCGATGGTCCGCGTACCGCGGTTGTCCGCGATGGGGTCGTCACGGGTTGCGCTTAGAAAGCCGCTGCAGCCGCTGAGTACGACGGTGAGGGCGAGGCAGGACAGTGCCAAGCATTTTTTCATTCTTCACTCCCGAACAGTTGCTGATCTATCTGGTCGCACAGGCAGTGGATGACTAGCAGATGCACTTCCTGAATGCGTGCTGTTACTTTGGCTGGGACGCGAATCTCGATATCTTCTGGCAGAAGCAGCGAGGCCATGCCGCCCCCGTCTCGCCCGGTAAGCGCTACAACTGTCATCTCGCGGTCATGGGCAGCTTGTATGGCCTGGATTATATTGGCTGAGTTTCCGCTGGTGGAAATGGCAAGCAGTACATCGCCAGGCTGGCCCAGCGCCCGAATTTGCTTTGAGAAGACTTCGTTGTAGCTATAGTCGTTCGCAATTGAGGTCAGGGTCGAGCTGTCGGTTGTCAAGGCGAGGGCGGGCAGGCTTGGGCGCTCACGCTCAAAACGATTGAGAAGCTCTGATGAAAAATGCTGGGCATCTCCTGCGGAGCCACCGTTTCCGCAGGACAGGATTTTTCCTTCATTCAATAGTGCATTGACCATTACCTGGCTGGCATGCTCGATGTGAGGAACAAGCACATCCATGGCCTGACGCTTGGTCTCAATGCTGTCCAGGAAAAGTTTGGTAATGCGGGCTTGCGTGTCCATCGGGTTTGCTTGACCTTGTAAAACTACTCAGGAATCGAATGCGTTCTTGATCCATTCGAGATGCGAAGAGGTACTGCCGGCTGCAGGGCTGAGCGCAACAACATCAAAGCGGCAAGGGGATTTAGCCCAACGAGACTCGCTTTGAAGAAAAAGCTGTGCGGTTGCAATCAGACGTTGACGCTTTCTGGCGTCAATGCTTTCAACGGCTCCGCCCCAGGCAATATGACGCCTGGAGCGTACTTCTACAAATACTACTGTATCCCTGTCGAGCATGACCAGATCAAGCTCGCCGCTACGCCGCGACCAGTTGCGGACTACAAGTTTGAGCCCTTGTTTCTGCAGGTAGGCAAGCGCTTGATCTTCGGCGGCCTGCCCACTTTCTCGCGTCGTGGTTTTCACAGCGTACCGGATTGTGAAACAGGCTGAACCTGCCCATTGACGAACTGGGCCCAAGGTAGTCTGCGCATCACGCGCTGCGTCGGGCTTAGTGTCAGGTCACCTGACAGGCCATTTATTTGCGTATTGGGGAGCGCCTTGAGCTGTGGCAGACGAGTAGAAAGCAAGTAAGCATCTGCTCCCATGGCATATAGGCGACCCAGGCTGCTGGACGCTTGGGGCCACTGAGTGACGACCTTGCGGCGAACAGGATCGTTGGTATTAAGCAGCCACGGTGTTTCGCAGAACTGAATTCCGTTCAGGTCCTGATCCTGAGCAGGGTTGCTGCTGCCGGAATACAGGTGTGAAGTGGCGTAGACGGGTATATCTCCAGCATATTGATACGCCAGCGTAGGCTTGATCTGGCGAGCCTGTTGGGGTGTTGCTGCAAGGAAGATAAAGTCAATGCTTTGCCCGCCCTGACGGTTTTGCAGCAGACGCGTAATCTGGCGTGCCAGCTCTACCGGCTGATCGATTCGCTCGGCTCCAAGCAGCATGCCGCCCTTTGCCCGCCACTCCTGGTCAAAGGCTGCCAGTACACGGTCGCCCCAATCGCCGCGCGGAACCATCGCTACCGCAGTGTGCTTGCCTTCTTCTGCTGCGCGGTCGGCCGCTTCGCGTGCCTCATCCTCTGCCGCCAGACCGAACTGATAGAGCTGCTTTGGGCCTACGCCTTGGCTGTCGCTGTAGTTGAGCGCAAGAGTAGGCAAAGGTAGCTGTTGATGATCGCTGAGTTGCTTGACCAGGCTTTTCTCTAGCGGACCAACCACCAGCTGGGCGCCGTCGGCTTTGGCCTGACGATAAAAGTCGTCAATGGAGCGGACCTGTGTGCTGTCGTAAAAGGATACGGCAGGAGGTGTCTGGCCGTTTTGCTGACTCTCGTAAAGCGAAGCCATGAAGCCGTCCTGTAAGGCGCGGGATACATTGGCAAGTTGTCCCTGTTGCGGTAGCAGCAAGGCGATATGTGTCAGCGGCTGCTGCTCCAGGTTGCGCAGCTTTTCAAGCGCTTGCGGAAGATGCGAGGCGGCTGGATGATTTGGATTCTGCTTGCGCCAGTCATCAATGGCGGCGAGCTGATCATCCAGTGAGCCGTTTGAATGAGTGATAGCGGCCAGTGCCAGCCAGCCATTAAGCTCATTGTTGCCTGCCACAGATTGGAGTTGGTCGGCAGGAAGAGCCGAAATCAGGCTCCAGATGGCTTCGTGGTTGGCGCTGGCCTGATCACTTTTGAGAAGCGGGGCAATAAAAATGCGCTCCTTGGCTGCCGCCAGGGTCTGGTTGTCTGCCTGCAGGGCGCGTGCCTTTACCATGGATACACTGATCTGCTGCTCGACAGGCAGCTCGCTCAGGTGTTCGAAGCCAGGCTGTTGGAGTGCTTTCAGAGCCTCCTTTGGCTGATTTTCCGCTAAAGCAATTTCGCCTCTCAGGGTGCTGGCGTATACCTGCGGTATAGGCTTCAATTGCTGCAGTTGAATGCTGCCCAGTATCTGCTTGGCCTGCGTGAAGTTTTGCTGCTTGTAGGCAATCTCGGCAGCGGAGAGGCGCAGCATGTTGGCCTTCTCTGATGTATCACTACCTGCCTGCTCAAGCAATTGCTGTATGTTGGCCTGGGGGATACGAGGCAGCTCACCTAATGTGTTGGAAGGCGAGCTTGCACAGGCGGCAAGTAGGCTAATAAGTGGAACGCTAACTAGCGTACGCAGGCGAACAGTCATGGCGTAATTCCTGGCGCAAAACAATTAATTGGCTGGATTGTAGCGAGTGCTGGTGAGCGGCGCGAATAGCGATGCCTCGAAACGCGTACAATGGAGGCCTTTATTGATACAAGAGTTTCATTATGAGCACTCCCGGCACGCTTTATATCGTCGCGACCCCCATAGGTAATTTGGAGGACATCAGTGCTCGGGCGCTTCGCATTCTGAAAGAAGTGTCGTTGATTGCCGCTGAAGATACGCGCCATTCTTCGCGCTTGTTGCAGCATTTCGGGATCAATACCCCTCTGGCCGCTTGCCATGATCATAATGAGCGCGAGCAGGGTGGGCGGTTCATCAACCGTTTGCTCGAAGGGGGGAGTGTTGCTCTGGTCTCCGATGCAGGAACACCCCTGATTTCCGATCCGGGTTTCCATCTGGTGCGACAGGCGCGTGCTGCGCAAATCCCTGTTGTGCCAGTTCCGGGAGCCAGTGCTGTCATAGCGGCACTGTCAGCGGCCGGGCTCCCATCTGACCGGTTTATTTTCGAGGGCTTTCTGCCTGCAAAGGCCACGGCGCGACGAAGCCGCCTGGATGCCTTGAAGCAGGAAGAGCGGACCTTGATTTTCTACGAGGCGCCCCATCGGTTGCTGGAAAGTGTTGAAGATCTTGCTGCAATCATGGGAGACGAACGCGTTGCTGTATTAGCCCGTGAACTGACCAAGACGTTTGAAACCATCAAGGACGCACCGCTTGGTGAGCTGGTCGACTGGATCCGATCCGATTCCAATCAACAGCGCGGAGAGTGCGTTTTATTGATCTCCGGTTACGAGTCGCCTGAAAAGGATTCCCTGACGCCCGAGGCGGTGCGAATTTTAAATATATTGCTCGCTGAAATGCCTCTCAAACGCGCGGCTGCGTTGGCCGCTGAAATCACAGGAGAGCGTAAGAACATGCTGTACCAATTTGCTTTGGAGCAACAGAACAAGCATTAGGAAAAGATCAAGGTTGTTATACGCCTGGCATCTAGGTACCCTTGCGCCCGGAGAGTCGATCGGACAGTCGCTGCTCCCGCTGCGCAAGCAGCAGGAGGGGAGGAAAGTCCGGGCTCCATAGGGCAAGGTGCCAGGTAACGCCTGGGAGGCGTGAGCCTACGGAAAGTGCCACAGAAAATAACCGCCTAAGCGCGCAAGCGCCGGTAAGGGTGAAAAGGTGCGGTAAGAGCGCACCGCACGGCTGGCAACAGTTCGTGGCTAGGTAAACCCCACCTGGAGCAAGACCAAATAGGAATCCATAGGCGTGGCCCGCGCTGGATTCGGGTAGGTTGCTTGAGGCAGTCAGTGATGGCTGTCCTAGAGGAATGACTGTTCTCGACAGAACCCGGCTTACAGATCGACTCTCCACTCACTCTTCCTTCTCCTGCTTCACATCCTTGCTGATAACCCTATCTGAGAAATTACTTTAACTAGTCGAGGCAATTAGTTGAGTTAATTTCCGTTTGTCGGAAAAGTATGTTCGTCACCGTTTCGCTAAAAGCCCCATAATTTCTGTAACTCCTTAGTCTGCAAGCCTTTTTGTGCCATGGCCTCGCCTTGACGGTGGGGGGAGCGCGTCAATATAGTGTGCCCGGTGGTACGAAGTGGTTAAAAGTGGGATTTAATGGTAGGGAAAGCCAGCCAAAGGAAGAAGCAACTTGTTCCGTGGAGCGAATGCCATCAGCCTTGACGCCAAGGGGCGCCTTACGATGCCGAGCCGGTATCGTGATGAGCTTCTAGAGCGCTGTGCCGGCCAGCTCATCGTAACGATTGATGCCATTGATACTTGCCTTTGTGTTTATCCCCTTCCCGAATGGGAAATCATCGAAAGCAAACTCCGTGAACTTCCATCTTTAAGAGAAGAAACACGTCGTTTGCAGCGTTTGCTAATCGGTAATGCGGTAGACCTTGAGCTGGATGGGAACGGGCGCTTTTTAGTGCCGCCCCGCTTGAGGGATTATGCTCGTCTGGATAAGCGCGCTGTACTGGTAGGGCAGCTGAACAAGTTTCAGCTGTGGGATGAGGATGCCTGGAATGGTCTGTGTGAAAGCGACCTCAAGGCAATCAAGGAACCCGGCGGTTTGCCGGAAGAACTGCGCGATTTAATCCTGTGAATATGACCACTACGTTCAGCCATGTCACTGTCTTGCTCGACGAAGCCGTCGAAGCCCTGGCTGTGCGTCCCGAAGGCCTCTATGTCGATGGCACATTTGGCCGCGGAGGGCATAGCCGTGCAATTCTTGCACGACTTAAAAGCGGAAGCCTGCTTGGTTTCGACAAGGATCCCCAAGCGATCCAGTCGGGACAAGCACTGGCGGCCGAAGATGGCCGCTTTGTCATTGTGCAGCGAAGCTTTGCCGACATAGGCGAAGAACTGTTGCAGCGCGCCTGGATGGGACGTACGGATGGCGTGCTTCTCGATCTGGGCGTGTCCTCTCCTCAACTGGATGATCCCGAGCGCGGGTTCAGCTTCATGCATGATGGTCCTCTGGATATGCGTATGGATCCCTCTCGCGGTATAAGCGCCGCCGAGTGGATTGCAACCGCACCGGAAGATGAAATCAGTCGCGTATTCAAAGAGTACGGTGAAGAGCGATTCGCCAAGCGGATGGCCAGGGCTGTGGTACAGCGCAGGGACGTCACACCCTTTACGCGTACGGCTGATCTGGCCCAGGTATTGACTGACGCGAATCCTGCTTGGGAAAAAGGCAAGCATCCTGCCACGCGAGCGTTTCAGGGTATCCGGATTTTCATCAATAACGAGTTGGGCGATCTGGAAAGAGGTCTGGAAGCGGCCTTTGAAAGTCTGGCCGTAGGCGGCCGGCTCGTGGTGATCAGTTTTCACTCTCTGGAAGACAGAATCGTCAAGCTCTTCATGCGTCGCCTGGCTAAGGGCGAGGCCGATAAGCTTCCACGAAATCTTCCTATTCGTACGCTGGCTTTTGAGCCCCGCGCCTTGCTGGTAGGCAAGCCTGTGTATGCCTCCGAGGCTGAACTGTCCGTCAACCCTCGGTCCCGAAGTGCAGTCATGCGTATTGCGGAGAAGCTGCGATGAGTAGTCTCTTTGTAAAGCGTCTGCCCAAGGGCAGTACGACCATGTTGGTTCTATTCATGGCCGTCCTGCTGTCCGCTGTTGCTGTCGCTTACAGCGCCCACTGGAACCGGCAGTTGCTTAATACCCTGTATTCCGAGTTAAGCGTTCGAGACAAGGCCCAGGCGGAATGGGGGCGTCTGTTGCTTGAGCAAAGCACCTGGACGGCTCACAGCCGCATCGAGGCATTAGCCAGCGATCAACTCAAGATGCGCATTCCTGATCCTGAAGAGATCAAGATGGTGGCGCCATGATGAAGCTGGAGGGCATTCAACATCCATGGCGATTTCGCCTGGTTGTCATTGGCTTGGCAGGTATGGTCGCCGCTATTGGCTGGCGTGTCGTTGACCTGCATGTCATTGATCGTGCCTTCCTCAAGGGGCAGGGAGATGCCCGAAGCGTCAGAACCATTCCCATTGCTGCCCACCGTGGCCTGATCACGGATCGTAATGGTGAGCCGCTGGCTGTCAGTACGCCTGTCAGCACACTCTGGATAAACCCTAAGGAGCTGGCTGGTGCCAAAGATAAATGGTCGATTCTGGCGGAGTCTGTAGGCCAGCCTTACGGCGATTTGGCAAAGCGTCTGGAGCAGAATTCAAATCGAGAGTTTCTTTACCTGGTTCGGGGAATAACACCGGAGCAGGGCGAAGCCGTCATGGCTACGGTCAAGCAGCACAAGATTCCTGGTGTTTATGACATCGAGGAATTTCGCCGTTTTTATCCGGCGGGTGAAGTGGCTGCACATGTCGTGGGGTTTACCGACATTGATGATCGCGGCCGTGAAGGCGTTGAGCTGGCGTTCAATGATTGGCTGGCTGGTGTCCCAGGCAAACGGCAGGTTCTGAAAGACCGGCGAGGTCGGGTCATCAAGGACGTTCAGGTTGCAAAAAACGCTAAGCCGGGCAATTCGATTGCCTTGTCCATTGACCTGCGCCTTCAGTACCTTGCAAATCGCGAATTGCGCAACGCACTGGCGCAGTTTGGCGCAGTGTCCGGTAGCCTGACGATGGTTGACGTTAAGACTGGCGAGATCCTCGCCATGGTTAACCAGCCTACCTACAATCCGAACAACCGTCGCAATCTGAACCCGGCCAGCATGCGCAACCGGGCCATGATCGATGTGTTCGAGCCAGGATCCACCATGAAGCCGCTTTCGATGAGCGCTGCTCTTGAAAGTGGACGCTGGAAGCCATCGGACACGGTGAATGTTTATCCTGGTTATCTGCAGATCGGCCGTTACACGATTAAGGACGTGGCTCGCAGCCAGGGCCCCCTGGACCTGACAGGTATTCTGATCAAGTCCAGTAACGTGGGCATGAGCAAGATTGCTTTCGATATCGGCGGCGAAACCATTTACAACACCATGCGCCAGTTTGGCCTTGGGCAGGACACTGGTCTGGGCTTTCCCGGTGAGCGTGTAGGCAATCTACCCAACTACCGTAAGTGGCATCCAGCAGAAACAGCCACATTGTCATATGGCTATGGTCTTTCCATCACCGCTATCCAGCTGGCGCATGCCTACGCTACGTTAGCCAATGATGGAAGTTTTATCCCGTTGTCCCTGACACGCGTTGAGCGTTCCCCTCAAGGCTCCCAGGTGGTTCCTCAACAGGTAGCCAAAACCCTTCAGGGAATGCTGCAGCAGGTAGTTGAAGCGCCTACCGGTGTGTTCCGTGCTCAGGTGCCGGGATATCACGTGGCTGGCAAGAGTGGTACCGCCCGTAAGGCCGCAGTAGGTGCCAAAGGATATACCCAGAATTCCTATCGTTCCCTTTTTGCCGGCTTCGGGCCGACCAGCAATCCGCGTATTGCCATGGTGGTCGTCATTGATGAGCCCAGCAAGGGCGGATATTACGGCGGCGTGGTCTCTGCGCCTGTTTTCAGCCGAGTCATGGCGGGTGCTTTGCGACTCATGAATGTTTCCCCCGACAATGTCGCTCCGTTGCCAGAGCAGGAGCAAGCCAGCGCTACTGAAGTATCCAGTGGAGGGCGTGGCTGATGATGTCTCTCACCCGGTTGATACCGCAGGCCAGTAGTGATGTTTCTGTAAAAGCACTTTGCCTGGACAGTCGACGTATCCAGCCAGGATCCGTTTTTTTTGCAGTACCTGGCGGAGTGCGTGATGGGCGTTTACATATTGCCGAAGCGATTGCCAATGGTGCCTCGGCAATCGTCTATGAGGCAGATCAAGCCCCCGATTTGCCTCCCGCTTCGGTACCTCTTGTGCCAGTCAAAGAGCTGGGCGCCGAGCTTTCAGCCATTGCAGGGCGTTTTTATGGCGAGCCCAGCGCTGCTCTTACGCTGATAGGCGTTACCGGTACCAATGGTAAGACCAGCGTGACGCAGCTAATCGCCCAAGCCTGTGATCGCCTAGGGCAGCGCTGCGGCATCGTAGGCACGTTGGGGACAGGGTTTTGGGGAGCACTTGAGGCCGGTCGACATACCACGCCAGATCCCTTTGCGGTTCAGGCAGCGTTGGCTGCACTCAAGGAGCAGGGTGCTCAAGCTGTTGCAATGGAGGTTTCTTCTCATGGTCTGGAGCAGGGCCGTGTGGCGGCTGTGCAGTTTGATGTGGCCGTGTTCACCAACCTGTCTCGAGATCATCTTGATTATCATGGCACGATGGAGGCTTACGCCGCCGCAAAGGCCAAGCTTTTCCAGTGGCCGTCTTTACGGGCACGTGTAATCAATTTGGATGATGAGCAGGGCTGTCGCCTGGCTGAAGTCGAGCATGCCTCTCGGCTTATTACGTTCAGCCTGGAAAATCCCGCCGCTACGCTGTATTGCAAACACATCGCTTTTAGCGATGCGGGTATCGAGGCGAGTCTTGTAACGCCAGAGGGAGAGGCCGGGCTGGTCAGCCCATTGATTGGTCGCTTCAATCTCAGCAACTTGCTCGCAGCGATAGGGGCTCTGCTGGGTATGGGATTCACTTTGAGCCATATCCAGCGTGTAATGCCTGAGCTTCAGGGACCCGTCGGGCGAATGCAGCGCCTGGGAGGCGGTACGCAACCCCTGGTCGTTGTCGATTATGCCCATACTCCTGACGCGCTTGAACAAGTTCTGGTTGCCTTACGACCTCATGCCAAGAGGCGATTGATCTGCGTGTTTGGCTGTGGTGGTGATCGAGACAGTGGCAAGCGCCCGCTGATGGCTCGCATTGCTGAGCGGCTGGCCGATGCCGTTATCGTTACCGATGACAATCCTCGTACCGAGTCCAGCGCTCGAATTATCGACGATATCCGTGCCGGTTTTAATGAACCGGCGCGTGCCACATTTATACCCGCTCGCGACGAAGCCATTGCGTATGCCATTGGAGAGGCTTCCCGTGACGACGTAGTGCTCATTGCTGGAAAAGGGCATGAGGACTATCAGGAGGTCAACGGGGTTAGGATGCCTTTCTCTGATCTGGAGCAGGCCGCTCGCGAGCTGGTTGCAAGGGATGAAAGCCATGCTTAAACCAATGTTTCTCCAGGATTTGACCGAACCGCTTTCAGCTTCCCTGAAAGGTGGAAATGTAAGTTTTACAGCGGTCTCTACGGACAGTCGCACACTTGAGGCTGGACAACTCTTTGTTGCACTTACAGGGCCTCGGTTCGATGGTCACGCGTATCTATCCAGCGTAGCGGCGAAAGGCGCTGTCGCTGCATTGGTAGAAAAAGCGCAGCCTGGCCTGGACATTCCTCAGCTAATCGTCAAAGACACCCGTGTCGCCCTGGGGCAGTTGGGTGAGCTTAACCGGCTCTCGTTTTCTGGCCCTGTGGTTGCCGTGACGGGGTCAAGCGGCAAGACCACAGTCAAGGAAATGCTGGCTGCCATTTTGAATACGCTGGGCTCGACACTGGCAACTCAAGGCAATCTGAACAACGACCTGGGTGCTCCGCTGACGCTATTGAGGCTGGAGCAGAGCCATCAGTATGCCGTTATCGAGCTGGGAGCCTCACGCCTGGGCGAGATCGCCTATACCGTAGGACTGACCCATCCCCACGTCTCGATCATTACCAATGCAGGACGAGCCCATGTAGGAGAGTTTGGTGGCGTCGAAAAGATTATCGAAGCCAAGGGTGAAATCCTGGAGGGGTTGGCAGCAAACGGCACTGCCATATTGAATCGAGACGATCAGGCCTTCGAAATATGGAGAAAGCGTGCCAAGGGGCGCAACGTTATCAGCTTTGGCCTGAATGACACGGCTATATTCCGGGCTGCGAATATTGTTCGTGATGCTCATGGCTGCCCTTCCTTCACGCTGCTCAGCCCGGCGGGTTCTACTGACATTCAGCTAAATCTGCTAGGCGAGCACAATGTTGTCAATGCACTGGCCGCGGCCGCGGCCGCCCATGCCCTGGGTGTGGAGCTTGCACATATTGTCCAGGGGCTTGAGGCGTTGCAGCCGGTCAAGGGGCGGACAGTAAGCAAACTGGGTATCAACGATTCACGTGTTATCGATGACAGTTATAACGCCAACCCCGGCTCCATGAAAGCCGCTGTCGATGTACTGACAGGGTTTTCTGGCCGTACCGTTCTTGTCTTGGGCGATATGGGTGAATTGGGCGAATGGGCTGAATCTGCTCACCGCGAAGTCGGCGAGTATGCGAAAGGTAAGGTATCCGCTTTCTACGCCGTAGGTCCTCTCATGAAGCATGCCGCTGAGGCATTTGGGGCCGATGCACGGCATTTCGATGATCGGGCTGCGTTAATCGAGGCATTGTTTCTCGAGGCGGCTCCTGAATCCACATTTTTGATCAAAGGTTCGCGTAGTGCGGCGATGGATAACGTCGTTTTCGCGCTGTGCAATAAAGATGTTGAGGAGAAACACTGATGTTGCTGCTGTTGGCGGAGTTCCTGCAACAGTTTTACAAGGGCTTCGCGGTCTTTCAGTACCTGACCCTACGCGGCATTTTTGGCGTGTTGACAGCGCTTGTGCTTTCGCTTGCCTTGGGGCCATGGATGATCCGTACCTTGCAGATACGGCAGATTGGCCAGGCAGTACGTAACGATGGTCCGCAGTCGCACCTTTCAAAGTCGGGTACACCTACGATGGGGGGCGCGCTCATCCTAACGTCGATTGGTATCAGCACGCTGCTTTGGGCTGATCTTTCCAATCGATATGTGTGGACCGTGCTGGCCGTTACATTCTTATTCGGTGCCATTGGCTGGGTGGATGACTATCGCAAGGTAATCGAAAAAAATTCTCGAGGCTTACCCAGCCGGTGGAAATATTTCTGGCAATCGGTCTTCGGCTTGGGAGCAGCAATCTTCCTTTATGTGACAGCCAAGACACCTATCGAGACGACATTCATTGTCCCGCTGCTGAAAAACATCGAAATCCCGCTTGGGATTTTCTTCGTTGTGCTGACCTACTTTGTGATCGTCGGATCCAGTAACGCCGTTAACCTGACTGATGGCCTGGACGGTCTGGCCATTATGCCGACCGTAATGGTAGGTGGTGCCTTGGGTATCTTTTGCTACCTATCCGGTAACGTGAAGTTTGCTGATTACTTGCTGATTCCCTACGTAGAAGGTTCTGGTGAGCTAATCGTCTTTTGTGGCGCGCTGATCGGAGCCGGACTGGGCTTTCTGTGGTTCAACACCTATCCCGCCATGGTTTTCATGGGTGATGTGGGCGCACTGGCGCTGGGTGCGGCACTGGGCACCATTGCGGTCATCGTCAGACAGGAAATTGTGCTCTTCATCATGGGTGGGGTGTTTGTGATGGAGACCCTGTCAGTAATGATTCAGGTTGCCTCCTTCAAACTCACCGGCCGTCGTGTTTTTCGCATGGCACCGATACACCACCATTTTGAACTCAAAGGCTGGCCTGAGCCGCGCGTTATCGTCCGGTTCTGGATCATCACCGTAATTCTGGTGCTGATCGGCCTGGCTACGTTGAAGCTGAGGTAAGACAACCATGAGCCTGATCGCTTCCGACCAGTTCCGCATTGTTGTAGGCCTTGGCAAGAGTGGCATGTCGCTGGTTCGCCATTTGGCGCGCCAAGGTGTTCCATTCGCTGTGGTGGACACGCGGGAAAACCCGCCTGAGCTGGAAACACTGCGCACCCACTATCCACAGGTAGAAGTGCGCTGTGGTGAATTGGATGCCGATTTCTTGAGCCGCGCCAGTGAGCTTTATGTCAGCCCCGGCTTGTCATTGCAGACGCCTGCAATTCAGAAGGCGGCGGAGCAGGGCGTCAGGCTTTCCGGTGACATTGAATTGTTTGCCCGTCTGGCCAAGGCGCCTATCGTTGCGATTACTGGGTCTAACGCTAAAAGTACCGTAACGACCCTTGTTGGTGAAATGGCCCGCAAGGCGGGCAAGCACGTCGGTGTAGGCGGAAACCTTGGGACGCCAGCGTTGGATCTGTTGGGCGACAATGTCGACCTTTATGTACTTGAGCTGTCCAGTTTTCAATTGGAAACCTGTGAGCGGTTGAACGCTGAGGTGGCCACGGTATTGAACGTCAGTGAAGATCATATGGATCGCTACAGTGGTATGGCTGCTTACCATCTGGCCAAGCACCGGATCTTCAGAGGCGCACGTCAGGTGGTCGTCAATCGGGATGATCCCTTGTCTCGCCCGTTGGTGTCCGAGCAAGTCCCATGCTGGACATTTGGTTGTGGTCAGCCGGATTTCAACGGCTTCGGCCTGCGTGAGCACGACGGTGAGAAGTGGCTGGCTTTTCAGTTCGATCCGCTCATGCCTGTAAAGGACCTAAAGATTCGTGGCGCCCATAATCAGGCCAATGCCTTGGCTGCGCTAGCCTTGGGACATGCTGCCGGATTGCCTTTCGAGCCGATGCTGGAAGCACTTCGCGAGTTTTCAGGTTTGGCTCACCGTTGCCAGTGGGTAGGTGAGAAGGCTGGTGTGCACTATTACAACGATTCAAAAGCTACCAACGTAGGTGCTGCGTTGGCTGCTATCGAAGGATTGGGAAGCGATATCGCAGGCAAGCTGGTGCTTTTGGCTGGCGGCGATGGCAAAGGAGCCGATTTCGAACCGCTCCGCAAACCGATAAGTGCTTTCTGCCGCGCAGTCGTTCTGCTTGGACGGGACGCTGAACGCTTGGCTGAATCCTTGAATACCGATATCGCGATCGTTCATGTCTCCACACTAGAGCAAGCCGTCGAGAGAGCCGCAGCGTTAGCTGAGCCTGGTGATGCTGTTCTCTTGTCTCCAGCGTGCGCAAGCCTGGACATGTTCCGTAATTTTGAAGAGCGTGGGCGGTTGTTTGCTCAGGCCGTGGAGGCGCTTAATTGATGTTTTCCTTGCTGCGCCCTTATCCTTCGCCGCTCATCAGCCGGAACGGTGTTGATCTTGACTTTCCTTTGCTGGCTGGCTGTCTGGCCTTGCTCGGTTTGGGCTTGGTCATGATCACCTCCGCATCGTCGGAAGTAGCAGCCGCTCAGGCTGGAAATCCGCTGTACTACATGATTCGTCATCTGATCTATCTGGCGATAGGTGTCGTGGGTTGTGGAGCTACGCTCATGATCCCAATGGCTACCTGGCAGCGTTTTGGTGGAACTCTGCTAATTGCAGCATTCGCCTTGTTGATCATGGTGTTGATTCCCGGAATCGGCCGTGAAGTAAATGGATCGTTGCGCTGGATTGGCTTCGGCTTGTTTAACGTTCAGCCTTCCGAAATAGCCAAGGTATTTGTTGTTATTTACCTGGCCGGCTATCTGGTGCGGCGAGAGCAGGAAGTGCGACGTAGTTGGGCCGGTTTTTTCAAGCCTTTCATTGTGCTGCTTCCGCTGGCCATGCTCCTGCTGCGTGAGCCGGACTTCGGTGCGACGGTCGTTATGATGGGGGCAGCCGCTGTCATGCTGTTCCTAGGTGGCGTAGGGTTGTTCCGTTTCATTCTGATGGTGGCCCTGGCTGTTCTGGCGGTGTTTATCCTGGTTCAAACCCAGGAATACCGTATGCAGCGTCTCATCACCTTCACCGATCCCTGGGCTGATCAATTTGGGTCGGGCTACCAGCTCACCCAGGCATTGATCGCCTTTGGGCGAGGAGGCTGGTTCGGACTTGGCTTGGGTAACAGCATCCAGAAGCAGTTCTACCTGCCAGAGGCTCACACTGACTTTGTATTTGCCGTTCTGGCAGAAGAGTTAGGACTTGTCGGAGCCTTGGCCACCGTCGGGTTGTTTCTCTTTGTATGTGTACGCGGCCTTTACATTGGCTATTGGGCAGAGCAGGCCAAACAGTATTTTGCAGCCTATATGGCGTATGGACTTTCCATGCTCTGGATTGGCCAGTTCCTGATCAATATCGGCGTAAACGTCGGGCTATTGCCTACCAAGGGGCTGACACTGCCATTTTTAAGCTATGGCGGAAGTTCGCTGATCATCTGCTGCATCAGCATGGCATTGTTGCTTAGGATCGAGTGGGAAAGACGGACACTCATGAACGACGAGGAAGTTGAGTTTTCGGAAGAGGATTTTGCTGATGTCCGGTAATGTCCTCATCATGGCAGGCGGTACTGGGGGACACGTTTTTCCCGCGCTGGCCTGCGCCAGGGAGTTTGAAAGTCGGGGGTATACCGTTCATTGGCTGGGTACGCCTCGTGGTATTGAAAATGATGTCGTCCCGCAAGCAGGTCTTCCCTTGCACCGTATTACCGTTACCGGACTGCGTGGTAAGGGCATGCAGTCACTGCTGAAAGCTCCCTTTCAGCTCAGCGGAGCCCTAATGCAGGCGCTCGGCATCATGCGTACTCTCAAGCCTGTCTGTGTGCTGGGTATGGGTGGCTTCGTCACGGGGCCTGGCGGTATGGCGGCTCGTTTGTCTGGCGTCCCCCTGATTATTCACGAGCAGAATGCAGTTGCCGGTACTGCAAACCGCCTGCTTGCGCCTATCGCAAAAAAAGTATGCGAGGGTTTTCCTGCCACGTTCGCCGCGTCTCCCAAGCGGTTAAGTACAGGTAACCCTGTTCGCAAGGAGCTTTTCCTGCAAACCGTACGGCCTTCTTTTGAAGGGCGTAGGGCCAATCTGCTGATTTTGGGTGGCAGCCTTGGTGCAGAGCCTATCAATAAACTTGTGCCTGAAGCGCTTGCTCAGGTTTCCGCCGGCCTGCGTCCTAACGTGAAACACCAGGCAGGGCGGCAACATGCTGAAGTAACACTGCAGCGCTATAGCTCCTCGAATCTTGATGCAGAGGTGATGCCATTCATCTCGGATATGGCTCAGGCTTATGCCTGGGCTGACCTTGTGATCTGCCGCGCAGGTGCACTGACGGTAAGTGAGCTTACGGCCGCAGGCTTGCCGGCATTTCTGATCCCACTGCCTCATGCCATTGATGATCACCAGACACGCAATGCTGAATTTTTGGTGAACGAGGGCGCAGCCCTTTTGTTCCCGCAGAAAATGACTGATGCGACGGCAATTGCCGCACAGCTAACTGAGGTTTTGATGCAACCCGAACGATTAACTGCCATGGCCACTCGTAGCCATGCCCTGGCTAAGCCTGATGCAACCCGAGCCGTGGTAGATGCCTGCCTGGAGGTAGCCAATGGTTAAATCCCAGAGCGCAATCCAGGCAGAAGTGCGTCGTATGCGTAGCATTCGGCGAATTCATTTTGTAGGAATCGGCGGCGTAGGCATGTGTGGAATTGCCGAGGTTCTGCTCAATCTGGGGTACGAAGTATCCGGCTCCGACCTCCGGGCTTCTCCTGTTACCGAGCGCTTGCAGCAATTTGGTGCCAAGATTTATATAGGTCATAGCGCCGAAAATCTTGAGCGCGTGGACGTACTAGTCGTTTCCAGCGCTATCAACAAGTCCAACCCTGAAGTGGCAGCTGCCCTGGAAAACCGTATTCCTGTGGTTCCTCGCGCTGAAATGCTGGCTGAGCTGATGCGGTACCGGCATGGAATTGCAGTAGCAGGTACTCATGGGAAAACCACAACTACAAGTCTGATTGCTTCCGTGCTGGCGGCCGAAGGCCTCGATCCTACCTTTGTCATCGGTGGTCGCCTGAATGCAGCAGGGACTAATGCTCAACTTGGAACCAGTCGTTATCTCGTTGCCGAGGCTGATGAAAGTGATGCGAGCTTTCTGCATCTTCAGCCTATGGTGGCGGTAGTAACCAATATCGACGCCGATCACATGGATACGTATGAAGGGGACTTCAGTCGGCTGAAGAAAACCTTTATCGATTTTCTGCATAATTTGCCGTTCTATGGACTGGCTGTACTGTGCGTTGACGATCCGGTCGTACGTGAGATCATTCCTCAGGTTGCGCGTCCCACGGTGACTTACGGCACCGGCGAGGATGCAGACGTCCGCGCAGTCGATATCCGCCAAAAAGGCATGCGTACCTATTTCACCGTGCTTCGCAATGGTCGTGAACCCTTGGCGGTGTCTGTGAACATGCCAGGAGTACATAATGTACTCAACGCGCTGGCAACTATCGCCATTGCAACAGATGAAGGGCTTAGCGATGACGCCATCGTGGCGGGCCTGTCTGAATTCCAGGGAGTAGGTCGTCGCTTTCAGGTATACGGTGAACTGCCTGTCGAAAATGGCAGTGTGATGCTGGTAGATGATTATGGTCATCATCCCCGTGAAGTGGCTGCGGTAATAAAGGCCGTTCGTGGTGGTTGGCCTGAGCGCCGCCTGGTCATGGTTTATCAGCCTCATCGCTATAGCCGTACACGTGATTTGTACGATGATTTCGTGCAGGTCCTGGCTGATGCCAATGTATTGTTGTTGATGGAAGTCTATCCGGCAGGTGAAGAGCCGATTCCAGGTGCCGACAGCCGCCGTCTCTGTCATAGTATCCGTCAACGTGGTCAGCTAGACCCAATCTACATCGAGCGTGGTACCGAGCTTGCTCCTCTTATCAAGCCTCTCCTGAGGGCTGGGGATATTCTCCTCTGCCAAGGTGCTGGTGATATCGGCACTCTGGCTCCGCAATTGATAAAAAGCCCCTTGTTCAATTCTGACTTTCTGAGGAAGTCGCTATGAGCGCCATCCTTGATCCAATGTCGATCCAGCCGGCCGATTACGGTCGTGTTGCCGTGTTGTATGGTGGCAAGAGTGCCGAGCGCGAAGTTTCCCTTAATTCAGGGAAAATGGTGCTGGCTGCGCTGCAGACTGCGGGCGTTGATGCGTTCGGTATCGATGTTGGTCAGGACCTGCTGCAGCGTTTGTACACTGAACAGGTAGACCGTGCCTTTATCGTCCTGCATGGACGGGGTGGGGAAGACGGTAGCATGCAAGGGCTGTTGGAGTGCCTGGGTATACCCTATACGGGAAGTGGGGTGCTGGCTTCCGCATTGGCCATGGATAAGCTGAAAACAAAACACCTCTGGTTGAGTCAGGGCCTGCCCACGCCTAAATACGCCGTTTTGTGCTGTGAGTCTGATTGTCGGAAGGCTGCTGAGGAACTCGGGTTTCCACTTATCGTCAAACCCGCCCATGAAGGTTCCAGCATTGGTATGGCCAAGGTGAACAGTGTTAATGAGCTGATCACTGCTTGGCAGTCCGCCTCGACGTACGATTCGCAAGTTCTTGTCGAACAATGGATTAGCGGTCCTGAGTTTACTGTCGCCCTGTTGGGCGATCAGGTACTGCCGCCTATTCGTCTGGGTACTACCCACGACTTCTATGACTATGACGCCAAATACCTGGCATCCGACACTCGCTATCAGGTTCCGTGTGGCCTTGATGAGGAGCGTGAGTTGGAGCTCAAGGTATTGGCTCGTCATGCCTGTGAGGTCGTGGGGACTGCTGGCTGGGCGCGCGTTGATGTCATGCAGGATAAAGAAGGTCGGTTCTGGCTGCTGGAAGTCAATACTGTCCCTGGCATGACGGACCATAGCCTTGTTCCCATGGCAGCCAAGGCCACAGGCCTTGATTATCAACAACTTGTCCTGACGGTTCTGGCAGGCACAATGGAGTCGAGGGGCTAACATGGTCACGACACTTCGTCATACACAACCTGGATTGGGTCGCACGCCACTTCGTGGCAAGGTACCACCGCGTGGTGCAAGCCGCCTGGTGGAAAAGGAGCCTGTCTCGGCTCGGCTGCCAAAGCCCAGCTTCAATCTCTTCAAGCGTGTGGCCTGGCCACTTCTGCTGGTAGGGCTTGGCTTCGGCACATATGAGCTGTCTCAACAGCTGCTGCCTTATGCGGATCGTCCAATCACGAAGGTGAATGTCGAAGGTGACCTGAGCTACATCAGCCGAGAGGCTGTGCAGCAACGTATCGCGCCCTATGCTGACGGGACATTCTTTTCAATCGATCTGGCCAATATGCGTCAGGCACTTGAGCAGATGCCCTGGATTGCCCATGCAGAGGTTCGCCGTGTTTGGCCGGATGAAGTCGCCATCCATCTTGAGGAGCAGCTCCCTGTTGCGCGCTGGGGGGACGAAGCCCTGCTGAATAACCAGGGCGAGGCCTTTGCACCCAAGGATTTGGCACATTACGACAACCTGCCACGCCTCTATGGGCCGCAACGTGCGCAGCAGCAGGTGATGCAGCAGTATCAATTGTTCAGTCAGATGCTGCGTCCACTTGGATTCACGGTTACGCGGCTAGAAATGCATGATCGGGGGAGTTGGTTCCTGACTACGGGTCAGGGCGTTGAATTGATTTTTGGTCGTGATGACCTCGTGGACAAGATGCGGCGCTTCGTCAAGATGTATGACCAAGTACTCAAGGATCAGATGGCCAATATTGCTCGCATCGACTTGCGTTATCCAAACGGGCTGGCGGTGGCGTGGCGTGAGCCGGTAGCTCCCACAACTGTAGCGTCAGCCCGTGCCGAATAAAGAATTGAGGAGAATTCAATAAACATGGCGAACGTGCAGAGCGGCAAGATGATCGTCGGACTGGACATCGGAACCTCAAAGGTTGTGGCCTTGGTGGGTGAGGTGTCTTCCGATGGTCAGGTCGAGATTGTGGGCATCGGCACGCATCCTTCCCGCGGTCTGAAAAAAGGCGTAGTGGTCAATATCGAATCCACGGTCCAGTCGATTCAGCGCGCAGTAGAAGAGGCCCAGCTCATGGCGGGCTGCCGTATTCATTCGGCATTTGTAGGCATTGCAGGCAACCATATCCGTAGTTTGAATTCCCACGGTATCGTGGCTATTCGTGATCGGGAGGTCAGCCCTGCTGATATCGATCGTGTTCTTGACGCAGCTCAAGCTGTGGCGATACCAGCTGATCAACGGGTCTTGCACACTTTGGCTCAAGACTATGTCATCGACAACCAGGAAGGTGTACGTGAGCCGCTTGGTATGTCCGGTGTTCGTCTGGAGGCTAAAGTCCACGTAGTGACCTGTGCCGTTAATGCTGCTCAAAACATCGAGAAATGTGTTCGTCGTTGCGGACTGGAGGTCGACGACATCATTCTTGAGCAACTGGCTTCTGCATATTCCGTCCTGACGGATGATGAGAAGGAGCTAGGCGTATGCCTAGTAGACATCGGTGGGGGAACCACTGATATAGCCATTTTTACAGAGGGAGCCATTCGTCATACAGCAGTCATTCCCATTGCAGGCGATCAGGTCACAAATGACATCGCCATGGCTTTGCGAACGCCTACACAATATGCGGAAGAGATCAAGATTCGGTATGCTTGTGCTCTGGCAAAACTGGCGGGGGCTGGGGAGACCATCAAGGTGCCCAGTGTGGGAGAAAGGCCGCCTCGCGAACTTTCGCGTCAGGCATTGGCTGAGGTAGTAGAGCCGCGTTACGATGAGCTCTTCACGCTTGTTCAGGCAGAGTTGCGCCGCAGCGGATATGAAGACTTGATTCCGGCAGGGATCGTATTAACCGGCGGTACTGCAAAGATGGAAGGGGCAGTTGAACTTGCCGAGGAGATTTTCCATATGCCGGTGCGTCTTGGCGTACCGCAGACGGTCAAGGGGCTGACCGATGTTGTACGTAACCCAATTTATTCAACAGGTGTAGGCCTGTTGCTCTATGGGTTGCAGAAGCAATCCGACAATGTGCCGGTTGTCACCGGCGGATACAGCAGTGACGAACCCAAGAATTCAGTCCTGGAGCGTATAAAGCGCTGGGTCCAGGGCAATTTGTAATCTAATTCAATCGCGGCAGCAGTAGGCGAAAACCGAGAGGAAGAGAGGGGATTATGTTTGAGCTCGTAGACAATATTCCACAGAGCGCAGTCATTAAGGTCATCGGTGTAGGCGGTGGTGGCGGTAACGCCGTTAACCACATGGTGAAGAGCGGCGTGGAAGGCGTCGAATTCATTTGTGCCAACACGGATGCCCAGGCGCTAAAAAATGTGAGCTCTCGTACAGTGCTGCAACTTGGCCCAGGGGTAACGAAGGGCTTGGGCGCAGGTACGAACCCTGAGATTGGCCGTCAGGCAGCCATGGAGGATCGCGAGCGTATCGCGGAAGTTCTGGAAGGCGCCGATATGGTTTTCATCACTACCGGTATGGGTGGTGGTACAGGTACGGGTGCCGCCCCGATTATTGCTGAAGTTGCCAAGGAGATGGGTATCCTCACCGTCGCCGTGGTAACTCGCCCGTTCCCCTTTGAAGGTCGCAAGCGCATGCAGGTGGCTGATGAGGGTATTCGCTCTCTTTCCGAATGCGTCGACTCTCTCATTACCATCCCCAATGAGAAACTGCTGACCATTCTCGGCAAGGATGCCAGTCTGCTGGCCGCTTTCGCCAAGGCTGACGATGTATTGGCTGGCGCAGTTCGTGGTATCTCGGACATCATGCAGCGTCCTGGCTTGATGAACGTTGACTTTGCTGACGTCAAGACGGTTATGGGTGAGATGGGTATGGCCATGATGGGAACTGGTCATGCCAGCGGCCCGAACCGTGCACGTGAAGCGACTGAGGCCGCTATCCGTAATCCACTCCTGGAAGACGTCAACCTACATGGGGCTCGCGGTATTCTGGTCAACATCACTGCAGGTCTGGATCTATCCCTGGGTGAGTACGCCGCAGTGGGCGAGATCATTGAGGACTTCGCTTCTGAGCATGCAACCGTCAAGGTTGGCGCAGTAATCGACCCGGAAATGCGTGATGAGCTCCACGTTACTGTGGTTGCTACCGGTCTGGGTGCCCGTCTTGAAAAGCCGGTCAAGGTGGTCGATAACTCTACTCAGCAGGCTAACGTTGCGCCGCGTCAGGAGCATGCTGCCGTCAATTATCGTGATCTGGATCGCCCGACAGTCATGCGTAGCCAGAACCATACAAGCTCTGCTGCTGCAGCCAAGATGAATCCAAACGATGATCTGGATTATCTTGATATTCCGGCGTTCTTGCGTCGTCAGGCTGATTGAATAGATTAATCGATGCAATCTGTGTGATTGGTGGGAATTAATGGGTCGTTCTGTTATGATCGACCCATTATTGACAACTATTCGCGATCAGCGATGAACGGCAACTGTCATGATTAGACAACGCACATTAAAGAACACTATTCGCGCTACAGGCGTTGGCCTGCATTCGGGGGAGAAGGTATATCTCACTCTGAAGCCAGCGCCCGTAGACACCGGAATCGTGTTTCGCCGCATTGATCTGGACCCGGTCGTGGAAATCCGCGCCTGGGCCGAGTATGTAGGCGAAACCACGATGTCGACCAATCTCATTCAAGGTGGTGTCAAGGTCGGCACTGTGGAGCATTTGTTGTCTGCACTGGCAGGTCTGGGCATCGACAATGCGTATGTAGAACTGTCCGCCGCTGAAGTTCCAATTATGGATGGAAGCGCCGGTCCGTTCGTGTTCTTGATCCAGTCCGCTGGCATTGAAGAACAGGAATCTGCAAAGCAGTTCATTCGTATCAAGCGTGAAGTCAACGTCGTAGACGGCGATAAGCGTGCGACGTTTGTACCGTTTGACGGGTTCAAGGTCAGCTTTGAGATCGATTTCGACCATCCAGTGGTCAGCGGTCGTACTCAGAAAGCTTCCGTAGATTTTTCCAGCACCTCCTTCCTCAAGGAAGTCAGCCGGGCTCGTACCTTTGGCTTTATGCGAGATCTGGAATTCCTACGCTCTCATAACCTGGCTCTGGGCGGAAGCGTTGAAAACGCTATTGTTGTTGATGAGCACGGTGTACTCAACGAAGACGGTCTTCGTTATGAGGATGAGTTTGTAAAACATAAGATATTAGACGCCATTGGCGATCTTTATCTGCTAGGCAAAAGCTTGATTGGCGAGTACCGGGGCTATAAGTCCGGGCATGCCATGAACAACCGCTTGCTACGTGCATTAATTGCTCAGCCGGATGCGTGGGAAGTTGTAACGTTCGAAGGCTCTAGCGATGCCCCTATTTCTTACATGCGGCCAGCTGCTGCGGTGTAAGGAACGCGTGTTAAAAAAGCCACCTTAAAGGTGGCTTTTTTATTCTTCTGTCTTTTTCGGCTGCGCTCTACTGGCCAGTCGCTCAAGCGCGGCGCGCAGTGAAGGGTCTGAGATACCTTCAGCCGTGGATAGCAGGCTTTCTGCAGCGACATTGGAAAGCTCGCGTCGCGGGCCTGGCTTTCGCTTTGGATCAGGGTTGGGTTTGACCTTGAACAGTATCTTTTGAAGAGCTGTAAACTCTGAAGACTGCTGAAGTTGTCGAAGCAAGCGGCGCTGCTGGTAACGCAAGCGTGTAGCCCAATGTCCATCTGTAATAATGAGCAGAAGGCACCCGTCCTGCCAGGTTGCGACTTTACAGTGCTCGCGTGCTGCAGGTTGTAGCTGTGCATCGACTAGGCGTTGTAGCCGTTCGAGACGCTCTGCCTGGTACAGTAATGGTTTCAAGGGTTTTGCCTGCCGAAGCAAGGTGGCAGGCGCTACGGCAACAATAGGACGAAAAACCATGTGTGCGCACTCCAGACAGGGGTTGGCATGTTAACAGATGAACCTCATGAGTCGGATAAACCTATTTAGAAATCCTACCTTTGAGTGATGTCAACCTTTTCTCGTCGGCGTTTCCGAGTAGAATGCCCCATTGTCTTTTTGACGGCGCGGGCGATGGCACCGATCCGCCGCCCCCCATTTCTCCGAGTGGAAGACCCAAGTCGATATGTTTGCGCCTTTGTTAAAGAAACTCTTTGGAAGTAAAAACGAGCGAGAAGTAAAGCGCATGAGCAAGGCCGTACAGGCCGTTAATGCGTTGGAACAGCAGATTATTGGGTTGTCTGACGAGCAATTGCGTGCCAAGACGTTCGAGTTCAAAGAGCGTTTGGCTAAAGGCGAGACACTGGACGATATCCTGCCTGAAGCCTTTGCTGTAACTCGCGAAGCGGGCAAGCGCGTAATGGGTATGCGCCATTTCGACGTCCAGCTCATCGGCGGTATGACGCTTCACGAGGGCAAGATTGCTGAGATGCGTACCGGTGAAGGTAAGACATTGGTAGGAACACTGCCGGTATATTTGAATGCCTTGTCTGGTAAAGGCGTCCACGTAGTCACCGTGAACGACTATCTGGCTCGCCGTGACGCGAACTGGATGCGCCCGCTGTATGAGTTTCTAGGGCTGACGGTAGGCATTGTCATGCCTTTCCAGCCGCCGGAGGAAAAGCGTGCGGCTTACGCAGCGGATATCACCTACGGCACCAACAATGAATTCGGCTTTGATTATCTGCGCGATAATATGGCGTTCAGTATCGAGGAGAAATATCAGCGTGAGCTGAATTTTGCCGTTGTCGACGAAGTAGACTCCATTCTTATCGACGAGGCGCGTACGCCACTGATTATTTCTGGTCAGGCGGAAGACAGCTCACAGCTGTACATCCAAATCAATAAGCTCATTCCTCGTCTTCAGCAGCACGTTGAGGCTGTGGAGGGAGAGGAGGAGAAGGAAGGCCATTACACCATTGATGAAAAAACACGTCAGGTGGAAATAACCGAGCAGGGGCATCAGTTCATTGAGGAACTGCTTACCCAGGCCGGTCTGCTGTCTGAAGGTGAAAGCCTGTACTCAGCGCATAATCTTTCTCTTCTCACTCATGTCTACGCAGCGCTTCGTGCACACAAGCTGTTCCACCGTAACGTGGAATATATTGTTCAGGACAACCAGGTCCTGCTCATTGATGAGCATACCGGCCGCACGATGCCTGGGCGTCGTCTGTCCGAGGGCCTGCATCAGGCGATCGAAGCGAAAGAAGGTCTGCCTATCCAGGCTGAAAGCCAGACATTGGCTTCTACTACCTTCCAGAACTATTTCCGGCTGTATAACAAGCTGGCTGGAATGACCGGTACGGCGGACACCGAGGCGTTTGAATTCCGTCAGATCTATGGTCTGGACGTTATTGTTATTCCAACCCACAGACCGCTAGCACGTAAGGATTTCAACGACCTGGTGTATCTGACCCAGGAAGAGAAATATGCGGCGATTATCGCTGACGTCAAGCAATGCCAGGAGGCAGGTCGTCCGGTACTGGTAGGTACCGCGTCGATTGAAAGCTCCGAATACCTGTCTCATCTGCTGCAAAAGGAAGGTATTGAGCACAAGGTATTGAACGCCAAATACCACGATCGTGAGGCTGAGATCATTGCTCAGGCGGGGCGTCCCGGTATGGTAACGATTGCTACCAACATGGCTGGCCGTGGTACAGACATCCTCTTGGGGGGTAACTGGGAAGCTGAAGTTGCAGCCCTTGAGAATCCTACTGAAGAACAGATCGCTCAGATAAAGGCCGAGTGGCAGAAGCGTCATCAGCAGGTCATCGAGTCGGGTGGCCTGCATGTGATTGCCTCTGAACGCCACGAATCACGCCGTATCGATAACCAGCTGCGTGGTCGTGCAGGCCGTCAGGGTGACCCGGGCTCCAGCCGTTTCTACCTGTCCCTTGAAGATAACCTGATGCGTATCTTCGCGTCTGATCGCGTGAAGAATTTCATGAAGGCGTTGGGCATGGAAGCAGGCGAGGCCATCGAGCACCGCATGGTAACCAATGCCATCGAGAAAGCTCAGCGCAAAGTGGAAGGTCGGAACTTCGATATTCGTAAGCAGCTGCTCGAATATGATGATGTCGCCAATGAACAGCGTAAGGTGATCTATCACATGCGTAACACCCTGCTGGAATCGCAGGATGTGGGTGAGACGATCAACGAGTTCCGCCGTGATGCGCTGGCGCAAACATTCAGCGCCCATATTCCACCGCAATCCTTGCCTGAGCAGTGGGATGTGGCAGGGCTTGAAGAAGCGATCTATAACGACTTCGGACTCAAGCTACCGATTCAGCAGTGGCTGGATGAAGACGACAAGCTGTACGAGGAAACACTTCGCGAGAAAATTCTTGAAACGCTGGTCGCGGCCTACCACGAGAAGGAAGAGATGGCAGGTGCCGAGGCTCTGCGCAGCTTCGAGAAGCAGATGCTGCTGCGTGTCATGGACGATCTGTGGAAAGATCACCTGACTACAATGGACCATCTGCGTCACGGTATTCACCTGCGTGGCTATGCGCAAAAGAACCCGAAGCAAGAGTACAAGCGCGAGTCCTTCAACCTGTTCCAGGAACTTCTGGAAAGCGTCAAGCGTGACACGATTCGTGTACTCTCTCACGTTCAGGTTCGTCGTGAAGACGCTGCCGAAGAAGAGGCGCGCATGCGTCATGAGGCCGAGGAGCTGGCCAAGCGTATGCAATTCCAGCATGCCGAAGCGCCTTCCATTGCGCAGCCTGAGGTACAGGTACCGGAAGAGGGCGAAGACACGGTCGTACCCCTTGAGCCTGCACGCAACGAGCAGAAAATAGGCCGTAACGAGCCTTGCCCGTGCGGATCCGGTAAAAAGTACAAGCATTGCCACGGCAAGCTGGACTAATGCCTGGCTGACGTGCACACGTTATGACCCTATCGCCGCGACCGGCTCAGCCGCTCGCGGCGTTTCATTGTTAGCTACAGGAGAAACCTCATGGCTGTTGGTCTCGGCCCGTTGTCTACGTTACATCCTGTTCCAGGATTCGAGCTTGGTATTGCATCTGCCGGCATCAAGCGTCCTGGACGCAAGGATGTGGTTGTAATGCGTTGTGAAGAGGGTGCGCGGGTCGCTGGGGTTTTTACGACCAATGCATTTTGTGCCGCTCCGGTTGTTTTGGCGCGTAAACGATTTGCAGGTAATGTGCGTTATTTGCTGACCAACACAGGTAACGCCAATGCAGGTACCGGCGAACCTGGAATGGCCGCTGCGGAACGTACCTGTCAAGCGCTTGCCGATTTGGCCGGGGTGGAGGCCTCAGCCATTCTGCCGTTTTCAACAGGCGTGATTGGTGAGCCGTTGCCTGTCGAGAAGATCGAAGCTGCCCTGCCTGCAGCGCTGGCTGATCTTAAGGCAGACAATTGGGCCCAAGCGGCCAGCGGTATCATGACGACTGATACCCTGCCCAAGGGGGCGAGCCGGCAGTTTACCTTTGACGGGCAAACCGTCACCGTGACGGGCATCAGCAAGGGCGCCGGGATGATTCGTCCCAACATGGCTACCATGCTGGGCTACATTGCGACGGACGCAAAGGTGGCTCAACCCGTTCTGCAGGATTTGTTGCGTGACGCTTCTAATAAATCCTTCAATCGCATCACCATCGATGGCGATACCTCCACCAATGACTGCTGCATGCTGATCGCTACTGGCAAGTCATTGCTCCCCGAGATTGATAGAGCCGAAGGCGAACTCTTCGCACAGCTCAAACGAGCGATTTTCGAGGTGTCCATGGAGCTTGCCCAGGCCATCGTTCGAGACGGCGAGGGTGCAACCAAGTTTGTAACGGTGGAAGTCAACGGCGGCAAGAATCATCAGGAATGCCTGGACGTAGCCTATGCTGTGGCACATTCCCCACTGATCAAGACAGCATTGTTTGCCTCTGACCCCAATTGGGGACGCATTCTGGCGGCAGTTGGCCGGGCAGGCGTTCCGGAGTTGGATGTCAGCCTGATCGATGTTTTCCTTGGTGATGTCTGTATTGCTCAAAAAGGCGGTCGCGCCGCGACCTATACCGAGGCGCAAGGCGCTGAAGTCATGAGCAAAGAGGAAATTGGCATTCGTATTGAATTGGGTCGTGGACATTGCAGTGAGACGATCTGGACAACGGATCTGTCCCATGAATACGTGAAGATCAACGCGGAATACCGCACCTGACGCGAAACATTCCCGATTTATTGAGGAATCGTTTCATAACGCGCCTCTCTTGTGCTCCTATAGATGCATGATTGTGGATAAGGAGAGGCGCGTGTCTCTTACCCTGGTTATCGGTAACAAAAATTACTCGTCTTGGTCGCTGAGAGCCTGGCTGGTCATGGAGCTGTCCGGTGCTACCTATGACGAGCTCCAAATTCCGCTCTACACACCAGACAGCCGTGCGCGGCTTAGACAGCACTCTCCTACCGGTAAGGTGCCTGTCCTGAAAACCCCGGAAGGCGTCATTTGGGATTCTCTGGCAATTGCCGAGTATATGGCCGAAAACTACTCGCAAGCAGGACTGTGGCCGTCTGACGCTGCCGCGCGGGCAATGGCCCGTTCATTGTGTGCTGAAATGCACAGCGGTTTTTCAGCGTTGCGTAATCACCTGCCCATGGACCTGAAGCGCCGCCAACGGCTCGCGACAATACCTGCCGAAGCTGAAAATGACATCAAGCGTATCTGTTCCTTATGGGCAGAGTGCCGTGAGCGTTTTGGTGCAGAGGGGCCGTTCCTGTTTGGTCGTGCCAGTATTGCTGACGCTTTTTATGCCCCTGTCGCTACACGCCTGAGAAGTTATTCTGTGTCTCTTGCATCCGATGCTGATGGATATGTAGATGCCATTTACGCATGGCCTGCATTCCAACGCTGGTATGAGGAGGCATTGAAAGAGAAAGAGGTTATTTCATGAGTCGAGTTCACGTCGCAGCAGCGGTTATTCGCAATCCTCAAGGTGAAATCCTGATAGCAAAGCGATCAAAGGAGCAGCACCAGGGTGGTTTGTGGGAGTTTCCAGGTGGAAAGGTCGAGCCTGGCGAGGATGTTCAGGTCGCCCTGGCTCGTGAGCTGGGCGAAGAGTTAGGTATTCAGGTAGAGGCCTGCCGTCCATTGATCCAGGTTTGTCATGACTATACGGATAAGTCAGTTCTACTCGACGTATGGGAGGTCACTTCATTTGCAGGGGAGGCCAAAGGACTCGAAGGCCAACCGTTGGCTTGGGTACGGCCACGTGACTTGCCCGACTATGAGTTTCCCGAGGCAAACATTCCTATCGTCAAGGCTGCCCGGCTACCACGCACCTATCTGATCACGCCAGGGGATCTTGAGCCGAAGGCGTTGCTTAATGGGCTTGCCAGAGCATTGGATGCAGGTATCGAGCTGGTTCAGCTGCGCACGCCTGCCTCATTCGATCCTCAATACCGTGACCTTGCAGTGGATGCGCAAGGACTCTGTGCTGGCCGTGCTCAGCTCATGCTCAAGGGGCCATTGGAATGGTTGGGTGACTTTCCGGCTGCCGGATGGCATATAACCAGCCAGCAACTGCGCCGTTACGCTGACAATGGGCGACCTTTCCCTGAGCACCGTTGGCTGGCAGCGTCTTGTCATAATGCTGAGGAGCTTGAGCTTGCCAGGCAAATGGGAGTGGACTTCGTAACGCTTTCTCCTGTTCAACCTACCGAGTCTCACCCAGGAGCGCCGACGCTGGGATGGGAAGCCGCGGAGGCGCTTTTGAAGGCATTTAACCATCCTGCATACCTGCTAGGCGGCCTAGGGCCGGCTGACTTGTCCCGTGCCTGGGCGTCGGGTGCCCAGGGGGTAGCGGGTATCCGTGCTTTTTGGCCTGCGGAGTGAATGTTGAGTTCCGGTGCTGATACGGTCACCGGAATCTATCTAACGAGGTCTGCCTGGCCCCGTTAGCTGAGAGGAGTCAGCCAGCGGGGTGGGCAGCAGTAGTTCACCCAGCTCGCTAGCCCGGCGAGCAATAACCTTTTGCTTGAATACTTCAAGGATTTCGACCAGTACTTCATCAAGATCCGTCTGTCCTCGAGGCAGACTTTCATCGAAGCTACGATCAGCAATACGGCTAGCCAACGCCTTGAAGTCTCTTGACTGCAGACCAACAACCGCCTCACGGATCAGGCGATTGACGATATCGGCAAGCGTATTGTCGAGAGACTTGGCGAGGCGATCGCCCATAGGAAGTCGCTTTAGGGATTTGATGTCCTCGTTTTCGGCTACTGCCGAGCTGATCAATTCGCTGACATAGCGATGTAGCGTAGCCTGGTTATGAGCATAGCTTTCATTGATCATGCGTTGTAGCCGCGAGGCGACCGCATCTATCAACTGCTGTTTGCGTGGTCGAATGACATCGTCGATAACGCGGCTGGAAAAGTCGTCCTGCGTACGAAGCTCCTCCTGTATCTCACCGAAGATTTTGATCATGACGCGATCGGAGATTTCCTCCATCAAGAGCTGATAGTAGTGATTGAGAAACTCGTAGAGGCGCCAATGACGAATGTCGATGAGGCCCAGCCGTTGCAGACGAATAAGCAGGGAGGCGACGCGCAAGGCTCTCAAGAGGCGGAAACCACTCAGGGGAATGCAACCTAGAACGTCATACCAGTGAATAAAAGGGTAGTACCACCATTTGCCATGACAACGCTCTGCAATGGCAATCGCCCAGCCCAGCAGTACATCCAGAATGAAAAATGCAACAAAGCAGAGATCGATTGTCTGGAAGTGTGCATGCACATAATGAGCATACCAGCCATGTACAGTGGGGCTGGCCAGCTCAACCAGACGATTCAGCGGGCCAATCGAATAAAGGCTATCAAACAGAATCAACGCCAGATTGGCGCATACCAATACGAGAATGAATCCATCCCAGGCGGCATGGAGCCCTTCGCGGCGACGTGTCGGTGGAATGGTGGTGAGATCAGCCATCATGATGTCCCGCTTTCCGAGCCGGCTTCCACAAGCGCTCGGCAATACCCTGACGTCTACCAATGATGCGTGCGACAACAAACAGCAAGTCCGAAAGGCGGTTGAGATAAGCCATCCCTACACCCTCGAGCGGCTCGCTTAGGTTTAACGTCTGGCAACGCCGCTCGGCACGTCGAGCGATGCTGCGGGCGGTATGAGCCAACGCAACGGCACGTGAACCGCCGGGCAGGATGAAGTTCTCCAGGGGCCCCAGCTCTTCATTCCAGGTATCGATCGCCTGCTCCAGTCGTTCGATCTCATCGTAGTCCAGCGCGTGATAATCTGGCATGGCCAACTCACCACCCAGATCGAACAGGCGATGCTGGCAGGGCGCCAGGACGTCAATGACGGAGGCAAGCTCGGGGATGTGAGCCTGCTGATCCTCCAGCTCTGCAAGCAGAACGCCTAGCATGCTATTGAGTTCGTCCACATCACCAATGGCCTCGATACGAGGATGATCCTTGCGGACGCGGCTGCCGTCTGCCAGACCTGTTTCGCCTGTGTCACCGGTTCGGGTGTAGATTTTTGACAGGCGATAGCCCATGTACAAGCTCCTTGGTATCAGTTGTTGCCTGCCTCCGGCTGATTGAGCGGCAAGCGCAGGGTAAAGCAGGTGCCTTCACCAGGTCTGGAATGGACCTCCATTTGACCCTTGTGGTTGTTGGTAATGATGAAATAAGACACGGACAAACCCAGTCCGGTCCCTTGTCCCACTTCCTTGGTGGTAAAGAAGGGTTCGAAGATCCGCTTGCAAATTGATTCCGGAATCCCGATCCCATTGTCCTCAACCTGAATTTCTGCCCAATCTCCTCGGCGGTATGTACGCAGCACCACACGGCCCGTTTCGCCTTCTTCTTCATCATCCCGTTGATGAATGGCCTGGGCCGCGTTCTTCAACAGATTGAGGAGAACCTGCTCAAGTTCATTGGCAATAACCGGTACGGGGCCCAGATCCGGATCAAATTCACACTGGATATTGAGTGCGCGGAAGTCGAAACCTTCTGCCAGGTCAAAATCATTGCCAGCAATTTCGATGGCTTGGTCGATCAGGGAGGGCAGGTCGCAGGCGACCATCTTGCGGTTGCTTCGACGACTGAAAGCCAGCATGTGACTGACGATTTTGGCGGCACGGCTTCCTGCCTGATGAATCCCATCAAGAAGACGGGGGATTTCCCGTCCCTCCAGGTAGCAGTTCACATCCTCCAGTCCCACGCCGCACTCTGCTGCCTGATCGATATTCTTGGGAAGCTCTGGCGAAAGTCGGCGGCGGATATTCTGGACGTTATGCAGGATGGCACCGAGCGGATTATTGATTTCATGCGCCATGCCCGCAGCCAAGCCACCGACCGAGAGCATTTTTTCGGACTGCACCATCAGCTCTTCCATGTTCAGGCGCTGGGTGATGTCATCGATTCGGATGACGACTCCGCGTCCGGCACCGCCCATGAGTGGATAAAATGTCAGCGTGTAATGTCGGGGAGCGTCAATCAGCGCCCAGGTGACACGCTCTACTTTTTCCACACGCATATGTTCGGCAGCGCGACTTAGCTGGGGAAGAAACGGTTTGATTGAGGGGAAGGCCAGAAAAATAGGTTGATTCAACGCTTCATCCAGATTGGTGCCTGAGAGGTTGGTTGCCTCCTGGTTCCACTGCGTCACATAGAATTGTTCATCGACAGCAATCAGTGCCGATGGCATCGAGTCGATGATGCTGTTGAGGTAATTTTGAAAGCCGGTGAGCTTTTTCTCGATCTTGCCCCGTACCTGAACTTCCAGTTCGAGCTTCCGGTTCGAGCGACGTGTTTCTTCGGCCAAGGTTTGAGCCTGAAGCACTGCGGACTGGGCGTCATCACGGGCGCGTTTGAGCTGTTGCTCGCGGCCCTCGATGCGGGTCAGCATCGTATTGAAAGCATCTGCCAGCCGACCTATTTCGTCGTCGCTACCCTTGCCAGCGCGTAGCGAGTAGTTTTCCTCGCGGGTAACCTGGCGAGACAGCTCTTCCAGCTGAAGGATCGGGCGAGTGATCAGCAGACGAATCTGTCTGGCCACAACAAACCAGAGCAGGAGACTGAACACCAGAATGGCAATACTGGCGGTCAGCGTTCCGGTATAGAAGGCTCCGGGTAACTCGCTGCTGGCGACCAGCAGCAAATGGCCGGAGCGGCCATCTTCTTGAGGAAGCTCGATCAGCACATTCGTACGAAACTCACGCAAGCGCCAGTTTTCAAGACTTGTGTAATGCGTAGGTAGCTTTAACAACGTGCCATTTTGTATTTCGGCAAGTAGATGTCCGTCCTGGTTGTAGATGGCGGCCAGGCGGAGCGGGCTGTAATTGTCGAGTCGATGCAGAAGCGCTTCAGCCCGCTCCTTGGAGCTCAGCGCCTCTTGGCTCAGCGTGGGGATTGCCAGCAGCCTGCCAACCGTTTGCAACGCCTGGGGCGTCATGTTTTCCTGGGAAATCCAGTAGGCTGCAGAGATGAAGGTAATGTTAGCTACCAACAACACAGCGCTTAACAGTACAAGAAGCGCAGCCAACAACTTCTGGCCAACCGGAAGATTTCTGAGTCGCTCGCGCAGAATCATGGCTTACATCGCTGCAATAAGATCGGAAAGGGTAGCCTGCGCTTAGTCTACCGGCAATCCATGGGTCTCCAGATGATCGATCAAGTGCCGATGGAGTTGCTCAAGGGCGCCCAGCTTGAGTCCATGGCGCTGGGCCTCTTGCAGTGCATGGCCAAGCAAAAAACTGATTTCCGTACGACGCCCATGGGTAACGTCCTGAAGCATTGATGAGGTGTTGTCGGCAGTCGCATCAATTACAGCCAGCACCGCTTCCTGAAGGCCAGGGGCAAGGTTTCCGTGCCCGACTGCCTCCAATAACGCGCCCAGTTCAAGGGTGAGGGCTTTGATCTCGCCAGCGTAGGCGTTGAGCTCACCATTACGGCATTTATGGAGCACCGTTAAGGGGTTGATGGCACAGTTGATGGCAAGCTTGCGCCAGAGTTGCCCCATGATTTCTGTTGACCACTGGACCGGTATGCCCGCCTCGTTGAGCTCATCCAGCCACTCCGGCACATGATCGGGATGGGCCGGATCACCCAGCCAAGTGTGGCCTTTCCCAGCCTGGACGATGCTGAAATCGGACTCACGGAAGGCGCCTTCCGTGCTGCTTGCAAGTATGCAGCGAGCCCGCGGTATGCGCGCGACTACGCGTTCCTGGCTGCCAATGCCGTTCTGCAGCAGAACCACTTCAGCGCCAGGAACGAGGCGGGATGCCACGGCTGCGACGGCGTCCTCCGCATCGTAAGCCTTGCAGGCCACCAGCAGGCGTCGGATGGGGGAGGTCTCTTGAGGTGTTTCAGCAGGCAATGGGTAAAGGCTGTCCTGCTTACCCTCACGTAAGGAGAGTCCACCGGCTGACCGGTATTGGGCCAGGCGCAAGCGGTCTTTGAAGATCAGGCGTACCGGGATGCCTGCGCGAAACAAGCGCGCTGCCCACAACCCCCCCAGACTTCCCGCTCCCAGAATGTGCCAGCTCATGACGCTATACCTCGTTAGCAAAAATAGAAGGAACCCATGTTTCACGTCCGGGCAGGATGGAATTCCGGGTAATCGACCACAGTCGTTATAATGGCTGCCCCTTTTTGATCGTCAAGCCAGTCGCATCAAGTCAAGCGACTGGCCTACATGGAGATATGACATGCCTTCTTTTGATGTAGTGTCCGAACTGGATAAACATGAAGTGACCAATGCGGTTGAAAATGCCATGAAGGAACTGGATCGCCGCTATGACCTACGCGGAAAGGGCTCCTTTGAGTTCAAAGAGCTTACCGTCACGCTAACGGCGGAAGCGGATTTTCAACTTGAGCAGATGCTGGAGATCCTGAAAATGAATTTAGCCAAGCGCAAGATCGATGTGCAGTGTCTGGAAGTTAAGGATGCTTATGCCTCTGGCAAAAGTGTCAAGCAGGAAGTTGTACTGCGTGAAGGCATCGATAAGGAGCTTGCCAAGAAAATCGTTGCCACCATCAAGGACAGCAAGATCAAGGTTCAGGCCGCAATCCAGGGTGAGCAGGTCCGCGTGACTGGCAAGAAGCGCGATGAGCTTCAGGAAACCATTGCCATGTTGCGCGGCCAGGAATTAGGCATGCCGCTGCAGTTCAATAATTTCCGTGATTAGCCCTTCTGCATGACTTGGCGTCCCGCGTGACGGGAACCTTCTTAGTACCGGTACGTCGCACTTAGCGTGACCAACTGCTATAGGCCGGTCATCTTCCATTGATTTAAGGAGAATCCAACGATGGATCTAAGTGTGCAGTTCGACCGACTTCTTGCTGCTTCTGAAGCCTGGCTGCCGGTCATACTGCAGTACATAGGGCAACTGCTACTGGCTCTGATTACCCTAGCTATTGGCTGGTGGGTTATTAATAAAGTAACAGACAACATGTCCCGCCTATTAAGGGCTCGTCGCGTTGATGCCGAGCTGCTCGGTTTCGTAGGCAGCTTGGCCAATATTGTTCTCAAAGTACTGCTCGCCGTCAGTGTGGCTTCCATGATTGGCATTGCCACGACCTCCTTTGTGGCCGTGATTGGTGCTGCAGGTCTGGCTGTCGGGCTCGCGTTGCAAGGCAGCTTGGCAAATTTTGCAGGTGGTGTGCTGATCTTGATGTTCCGCCCTTACCGCGTGGGCGAATTCATTGAGGCCCAGGGTGTAATGGGAACGGTTGATTCTGTGCAGATCTTTCATACGATCCTGTTAACGGGGGACAACAAGACAGTTACGATCCCGAACGGAACACTTTCTAATGGCATCATCACTAACTACTCACGCCAGGCCAAGCGTAAGGTGATTTTTGATGTGGGCGTGGACTATGAGGCAGATCTGCAAAAAGGGCGGGAGGTTCTGCTCAAGCTAGCTGAAGATGCACGTGTCCACCGTGATCCAGCACCAGAGGTGGTTGTTTCTGCCTTGGGTGATAGTGCAATTACACTGTCTCTGCGCTTCTGGACTAACAGTGGGGATTACTGGCCGTTGATGTTCATGCTGAACGAACAGGTCCGGGATCGACTTGGCGAAGTTGGTATCGGAATTCCTTTTCCCCAGCGTGTTCTGCATATGGTTTCAGAGAAAAAAGAGGCTGCCTAAGCGAAGCCCGCCTACTGGCGGGCTTTTTATTACGGCGGAGAAATGCTTGGCTCGCCTGTGCTTGTTTGCCGACTGGACTGGCTTCGCTGCTTTAGCCAGAGCACTGCAATCAGAATCAGTGTTGGAATTCCTAATAGGGATGTGATCATGAAGAATGAAACATACCCCACATGCTCAACCATGCTTCCAGAGTATCCGCCTAGCAGGCGTGGCAACAAGAGCATAAGCGAGCTTAGAAGCGCATATTGAGTTGCAGAGAAGCGAAGGTTAGTCAGGCTCGACAGATAGGCAATAAAGGCGGAGGACGCTAACCCAGCACTGAAATTATCGCAACAGATTGCAATCACTAGCAGCATGGTGTTAGCGCCTGTTGTAGCAATCAGGGCAAACAGCAAATTGGTCAACGCTGAAGCAAGACCGCCCAGGAAAAGAATCGGAAGAATACTTATCCGCGCTGTTAATACGCCACCCGCCGCTGCGCCAAGCAGGGTCATGACCACCCCAAATACCTTGCTGACGGTGGCAATAGTCTCTTTGCTATATCCCACATCAATATAAAATACACCCGCCATCACCCCCATAACGGTATCGGATAGGCGATAGGTCGAAATTAGACCCAGCAGCATTAGGGCCTGCCATCGATAGCGCTGTATGAACTCGCTGACCGGTGTCAGAACAGGTCCCATAAGCTTGCGTCCCGAACTGGATAAGCAAAGCGCTGCGATAAGAAGGTACATAAGGCCGCGAGGCCAATAGCCTCCAAAAAAGGACTTGCAGCCCCCCGTTACGGCAATACATAACACGATCAATACGATGACCGAGACTGCTTGGTGTGCAAAGTCAAAGCGTGGCACTTCGTCTGCATTACAGGCGGTCTGGTGCAGATCCATTGGTTGACGGACTTTTTCAAGTAAATCCTTGATGGGCTCATAGATCCGACGACCCCAAGGAGATATGCAACCAATAATAAACAGGGCATAGAGCAGTGCGCGTGGCCAGGCAAAATCAATAATGGCGTTGATCATGGCCGGAATGGAAACCAGCATTACCAACACAAGGGTCACAGACAGTAACTGGTGATTAAAGCCGAATCGAGAATCAGCGAGGCCCATGGGAGCGGCCAGCGGGGGTTCTCGAATCAGGAGGCTGGTAAGCAGCCCAGGCAATACCAGTAAGGCAAACAGCATATAAGTAGTCGCCCAGGCGGACTGACTGTAATTCAGGACACTTGAGCCTAATATTTCAGCCAGGAACAAGGCGCCAGCACTTGCCAGGAGCGAGGCTATTCGGTAGCCCGTCATATAACAGGCGGCCAGCGCAGCCTGATGCGAATCTTCGGCAATCTCCAGCCGATAGGCGTCTACAGCGATATCTTGCGTAGCCGAAGCGAACGCTACCATTACTGCCAATGCAATCATGGCGCTCAAGTCATATTGAGGATTACATAAGGCCATGCCCAGTAGTCCGACCCCCACCAATACCTGTGATAGCACAAGCCAGGAGCGTCGACGGCCCAGACTGCCAATGACCGGCAGGCGCCACTGATCGAGCATGGGCGACCATACCCATTTGAAGGCGTAGGCAAGACCAATCCAACTGGCATACCCGATGGTTTCACGCGAGACGCCAGCCTCCCTCAACCAGACGGACAGGGTTGAGAAAACCAGCATCGTCGGAAGGCCTGCGGCAAACCCCATTAGCAGCAAGGCCAGACAGGCAGGGGACTTGTACGTGGCGAGGGCTTCTCGCCAGAAGTTTCTGATCATGCGAACCGGTATTTACAAAAACACACACTCTACTCGCAAGCCTGAAGTGGATTCCACCTGTGCCGACGCATGTCCACCCGATCATTGTGAAAAATGATGCCTTCAGCCCGTAATCGTTGTCGTTGCTCGATACCCGAAAGGGAATCGGACGGTAAGCTGATTCGGCCATCTGCCCCGATCACTCGATGCCAGGGAAGAGTAGTCCCTTCCGGCAGATGGGAAAGTGTGCGTCCTACCCATCGAGCCGCACGGCCCAAGCCAGCCAGCTCAGCTAATTGACCGTAGCTGACAACCTTTCCAGGCGGTATTTCTGCCATGACGCCGAAAAGCGCTGCCTGGCGAATCTCAGGTGTATCTGAATGCTGGAAAAAGGCGTGGGTCATGGGGCTGAACTCGACGTATTTCAAAAAACAAGCAAAGAAATGCTGGGGTAGTGGAATTTGTTAATGAAAATCAGTCATATGCGCTTGGCGTGAAAAGATTGCTCAACTTCACCCACTTTCATTTCTGCTTTCTTAACAAGAGCCAAACAAGCGCAACCGGCTCCTATCTTTACAATGGCGTCCTTTATGTTGTCACGAACTCTCTTTTGCCTTGCCGCTTTTTCAGCCCTTTCCAGTACCGCTTTTGCGGACACGGTATGGCTGAAAAATGGTGACCGCTTGACCGGGACGATCAAGCTTTTAGACAGCAAGAAGCTATTGTTGCAGACCGATTACGGTGGCTCCATTCCCTTGTCCTGGGACAAGGTGGCTACGCTGCAGCGCGATCAGCCCGTGCTGGTGCAGCGTGGTGAATATGAGGAGGATGTCGAGGTCAAGAGCCTCAAGCCTGCCGGCCAGGGTCAGGTCATTGTCGAAACGGAGCAACAGGGAGCTCAGACTGTAGCGCTTGCCAGCATCAGTCAGATCGTGCCTCCTAGGCCGTTACTGCGTGATTTTACTTGGAAGGGCAATATCGACGCGGCGCTGGATTACAAGCGTGCCGACAGCGATACCGACGACTACGACATCGACTTTAAAACTCAGGCTCGCCATGACATGTGGCGGCACAATGCTGAGGGAAGCTATAACCGCGAAACGGAAGATGGCGTGGTGTCAACAGATAACTGGGCGCTTCAGTACGCGCTTGATCGCTTCTTCAATGAAAAGTTTTTCTGGCAAGGGCGTTTGTCTTATGATCGAGACAAGATCGAAGATATCTCTCGTCAACGTAATCTTGGTACTGGCCCCGGTTACCAGTTCTGGGACAACGAGCTTGGCTCCTTCTCTCTGACAGCCTTACTTGATCGCGCCGATTATCAATACCGCGACGGAGACAAGGACAACTTTTACTCAATATCCATGAAGTGGGATTATAACCGCTACGTATATGGACAGACGGTTCAGCTCTTTACCACCGGCGAGGTGGGAAGACCCTTGGATAACACCGCCAGCTTCAGCCTGGATACCGATGTAGGTCTGCGTTACAAGGTTACTAACTGGGCTTCGCTTAATCTAAAAGCGTCCAAGCAGTTAGTGAGCGGGGCAAAAGGTAATCTTAACGAGACCGAATACACTGCTGGTGTAGGGGTGACCTGGTAATTTTGCTGTTCGTAAAGGCGCCACTAAGGCGCCTTTTTTATACGCGCCGTATTTGTTTTACCCCTAATAGCACTCGCTTAGCATACATGGGGCCCCGCTCCCGCTAAGTTCAGGACGTACTAGACATATTTGCTCAAACGGTAAGGGTTGAATTACGTCTTTGCCATCGCCACCTTTGAGTTTCGATCTGTTTGGCCCTGGAGGCCCCAAAGGACACTGCGATGCGCAAATTCCTGTTTCTGTTTTTACTGTTTCCCCTGTTGGAACTGGCAGTCATGATCAAGATTGGCAGTTCCATTGGAGTCGGCTGGACGTTGATCCTCCTGGTCCTGAGCACTCTCATTGGTATTGGCATGCTTCGGGTGGCCGGCTTCACGACGCTTTGGCGGGCTCGTATACGTATTGCCATGGGTGAAGTGCCTGAGAAAGAGATCATGCAGGGACTGACGATGGCCGTCAGCGGCTCCTTGTTTGTCTTGCCCGGCTTTATCAGTGATGTGCTGGCGCTGCTGGTGCTGTTACCTATTACACGCAAGGTGCTGATAGGGTCTGTAATGGCGCGGATCAATGTGCGCGGAGGCGGGCAGACTTATCAGCACAGACCGGGTGATTTTCATCAGAATCATCAGCGCCCCGAGGCCCCTCGCGTGATCGAAGGTGAGTACGAACGGCGAGATGATAAGAAGCCGTTTAATCACTGAATTAGAAAATTTTTTTGCTCTGCCCCTTGAAATGATTTTCTACAACCTCATGTAGCGGACACCGTAAGGTTCTTGCCATTGGCAGGCTGAATTCGCACCTTGCATTGCAGGGTGCACCCGGCGAAGCCGGTTAAAACAAAACAGCCGGTGGTCTTCACCGGTAATTGGAAACGCTTACATATTAGGAGATACGACTATGAAGCTTCGTCCTCTGCATGATCGCGTCGTGATCCGTCGCAGCGAAGAAGAAACCAAGACTGCTGGCGGCATCGTGCTGCCGGGCTCGGCTGCCGAAAAGCCGAATCGTGGTGAAGTCGTTGCGGTAGGAACCGGTCGCGTTCTGGATAACGGCGAAGTTCGCGCTCCAGCTGTAAAGGTTGGCGACAAAGTAGTATTTGGCCCCTATTCCGGCAGTAACACCATTAAGGTTGATGGCGAAGAGCTGCTGATCATGGCTGAGTCCGAGATCTTGGCTGTAATGGAAGGCTAATTGCCGATCCCTGTTTCCACCGAATTCGTTTAGAGGAAAAAGAACATGGCTGCTAAAGAAGTCAAATTCGGCGACTCCGCCCGTAAGAAAATGCTGGTTGGTGTAAACGTTCTGGCTGACGCTGTAAAAGCAACGCTAGGCCCGAAAGGTCGTAATGTCGTTCTGGACAAGAGCTTTGGTGCTCCGACCATCACCAAGGATGGCGTTTCCGTTGCCAAAGAAATCGAGCTGAAAGACAAGTTCGAAAACATGGGTGCTCAGCTGGTCAAGGACGTTGCGTCCAAGGCTAACGATGCAGCCGGTGACGGTACTACCACTGCTACCGTTCTGGCTCAGTCCATCGTGAACGAAGGCCTGAAGGCTGTTGCTGCTGGCATGAACCCAATGGATCTGAAGCGCGGCATCGACAAGGCAACCATCGCCATCGTTGCTCAGCTTAAGGAACTGTCCAAGCCTTGCGCCGATTTCCGTGCCATCGCTCAGGTAGGTACCATTTCCGCCAACTCCGACGAATCCATCGGCAGCATCATTGCTGAAGCCATGGAAAAAGTAGGCAAGGAAGGTGTGATCACTGTTGAAGAAGGTTCCGGCCTGGAAAACGAACTGTCTGTCGTAGAAGGCATGCAGTTTGACCGTGGCTACCTGTCTCCTTACTTCATCAACAAGCCGGACACCATGTCCGCCGAGCTGGACAACCCGCTGCTGCTGTTGGTTGACAAGAAGATCTCCAACATTCGCGAAATGCTGCCGGTGCTGGAGTCTGTTGCCAAGGCTGGCCGTCCGCTGCTGATCGTTGCTGAAGACGTTGAAGGCGAAGCGCTGGCTACTCTGGTCGTCAACAACATGCGTGGCATCGTCAAGGTTGCTGCTGTTAAGGCGCCTGGCTTCGGTGATCGCCGCAAGGCCATGCTGCAGGATATCGCTATCCTGACTGGCGGCACTGTGATCTCTGAAGAAGTAGGCCTGAGCCTGGAAAGCACCACTCTGGAGCACCTGGGTCAAGCCAAGCGCGTTGTTATCAACAAGGAAAACACCACTGTTATTGACGGTGCTGGCGTTCAGGTTGATATCGAAGCTCGCGTTAAGCAGATCCGTGCTCAGATCGAAGAGACTTCTTCCGATTACGACCGCGAAAAACTGCAAGAGCGTCTGGCCAAGCTGGCCGGCGGTGTTGCTGTGATCAAGGTAGGTGCGGCAACTGAAGTTGAAATGAAAGAGAAGAAGGCTCGCGTTGAAGACGCCCTGCACGCAACTCGTGCAGCCGTTGAAGAAGGCGTGGTGCCTGGCGGTGGCGTAGCCCTGGTTCGTTCCCTGCAGGCCATCGAAGGTCTGAAAGGCGACAACGAAGATCAGAACGTAGGTATCGCTCTGCTGCGTCGTGCTGTTGAAGCACCTCTGCGCCAGATCGTTGCCAACGCGGGTGGCGAGCCAAGCGTCGTAGTTGACAAGGTCAAGGCCGGTGAAGGCAACTACGGCTTTAACGCTGCGACTGGCGAATACGGCGATATGATCGAGATGGGTATTCTTGACCCGGCTAAAGTGACTCGTAGCGCCCTGCAGGCTGCTGCCTCCATTGGCGGTCTGATGGTAACTACCGAAGCCATGGTTGCTGATATCCCAGAAGACAAGGCTGCTCCGGCAATGCCTGACATGGGCGGCATGGGCGGTATGGGCGGCATGATGTAAGCCACCCAGCTACCTAGCTAAAAAAGCCCGGCCTAATGGTCGGGCTTTTTTATGGGCAATACTTAAAGCGCAGACGGGGCGGGAGCAGTCTTTTCTAGTGAGGAGGCCGGGCGGTAAAGCATCAATCGGTAAAAAGCCAGGCACACCAGCCAATCAAAAAGTGCCGTCCATATGTTATGGGAAAGAAAGTGGGCCCCTTGCATCATCCGTCCGATGGAAAAGATGCAGCCCAGCGCGAAGGCTGCAGCCAGCGCGCCGCGTGCCAGCCGTGCACGGCGATCGCGCAAAAAGAAATAGAATGCAAACAAGGTAAAACCACTGGAAGCATGGCCGCCGGGCCAGCACAGATTGTTCTTGTTGGTCGCAGGGCGCTCTGACAATAACGGGGAGTAAACCTGGTCACCTCCATACTGAACCAGACTCCAGGGGCAGGGGACGTCGGTCAGCTTTTTTAGTGGCATGACAAGCGCTGTACACGTACCCATTGCAAGCACCAAGTATCCTAACGACTTGCGCCAGGGTTTTAGAGGTGTCCAGAAAAAGCTCAGGATCGAACCTACAATGGCAATAATACCGATCAGGATAACCAGCTGTTTGGCCCGATCATGCAGAATATCCTCAAGAAAGGCACTGTGTCGCCCAATAAACCCTGTGCCTGGATCATAGAATGCATCGGCCAGTGCAAAGTCGAGGCGTGTGGGCTCAACACTCAATAAAAGAATCATTACTGCCAAAGGCAGACCCAGAGCCCAGAAAAAGTTGAGCGGGCGAGAGTAAGCAGAAGCGTTCATGGGTATCCTAGAAGGAGAGAGGCAATTGTTTACAGGGAAGGCAGTTTCTATCCGAGCAGATGAAACAGGGTGCTCCTGTACAGTGCGCTGTGCCTTGTCATGCCCAGGTGAATGGGTAGTGAAAAAAATGTTAAACAGGCCTGCTGCAACCGCGCGAGGCTATGAGGTGAGTTCATGCGTATTCTGGTGGTTGAAGATAACCGCGATATCTTGAGTAATCTGATGGATTACTTGAGTCTCAAGGGATATACAGTCGACTGTGCCCAGGATGGGCTCTCAGGTCTGCACTTGGCAGCAACCGAACATTATGATCTGTTAATTCTCGATATCATGTTGCCGGGAATCGACGGGTACACGTTGTGCCAGCGCTTGCGTGAGGATGCCCGGCGCGATACTCCGGTCATCATGCTGACGGCGCGAGATCAGCTGGATGACCGCCTCAAGGGGTTTCGCTCTGGCGCAGACGATTACCTGATCAAGCCTTTCGCCTTGTCGGAGCTGGCTGCCCGGATCGAAGCGGTAATGCGCAGGACGCGTGGAGGAGGCAGGCGGCAGCTCCAGGTGGCTGATCTTGTCTATGATCTCGACACGCTGGAAGTTAGCCGTGGGGGTAAATCGCTCAAGCTAAATCCCATCGGTCTCAAGCTGCTTGCGGCGCTCATGCAAAAAAGTCCGCATGTGATTCGGCGAGAAGTCTTGGAAGAGACGCTTTGGGGGGATGATTGCCCTGACAGCGATAGTCTGCGCAGTCATATTCACCAGCTCCGCCAAGTTATAGACAAGCCCTTTGAAACGTCCTTGCTCCATACGGTACATGGTGTGGGCTACCGCCTGACGAACGATAGCAATGGAGTATAAGCAGAGCCTTTTACGCCGGATCATCATTGCGTTTGTGCTGATGACCGTAGTGGTGGGCGGCCTGTTTTCCTTTGGTATTGTCGAGGTCGTACATCTTGTTGAAGAACAGCTGATCTCCGAGGACATGAGTAATGAGCTGAATCGCATGTTGCGACGAGATATGCGAAACGGTGGTCAGCCGGTGCTGGATCCTGGCATGAAGCTCTACTACGCGCCGGAAAATGAACCGCAGTCATTACCGCCGGATCTGGTGGGGCTCAAGCAGGGCTTCAGTGAGGTCAAGGAGGGTGGGCGGTACTACTATGCCTGGGTTCGGTTCCAAGATGGGCGGCACTACATCCTTTTGCAGGATCAAAGTGATTTTGAGCGACGGGAAAAGGCTCTTTACCGGGTCGTGCTCAAGGGGTTTCTGCTCAGTGTGGCGTTGTCAGGCCTTCTCGGCTGGTTGCTAGCGCGCCGAGTCATTGCTCCGGTCAGTCGTCTGGCTCGTCAGGTTCGGCATCGTGACCAGATGCTGTTGATGGCTCCCCCGTTGGCCCCGGATTATGCCAATGATGAAGTAGGGGAACTGGCAGCGGCGTTTGACGATGCATTAGGTCAGTTGCGTGATGCGCTTACCCGGGAGCAGTTGTTCACCAGTGATGTGAGCCATGAGTTGCGAACACCACTGATGGTGATTGCCACATCATGTGAGTTGCTGGCTGAGGATCCAGGCCTGGGTCCCAGAGGCAAGGCACAGCTGCAGCGAATGGTGAGCGCTACCGAAGAAATGCGGGATCTGGTGCAAACCTTTCTCCAGTTGGCCAGAGCACAGCGCGACGGGGCGGTCATTGCGCCTCGCAGTTCGCTCAGAACGATTGCCGATGAGCTGGCGCTGCAGTGGCAGGGAGCAATCGAGGCCAAGGGGCTAACCTTGAGGTATGAACCAGGGGCTTATGAACATCAGCAGACCTACAACGCCCCGTTCCTGCGATCTGTCATGAGTAATCTGCTGCGTAACGCACTTCATTACACGGATGCGGGTGAGATTCGCCTGACGTTGGAGGAGGCTGCTTTTACGGTGGAAGACACGGGCAGCGGCATTCCTGAAGCTCAACATGATGAGGTCTTCAAGCCCTTTGTACGAGGTAGCGCAAGACGTGGTGAGGGATTAGGGCTTGGCCTCTCACTGGTCCATCGTATCTGCCAGTTGCAGGGATGGAAGGTTGCATTGACCAATCGTCAGCCAAACGGCTGCTGTTTCCGGGTTGAGTTAGCATTGCCAGAAAGCGGCAAAAACGATTGACGTAATTTTCACATCACCTTGACCCTGATTTAACGGCGCGCTCCATAAGGTGGCTTCATCTAAATTATGGAGTGCGCCATGAAACCCACGATTGAGCTTCCCTTCTCCGAGAAGTATGACCGCGCGCATGCCGAGCAGTACTTCAAGAAACACCAGGATGGCATGGCTCGCCGCTTGTCTCATTGGCGAGATGAGCAACTTGCCCGCCGCGCCTTGAGGTTGGCGGGACAGCCCAATTTAGTCCTGGATCTGCCAAGCGGCGCCGGTCGTTTCTGGCCGCTGCTCGCGGAAAAACAGAATCGGATCATTATTGGCGCTGATAACTCGGCGGATATGTTGGCCGTGGCATGTGCCTCCCAGCCCAAAGAAGTAGTTCAGCGTGTGCGTACTTTGCAAACATCCGCTTTTGCTATCGATCTTCCTGATAACGCAGTGGACAGCATTTTCTGCATGCGCCTGGTGCATCACATTGCTGATAGCGAAGACCGCTTGGAAATGTTCAAGGAATTCAATCGTGTAACACGCGATACAGTCATTCTGTCATTATGGGTGGACGGTAATTTCAAGGCATGGCGCCGCAAGCAGCTAGAAGCCAAGCGGCAGCTCCGCAACAAAAGTACGGGTTATCAAAATCGCATTGTTCTAAATGCCGAGCAGGTCGAGCACGAATTCGTACAGGCTGGTTTTAAAGTCGAAAAGCATCTTGATTTCTTGCCGCATTACTCAATGTGGCGTGTTTATGTTTTAAGAAAGGTTTGATTATGTCCGATATGTCTTTCCCACAGGGTACAACGTTGTCCAAGGGTACAGAGCGTTCCTTTGAAAACTGGTGGGGCATGTCGGGGGAGTGGGTCGAGGCGCCTAATGAGCGGCGGGGTGGAGAAAGCGGCGTCCAACGTATCCAGATCAATGACGGTACTATTGCCTATGCCAAGCGTCAGATAGGGCATATCTATCGGAGTCTGCGTCATCCGTTTGGGCGGCCAACGGCCCTGCGTGAGCGAGATGCCTTGACTTCTATCGCCGCGCTGGGCGTGGGCGTACCGGAGCTCTTGTTTTGCGAGGCTCGACGGGATGAGCAAGGCTGGCGTGCGCTGCTGGTAAGTGCCGAACTCGATGGGTATGTATCGCTGGAAGACTGGTACGCCAGCGGTGCCCAGACGCGGTATGACCAGGCGACCCGCAATATATTCCTGAAACAACTCGGCGCTATGCTGGCCCGGCTGCATAAGGCGCGCTGGCAGCATGGCTGCCTGTATGACAAGCATGTGTTCTTGCGCGTTCGTGAAACACTAGGCGAGGTTGAGTTCGATGTTGCATTACTGGATCTCGAAAAATGCCGCCGTCGTTTCTCAGCGCGTCGTGCCGCTCGGCGGGATCTTCTGCAACTTAAGCGCCATTCGTCGCTCAGTCATGCGGACTGGCAGGCCTTGGTCTACGGTTACCAAGCAGTATTTGGCAGGGTCATCAAAGGGTTGCAGCCATGAACTTAACAATCACAAGAACTTTGCTTTTAGTGGGTGCCCTCGGCGTTACAACAGTGGCGTTTTCGGCTTGGCATGAGCCGGGTGCAACGGTAGTCCAAGGGCATGAAGGAATCTCCTATTGCCAGACTCCGGCCAACGCACGAATGGTTAAAGCGGTTCCGTCCGATGAAAACCTCATGCTGTTCTTGTATGGGATGACCCAGCGCGCGGCAGGCGCTTATTGATATTTAACGCTGCGAAGTACGGGAAAAGGGTTTTTATTCATTCAGAGCTCGGGCATGCTGTGGATGTTTGATTTGATTACCTCGAGCGAAACCTATGGCTGATGGTATTTTTTCCCGGTGCAGCGTTCAAAGCCTTCTGGATACGGACTTTTATAAGCTCACTATGATGCAGGCTGTCCTGCATAACTATCCCAATGCGGAAGTCGAGTGGGCATTTAAATGCCGAAACAATGAAGATCTTCGACCCTACGAGGCCGAGATTCGCGCCGAGATCGAACGGCTTGCCGATATCAGTATCAGTGATGAGCAGTTGGCGTTCCTCGAGCGTATCCCTTTCATCAAGCCCGACTTTATCCGCTTTCTTCGCCTGTTCCGCTTCAATCCGCGCTATGTGCATATTGGTGTTGAGAACGGTGCGTTCAGCCTGCGCCTGCGAGGCCCGTGGCTGCATCTGATCCTTTTTGAAGTGCCGATCCTTGCGTTGATAAGCGAGGTGCGCAACCGCAATCGCTACCCTGAGCAGACCTTGGAGCAAGCCCGTGAGCAGCTCTATCGCAAATTTGATTGGCTGAAGCAGGAAGCCAGTCCGGCCGAGTTGGCCGATTTCAAAATGGCGGACTTCGGGACGCGCAGACGTTTCTCGTTTCCGGTTCAGGAGATGGTGGTCAAGGCGCTGCGAGATGATTTTCCCGGGCGTTTCGTAGGGACCAGCAACGTGCATCTGGCCCTTAGCCTGGGCGTAACCCCCCTGGGTACCATGGCGCATGAGTGGTTCATGGCGCACCAGCAACTAGGGCCAAGACTGATCGACAGTCAGATCGCTGCACTGGACTGCTGGGTGCGTGAATATCGTGGACTTCTGGGTATTGCCCTGACCGACACCGTGACCATGGATGCCTTCCTTCGCGATTTCGATCTGTATTTTGCGAAGCTGTTCGACGGCCTGCGCCACGACTCTGGTGATCCACTGACATGGGCCGAAAAAGCGATCAGGCATTACGAAAGCCTGGGCATCGACCCGATGAACAAGACCTTAGTGTTCTCCGACTCGCTGAACCTGGAAAAGGCGCTGAATCTTTACCGCGCCTTGAAGGGCCGAATCAAGGTGAGCTTTGGTATCGGCACCAACTTCACGTGTGATTTGCCGGGCGTTGCGCCAATGAATATTGTGCTCAAAATGACATCCTGCAATGGTCAGCCCGTCGCCAAGATCTCTGATGTGCCTGGCAAGACCCAAAGTGAAGATCAGGATTTTGTTTATTACCTGAAACACGTTTTTCGGGTTACTTCCTGAGTGAAAGGCTTGATGGGTACGCAGTACCCATCAATGCAACAGCAAATGGTTATCCCACAGGCCGGAAGGCAGTTCGAGTGGCTTCATCACGATCTGTGTCTGTCTGCAGTCATAATGGCGGCAGCGGCCCTGACCTGAAGTCACGACAAACCCGCTTTCCACTGCGCCTACGCCTGCACAATCTGGTAAAGGTGCGTCCAGCCGCAGCATGCCACTGTCCAGGTCCCAGATAAAAAAGCGGTTGCCTCGAGGGGCTGTCAGGGCAACCAGTCTCAATTCGTCATGTACTGCTACGCTTGCCGTGTATTGGACCATGGATTGACGCTGCGTCTCTGCCACCGGAAAGGCTTTAAAAGCTTCTCCGGGACGCTTGATTCCGAGCATGGCGGCTGCGTCGGTGGCTGCGCCCATATATTGCTGACAGGCCAGAATGGTGCCGTCCTTTGCAATGGCCAAGTGGCGAACGCTGTTCATCTGCAGGTCCAACGTCTCCTTGGAAAGGAGCTCACCTGAGCGGCTCATCAAGACTAGGCTGGGTTCCATGGCATCCAGGTTCATTTCTACCCGGCTTTCAGCCTCGGTGCGAATTCCCCCGTTGGCAACAACAAACGTCTCTCCATCCGGCATCCAGGCTACTTCATGGGGGCCCAGACCATGGGTGCTTAGCTCATGAGAGCGAATCAGAGCTCCATCACTGAAGCGATAGGCACTTAGCAGGCCACGGCCAGGGTCCGTCGTGTCGTTCTCGGTAGCGTAGAACCACGTGCCTTCTGCGTGGAAAACCCCGTGCCCATAGAAATGACGATTTGCAGGCGAGTCGAGCGTCTGGACAAGTTTTCCATCGCGCAGGTCGATTACATAGCTCTGCGTACCTGGGCGGCGAGCCACGAAGACAGCAAAGGGCTCGCTGGGGTGCGTGACGATGGCATGGCATCGTTGCGCAACCTCGGTGGCGAAAACAGGCTTACCGGTGAGGCGATAGCCCACAGCAAAGTGACGGCCATCTACATCGTCGCGAGCAGAAAGCAGCAAGGGTTGCTGGGACCCTGATGTAAACGTCCAGCGACCCAGGTGTTTCAGGTTATGGAACAGACTACTCAAGAGAGTGGACATGACAGATACCCAATGTCGTTACTCAATCACCATCGTTGGCGTTGAACCCTAACTGGATGCCAAGGGCCTTGGCCAGCTCACCTTCATGCAGACGATGTACGGTATTGAGGCTGTCATAAAAGGCGTTCAGTTTGGCGACGCCCGCCTCGTTACTGAGCCAGGACTTCAGCGGCTGTTGTTGCAGCTCTGCCAGCTGTTTGCTGCTCTCGGCATAAGCGGTATCGATTTTATCAGCCAAGGGTGTTTGCTCCTTGGGCAACAAGACACGTAGCCCTTTACCGTCTACGCCATTCCACAGCGCCTGAGCGCCAGCAAGGCTCGCGGCAATACTGAGAAGCGACGATTCGCTACGCCAGGCTTCAGCCTGGTACGGCTGTGGAATACCTTTGCTTTGTCTACCCAGCGGAACGCCCAGCTTTTTCTTCAGGCTGTCTAGCGCTGTGACCTGTACCCGCAAAAGGTCGGCAATAGCTTCCTGAGCATCGGCATAGCGTTGATTCGGGAATTTGGAAAGCTGCGCCAGCATGCCATCGGTTTCCTTCCACCGGGTAAGGATACGCTGTGCCAGCTCCTGCTGGTGCTCGGCAATGGCTGTCAGAAGCGGACAGTAGCGTGCCCTCTGTTCTGTATTAGCCAGTTCGATATTGCTGTCGAACAGAATGTATTCGTACGCCGTCAGACCCTGGACGACAACGCTGGCTTTGTCCAGGGAGGCCTTATCAACCTGAGGATTACTCTTGAGCAGCTGTTCCACCTGGCGGGCGACCAGGTTTTTCTTGTCGGGATAAAACTGCACTTGCCAAGCCGTATTATTTTCGGCCAGCGGGCCGATCAACAGCGGTTGCAGTTCGGCCCAAGCCTTTTGTGCGTTGAAAAAGGCTTCACGAGCCTTGCCAAGCTCTTCCTTGCCGGAGCAGAAGGCTACGGCGCTGGTCGCTAATGCCCGATCGGTTTCCACCCAGCGAGCGTACGCCGGTAGCAGGACCTGCTCGGCCAGGGCGGCGCTGGTCTGGGCCTGTTGATTCTGTGGCGAGCAGGCACCGAGTGCCAGGGCAAGCCCGGTTAGCAAAAGCCGAGGGCGGAACATGCAACGCTCCTTATAGCGAATTCAGGAATTCAAGCAGGGCTGTACGCTCTTCGGCGTTGAGCCCCAATACGTTTTGCTTGGCCGCCTCGGCTTCTCCGCCATGCCAGAGAATGGCTTCAAGCAGGTTACGAGCACGACCATCATGTAAAAATTGTGTATGACCACTGACCTTTTGTGTCAGGCCTATTCCCCACAAGGGTGGAGTACGCCACTCACGGCCATTGGCCAGAAATTCGGAGCGATTGTCGGCGAGTCCTTCGCCCATGTCATGCAATAAAAGATCGCTGTAGGGGCGAATGGTCTGATTGGCCAGTTCAGGGACCGCAGCGTTGGCAGCCGTCTGAAAGGTGGGTATGTGACAGGCAGGACATCCCGATGCGTAAAACAGAGTCTTGCCTTGCAGCACGGAAGGCTTGTCGACTCCACGTCTGACGGGAACTGCAAGGTTGCGCGTATAAAAGAGCACCATGCGGCGAATATTGTCGCTGACTTCCGGATCACCGCCATTAGGTGCCTGCTTGCAGGCTGTCTGAGCCTCTGTGCAATCGTCATTGGGGATCAGGCTGGTCGTCAGACCCATGTCGCCGGAAAACGCCGTAGCGTTCTGTTGGTCCAGTGTGGGCTGGCCTGCCTTCCAGCCGAAGCGGCCCAGCATGGTCTTCTGTTCAGCAAAGCTCCAGACCCAGTTGGCACGCCCGGAGATACCATCCCTGTTGTCATCATTGGGGTCAGCATTCTTGAGGATGTCACTTTCCGATATGGCTTCCAGAAGACCCAAACCAATCATGGGTGGCGCTACACGTGCGGAGAACTGGGCTTGTGGATGAAACGGACCGTACCCGAGACTTTCTATGCGCAGCGTAGGCTTTCGCAGGGTGATGACGGCGCCATCCTTGAATGTGACCGGTACGTCCGCGTAATCGAACCTGACCTTGCCCTCTGGCGGAACGCCAGGAATGGCATTGTCCTGTAGCTGTCCGCCATAGGTGGGTTCGGGTACAACGCCCAGTCTTTTCAGGGTCTCCTGATCCTGCGGTCCGCCGGGTATGGATAGTCTGACTAGCATGGTGAAGGCATTGGTTGCATGTGGCCCCGGCGGATGACCGCGACCGTCGCTCAGGTGGCAGCTCTGACAGGCGTTGATATTGAACAACGGACCCAGACCATCTCGCGCTGTTGTGGAGGAGGGCGCGATGACCCACGGGTTGCGGAAAAAACTGTTACCTACGCTGAAATCCAGACGCTGGACGGGCGTCAGGTTGTTGGAGGGAAACGAAAAGGCATTGGCGCTCTGGTCATTGACGCTGGTTGTACCCGCTGACAAGGCCTCGCCCGGTTCTGCGTGGGTAAAGTGCGGTGAGTCATCACAGGCACTGAGGAACGAGACGAGAAGCGCCAGGGGGGCCAAACGAAGGGGAGCTAGTGTCATCAGAGCCAAACGGTACCGTTAAATAATCGACCTGAACGTATCGAAGCCACGGCAGGTAGGGCCTGCCGTGGCTTCGTAAAAACGCCGTGCCTTTGGGGCGGATCAGAATTCGTGATCGGCGTTATCGGGCTTCAGGTCTTGGATGCCCAGCTTGGCCGCGGCCTGTTCGATGGCTCCGGTCTGCTTGACTAGGGCCTGAATGGCGTCACGGATCTTTTGCTGGTCGGCGGTGTTATCCGGAGCGATCATCTGGTCGTAACGAACCCCGTCCTTCTCGGCACGATCAACAATGGCCTGCGTCTTGGCCTGGGTATTGTCGAGATCAGCCTTGAGCGTGGCATCGGCTTGCGGGTCAGCCTTGGCAACCAGTTCGGAAAGGCTTGGGCCTTTCACCTCTGTACCGTCGATGCGCTTGTACTGGCCCAGATAAACATTGCGAATGCCCAGTGCATCGTAATAAAGGGTGTGATGGGTATCGTCGCTGAAGCAGTCATGCTCGTCTTCAGTCGAGTTGGCTTCCAGAGATACCTTCATACGCTCGCCAGCCAGTTCTCCCAGCGACAGACTACCCATGCCGAACAGCATCTTGCGGATTCCAGAATCTGCACTTTCCTGTTCTAGCGTCGCGCGGTAGTTATCAGGTACGCCCGGTTTCCACTGACCAGCCATGTACTCAAGGTCATTAACCAGAAGATCAGTTACCGCTTTCAGGTACGCGCGACGGCGATCGCAGTGACCACCCGTGCAGCCATCCCCTGCAAGATAATCCGTTGCGGGGCGGTTGCCTGCGCCGGGGCCTGTCCCGTTAAGATCCTGACCCCACAGCAGAAATTCGATTGCATGGTAACCCGTCGCCACGTTGGCTTCCGAGCCGGCCAGCTCATTCATACTGGCCAGCTTTTCACCAGTAATGTCCTTGACGTCAACCTTGTCTTCACCAATCTGAATCTCTTCGTTGGCAATGATGTTGGCAGTAGCAGCCGGGTTACCGGTCGCATGTTGATAATCGGATGCAACATAGTCGATCAGGCCTTCATCCAGAGGCCATGCGTTGAGCTGACCTTCCCAGTCATCCACAACAGGGTTGCCAAAGCGGAAGGCTTCGGACTGGGAATAGGGCGTGCGCGCTGCCATCCAGGCCTCTCGAGCCGCCTTTAGTGTGGCGTCGGAAGGGGAGGCCAGGAAGGCATCGACGGCTTTCTGCAGATTCTGACCCGCTGTAAAGGCGTCGCTGAACACAGCCTCGGCAATGTCAGCGTAATTCTTGATCACGGCCTTGGCCGCGGCTTCATCCGGTTTCGCCGCCTGTGACGTTGTCGCTGAGGTGGCTGCAGGGGCTGCTGCTTGATTGGCGGATGCCTGTTCTTTCTTGTCGTCACCACAGCCTGCCAGGGAAATGGCGATAGCGAGGAGGCTTACGCTCGCCCAATGCATACGGGTCATTCCGGAATCCTTTTCTAAAATAGGGTGCTCATTACATGAGTCAGGAGAAAAGCCGGATAATAATGCGAAAGATTTTCATTTTTGAAAACCCTTTTCGCCAGGGGTCAGTGCTTTACTGGCATAACCCGTGAAATGGGCAGGCCTTGAGTACGCGCCTCGATAAACGCGGGGATCTGATCGGCGGGAATTGGCCTGCTGTAGAAGTAACCCTGACCCTCGTCACAGCCTTGCTCCACAATGTAGGCCTCCTGCAGGTCGGTTTCCACACCTTCGGCGATAAGCTCTTTGTTGAGGCTTTTGCCCAGTTGGATGATGGCGCGTACCAGGGGAGCGTCGTCTTTTTCGTCGCTCAGATCCTGCACGAAACTCTTGTCGATCTTGATTTTGTCCAGAGGCAGTCGCTTCAGATAAGCCAGAGAGCTATAACCGGTGCCGAAATCATCTAGTGCTATCAGCGCGCCGACTTCCCTGAGGCGACGCAGCGTTTGCACGGCAGTGTCCACATCTTCCATCAGTGCCGTTTCAGTAACCTCAAGCTCCAGCCGCTTGGGCGGAATCCCGTGGCGTAACAGGAGCGATTGTATAAACGCAGGCAGATTTTCCTGTTGTAACTGTACAGCTGACAGATTGATGGCCATGCGCAGGGAGGTATAACCGCTTGCGTACCAGGTATGCAGTTGACTGCAGGCCTGCTCAAGCACCCATTCTCCGAGAGCTACGATGCTGCCAGTGCGCTCGGCCAGGGGAATGAATACATCGGGTGGAATGAATCCGTGGACAGGATGATTCCAGCGCAATAGGGCTTCCACTCCACTGATCCGTTGGCTCGCATAGTCAATCTGAGGTTGGTAGACCAGATAAAGCTCCTGGCGTCTCAGGGCTTCACGAAGGTCCTTTGCCAAACTGCGTCTGAAGCGGATGTCCTGATCCACACTGGCCACGTAGAACTTGTAGCCGCTATGACCCTGGGTTTTTATCAGGGCCATCGTCTGCTCGGCACGCTGCATCAACTGGTCGGCGGTCTGGCCATCCTCCGGGTATAGCGTGATGCCGATCGAAGCGCTCAGGTGGGCTTGATACTGTTCGACACTGAATGGCGAATCGAGCGCATCCATAACAGCATGGGCCAACTCAGCGGCTTCGTCGGGTTGCTTGATCAGCTTGATGAGCGCAAAGCGATCCCCCCCAAGCCGTCCAAAACCGTCTACTCCCGGGCAGCCCGCCCGCAGTCGGGTTACCAGTTTGAGCAGAAGCCTGTCACCCACCTGATAGCCGTATTGCTCGTTAATGCTTTTGAAATCATCAAGGCCCAGGCACAGCACGGCTACGCTCAGGTTTTGTCGATCCGCCTCGGAAAGGATCCATTCAAGCTGACCATGAAGGGCTTGTCGATTGGAAAGGCCCGTCAGCAGGTCATGCTGACTGATCCGTTGAAGGTTGCTGATGGCCTCTTCACGAAGCGCAGTGTTTCGCTCGATCGAGGCAAGTAGCTGGTTGGCAGTCGTTATCCAGCGGCCTAGCTCGTTCTGCTCATGTCCTTTGAGGAGAGGAAGAGGCTTATGGCCTGGCAGGCCGGGTTCGATCGATGCCAGGTGGTTGAGCAGTCGGGAAAGGGGGCGCGTCAGAACCCAGTGATAGACCAGATAAAGCGCCAGCACCAGAATCAGGACACGGACCAGTAGTGAGACGAGGATAACGGCCGCGTTCCTCAAAAACTTCTGACCGTAAGGGGCTGTGTCTACAGTGATACGCAAGTCGCCATAGTACTCCTCAACCGGTGGCTCCCCTGTAAGGCGGATACTGAGGTGCTGCTCTCTGCCAAAGAGCCTATCGGTAAGCAGGCGTGTCGAGCCGCTGAGCAGTGGGCGAGCGTGCTCTGACAAGGGCAGTTCACCGGGAGCGCCAATGTAAGCCTCACGAATAGAGGGATGCTTGAACAAGCCACGGGTAACGTGCTCGGCCATGGTGTCATCCAGGCGATACATGGCCTGGGTGGCAGGATCCCTGACCATGGACAGCGTCTGGCGTGCGTCCGTCTGGATTTGATGACTTACCTGTCTGGCCTCATAGGCGATCTGTACGATGCTCAACAGCAGTCCGACGAGCAAGGCCGTTGGTAGTGCTATAAGCAGCAGTTTCAACGACAGGCTATGCCGAATGCTCAGTTTCACTCCGTGCTCCTTTCCATGGATGGCTTTGCCATCCTATGTCTACTACAGGATGAAATGTGTAATAACCGAGTCTAGCTGTCTCTTTGCAAAATTAGGCATGACTTAAAAACAAAACCCGGCGAAAAGCCGGGTTTTGTCGAGAGATACCAGGATCAGGCGGCGAAGTTTTTCGCTACGAAGTCCCAGTTCACCGTGTTCCAGAAGGACTCGAGGTACTTTGGACGCAGGTTGCGATAATCGATGTAGTAGGCATGTTCCCATACGTCGATGGTCAGCAAGGGCTTATCACCCGAAGTGATGGGGTTGCCAGCACCGATGGTGCTGGCCAGCGCCAGGGAACCATCCGCCTTCTTGACCAGCCAGGCCCAGCCGGAACCAAATGTGCCGATGGCCGTCTTGGTCAGCTCTTCCTTGAATTTGTCAAAGGAACCAAATGCCGTTGCGATGGCATCTGCCAGGGCGCCCGTAGGCTGGCCGCCACCGTTAGGCGTCATGCAGTTCCAGTAGAACGTGTGGTTCCATACCTGGGCAGCGTTGTTGAAGATCGCGCCAGAGGACGTCTTGATGATGTCTTCCAGGCTTTTGCCTTCGTACTCAGTGCCGGGCACCAGGTTGTTCAGTGCGGTGACATAGGTCTGGTGGTGCTTGCCGTGATGGAACTCCAGCGTCTCGGCGGAAATATGCGGCTCGAGGGCGTTCTTCTCATAGGGCAGCGGCGGCAATTCGAAAGCCATGGTTATCTCTCCATAATGTTTCGTCAGGGCATTGCACGGCAATGGTCGACCGATCAGGCGCCGGCCTAACCTGCGGTAAGGCATTAGGCTCAATACCGCGGCGGGGGATCATAGCACTCGCTTCGTTAGCTCGCCATGTAACAAACCCGACAGAAGGTCTTATGGCTTGTAAAGGATGAGCTGTATGGCCGTGATCAGCATGACGGTTCCAATCGCCATATCGATCATGCGCCATACGCGCGGTCGGGTCAGGTAGGGTGCCAGCTGCGCCGAGCCGATTGCTAATGTGAAGAACCAGAGAGCAGACGCGCAGCCCGCACCGATCGTAAAGGCGAGTGGTGCCGGCTGCTGGTTACCTAACGCTCCGAGAACCAGAACGGTATCCAGATAGACATGGGGATTGAGTAGCGTAACGGCCAGCGCAATGCCCAGCGTCTTGCTCAGTGAACGGGGTGCCGCCGCTGCGCTATGCAATGACTGTGACGTGAGTGCTCGTCTGTAGGCACAGATGCTGTAATAGAGCAAAAAGATAATACCAGTCCATTTGAAGACGTCCATTAGCCAGGCATTCCCGGCCAATAAAGTAGCCAGGCCAAACACGCCAATGGTTACCAGACTGATATCGAAGAACAGACAAAGCGCGGCCACAGGCAGGTGATGTTCCCTACGCAATCCTTGTGCAAGGATAAATGTGTTCTGCGCACCGATGGCTATGATCAGACCGCCCATGGTCATGAGTCCTGTCAGATAGCTCTGCCACATCTTATTGGCCCGCCAGCGTGAGTAGGGCAGCCATGGCGCGAGCTTGGTCCGCCTCTGCGACGAAGAGGTGATCATGGTAAAAACCGGCGACTACATTGCAGCTGATGCCCTGTTGTGCCAAAGCGCTCGAAAACGCGGCGGTCAGACCAACAGCCTCCAGTGCGGAGTGAACGTTCAGGGTGATCCAGGCAGCTACGTAGGTATAGGAGAGCGCCAGGCGGTCAGCATCTTGCCTGGTCAGGACAACGGTCAGGCCTTCCTGCTCCCTGAAGGTTGCCAGGGGGATTACGTCCTGAGGCAACGTCTGTTCATGCAACGAACAAAACACGTATTGGCCTGGATTGAGCACAGGCTGCATTTGGCTCAGCAGAAGCGAAAGATCATGAATGGCGTGAGACATCGGTGTTCTCCAGAAAGGGATGGCCAGTCTGGAGAGAAAGCCTGTATAAGAAAAACAAATAGTGCTGATCAGTCATTAGGAAAACTGATGTTTGATTATAAACTTTTGGCTGCCCTCGCCGCTGTCGTAGAGCAGGGCGGTTTTGAGCGCGCGGCACATGTATTGGGATTGTCCCAATCCGCCGTCTCACAGCGAATCAAGCTGCTGGAAGCCCGCATTGGGCAGCCTGTCATTGTGCGTACATCGCCACCCACCTCTACTGATGTAGGGCAAAGGCTTCTAAACCATGTTCAGCAGGTGCGATTGCTTGAACGCGACCTCCATAGTCAGGTGCCGGGGCTTGATGAAGCCAGGACGGTGGAGCGTTTGCGGGTCGCCATCAATGCCGACAGTTTGGCTACCTGGTGGGCGGCCAGTGTCGGCCCCTTCTGTACCAGGCAAGGAATCTTGCTGGATCTGGTTGTCGAGGATCAGGAGGTGGGACTCAAGCGTATGCAGGCCGGGGAGGTAGCCGCCTGCGTCTGTGCCAGTGCGCGTCCGGTCGCCGGTGCCCGGGCGGTACTGCTGGGCGCCATGCGTTACCGGGCAGTCGCCAGTCCCGCCTTTCATGCACATTACCTGTCCGAGGGCGTAACGGCTGAGCGCCTCGCTCAGGTGCCTGCAGTCGTCTATGGGCCGGATGATCAGCTTCAGCATCATTTCCTGGCACGGCTGGGCTTTACTGGTCATTTCGATCATCATCTATGTCCTTCTTCGGAGGGCTTCGTGAAAATGGTCGCCAACGGGCTTGGCTGGGGGTTGCTCCCTGAGCTGCAAACCCAGGCGGAGCGCGAGCGAGGCGAATTAATTGATCTGGTGCCGGGGCAGGTGATCGATGTGCCGCTGTACTGGCATTCCTGGCGTAACGGTGGTGATTTGCTGACGGCCTTGACTCGACATCTGGAGAGCCAGGCAGCCTGTTGGCTGGTAGCGACTTGACGGGGAGATCTGATGCGAATTCTGGTGACGGGCGCGAGTGACTACATTGGTGCACGCCTCGCCCTGGATCTATTGGCGGACAAGCATTTGGTGCGTATTCACGGTCAGCCGGGAGCTATGCTCGATGCCTTGGTAAAGCAGGGCGCTGAATATATCCCGGGGACCCTGACCGACACGGAGCAGGCGCGGCGCCTGTGTGATGATATCGATGCCGTTGCACATTGTACCGATGGCGTAGGCGATCTTTCGGCGCAGGCCATGGACGCCAGTTTTTCCTTTATCGAGGCCTGCCTGCATATGCGGGTCTCGCGCCTGGTCTATCTATCTTCCAGCCATGTTTACGAAGCGGGAGGGGAGGCGCTCAAGGAGGATGCCGTACCTGCCAAGCCGCGGACAGTCGAGGCGCAGCGGCGCTTGCAGATCGAGCGCCTGGTTTTTACAGCAGCAGAGTTCGGGTTGGACGTCATTGTGTTGCGCCCTGCGCAGATTATTGGGCTGCCTGATAATGCCTGGGCGCCAAAGCTTGTTCAGCTCAACCGTCAAAAACGTCTGCGTCAATTGGGTAACGGTCTCAATCGCTGGGACTTCACCAGCATGAACAGCCTTTGCACAGCCTTGGGTGTTGCACTTATGACCAAGCACCCAGACGCGCTGAACAAGGCTTTCAACTTGAGCGAGGGGCAATCTCAGCCGGTATGGGACGTGGTGAATTATCTGATGCGCCGTCTGAAACTACCGGCTCTGGGGCAGGCCACGGCCCGCATTCAGCCAAAGGTTCTGCTGCAAGATATGCTTGCTGCAATCAAATCCGCCAGAAAAGAACGTGAACTCGATCCTCTACACCTGATGGATCGCAATTTTACACTGGATATCAATCGGGCCCGCGATATCCTGGGTTTTCAACCCCAGACTACGGTCTGGAAAGCTTTGGATGAATATATTGAAAACCGCTCCGCAAGGCGATAACGCCAGACTGCCAGCGCTGTGATGGCATTTGTATACTAGCTTTTTGAGAGCAAGCCCCGTGCCTGTCGGCTCATGCTTTTTTCACCAATGAAGGTCCGCCATGCGAAACGATTCATTTGATGAACTCGACAATGTACCCAGCCTGACGCCTGACAAGGACCTTAGCGAAGACTTTGGGCGTGTCAGCCACGGTCGGCATCATCGCCATGCGCCTGTGGAACAGGGGCGGGAAGTCGAGGCCCATGTCGCGGCTAATCCCCAAGAGTCATTACGGGCTTCGCGTGGAGCCAAACCGGCCCGCGTTCCGAACACAGGTGCTCTATGGGCATTGATTGCGGCCATGATCATTGCGTTGGCGGGGCTGGGTTGGTGGAGCCATCAGCAAATTCAGCTCATGCAGGAGCAGGTCGTCGCGACCCAGGAGAACTTTGCACGAATCAGTGAAGAAGCTGCGGGTCGGCTTCAGGATATCTCGGGCAAGCTGGTTGCCAGCGAGTCAAGCGGGACGTCCAGTCGAGAGTCCTTATTGTTGCGGCTGAAAAATATCGAGACCAAGGTAGCAGACGTAGCCCGCCAGCAACAGGCAGCGGTGGATGCGCAAAGTGCCCTGGACAAGCGAATCGACCAGCTGGCTGCTGACTTCAAGACGCAGCAGGGCAACGCTTCAGATCTGAATGGCCGCGTAGCGGCGTTGGCTGATGAGCAGGCTGGCCTGAAAGCGGCGCAAGGGGATTTGAAACGCTTCAGTGATCAGATCGATTCGCTCACGGCGCAAAACAAGAGTTTGCAGGCAGATATCGCCGCGCTCAAGAAACGGGGCGACCCTTCTGGTGCTATCGAAAACCTGCAGCAGGATCTTCTTGTACTGCGCAGTGAGCTGGACTCACGTAGCAACAACAGTGGACCGGACTCCGCTTCGTTCGATGCGTTCAGGGCCCAGACCGTGCGCAATATCAGTACGATTCAGACTCAGCTGCAGAACCTTCAGCAGCAGATTAACACCCGCCGCTGACATTCTTTAGACATAAAAAGCCCCGCCAGAGCGGGGCTTTTTTATTACAGCCGGGGGTAGTCGATATAACCTACAGGGCCAGGCACGTAAAAGGTTTCCGGGTGAGGCTCGTTCAACATGGCCTGACGGGCAAAGCGCTCCGGCAGGTCAGGGTTGGCGATAAACGGAACACCAAACGCCACAGCGTCGGCGGTTCCACTTTCCAGCCAGGCATTGGCGCTGTCATGGGTGAAGCGTTCATTGGCGATAAAAACGCCGCCAAAAGCGTCCTTAAGTTGTGGACTAAGGCTGTCATCAGCTTCAGCCTCACGGGCGCAGATAAATGCAATGCCGCGCTTGCCCAGCTCACGGGCCAGATAGCCGAAGGTCTCGGCCGGATTTTCGTCGCCCATGTCATGCAGGTCACACCGAGGCGAAAGGTGAACGCCTACACGATCGGCGCCCCAGACATCGATACAGGCATCGGTCACTTCAAGCATCAGGCGAGCCCGGTTTTCAATGGAGCCACCATATTGATCGGTACGCTGGTTGGTGCTGGTTTGCAGGAACTGGTCCAGCAGATAACCATTGGCCCCGTGAACTTCTACGCCATCAAAACCCGCTTTTCTGGCGTTCTCGGCACCCTTGCGGTAAGCCTCGACGATACTGGCAATCTCTTCGGTTTCCAAGGCACGCGGGATGACGTATTCCTGCTTGGGACGGACCAGGCTCACATGACCTTTGGCGGCGATGGCGCTTGGAGCCACCGGCTTTTCGCCCTGGAGGTAAAGCGGTGCGGAAATACGACCTACGTGCCAGAGTTGCAGCATGATGCGACCGCCTGACTTGTGCACGGCTGAAGTGATCTTTTTCCAGCCCTCCACTTGTTCGTCGGACCAGATGCCCGGGGTATTTGGATAACCCACGCCCATTGGGTCGACGGAGGTGGCCTCGCTTAAAATCAGACCAGCCGACGCACGCTGCGCGTAGTACTCGGCCATAAGGTCGGTAGGGACGCGATTATCATCTGCGCGACAACGAGTCAGCGGTGCCATGACGAAGCGGTTCGGCAATTCCAGTGCGCCGATTTTGATCGGATCAAACAGGTTGGGCATGGTAACGACTCCGTAGGTGAATCATTGGCTGACAGCCAAGCCGCTTTTCCGGGCATGGCTAAAGGTCAGTAGGGTCAGAATCAAGGCAATCAGGGCCAGTCCCCCGGCAGCCAGCGGAACGCTGGTCAGGCCCAGTCCATGAGCGATAACGCTTCCTCCTACCCAGGCGCCCAGCGCGTTGCCGACGTTGAAAGCGCCAATGTTCAAGGTGGAAACGAGGTTGGGTGCATCCTTGCCAAAGGTGACCACGTTGATTTGAAGTGCGGGAACCGCTGCAAAGGCGCAGGCTGCCCATAGGAACAGGGTGATCTCGGTAGCGACCATGCTATGACTGGTCCAGGCCAAAAGGGATGACACGACGGCCATCCCGATGAAGATACCTATGAGCGTTGTGGACAGACGCCAGTCTGCAAGGCGTCCACCCAAGATGTTGCCGAAGGTAAGGCCTACACCGATCAATAGCAGCGTGCTGGTTACACCGTACTCTGACAGACCTGTTACATCAGTAAGCAGCGGTGTGATGTAGGTGAAGAGGGCAAACATCGAGGCAGAGAACATCACTGTCATCGAGAGGGATAGCCAGAAACCGGCCCCCTTCAGCGCCGCCATTTCACGGCGCAGGTCGGTTTTTTCCTGTGGCGCCTTGCTGGGCAGAACGAACCAGAGACCTGCCAGCGCAAGGACACCAATGAGGGAGACGGCCGCAAAGGTTGAACGCCAACCGGTTGCCTGTCCTAGTGCTGTACCCAGCGGTACGCCAAGAACGTTCGCCAGCGTAAGGCCTGTGAACATGAGAGCGACGGCAGAGGCCCGGCGGTTCGCTGGCACCAGACTGGCCGCTACCACCGAGCCGATACCAAAGAAGGCGCCGTGGCAGAGCGCCGTGATGACGCGAGCCAGCATCAGGACGTTGTAGTCTCCGGCTAAGGCGCAGAGCACATTGCCAATGATAAAGATGCCCATCAGCACGAGCAGGGCCATCTTGCGTGGCCAATTAGCCGTCACCATCGCCATGAAGGGCGCACCGATTGCAACACCCAATGCATACCCGCTGACGAGCCAGCCGGCAGACGGGATGCTGACATGAAGGTCATTGGCTACATTGGGCAAAAGCCCCATGATTACAAACTCGGTGGTGCCGATGGCAAAGGCGCTAAGCGCCAGCACTAATAATGAAGCGGGCATCGCATCTCTCTATGGTAAGGCGGAAAAATCAGAGCTCTCGGCCCAGCTGCTCAACGAAGGCATTGATCACTGCTTCGTTACGCTTGTAGAAGACCCATTGGCCAACACGCCGGGTTGTAACGAGGCCGGCACGCTGAAGCGTGGCCAGATGAGCCGAGACTGTGGATTGGGAAAGTCCCGTTTTCTGATCGATAAGGCCTGCGCACACGCCAATCTCCAACGGGTGGTCCTGTTGGATGAAGTGTTTTTCCGGTTCGCGCAGCCAGGCCAGAATCTCTCGTCGGACGGGGTTGGCTATCGCCTTGATCAGATCATCGATATCCATAATGTTCGCATATCGGTTTATCGGGATAAGACGAACCTTATATCGAAATGAAGCGATATACAATGTTGTTTAGCTACCTAATGTCTGATGCAGATACGCTGATTGTTCAAGAAGGTGTGTCGGCATCTGGTCGTACACTACCGTTTAGCGGTTTCGTCCAGAGAGGGGCACGTTTATCGACTAGTCTTGTGCGGTCGTTCAGCCGTTTCGCTGAAGCGAATTGATTATTCGTCCTGATACCGGTAAACCGCTCTTTCGCCATGGGTTCATTAGGACTTTCATGCGAAAGCATGACTGCTCATGGCTAGTCTTTCTGTGAAAAGATCTGTTTTCACAGGTCCGTTAGAAGTTGGAGAAGTTCATGGCGTCTATGAAGCGTCCTTTGATTCTGGCACTGGCCGGTGCGCTACTTGCAGGGTGTGCATCCAGTAATCCTTACGAAAACCAGGGCGGTAGTGGTGGATCCCGTACCGCGACCTATGGCGGCCTGGGCGCATTGGCAGGTGCTGTCGCCGGCGCAGCCATCGATCATAACCATCGTGGCAAGGGCGCTTTGATTGGCGCGGCGGCGGTAGGCGCGGCGGCAGCGGGCTATGGTTACTATGCTGATCGTCAGGAAGCCGAGCTGCGTCGCCAGATGCAGAACACCGGCGTAGAAGTACAGCGCCAGGGTGATGACATCAAGCTGATCATGCCGGGCAACATCACGTTTGCAACGGATTCGGCCGATATCGCTGGCAATTTCTACAAGCCGTTGAACGATCTGGCGACATCCTTTAAGCAGTTCGATCAGAACAGTGTCGAAATTGTGGGCTATACCGATAGTACAGGTAGCCGTGCTCATAACATGGATCTGTCCAATCGACGTGCCCAGAGTGTAGCGAACTACCTCGTCGCTCAGGGTGTCGATGCTTCACGCGTCAGTACGCGCGGTGCCGGACCGGATCAACCGATCGCGACCAATGCGACCGCTGATGGCCGTGCCCAGAACCGTCGTGTCGAGGTCAATCTAAGGCCGTTGCCTGGTGCAGTGACCCAGTAAATGCACCCTCCGTGATGCTACCGTTTAGCGGAATCTGGTAGCGTCACTGTTTGGTCAAGAAAATGGCGCTGTATTTTTGTTGTTCTGGATAATAACCTTATCGCCAAACCTCGGTTCTATTACTGGCATGCAGTAGAGCCTTGCCGAGTGCTCGAAGGGAGGAGTTGTATTCAGTGCAGTACGAACTGAAAGGAGGCGACACGGAAAGTCCAGTTCCTAGTATCAATCAGGGGCCTGTACTGCTCGTTGTCGATGACCGGGTAGAAAACCTCATGGCCATGCAGGCACTGCTTGAAATAGAGGACTGGCGTGTCTTGACCGCCAACTCGGGTGAGCGTGCCTTGAGATACTTGCTCGATGAGCCTATAGATCTCGTACTGCTGGACGTGCAAATGCCCATCATGGACGGCTTCGAGGTCGCTCGGATGATACGCGGCAATCTGCGCACCCGCTTTACACCAATCATCTTCGTTTCTGCCGAGGCTCACTCTTACGAGGCTGTTCTACGAGGCTATGCTACCGGTGCGGTGGATTACCTGCTCAAGCCGGTCGATCCCAACATTCTACGGCACAAGGTGCGCTCCCTTCTCGAACATGAGCGCAATCGTCGCGAACTCCTGCAGCTGAGTCAGCAGCTGGAGCTTGCCAAGGCATTTAGTGACTCCCTGCTTGATAATGCGGCGGAAGGCATTCTGGTCGTTAATGAGCATGGCCTGATCACATTTGCCAATGCGGCGATTGCCCGCATGCTCAAGCGTCATATCAGCGATCTCGTGAATTCCGAGTTCATGGCTCACTTGAGCAATCCTGATCTAGGGGATAGCTGGGCCGACTCGACGTTCATGGAGCACTATGAAAGACGTGAAACCTATCGCCTGCATGATGCCAGTCTGTGCACATCCCGAGGCGGCATATTGCCGGTGACTCTTTCCTGTGCGCCTCTGCCGCGGATGCAGCGCGCCATGGTGATGATTGCACTCGACATGTCCATGATGCGCGAGCTGCAGGATCAACTGGAATCGCAGGCGGTTACCGATGCCTTGACCGGTTTGCTCAACCGGCGGGGCTTCAACCAGACCCTGGAGGCAGCACTGGCTCGTACGGGGCGTAACGGCAAGCGCATGGCCGTTCTCTACATTGATCTGGATGGCTTCAAGAAGGTGAACGACTCGCTTGGTCATGAGGCTGGCGACCGTGTGTTGTGCATGATTGCCGAACAGCTCAAAACCTGTATGCGTCCTTACGATGTACTGGCGCGTATGGGCGGTGACGAATTCACCGCGTTGCTTGATACCTTGGATCATCCCGAGGATGCCGCCCGGGTCGCCGAAAAGCTGCTTGAGCTGATGACCAAAACGCACACTGTTGACGGTGTAGAGGTCAGCTTGGGCGCAAGCATCGGGATCGCGAGCTATCCCGAGTGTGGTCATAGTGTCGACGGATTGCTGCGCTCGGCCGATATCGCCATGTATGAAGCCAAGCGAGGTGGCCGCCAGCAATACCGCTTCTTCTCACCGGAGATGAATGGCCGTGCACGCTCCCGCCTTATGCTGGAGGAGAGCGTCCGCAATGCCATCGATAACAAGGATTTCGTGCTGGCTTATCAGCCTCAGGTATACCTGAAAAACGGCAAGCTGCGCGGCTTTGAGGCCTTGTTGCGGTGGGAGCACAACGTGGCGGGCAAGGTTTCACCGAACGTCTTTATCCCGCTGCTGGAAGAGACTCGGCTGATCAATCGCATCGGTGATTGGATCTTTCGCGAGGGCGCCATGAAGCTGCAAAGCCTGTCCGAAGTCTACGGCAGCGGGCTTTTGCTGAGCATCAATTTGAGTCCTGTCCAGTTCGGCATGCCGCAGTTGGCTGAAAGCCTTCGGCAGATCATCGACAGTTATGGTTTGCGCCCCGATCAGCTAGAGATCGAGGTGACCGAGACGGCTCTGATGCATGACATTGATTACACCCGCGCTCAACTGGCACAACTGCGGGCGCTTGGTGTTCGAACAGCCGTGGACGATTTTGGTACGGGGTATTCTTCACTGGCCTACCTGCGTCACTTCGAACTCGATACCTTGAAGATCGACCAGTTGTTCATTGCCAATATGCTCGACTCGCCACGCGATGCTGCGATCGTCAGCACTATTCTTGAGCTGGGACGTAACCTGGGGCTTGAGGTCGTGGCAGAGGGTGTCGAAACACTGGAGCAGCGGGAGTGGTTGCTTGAGCACGGTTGCGAGATCATGCAGGGCTTTCTGGTTTCCAAGCCGCTCAATTCCGATGTGACCCAGCATTTTCCTGATCGCGTGGACTGGAGCAGTCGTCGTCCCGACTACTCGCTATAGAAGTGTCCTTGCTCACACTCCTCATGTGGGCAGGGAACTCGCCGTTGTGATGGGTGCCGTATAAGCCATACCGTGATTGGATCAGGTCCGGTCGGCTCTATCGCTGCTCAGTCTTTTGGATAGAAGGCGCTCGCAAGAGGCTCATGTCAATACTGTGCGGCAAGGTCCTGGTGAGCCGGACAAACTCTCAGGAGAGCTCATGCGCGCATTTATCCTAGCCCTCACAGTGGTCATCAGTCCTTTTGTCTTCGCTGATTGGCAGGTTGAGTCAAGCTACTCTCGTGTCAGCTTTGTAACCGTGAAGCGCGGCAACATGGCTGACGTTCAATTTTTTTCCACCGTAACGGGCATGATCGATCAGCATGGTAGTGCTCGATTGGCGCTTCCATACGAGTCACTGGACAACACCCTGGCGCTACAAACCGAGCGGATGAGAGAAACTCTGTTCAAGGCAGATCAGTATCCGGAAGCGGTCATTACCAGTCAGATCGATCTGCCTACCTGGGAGCAAATGCCGGTAGGAAGCATTCGCCAGGAAAAGCTGGACTTCGAGCTTGAAATCAACGGCCAGAAGCAGCGCTTGAAAGCGGATGTTTCGGTTACCCGAATCGGGGAAACATTGGTTCAGGTCAGTACTTTGCAGCCGGTGTTGATCAAGGCGATTGACTTCAGCCTGTTGGAAGGGCTGGACAAGCTCAAGGAAATAGCCAGTGTCCCCTCGATTACACCTGAGGTGCCCGTTTCTGTGCTGTTAACCCTTCGCCACGTGCCTACCCCTACCTGAGTGGCGGGCTTTTCAGGAGCGTCATCATGCCAGGTGCGGTGTATCCATGGCGCGAACAAAATGAATATGAGCTGCTGGTTGATGGCGGGTGTTTTTTTCCAGCCATGCTGGAAGCCATATCCAAAGCCCGGTATAGCATCGACATCGAACTCTATCTGGTAGAAAAGGGCTCGTGTGCAACTGCCCTGATGGAGGCCTTGATTGAGGCGGCGCATCGGGGAATACAGGTGCGTTGTCTTTTCGATGGTTTTGGTACGCTCAAGATGGACGATATGCACCGGGCCCAGTTGAGCGAAGCGGGCGGTCAGGTGCGTATCTATAATCCGGTAGGTCTCTGGCGTGGCTGGCGCAACCTGTACCGTGACCATCGCAAGCTCCTGATTGTGGACGAGTCGCAGGCCTTCGTAGGTGGAAGCGGGGCAACCAATGATTTCTGGGCGCCGGGGGAGGAGCTTTGCCAGTGGCATGAAGTGATGGTGCGTATGCGCGGACCGTTGGTGTCCGACTGGATGAGCCTGTTCCAGCGCCAGTGGCAAGCCTGCCATCAGCGGTATGCTTGGAAGCCCGAGGCCAGCCGTGGTCGTATCCTGGTTCCCAGACCGCCGCAGTCAACTACGGGTCTTGGGCGTGTGGCCTATGCCGATGCTCGCCAGCATCGGGATATTGTACTGTCCCTGGTTCGAGCCCTGATTGTTGCCAAGAAGCGTATCTGGTTTGCTACGCCATATTTTCTACCGTCCTGGCGGGTCAGGCGAGCCTTGCGCAAGGCCGCTCAGCGAGGCGTCGACGTGAGGCTGATTCTGACGGGCCGGCATACGGATAATCCTCCCGTCCGTTTTGCCGGGCAGCGCTATTATCCGGGCTTGCTCCGGGCAGGTGTGAAGATCTATGAATATCAGCCGCGGTTTTCCCACCTCAAGATGGTTCAGGTCGATGACTGGGTCAGCGTAGGCTCATGCAATTTCGATTACTGGAATCTTCGGTTCAACCTTGACGCTAACCTGGAAGCCATTGACCCGACGCTGAGCCAGGCCGTCAGCGAGTGCTTTCTGATGGACTTCCAGCAAAGCCGCGAAATCACGCTACAGGATTGGCGCAACCGTCCTTGGTGGAAACGCTTGCGTGAACGTCTGTGGGGCACGTTGGACCGTCTGGTGCTGACCCTTCTGAGCAAGCGTAAGTCTTGAGTAAAGCAAGCCTTGCATTTTTTTAAGGCGATACACTACGCGCCTTGCAGTAAGGAGTGAGCGTAATGCTCAAAATAGAAAAACAACGATTCATTGGGCTTGAGTGGCTTCGCTTCCTGATGGGTCTTTATGTGGTCATCTATCACACCATTCATTTTTATCCCGAACGCAAAACCGTTCCGTTGCTGGACGAGCTGACCAGTATGGGTTTTTTTGCGACCAGCACCTTCTTTGTACTTTCCGGGTTCCTGCTGGCGCACGTCTATCTCACTGATAACCAGATGCGAGAGCCTGCCAGGAGTTTCTGGGTTAAGCGATTTTCCAATCTGTATCCGATCCATATTTTCGCGCTGCTGTTTTCCATAGTCGTTGTAACCTGGATCGGCTTCATGGCCATACCGCCTGATGGAGCCAAGGCCAGCGTTCGGTTCGTGGTTTACGACACCAACGAGGTGCTGGCCCGAACCAATCCGGAACTGTTCCAGCACTACATGACCAATCTGGAGCTTGCGTTCAATGGGCTGCTGCAGATGACGATGCTGCAGGCCTGGAATCCCTACTACCTCACCTTCAATGCGCCGCTCTGGTCCATCTCGGCGTTATTCTTTTTCTATCTGGTCTTTCCCTATGCGGCGCCGCGCCTGATGCGTGCGCGCAACAAATGGGGTGTGCTTGCCATCATAGGCCTGTGCTACCTGATTCCTCCTGTTCTGGTGATCTGGAGCCAGGATTACGGCATGCCGTATACCGGTTTGCTGCAACGAGTCCCGTTACTGCGCCTGCCGGAGTTTCTGGCTGGCATCGTGGCGTATGGCCTCTTCCGTCAGCAAAGTGAGCGAGGCGCGCAGCCAAGCCGGGTCATCCGCCTGGTGATGACCGGCTATCTGCTATTGAGTTTTGCAGTGGCCACCGCGCTGTTTACCCATGGTCCTAAATTCTGGTACTTCTTGCTTCATAACGGTTTGTTACTGCCGTCTCAATTGATACTGGTCTATCTCAGCGCATTGGCGCAGGAACCCAAGAGCGAATGGCTCAAACATTGGTCGCCTCGGCTGGGTGCCGCGTCACTGTCCATGTTCGCACTGCATGTGCCATTGTCAGGACTGTTCATGACGCTCGAGAAATGGATTATGGGTGACTTCCCGCTGTGCTTTAGCAACTGGAGCGCGTGTATCGAGGCTGCCGGTCACGTAGAGAACGCCATCGAGGTTTACGGACTCTTCCTGCTGTTTGTGATTTTCATCTGTGTGATTTTCCAGGAACAGGCCGTGGCACCTACCCGGCGATGGTTGATCAGGCATTTGTTGCCCAAGGTAGAAAAGACCAGGCAACTGCCTACATAGCGCACAGGAAACTTTCAGGCGCCGGGTCTGCCAGGGAACTGCGGGTGGACCCTCTGCTCGAAGAACAGTCGAACCCACCTTTGGAAGGAGACTGCTATGGCGGCAAAGAAAATTCTCATGCTGGTAGGTGACTTCATCGAAGACTATGAAGTGATGGTGCCTTTCCAGGCGCTACAGATTGCCGGACACCAAGTGGATGCTGTCTGTCCAGGCAAGGCACCCGGCGATACTGTGCAAACCGCCATTCATGACTTCACAGGTGAGCAGACCTACAGTGAAAAGCCGGGCCATCGCTTTACGCTCAATGGGGACTTTGCCAAGGTACGTGTAGACGACTATGACGCTCTGGTCATTCCTGGAGGGCGGGCACCCGAGTATTTGCGCGTCAACGAACAGGTGCTTGAGCTGGTAAGAGGATTTTTCAAGGCTGACAAGCCCGTTGCTGCACTGTGTCATGGTCCCCTGATCCTGGCAGCGGCCGGCGTGCTCAGGGATGGCGTTGAGTGCAATGCCTATCCGGCGTGTGCGCCTGATGTCAAAGGGGGCGGTGGGACCTATATTGAATTACCCATGGACGGTGCTCATGTCAGCGGCAAGCTGGTAACCGGTCCGGTGTGGACCGCTCATGTGGAGTGGTTGCGCAAGTTTCTGGAGGTGCTCGGTACACGTATCGAGCCTTGAGTCAGTGGTGCAGATGCAATAAAGCCCGGCTGTACCGGGCTTTATTGTCCATCCTAAAGGCTTAGGAAACTTCAACCGCCAGGCTTTCAGCGATTTTCTTCTGCCAGATTCGCGGGCCGGTGTTATGCACGGACTCACCATTGCTATCGACCGCAACGGTGACCGGCATGTCCTTGACCTCGAACTCATAGATCGCTTCCATGCCCAGCTCCGGGAAGGCCAGGGTCTTGGAGGCCTTGATCGCCTGGGCCACCAGATACGCTGCACCGCCTACGGCCATGAGGTAAACCGCCTTGTTGTCCTTGATCGCTTCAATGGCGATCGGGCCGCGCTCGGATTTGCCGATCATGCCGAGTAGACCCGTTTGCTCAAGAATCTGACGGGTGAACTTGTCCATGCGGGTAGCCGTGGTGGGGCCTGCCGGACCTACCACTTCGTCGCCAACCGGGTCGACCGGGCCAACGTAGTAAATGAAGCGGCCCTTGAGGTCTACGGGGAGCGTCTCGCCTTTGTTCAACATATCGACCATGCGCTTATGCGCAGCATCGCGGCCGGTCAGCATCTTGCCGTTGAGCAACAGGGTCTCGCCTGGTTTCCAGGTCAATACTTCTTCAGGGGTTACCGTATCCAGGTTGACGCGACGTGCAGAAGGGCCGGCTTCCCAGACAATTTCCGGATAGGCATCCAGCGGCGGAGCTTCCAGGGCAGCGGGGCCAGAGCCATCCAGAATGAAATGGGCATGGCGTGTCGCTGCACAGTTCGGAATCATGCACACCGGCAGCGAGGCCGCATGAGTCGGATAGTCCTTGATCTTGACGTCCAGGACTGTGGTCAAGCCGCCCAGGCCCTGAGCGCCAATACCCAGCTGGTTGACCTTTTCGAACAACTCCAGGCGCAGCTCTTCGATACGGTTCTGCGGGCCGCGGGCTTTCAGCTCATGGATATCGATTTCCTCCATGAGCGATTCCTTGGCCAGAACCGCTGCCTTTTCGGCCGTACCACCGATGCCGATACCCAGCATGCCGGGCGGGCACCAGCCTGCACCCATGGTCGGAACGGTTTTCAACACCCAGTCGACGATAGAGTCGGACGGGTTGAGCATGGCCATCTTGGACTTGTTTTCGGAGCCGCCGCCCTTGGCTGCAACATCAACCTCAACCTTGTCACCAGGAACGATGCTGTAGTGGATGACAGCCGGGGTGTTGTCCTTGGTGTTTTTGCGCGCACCGGCCGGGTCGGCCAGGATGGATGCACGCAGAACGTTTTCCGGCAGGTTATAGGCGCGGCGAACGCCTTCGTTGATCATGTCGTCCAAGCTCATTGTGGCGCCGTCCCAGCGCACGTCCATGCCAACCTTGGCGAATACGGTCACGATACCCGTGTCCTGGCAGATCGGACGGTGGCCGGTCGCACACATGCGCGAGTTGATCAGGATCTGGGCCATGGAGTCGCGTGCGGCAGGGGATTCCTCACGCAGGTAGGCCTTGTGCATGGCCTGGATGAAATCCACGGGATGGTAATAGGAGATGAACTGCAGGGCATCAGCAACGCTCTGGATCAGGTCATCCTGCTTGATCACGGTCATGTACGCGCTCCTTATTAGGCTATCAGTACTGCGCGGTTCTCGTGTCTCGTCCGTGGCGTCGTTTTGGAAGCAGGCGAAAGTCGTCTGATCACGAAAAGCAGCGTCCGGGCGCGCAGGTCCGGCTTCCAACACTGAGAAAAGAAGTCCAGACACCACGTCTAGGGTGTAGCCGACACGACAAAGGCGGGGCAGTATAGCGCTATGAGACGCTTGAGCGAAGCCGACCAGCTGATAAGGAAATACGTCACAGAAACAGAGTAAACTGCTGGCTAATTGCTATGCCATGGATCAGGTGTCGTCACCATGCGGGATCTTACTGTCACGCGCAGCATCAATGCGTCTGCCATCGGTCATCAGGTATTGCCTCTAGCCGTGGTTGTGCTGGCGTTGCTTCCGCTGCTGTTATCTACGGCTGCGGGGTTCTATTCATTTTCGATCAGCTCTTTTTTTGCCGACACGCTGGGCTTTCTGGCGGGAGTCGCCGTGATGACGGGGGTGATTGTCTGGGCCGGTGGCAAGCATCTGAAGGCCTTGCCGCTTGAGCCCTATATCATCGTCTCGATTCTGTTTCTGACGTATTCCCTGACTCATATCGTGCATTTGCGCGGTACCTTTCTGGTGTCTTATGTACTCGTATTGATGCTGGGTATATTTCAGATACGACTGGCGGCGTTCATACGCTGTGCGCTGCTGGCCTACGGTGCCTATGTAGGGCTGTGCCTATGGATAAACCTTGAACCGCAGGACAGTCGGACCGTCAGAATGATGATTGTCCAGAGCATCATATTAGCCATTGTTCTGGTTTCCATGGTGCTGTTTGCTCGCTACCACCACCGTATCCGCTACCAGCTCAACGCTCGGCGGGACGATCTGGAGCGGCATCAGGACAACCTGCGCCATGTGATGCGTCAGTTGGAAGCTCAGGTGATTACGGACGAGCTGACGGGGCTGCGTAATCGCCGTTATTTTCTGCAAATAGCCAGTGAGGCGCTTCATCGGTTGGGGCATGGCCGAATGCACGGGCTGGCATTGATCGACATGGATTTTTTCAAGCAGATCAATGATCAGTTTGGGCACGGAATAGGCGATCTGGTGCTTAAAACGTTTGCCGAGGTAGGCGAGGCCTGCTTGCGAGAGCAGGACGTCCTGGCGCGTTATGGCGGAGAAGAGTTCGTCCTCCTGCTGCCCTTTAGCGATCCGCAGCAGCTGGTAGTCTGCTGTGAGCGTTTACGTGAAGCCTTTTCAAGGACGGTGTTCGAGCACGCTGATCTGGGCACCCTGACCGTTTCGATCGGCATGAGCCTCATCATGACCGGACGTACCCTTGAAGAGTCGTTACTGCTGGCTGATCAGGCGTTGTATCGTGCCAAGCGTAATGGGCGTAATCGCTGTGAGGTTTCATGGGAGAGCTGACGTGCCTAAGCTTGAGGTAGGAGCATCGGTCTGGACAGTCGAGTCGGATCGCACTCTGCTCGACAGCCTGCTCGACGTAGGCCTGGCGGTGCCTTTCAGCTGTCGGGCGGGCAGTTGCCATGCATGTCTGGTTCGGTGCCTTGAGGGGCATGTTGCAGACGCGCAGCCGGAAGCGCTGCCTGCTGAAAAACGGGCCGAAGGATGGCGGCTGGCCTGCCAGTGCCGCATTGTAGGTGATGTTCGAGTATCGATCTTCAACCCTGAGGAAGATGGGATTCCTGCGACGCTGACGGCTGTCGATTGGCTAGGTGCAGATGTGGTTCGCTTACGTATGCAGCCGGAGCGTTCCGTACGTTATCGACCGGGGCAGTCCGTAGTGCTCTGGCTCAACGGTATTGCTCGTTCCTATTCCATAGCCAGTTTGCCTGGCGAGGCACCTTGGCTTGAGTTTCACATTGATTGCAGCCGTCCGGGCCAGTTCAGCACTGCCGCACGCGTAATAAAGCCGGGTGATCGATTGTGCCTGGGTGTATTGAATCTCAGTGCGCTGCACTATCCGGCGGAACAACCCGACTCTCCGTTGCTGCTGCTGGGCTCCGGCTCAGGATTGGCGCCGCTTTGGGGCATTCTTCGTGAAGCGCTGGATCAGGAGCATGCTGGGCCGGTCACGGTAGTACACCGGGCGCGTGAGGCGTCTGGGCATTACTTGAGGCCAGCATTGGATAGGTTGGCCGCCGAGCAGTCCGCGCTGAATGTCGAGTACCTGGATGAAAAGGGGTGGGAGCCGTGGCTCAAGACTTTGCGGCTATCCAGTCGGCGTACGGTCGCGTTGGCTTGTGGCAGTCCCGCATTTGTTGAGGTTGTGTCCCGTCGATTATTCATGGCAGGGCTTCCACGGGGACAACTGCTGACAGAGACCTTTGTGTCCAAGGCTCTCTAGCATTAAAAAAGCCGCCCGAAGGCGGCTTTTTTGTGAGCAATAATCAGACGAGCAGATCACCGACACGGTACATCTTCATGGTGTTGGTGCCGTCACGCTTGGTGTAGCTGTCGCCCTTGGTCAGAATGACCCAGTCGCCACGCTCCACGATGCCGCGCTTGAGCAGTTCGTCTACGGCATTCTGGCTGACTTTGTCGGCCGGCATTGACTTGGGATCGAACGGAATGGTGTAGACGTTGCGGAATAGTACAGTGCGCGCCTGTGTTATGCGGGATGAAGCAAACGAGAAAATCGGAACGGAGGATCGTAGGCGAGACATGATCAACGGGGTATAACCACTGTCGGTCAGGCTGATGATGGCCTTCACGCCCGGGAAGTGGTTAGCCACATAGATGGACGCCAGCGCGATACTTTCGTCCCAACGGGTAAAGGTTTGCCCCAGGCGATGGCTGGACAGCTTGCTGGTAGGCTGCTTTTCTGCACCGATACAGATGCGGGCCATCGCCTTGACGGCCTCAACCGGGTACGCACCGGCAGCCGTCTCGGCGGACAGCATCACGGCGTCGGTGTTGTCGAGTACGGCGTTGGCAACGTCAGACACTTCGGCGCGTGTCGGCATCGGGTTGGTAATCATCGACTCCATCATTTGCGTAGCCGTGATAACCGCTTTGTTGAAGCGACGGGCATGGGAAATGATGCGTTTCTGGATGCCTACAAGTTCGGCATCGCCGATCTCGACGCCCAGGTCACCACGGGCCACCATGACTGCGTCACTGGCCTGAATCAGACCGTCCAGTGCTTCGTCATTGGCTACAGCTTCGGCGCGCTCGATCTTGGCCACCAGCCAGGCCTTGCCACCGGCTTCTTCCAGCAGGCGACGGGCTTCGTGCATATCTGCCGCATCACGAGGGAAGGACACCGCCAGGTAATCCACTTCCATGGAGCTGGCAAGCTTGATGTCTTCGCGATCCTTGTCGGTCAGGGCCGGTGCGGTCAGACCGCCGCCGCGACGGTTGATGCCCTTGTGGTCCGACAGCGGGCCGCCGATTAAAACGACGGTATGCAGTTCATTAGCCGTTACGCCTTCGACGCGCAGTACCACGCGGCCATCATCGAGCAGCAGCTCATCGCCGACATGGCAATCGGTCACAAGGCCCGGATAGTCGATACCAACGACCTCCTGGGTGCCAGCATCACGTGGATGGGCCGTGGACAGACGGAAGGTGTCGCCTTCCTTGAGCTGAATGCGCTTGTCAGTGAATTTGGCGATACGGATCTTGGGACCCTGAAGATCGCCCAGCAAGGCCACATGACGGCCATGCTTGGCAGCCAGTTCGCGTACCAGCTGACCCCGTGCACGGTGTTCATCCGGGGTTCCGTGAGAAAAGTTCAGGCGGGCGACATCAATACCGGCAATGATGAGCTGCTCGAGCACCTCAGGCGAATTGCTGGCTGGGCCAAGGGTGGCAACGATTTTGGTACGGCGATAAATCATTCAGGTTTTCCTTTCAGATGGTTTCAACCGTGATCGGCAATGAAACGGGCCGAATCTGACGTTTGGCTTCAAAGGCTACTGTGCATTGTAGCCTTGCTGAGCGTCCAGGCACATGAAAGGTTTCATCTCCGTGCGGCAATCCTGAAAAAGTAATGCTTGAATTAACCGGTGAGCTGCGCTTCAGGCCTGGACGAGCCTGCCGATAACCCGGCAACGGAGGATCAATCATGCGTCATATCTTATTTTCGCTCGTCGTCGTGTCGCTGGCCGGCTGTACGGGTGCGTCCATGAATCGTCACATGGACAAGGCTTACGATGCCTATACTGAAGGTGACTGCGATCAGGTCATGCTGGAGCTGTCCCAGGCCGAACGCAAGAGCCGGGCTCGCCCGTGGGTTCAGCCGGAGATTTCCATGCTGCGTGGTCAATGCCTTGAGCGGCAGCGTTTGTATGTCGATGCGGTGGAAACCTATCGCTTCATCGAGAGGCGTTACCCCAGCAGCGAGTATGCGTACCGGGCCCGGGCCAGAATCGATACGCTCACCCAACTGGGGCTCGATGGTTCCAGACCGGTAATCGTTCAGCCACAGCCGCTCAAGCCGGTGCTGGCCAAGTAAAGATGCCCTTTCGCATGCTTCTGGTTATGCTTGTGGTCTGATGGGTGCCGACTGGAGCGGCATCAGACTGCAGTGACTTCCGGGATGGGTCCATGAAACAGAATCGTCATATCGAGCGCCATCAGTTACCGTACTTTCTGAAGGTGTTCAATCGTTTCACTGACAGGCCCATGGGCTATCTGGGTAATATTTCCCTGGACGGGATGTTGCTCATTAGCCAGCTACCGCTGCTGGTTGGGGCCAGATTCGAATTGCGTTTGAAGGTGCCGGGTCAGGACGGGCAGTTGCACTTCATTGACTTCGATGCCAACTGTCAGTGGAGCCGGGAAGACGTAACGCCAGGGTATTACGATTCAGGCTTCTCGATCTCGGCGCCACCGCATGAGTTCACCGAGCTGGTGGAATCGCTGCGTAACTATTTCAGCTTTCATCCCATGCAGCAGTCCGTTTAGGCAGACGAACGCTGCAAGGCTTAGTCAGAGGGTTCCGGCACGTTTCCAGGTGAGATACTGATTGACCAGTTCAGGGCCTAGGGCGGCCGGACGTGTATCGATGAGCGCAACACCTTGGGCCGACAGGCGCTCGTGCAGCGACTCCCTGGCCTGGCGGTAATCCATGGCCCCACAATATTCCAGCGCATCCTCGTAGGTTTCTATCACCTGCTGCATCTTCGTATCCAGGATATCTTCACGCAGGCTGGCAATCAGCATGCGGTGCTGGCGACCGATATGGCCAAGGGCAAGCCTTAGATCATCGTCATCTTCATCACGCAGGTTGGTGACCAGAACGATCAGTGCACGGCGACGCTGGCGGCTGAGAAGCTGCTGGGCGGCTGAACTGTAATCGGCAGGGGTCAGTGTAGGCTTGATGTCATAGACGGCATTGAGCAGTCGGCCCAGCTGCCCATGACCTTTGGCAGGCGCCACGTGCCGTGGTTGCTCATGAGCAAAGGTGCTGATACCTACGGCATCGCCCTGGCGAAGGGCAACGTGGGCCAGCAGCAGGCACGCATCCAGAGCCTGGTCGAAATGCGACAGCTCACCGTCCTGGCTACGCATACGCCTGCCGCAGTCCAGGAGCAGCAGGATCTGCTGGTCCCGTTCTTCCTGATATTCGCGGGCGATGGGCATTTTCTTGCGTGCCGTGGCTTTCCAGTCCATCTGCCGCAACGTATCGCCCTGGCGAAACTCTCGCAGCTGATGAAACTCGAGCCCCAGGCCTCGTCGAGGTTTCTGTCTGACGCCCAGTTGACCTAGCCATTGCTCGCCCGCCAGAGGCGATGAGCTATAAAGGCGGGCAAAGTCCGGGTAGACCCGTGCGTCTCCAGGGTGCTCCAGTCGGTAACGGCGCTGCCAGAATCCCAGTGGGCTGGGCAGGATACAATCACAGGCCGGAAAGCGGATATGTCCTCGCTCCAGAGGCCTGATCCGGTAGTGCGCCTCGGTCTGCTGGCCGGGCTTTAGAGTCATCTCCAGCGGTAGATGCTCGTGAGCCATGGAGGCGGGGATATGGTCGAACAGTGTGACGGAGCATTCGCGGGAATAGGAATGATGCAGCGTAAGCTGAACGTCGCTCCAGCGTCCCAATGATAACTGCCCGGGCAGCGTACGCTTCAGGATGGGAGGGGCGCGTCGATAGGTACTGACAGCATCGCCTCCGGCCATCAGCAAAAGCGCCAGCAAAGCGCCCCACCAGACGGTATGTAGCGTGTCAGCCACGGAGAGGCCCAGCGCCTCGAGCGTACCTAGGATCAGTGCTGTCCCAAGCAGTCCGGTCAGGATCAGCAGAAAACGTCTGGAGGGCTTCATAAAGGCGCGAATTAGAGGCGAGGGGCTGGGGATTGATCAATGATCTGCCGCAGCACCTGATCAACCGTAGTGCCGTCGATTTCAAGTTCTGCCGACAGTCTAATCCGGTGGCGCAAAACGGGCAGGGCACACTGCTTCACGTCATCGGGCAGAACGAACTCGCCACCCCGCAGCAGGGCTCGCGCACGCGCGCCGCGGAGCAGGGCGATAGAGGCACGTGGCCCGGCGCCCAGCATGATGCCGGGCCAGTTACGGGTTGAGCGCGCCAGCCGCACGGCATAATCCAGCACCTGGTCGTCCACCGGCAGGTCCGCTGCAATCTTTTGCATGGCCATGATTTCCTTGGCTTGCAGTATTGGGCGCAGAGGCGTGACATCCAACATGTCGCTGCGTGTGGAGCGAGTGACCTGTCTGACCAGGGCACGTTCGTCTTCTTCGCCGGGATAGTCGATATAGAGCTTGAACATGAAACGGTCCAGTTCCGCCTCTGGCAGCGGATAAGTGCCTTCCTGCTCTATCGGGTTTTGGGTGGCTAATACCATGAAGGGTTGAGGAACCGGCAGCGCTCGGCCTTCCAATGTAATTTGCCGCTCCTGCATGACTTCAAGCAGTGCCGCCTGGGTTTTTGCTGGCGCACGGTTGATCTCGTCGGCCAGCAAAAGGTTGGTAAAGGCAGGTCCCTTGCGCAGCTTGAACTGCTCCGTTGCCAGGTCATAGATGGCATGACCTGTGATGTCGCTGGGCATGAGGTCCGGCGTGAACTGAATACGTGCAAAACTGCCTTCGAAACAGCGAGCCAGCGCGCGAACCAGCAGGGTTTTGCCCAGTCCGGGTGCACCTTCGATCAAGACATGCCCCCCAGCCAGCAGGGCGGTCAGGACATCATCAATTACTGTGCTCTGGCCTATCAATGCCTTGTTGAGGGCTTGCCGCAGCGATTGAGCGAGGCTGCTGGCGCGTTGACGCTGTGCCGTATGATCAGGGGGCGTAGGAGTCGCAGTAGGCTCGGTCATGGCGTATTTCCTTGAGTAGGCCGCGAGGGGAGTGCACCGCGAGTCATAGTGCCTTCCTGATGCGTTGCAGATGTGCAACGCGGCGCGTGAAGTCGATTGGAGACAGTTTCTCTGATGTCAGCGGACGCATGCTCTGGCTGATCTCATGCGCAGACAAACGAGCCAGGCGGCCTAGAAGCTGCCATTGCTCGGCAACAGGGAGGCGTTCGAAGCCGGGATGACGGCGTCGGGCGTGCTGCTGAATATCTTTCTGCAACAACGTGATCAGGCTGGCCAGCCCAGTATGTCGGCGAATGAATTCGGCGCTGGCTCGCAGGTGCTCACTCAGCTGACGGCGCCCGGTGGCGGGACTTGGTAGCAGGGGTCCCAGGCGCTGCGCTGACTGCCAAAGCCAGAGCGCTAGAAGCAGGGCTGCGGCGGCCAGCGTTTCAGGAAAGTAGCGTGCCATGAGCGTAACAAGGCTTTCCTTGTCGGCGCGGTATAGCAGCGTGACGTCACTGTCCTGGGTGATATACCAGAGCAGCCAGGCATTGTCATATTCGCCTATATGGGCGTTTTGCCAGATCCAGGGGTCCGTCATGACGGTAATCAAACCGTTGCCCCATGGCAGCTGCATCATGTGCGTAGCGGCTTCGCTGTTGGCCCAGGACTGGGCCAGATTCCTGGAGTCGTACAGATGAAACTCGTCATCGAAACCGATATAGGCTGGCTCCTGTTCGTTTTCCAGATAAAGCTTGGTCAACGGCGCCCACTTTTCGGCAGGAGCGGGTTCAGCGTCCTGCTGACCCGTCTCCTCATCCTCCAGGTCGCGCGTCAGCAACTGCTGCACACCGATGGCGTCAAGCAGGAAGTCGCCGCTTTTTTTGCTCTGCTCATCCCACAGCTGCTCGGCTACGAAAACGACATGTCCACCTCGGCTGGCCCAGTCCAGGACCTGCTGACTCTGGGCGGGTGACATACGGTCTCGTTCTGCAAGCAGCAGCAACGTATGGCCTATCGAAGGCAGCCCATTCAGCACCGTAAAAGAGTCACTGTGTTGAATGGTAATGGACCGCTCCTTCAGAAAGCGCTCTGCAGCCAGATAGGGATTGTTCCGGGCTTCTGGACTGGGCCCTGCATCTTTCAGCGTCTCTGTCAGGGTGATGTACTTCCAGGCCCACAACCCGGTCAGCAGCAGGACGGCCACCATCAGAATAATCCACAGCGAATGCCGACGCGTCATACAGACACCTGCGGACCAAACAGATGACGCCATTGGTGACAGAGCGCTTGAAGCGTTTCCTGGGAAGGCATGCGATGGCCATAGGCAAGCGCTTGCCATTGGGTCGTCACATCATGCAGATAACCGACCACATCGGCGTTGGGTATTGATCTGCCAAGCTCAAGAATTTCGCCTTCGGTATGCGCCTCCTTCAAGGGCAGATGAAAGTCATGCAAAAGACGGCTCAGCAGGCTTCGATAAAGCAAGCCCAGTGCGCTGCGAGGGTCGTGTTGCCAGAGGCGCTCGGCTTCGCCAGGGATATCGGAAGGTAAACTGGTCGGGGCGACTTCCAGACCAAACAGCTGACGAGGCGTGTCGACAGGTCTGGCAGGTTTGGTGGCGATTCGCCGGTTAAAGAGGGTTAGCCAGACGCGGTAACGCCAGAGCAGCACGCCAAGGCCTGCAATCAGTAACGTCCATAACAGGATTTCAATGAAGCGGGCCGCATGAGCAATAAGTGTTTCGAGGTCCTGCCAGTGCAGGCCATTGGATGACGTCACCGAGGCCTTGTTCTTGTCTTGCTGGCCGACGTGCCATTCCAACTGGGTGCGCTCATTCCTGAAGGGCGGGCTCGCCAGTATGACGCCGATGTGCTGCCGGGCAACCTGACTGTTCAAGGGCTGGTTCAGCAGGCGAGGCGCATCCGGGCCGGCTGCTTCCTGAGGTGGCAGTGGGCAGATCGCTGCAGCTGACGGCTCATCTGCCAGGACGGGCGGTGGTGAGAGCAAAACGCTCATGGCTCCGATCACAAGCAGCATGGGTATCGCACCTGTCAGGCGCTGGCGCAGGCGTCGAAAGGCCAGCTCAATGTCCCAGGCTTCCAGCGCTGTACGCCGGTTCAGATAAAGACTGAAGCCGCACGCCACATACACGGGCTCCCATACAAGCAGAACCAGTGCATATAGCAAATTTGTAAGGTGCTCCACCCAGAGCAGGCCATGAGCCTCGACATCGATCAGTTTGAGCCAATCGAGTTGCTCGACGATCTGCGAGGGAATGAAGAGATAAATCAGGCCCAGAAGACCGAAATAAAGGGCCATTTCAATGTGCGCACCGGTAAGGGTCAACCAGAAGGCGGCCTGTGTATCTTGTTGCGTCAGGACCCGAACACGAGCCTGACGTGATGTGCCAGACAGGCCTTCAAGCTGCTGTACGGGTAATAGAAAGCTGCGCTTGGGCGTAAAACGTCTCCATAGAAGGCTGGGCAGCAGCTGTACGCTCAGCAACCGTGGATAAGCCATCAGCGCTTGTCTGGCCGTAATCGTTTCGCCAAAGAGCGCACGGGACAAAATATGCAGGGGTAGCCGCTCGAACAGTGGCTTCAACCACCAGAAAACCAGCATGACGATGGAAGGATAATTCCAGAGGACGGTGCTCAACAGGGCCAGAACAGGAAGGGTGAGCAGTGCCCAGCTGGTCATCAAGACACGCAGATGTTCACGGGCGAGTCTCACGCCAAGATCCAGAGCTTCCCAAGGGCTACGGGGGCGGATAACCGCCTGGCTTTCACTCAGGCGCATGTCGATTTCTTCCTGCCAGCCCGAAATAACCTCCAACGGCCAGCCACAACAGCGCACCTGCGCTGTACTTGAGGGTAGGGCTGAGTGCAGCGCTTGAGGACCAATAGGCCTCGACAAAGGCGGCCAACGTTAACAGTACAAAGACACCGGCAATCATGCCCACGCAGGGTTTGGCGGCATGTCGCAGGGCATCACTGCGGCGCAGCCGGCCCGGCGCCACCAGCGCCCAGCCCAGCTTCAGGCCTGCCGAGCCGGCCAGCGTAATCGCTGTCAGCTCAAATGCGCCGTGCCCTACCACGAAGGGCCAGAAGGTAGCCCCAGAGCCCAGTTGTGTCAGGTAGCCTGCCACCGCACCAATGTTAAGCCCGTTGAACAACAGAAAGAACAGTGTCCCCAGGCCATACAGCAATCCGCCTGCAAATGTCTGAAAGGCAATTCCTATATTGTTGCGAATGTAATAGCCGAACATTTGCCAGTCCTGACTGCTGGCCCGCTCAGGCAGGGCGCCTATGCGCTGGGCATCCGGCCTGTACATGCTTTCCATATTGGCAACCTGGGCAGGGTCTAGCAGGCTATAGACCAGATCGGGGGTGTAGTAGACCAGCAAACCCATTACCAGAAGGCTGCCATAGAAGAGGGCGCTTGCTACAGCGACCAGGCGCCATTCTGCCCGGACCAGTCGAGGAAAATCTGCCAGCAGGAAGCCGAGCAATCGCTGCCGAATATTGCCCGGATGGCGATAGATGAGCTGGTGGCCACGCAGCGTCAGTTGATGCAGGTGCTCAATCAGCTGGGGGCTGTAGCCACGTGCCTGAGCAAGTGCCAAGTGCTGGCACAGACGACGGTAGCTAGCAACAAATGCCTTGCTGTGTTCGAGCGTTGAAGTCGGGGTGCGTTTTTCCAGCGCAGACAACTGCTCACTGAAGCGAGCCCACTCAGCCTGGTAGCGCTGTTCGAAAGGCGCCTGCCTCATACGTGAGCCCCTAGCAGGGCTTGTGCAATTCGGTTCAGGCGCTCAGTGGCTTCGCTGCGGTTTACCCCCAGAGGCTCTGCCAGTAGTGCAGCCAGCTCGTCTCGACGGGATAGAGATAGCCCGTTCTGACGCTCGGCAAACGAGAGAATGGCCTGCTGCTCTATTAACCCCAGCGCAAACGGGGGGGACAATGGAATGACGTCCTGTAAGGTAAAGCGTTCGTGTGGTTGCTCTTGGTGAACGACCAGGGTGCCTGCCACCAGATCTCCCAAGCGTTTGAAGCTGGGATGTAACAGGCTGCTCAGGATACCCATGGCATAGCCGAAGGGGAGAAGATCCACGACGCGCAAAAGATTGCGTAGCAGCGAGCCGGACCAGCCCACCGGGGTGCCATCATCATTCAAAACGCGCAGTTTCATGAGCTGCTTGCCTGGTGAGCGGCCCTGGTTGAGCACTTCAAACAGCACCATGTACCACCAGCTGATCAGAAATGTCAGCAGCGCGATCAAGCCAACCCCGACATGGCCTAGAAAGCCGAGCACAAGGTAGGCAAGCGCCATGATAGCGCCTCGAATAGCCAAGTCGATGGCATACGCCAGGGCGCGAGGTATGACGCTGGCAGGACGCAACATCAGGTCGATGGCTTCCGGGGTTTCGACGCGTAACAGCGTATCGAGTGGAAGTGGCATGGGTACAGATGAGCCTTCTCTAGTGTAGGTCGGCACAAGAGGTTGCTCGGCGTTCACACGGTGTCATTGGATGAGAACCCCTACGCAGACTGGAACGACAAAAATAACCAGTCGGCAGGCAAGCGCTTCAGCACATTATCACTCCTTTGATAAGGTCATCACCCCCGCCTGGTGCGTCTGTGCACGTTAACGCAGCTTGGCTATCCTGACGCACGGCTTGGAATCCATGGGTATCATGAATTCAATGACATACATACGGTCGCAGCCTGCGACATGATAAGCCTAGCGACCCATCAGGCGTATAGGCAACTGAAAAATCCAGAGTGCTCGACTCGAGGCGCTGATAGCTAGGAGAGCTTTGTCGTGAGCCGCACCATATTCTGGTATGACTTCGAAACCACAGGAACCAATCCACGCTGCGATCGCCCACTACAGGTGGCCGGCTTACGAACGGATGAGGACCTTAACATTGTTGGCGAGCCGCTCAACCTGTATTGCCGCTTGGGCGACGATATCCTGCCGCATCCGGCTGCCTGCCTGATTACCGGCATTACGCCTGAGCGCCTCGAACGCGAGGGGCTTCCCGAGGCCACCTTCATGGCCCACCTGCATGCTCATATAAGCCAGCCGGGTACATGTACGGCTGGTTACAACACGCTGCGCTTTGATGATGAAGTGACACGGCATAGCCTGTATCGAAATTTCTACGATCCGTATGCGCGGGAATGGCAGGGCGGGAATACCCGCTGGGATCTGATCGATTTGCTACGTGCGGCTTATGCCTTGCGGCCGGAGGGCATCGAGTGGCCTCAGGATGAGGGGCGGGTGACCTTGAAGCTTGAGCGTCTTTCCCAGGCCAACGACCTGGAGCATGGTCAGGCACATGATGCTCTGTCGGATGTACACGCTACGATACAACTCGCTCGGCTGGTACGTGATCGGCAGCCACGGCTGTATCATTTCTTGTATCAGCTCAGACACAAACGTTCAGTGTTGGAGCACATTACGTTACTTAAACCGCTAGTCCACGTTTCGGGACGGTTTTCAGCCGAGCGTAATTTTCTTTCCATTGTATTGCCGCTTTGCTGGCATCCTCATAACCGTAATGCGTTAGTTGTCTGTGATCTTCACTTTGACCCAAGCCCTATATTAGAGCTGGACGTTCAAACGCTACATCAAAAACTCTATACCCGGCGTGAGGACTTGTTAACCAATGACGAACTGCCAGTGCCGCTTAAACTTATCCAGATAAACCGATGCCCGGTGTTGGCACCTTTGGCTGTACTAAGAGAGCAGGATCAGGAAAGACTGCAAATAAATATGCAGATGTACAAGCAACGTGCAGCTCTTTTACAAAGTAAGGCAAAAATATGGCGAGACAAATTGTCGCAGCTTTATCAAATAAAAGCTGAGAACGCAGTCTTTGATCCTGAACAGCAGCTGTACAATGGCTTTATATGTGAGAGCGATAGGCGCTTATGTGATGAGATTCGAAGCTGTGACCCTATTAAGTTGGTAGATAAAAGGTGGTTATTCACGGACGAACGTTTGCCTGAACTTTACTTCCGTTATCGGGCCCGAAACTTTTCCCATACTTTGACGGCTGAGGAGCAAGGGCGTTGGCATTCATTCTGCCGTGATCGTTTGATCAATAGTGAATTGGGCGCACCCAATACACTGTCCTCTTTTGAGGAAGCCTTGCATGCACTGGTGCAGACTGCCAGCGAATCACAGCAAGCCCTGCTCAATACATGGCGGGTACATGCGCAGCAGTTGAGAACTCGGTTCGGAGTTTAAAACCTTTTAAACACCTATAAAAAACGCCAGCATTGCTGGCGTTTTTTATCTAACTGACGGATATCAGTCGAGCAGGGTGGCCCAGCTCTCGACATCATCGGCGCCCCACTTGGCTTTCCACTCTTTCAGAGTCTTGTGGTTGCCGCCTTTGGTTTCGATAACTTCACCCGTATGCGGGTTCTTGTATTGCTTTACTTTGCGTGCACGTTTGGTGCCGCTGCCTTGAGTGCTCTTGGCATTACTGCGAGTGCCACGAGTGTTTTTGGCATCAGTGTCAAGAATAGCGATGATGTCACGCAGGGACTTGGAGTATTCACCCATCAATGCGCGCAGCTTTTCTTCGAATTCCAGTTCTTTTTTCAGTTTATCGTCTTGGGAAAGATTACGCAGGCGCTCCTGCAGCTCTTTAATAGCTTCTTCAGTGGCACGGTATTCATTGATAAGGGACATACATTTACCTGCAATGCAAGGGCTGGTCTTTTTTTAATGATAGTGTTGGCGTAACAACAAGTAAACCTACTATTAACTTTTTGCAAGCATAAAACAAGTTAATAAGCTTGATAAGCTTCAACTAACATTAAAACTCAGGCGCGATATTCATCGCCGCAAGTCGATGAAAGCTGAAGTTTTCCGTGCGCAAGGCTAGAATGGCGGCCTCCGTTTTTTCGAGGTTGTTCTATGCGCACTTTTCGTCTGGTGATTGCCTGCCCGGACGGCGTAGGTATAGTGGCCAAGGTAAGTAACTTCCTGGCGACTTACAATGGTTGGATTAGTGAAGCCAGCCACCACTCCGATACCGAGAGTGGCTGGTTCTTTATGCGTCACGAAATACGCGCCGATTCTTTACCCTTCGATTTAAAGGGTTTTTATCAGGCGTTTGCGCCAATAGCCAAAGAGTTCTCTATGCAGTGGCGCATTACCGACTCTGCGGTTAAAAAGCGTGTGGTACTTATGGCCAGCCGCGAATCCCATTGTTTGGCAGACTTGCTTCATCGCTGGCACAGTGGCGAACTTGATTGTGAAATTCCCTGTGTTATTTCCAATCATGATGCATTGCGCAGCATGGTCGAATGGCATGGTATTCCTTATTTCCATGTGCCGGTCGACCCGACTGACAAGCAGCCCGCCTTTGCCGAGGTCTCCCGACTGATCGATGAGCATCAGGCCGATACTGTGGTGCTGGCGCGTTACATGCAGATCCTGCCGCCGGATCTGTGCCAGCGCTATGCGCATCAGGTCATCAATATCCATCACAGCTTTCTGCCGTCCTTCGTGGGGGCCAAGCCTTACCACCAGGCTGCCAAGCGGGGCGTGAAGTTGATCGGGGCGACCTGTCACTTTGTGACTGAAGAGCTGGATGCCGGCCCGATCATTGAACAGGATGTGGTGCGTATCACCCATCGTGACAATGTCGAGGACATGGTGCGTCTGGGCAAGGATGTTGAAAAGATGGTGCTGTCGCGTGGTCTGCGCTATCACCTGGAAGACCGTGTGCTGGTACATGGCAACAAGACGGTCGTCTTCAACTGATAGGTCCTGAGGTCTTATGAGCGATCCTTTCGAGCGTGCAGTGGCTTTTCCTCCTCCCGTCCTGGGGGAGGGATGTACGCAGCGCTACGACCCGGATGCGCTCAATGAAGACAGCGGCACCGATTTTCCGGGTGCCGCTGAGCTCTGGCAGAATCTCTTGGCTGGCTCTACGCCTGGCGAAAGCGAATCAAACGATTAAGCAAGGGACGTCCCGCCAGGTGAATAAACACCGGGGCGCCTGCTATGAGATAGAAGTAATACGTCACGGCTCGCCAGATCAGGATAGCTGCCGCTGCTGTCGACTTGCCCACCATGGGTGTAAGCAGCGCACCTGATGCTAACTCCGCACCTCCAGCGCCGCCGGGCAGCAGGCTTGCCTGTCCAGCGGTCAGGGCCAGCATCTGTATCAGAAAGGTCCACGCCCAGGGAATGACGGCTCCCAGACCGACCAGCGTGATATACAAGATGCTGTTGCGTAGCAACCAATGCAGGGCTGTCAGGCCAAACACCGCCGCCAGAGTGGAGTGAGGCATTCGCAAGCTTTCCTTCAAGGCATTGCGAAAGCGCAGTACCTTGCGTCCCCAGCGCAGGCGTCGTGACTGTTTTACGCCCAGGCGCTTCATGATTCGTCCATTGCTGCGCAAAACGGCGCGATGAAAGCGTGCCAATCCGAACAGCAGGACGATAATTCCTGTCATCAGGGCAGCCGTGCCTCCCAGCAGCAAACCTACGTGGGGATTCAGCGCATGGAAGAGGGCATAAATCAGGATGCCGATCAGCGCACAGACGAAAAACAGCAGATCGCTGATATGGTCCACTGCAAAGACTGCGGTGGCTTGTGCCGGTCGTACGCCGCGGCGTGCAAGAAGCGCCATCATGGTAAACGGACCGCCTGCACCACCAGGCGTGGCGCAAATGGCAAATTCGGTTGCCATCACAATGCCCAGGGAGCGAAGGTGAGTGGTGCGATGCAGGCGTCTGAGTAGCAGGCGCAGGCGAACCGCATTGACGTTCCAGCACAGCACTATCATGCCCAGCATGAGCAGCAGCAGATCAAGTGGAAAGTCCCGTAGCTTGCCTAGTAGCCCGGTGCCGCCTAATAGGAGGGGAATGAGTGCTGCTGCCAGCAATGCACTGAGCAGCAGCCATACACCACGGCTCATGCCGCGAGACGCTCGTTGAAATAATGCCGGTTGAGCCAATCGATTTTATTGATGGGGGTGCGCCCTTCTGCCATCAGGCGTTTAAGTAGTCCCAGCCAGTAGTCCCTGGAAAACTCATGTCGCATATCGACAGGGTGTAGCCCCAGGCGAAGCAGGGGCGCTGATCGATGACGGCGAGCGGCTTGCTCGCTCATAAGCCAGGACATGCCTCTTCGCCATGGGCTTCTGGCACTCCATACCAACCCAGGCGCTTCTATCTGGCGATGGTCAGGTAGCAGATAAAAATGCTGAGGATCGCTGGTATACCGCAAGTCGGTCTGGCTCAGGGCACGACGTGTTCCTTCGCTCATCAACCAGGCTGGCGCCACAAACCCATGCAGAGACCAGCCAAAGCGCTCAAACAGCGCAATGCCTTTCTCAAGACGCTCGCGGGCCTGTGCTTCATCAAGGGTGTAGAACTCACCCTCGTAGGTGTAAACCCTGCGCATGAACCAGTCACGCGGATTCGTGGGCGCTGGGGCATCATCACAGTGGAAGTAGCCATGAAGCGCCAGTTCATCGCCGCGAGCCAGACGCTGGTCCATGAGCTTGATGAAGGCTGGATGCTGATCGAGCGGGTTACGATGATGGAAATCGGGAACGACCAACAGCGTCATGGGCACATTGCCCAGTGCGTCTACCGCCTCCACAAAGGGCTGATAATCTTTCCAGGTTTCTGGTGCCACATCATGTAGCACCAGCATGACATTGCGTTCAACCATGTGCAGCTACCGGCATTTCAGACGTACCCAGCACGGCATGATAGTGGGAGAGCAGGCCCGCGACTACTGTATCCCAGGCATGATGCGCCTCTACATGTTGGCGGGCCTGACGGCCCACGAGACGGGCATCGTCCTCGAAGAGCTCGCGTACGGTGGCCGCCATGGAAACCGGATCATGGGGTTGGCAAAGGCGTCCGGTATTGAAGGGAACGATTTCCGCCAGGGCGCCTGCCTTGACGGCAACAACCGGAATACCACAGGCCATGGCCTCGAGCGCCACCAAGCCAAACGTCTCCTGATGCCCTGCGTGCAGCAGCACGTCGCAACTGGCGACCAGGCGTGCAACTTCGGATGCCGGGCGAAAGCCATTCATGACCGTAACGTTGTCCGGTACATGGCTGGGCATATTCGAGCCCACTAATAGCAGGTGATAGGGCTTGCCCAACTGACGAGCAGTTTCCAGCAGAATGGGCAGATTCTTTTCCCGTGAACCGCGACCGGCAAACACCATCAGACGAGTAGACTCATCCAATCCGAGCTCGCGCTTGAGATGTGGGTCTCGCAAGGATGGATGGAACGTTTCAAGATCCACCCCTAACGGCTGCACATATACATTGCTCACGCCCATGCGCTCAAGCTTTTCGACCATGACCTTGCTCGGTGCCAGGACACGATCAAAGCTGCGGTACAGGCGTGCGATGTAGGTGCTCATGTTGCTGCCGAACCAGGTGCCGAGCCGGTTGCTGGCCAGAAGCGGAAGGTCGGAGTGATAGAAACCGATAACGGGCACGTCCAGCCGGCGACCTGCGTCCAGTGCTGCCCAGGCTGTCATATAGGGATCGCCCACTTCAATCAGATCAGGCTGCAGCTCGTGCAGTACGTTGCGCCACGGGCCGCGTCGGACTGGAAAGCGGTAGCCCTTTCCAAAGGGTAGGGGGGGCGATGGAATCTCGTAGATTCCGCCGTTTTGTCGATAGCTTTCTCCTGGAACAAGCACACTGTGCTGAACCCCAGGATAGCGACGTAGACGGCGGTGTTTGGCATCAATATATGTGCGCACACCGCCGCTGGCAGGTGCATAAAACATGGTCATATCAGCAATATGCACGATGGAGCTTCCTCCGTTCGGCTTCTTATAAGAACCGTCTGAAACCACCGACATGAGCATTGTGGGTAAAAAGGATAATGCAGGCTCATGCGTTCAGATGTTCTCTCCCTGTGCCCATGAATGGACCATTACAGTAAAAAGACGTTCGCTAAGACCTTGTTCTAGAGCGAAAGCTTTCGCTTCGTTAGCTAAAGAACAAACACGACAGGGTCCCCCTGCGGCGCTACCGCAGGGAGACCTGAGCCAGGAGATAGAACGCGACGTCTTTCGAAGCGCCAAATATCAGTACGCGCTGGCGTGATCCAGCGTGCTGATATCCTCGGCACTCAACTGAAGGCGGGTGGCCTCTGCCAACTCCTTGAGCTGGTCAAGCGAGGTGGCGCTGGCAATGGGGGCCGTGACGCTGGGACGTGCCATAAGCCAGGCAAGGGCCACACGAGCTGGGGTCGCATCATACTCCTCGGCCACTTCGTCCAGAGCTGACAGAATCGTAACGCCTCGCTCGGTCATGTATTTCTTCACGGAATCGCTGCGGGCACCCTTGATATCATCCTTGGTGCGGTACTTGCCGGTCAGAAAGCCGCTGGCCAATGAGTAGTAGCTGATCACACCCAGCCCCAATTCCTGTACCACAGGCTCAAGATTCTTTTCATAGTCCTCGCGCTCGTAGAGGTTGTAGTGAGGCTGAAGACTGATATAGCCCGGAATCCCAAGACGCTGGGCAATCTGATGCGCTTCGCGTAGGCGTTCGGCACTGTAGTTGGATGCGCCGATAGCGCGGACCTTACCTTGCTCGACCAGTTTGGCCAAGGCCTGCAGGGTTTCTTCCAGAGGCGTATCAGAATCGTCGATATGGGCTTGATATAGGTCGATATGATCGGTTTGCAGGCGCTTGAGGGAGTCCTCTACGGCCCGCTGAATATACTCGGCGCGTAAACCTTTCTTACCGTCCCCCATATCCATACCGACCTTGGTAGCCAGAACGATCTGGTCGCGTTTACCGCTCTTCTTCAACCAGTTGCCAATGATGGTTTCCGACTCACCGCCCTGATTGCCGGGTACCCAGCGCTCGTAGACGTCAGCCGTATCGATGAAGTTGAGCCCGTGGTCGACCAGCCCATCAAGTAGACTGAACGACTTGGCTTCATCAAGCGTCCAGCCGAATACGTTCCCACCCAAGGCAAGTGGAGAAACGTGCAGGCCGGATTGACCGAGTTGACGTGTGCTCATGGTGTTCTCCTTTTAACGACTATAGGACCGTCCGCTGCCAAGCGGCGAACAGACCTCAAAGGAGGTGTGACTAGAGTGAGCAGGGATCGTTCTGGACGCGGACGTAAGGAAGGAGGAGCGAAGGGTGGGGCCCCGGTCATTGACCGGGGCCAAAGGCGTTACTGTGTCTGAGAGACGGCGCGGTTCAGGGCACTGAAGAGTGCGCGGAAGCTGGCGGTTGTCAGGTTTTCGTCAATGCCGATGCCATGCAACGGACGGCCACCGTCCAGGCGGACCTCAATATAAGCTGCCGCCTTGGCATTGGCGCCCGCACCAATGGCGTGCTCATGATAATCCATGACTTCGATCTGGACCGGCAACGCTGACACCAGCGCTTCCAGTGAGCCGTTGCCAGTGCCTTGCCAATGCTGGGTTTCACCCTTGGCCATGACTTCAACGTTGACGGCACTGATACCGTTCTCTTCCTGCAGGCGGTGGCGCTTGAGCTGATAGGGCGAAACGGCCTTTAGGTACTCGTTATCAAGCAGGTCGTAAATCTGCTGTGCCGTCATTTCCAGTCCCAGGCGATCGGTTTCCTTCTGAACGACCTGGCTGAATTCGATCTGCATCCGACGCGGCAGGGTAATGCCATATTCCTGCTCGAGCAGATAGGTGATTCCTCCTTTGCCGGACTGGCTGTTGACCCGGATGACCGCCTCGTAGCTGCGACCAATGTCGGCGGGGTCGATCGGCAGGTAGGGCACTTCCCATAGGGTGTCCGGCTTCTGCTGGGCGAAACCTTTGCGGATGGCATCCTGGTGTGAGCCCGAAAACGCGGTGTGCACTAGATCACCCACGTAGGGATGGCGGGGATGAACCGGTAACTGATTGCATTCCTCGACCACCTTGCGTACGGCATCGATGTCGGAGAAATTCAGTTTGGGATCGACTCCCTGGGTATAAAGGTTCAGAGCCAGTGTCACAAGGTCCACGTTGCCGGTGCGCTCGCCATTGCCGAACAGGCAGCCCTCGACACGATCGGCGCCTGCCATCAGGCCCAGCTCGCTGGCTGCAACGCCAGTACCGCGGTCGTTATGAGTATGGAGGCTGACAAGCACGCTGTCGCGATGATTGACATGACGGCAGAACCACTCGATCTGATCCGCATAGACATTTGGCGTGGCCGCCTCGATGGTGGCGGGCAGGTTGAGGATCAGGCGGTTCTGTGGGGTCGGCTGGAAAACGTCGATCACGGCATTGCATACTTCGACGGCAAAATCCGTTTCCGTGGAGCTGAATACCTCAGGTGAGTACTCGAAACGCCATTGCGTCTGCGGATTGGCATCAGCTAGGCGCTTGATGACACGACCAGCATTGACGGCAATCGCCTTGACGCCTTCCTTGTCCTGGTTGAAGACGATGCGACGGAAGCTGGGCGCGCAGGCATTGTAGTAGTGCACGATTGCCTGCTTGGCACCTTTCAACGACTCGAAGGTGCGCTCGATCAAGTCCTCCCGCGCCTGGGTCAATACCTGAATGGTAACGTCATCCGGAATGTGGCCGTTTTCGATCAGCTCACGGACAAAATCAAAATCGGTCTGCGAGGCTGATGGGAAGCCTACCTCGATTTCCTTTACGCCTACCTGCACCAGTGTCTTGAAGAAGCGCATTTTCTTCTCGCTGTCCATAGGCTCGATCAGAGACTGGTTTCCATCACGCAGGTCCGAACTCAGCCAGATAGGCGCTTCGGTAATGGTCCTGGACGGCCAGGTGCGGTTGGGCAGGTCGATAGTGGGAAATGCACGGTATTTCTTGGACGGATCTTTGAGCATGGCCATGAGAATAATCCTTTAGTTCTTGTTTCTTTCCGCGACCGTAAGAGCGGCGCCATAGTTGAATTGCCGGTCTTTCATTGCCGGTCATGGCGCTAGAAAGCACTGCGGCAAGTGAATTCGATGTGTGTCGAGTTCAGGGTCGCAGTCGCGGACTGACCAGACGCAGGCAGACGTGTTGCCGTAGCAGGATGAGGGTATGTGAAGTAGTCATACCCTCAACACTAGTGAGGAATGCCTTGAATGGCAAGCATGTTTAAAAAATTGGTATAAATCATCGTCAGACGCTTTTTAAAGCAATAAAAATTTAAAAAATAGAGGTTTGTTGGATTATTTTTTGATGCGCGTAAAGGGTGTCCGAGCGATGGTTCGGATGTCTGGTCGCTTGGGAATATCAAACATGCGACCATAAGGACTCACTGAGACTGGAAGCTGATACGTGATACCGCAGAGGCGCCCGCGACGTTTTGCCTGGCTTGGCTTGTTTGCCATGGCCATGGCCTTTGTCGCACCGGTGGTGTCCCAGGCTCTGGCAGCCCATCACGTCCACAGACATGAGCATCATCACGATGGCATGACCCATTCTCTGGACAAGCAGCCCTCCGTATCGGATACCTTGCAGATTACACAGACACCACACTGGGTGTATGTCTGGGAGAAATGCGGCTATTGCGATCTGCTGTTCAATAATCCGCCGCTTTCATCTGAATTCGTCATACGTCCGCCGCGCACACTGTATGACAGCCCGGCATACCTGGGCCTGGCTGCACGGGGCTTTGCGCGGCTGCCCGTTTTTATAGGGGCCATGACCCGGGCGCCGCCCGCAGGTGTTTGAGCAACTCGATGTTTTAGGTGCCTCGACGGCACGGTAATTCTGTTTTGTTCACGCTGGCGTCTGACGCCTGTAAGGTATTTTCATGCGTATTTTGTTGAGTCTTGTTGCTGCACTGCTTCTCACGCCTTATGCCATGGCACATGAATATGAAACGGGCCAGCTGCATATTGATCATCCCTGGTCACGCGCTACGCCTCCCGGGGCGCCCACCGGAGCGGTTTACTTTGTCGTGCACAATCACGGTAAGCAGGCGGATCGACTGTTAAGCGCTGATTCGCCTGTCGCGGCAAGTGCCGAATTGCACACCACTATCAACAAGGATGGGATGATGGGCATGCGCCATATGGAGCAGGGGGCCGAGATCGCATCCGGTGCCGAGTTGCGCCTGGAGCCTCAGGGTAATCACCTGATGCTGGTCGGGCTCAAGCAGCCTCTGGTTGCAGGGCAGCGTTTTCCGCTGACGCTGCATTTCGAGAAGGCAGGCAATATTGAAGTACAAGTGGCTGTTCAGGATGACGCGCCTGACGCCCATGAGCATCATCATCAGCACTGATTCTTTTCCTTCGAGTCTGCCTGGATAGCCCTGACAGGGAATTCAGGCGGGTTAAAGGAAATAGAAATAGGTCGAGTAGCCGTCAGCTCAATTGGCATGTCGGCAAAGGGATTAGTGTGAAGGCAATGATAAAAGAGGCATGACAATGCCTCTTTTGTCATTAAGTGAGGCGAGCGCCTTCGTAGTCTTGGTAGACAACAGGTGCCGGTCAGGCTTCCTGTTCGTGAACGTCCTGCTCGGACTGAGCTTTTTGTTCAGCGATCTTCTGCACTTCCGCTTCGTAGACCTTGTCCATGACGCTGGGACGTTTCCGCCAGGGTTTACGGTCAGGAGTCGATTGAGCCGCGTATGTGGTGATTTCACCACCATAGATGTTTTGAAAGCGCTGGGCCTGGCGTTCCAGTTCTGCGCGAAGTTCTTCTTTCGTCACTTTATTTAAATCTTCACTATTTGTTGTAGTCAAGGCGGTTGATACAAGCTCAGGGCGAGCGTGTATTGCTACTGACCGCACGAGTCGATGGCCAAGTTGAAAAGATACTGAACGGCCATCAGGCTAAGCCCTATTTATATAAGGCCTAAACGGTCTTGTCACCTATTCTTAATGTATTGCGTTATTTGTCAGCCCTAATGAATGGGGCCTTTCGAAACACTTTCCAAGTATGGAAACGCTCCGAAACAGGGCCTTCCCGTCTGATCATGCCTGAAAGTGGTGCACATCATCAGAGGAGGCAAGCGGTTAGAGCGCGAGCTAGAGCCCTTGTTCCCTGGTAGAAGGAGAGTTGGCATCATTTTTTCTTGTCTATTTCACAAAGCATGGCGATGTGCCTGTAAGCCTTGACTCTTTATGCGCCCCGATGCGCCCGGGTAACGAAGCCTGAACAGGTGTTTCACGACACCTGTTCAGGCTTTTTTTTGGAGCGAAAAAATGCACCGTAAGGTGGTATCGATTGGCGCTTTATTCTCTACCGACGGCACTTACCGGCGTATGGGCCGGAATGCCCTAGCGGGTGCAGAGCATGCCATTGCCGAGCTTAATGGAAGCGGTCACCTGGACTTTGAGCTTCGCCTGCATCATTTCAACCCCGAAGGTAGACCAGAGCGCTACAGTGAAGGGCTGGCTGAGTTGCATGCACAGGGAGTTCGGCACATTTTCGGGCCTATCACTTCGGCCAGCCGTAAGGACATCATCCCTGATCTTGAGCAGCGCAACAGTCTGCTCTGGTTTCCATGCCCTTATGAAGGGTTCGAAAGCAGCGAAAACGTCTTATACCTCGGGGGCTGTCCTAACCAGACGTTGATTCCCCTGCTGCGTTTTGCCATCGAGGCATTTGGTGACCGAGCCATGCTGATTGGCTCCAACTACGTATGGGGCTGGGAAAGCAACCGTATTGCCCGCGAGATCATGGAGGCAGCGGGTGGCGTCACTTGCGGTGAGAAGTATTTCCACTTGGGCATCACTGCGTTCGGCGAGGTGATCGAAAGTTTACTCACCAGTCGGCCAACGTTCGTACTGAACAACTTGGTTGGCGAATCTTCTTATGCCTTTTTGCAGCAGCTGGACCAGGTGTGCGTCGAGCGTGATATGCGCCTGCCGGTGCTCAGCTGCAACTTTACCGAAGGGGAGCTGGCCGAGCTCGGATGCATGCAGGCCTTGCGGCTGTTTTCCTGCGGTCCTTACTTCGAAGCGGTTGACCCGGTGTTCAGCTTGCGCCAACGCCGTCGGCATGGGCCGCACCCTTATTCACACTATTACGCCTGTACCTACGCCGGAGTGTATCTGCTGGCGGAGGCCTGCCAGAGAGGCGGCAACGATACACCAGTCGAGGTATGCAAAGCCCTGTATGCCGCACCGGTGAAAACAGCGTTGGGCGACCTACAGGTATCGCCCCGCAATAACCACACCAGCCTACCGTGCTACATCGCCGAGCTTGAAGACGAGCGCTTCGTGATCCGGCATGTCGAGCCCGCATTGTGTGAGGCGGACCCGTACCTGACGGCGACTGACCTCAGCGTATTTCGTACCCGGCGGCATGCCGTACCGTCCCGCCATTTGAGGATCGTCAAATGACTCTGCTTAAGCGTCCCGATTTCGAGAATACCCGTTTGCTGCTGGTGGATTGTGATGAACGCGCCCAGGCGAGTCTGCAAAAAAGCCTGCAGCGTCTGGGTGTTGCGGCATCGGTCGTGGCGCAGGATGCCGAAACCGGCCTGAATGATGTATTGGCGCTGGTCGTGGAACTGGATCAGTTCGCCAGCCCCGTGCTGTTGGCCGAGGCGAATAGGCGCGCTCTGCCGATCATCGCACTGACCCAGCACGAGACGCTGTCACAAATTCAGCGTGCGCTGGAGTTAGGCGCAACTGCCATGTTGAACAAGCCCATCACGCAGGGCTCGGTTTACACCACGCTGATGATGGCCATCGGGCTGCGCGACCGGCTGCGTGATGAGCAGCAGAAAGTCGTAGGTCTGCAAGACAAGGTGGACAGCCGCCCCCTCGTGGCTCAGGCGCTGGCCTGGCTGATGGTCGAGCTGGAGATCACCGAAACCCAAGCCTACGAGCGTATCCGTCACCTTTCGATGCAAACCAACCGGAGCCTGGAAGAGATCTGCCTGGATCTGACTCAGGCGCATCGGCAGGATGCAAGGGAGGCTCGCTCATGACGGGCGTAGCCACTTTGTACCGACGGCCCTCCGTCGTGATCGCATTGCTGTTCATTGTGGCAATCGTGCTGCTGGCTGTACTGGCACCCTGGGTGGCGCCCTATGATCCTTCTGAGCAGTTCATCGAGGGGCTGACCCTGGAAGGTGCGCCATTACCGCCGGACGCGACGTATCACCTGGGAACGGATCTGCTGGGCCGTGATCTGCTGTCGCGTCTGCTCTATGGCGCACGAACCTCGTTATTCATCGGCGTGCTGGCCAATGGAATCGCCGTATTGATCGGCACGCTGGTTGGCCTTGCGGCGGGCTTCATACGCGGTTGGCTCGGAACGACCCTGATGCGGTTTACCGACCTCATGATGGCCTTTCCAGCGTTACTGCTGGCCATCGCCTTGGCGGCCATCTTTCAGCCCAGCGTGTGGATTGTGGCGCTGGTCATCGCCATGGTGAACTGGGTGCAGATCGCCCGGGTGATCTATTCGGAAACCGTGGCGCTGTCGGCGCGGGATTTCGTTGAGGTCGAGCGTACCCTGGGTGCAAGCTCCATGCGCATTCTGTTTTCCCACCTATTGCCACATTTGGTACCTACGATTCTGGTCTGGGCCACGCTGGGCATCTCCACTACCGTATTGCTGGAAGCTACGTTGTCGTTTCTGGGGGTGGGGGTTCAACCGCCAACACCCAGCTGGGGCAACATCATTTTTGAAAGCCAGACCTACTTTACGTCAGCGCCCTGGCTAGTGCTGTTTCCCGGGGCGGCCATCGTACTGCTGTCGCTGTCGTTCAATCTGGTCGGTGACGCGTTGCGCGATGCCCTTGATCCGACGCTGAAGGGGAGAGGCTGATGTTGACCTTCATAACCCGCCGAGTGGCGTACGCATTGCTGATCCTGCTAGGGGTTACGCTGATTACCTATCTGCTCCTGTTCATGCTGCCGGCCGATCCGGCGCGACAGATCGCCGGGCGCAGCGCGACACCCGAGGTGGTCGAGAACATTCGCCATCAGTTGGGGCTGGATCTACCGTTCTACCAGCAATACTTCAACTACCTGAAAGGGCTGTTACACGGCGACCTGGGGCGCTCCTTTATCCAGCGCTCGGAGGTCTCTGAGCTGATTGGCTCACGTCTTGTGCCTTCGCTGCAGCTCATGGGGATGGGCATCCTGTTCGAGCTGATCATCGGGATCGGCCTGGGCATTATCGCCGCGCTCAAGCGGGATTCGTTTGCCGACCGCCTGCTCATGGCCTTTTCCTTCATAGGCGTGTCGTCCCCCCAGTTCATCGCCGCCATGCTTTTTCTGTACTTCTTTGCTGTAAAGCTTGGCTGGTTTCCCATGGGCGGGTATGGCGAGTTTCGCCATATTCTGTTGCCTGCTCTGACACTGGGGCTCCTGGGGAGCGGCTGGTACTCGCGAATGGTGCGCTCTTCCATGATCGAGGCCTTGCATCAGGACTTTATCCGGACGGCGCGGGCCAAGGGGCTGAGTCGTCTGCGTGTGGTGTTTCGCCATGTGCTGCCTAACGCCATCGTTCCAATCATTCCGATGATCGGAATCGATATCGGCATTTTTATGGGTGGGCTGGTGGTCGTGGAGTCAGTGTTCGGCTGGCCTGGCATCGGTCAGCTCGCCTGGCAGGCCATTCAGCAAGTGGACATTCCCGTCATTGTTGGCGTTACGACCGTCTCGGCCGTGGCGATTGTCGTGGGCAATCTGCTGGCTGATCTGGTGATTCCGCTGGTTGATCCGCGTATCGATGTGAAAAAGCACTAACGACATCTAAAAAGAGGCAGGAGCATGAGAAGGAACGCTTTATCCCTGGCCATTGCGGCTACGCTGTTCGCTGGCAACCTGCTGGCGGCCGAACCCAAGACGGGCGGCGAGGCGGTCATCACCTATCAGAACGATGTGGCGACGCTGGATCCAGCCATTGGCTACGACTGGCAAAACTGGTCCATGATCAAAAGCCTGTTTGACAGGCTCGTCGACTACAAGCCCGGCACGACGGAGCTGATCCCGTCACTGGCTGAGCAGTACACCGTCTCCGATGACGGCACCGAGTACACCTTTACGTTGAAGAAAGGCGTCAAATTCCATAATGGTCGCGAGTTGAAGGCCAGCGATGTGAAGTATTCCCTGGAGCGGGCCGTCAACCCGAAAACCCAGAGTCCGGGCGCCGGATTTTTCTCGTCCATCCAGGGTTATGAAGACATGACCTCTGGCAAGAGCCAGACGCTGAGCGGGGTCACGACGCCTGATGAATACACCGTCAAGATAAAGCTGAATCAGCCTAACGCTACCTTCCTGCACATCATGGCGATCAACTTCGCCTCGGTCGTTCCGAAAGAAGCGGTCGAACAGTGGGGCGCTGACTTCGGCAAGCATCCGGTAGGCTCCGGTGCCTTCGAGCTGGCCGAGTGGAAGCTGGGCCAGCAGCTGGTCTTCAAGAAGAACCCGAACTACTTCCATGCTGGCGTACCGTATCTGGATAGCATCAAATTCGAGATCGGCCAGGACCCGACGGTCTCCCTGATGCGCCTGCAAAAGGGGGAAGTGGACATCGCCGGGGATGGTGTGCCTCCCGCGCAATTCCTGCAATTCAAGAATAACCCGCAGCAGAAGGAGCTGATGGTCATCGGTGACCAGTTACAAACGGGATACCTCACACTGAAGACCACGCTGCCTCCGTTCGACAAGCTTGAGGTTCGAAAGGCCGTAAACATGGCGATCAGCAAGGACCGGATCGTTCGCATTATCAATGGTCGCGCCAAGCCGGCCAACCAGCCACTGCCGCCTGCCATGCCCGGCTATGACGCTGCGTTCAAGGGCTATGCTTACGATGTGGAGGGCGCCAAGAAGCTCCTGGCCGATGCAGGCTTTCCCAACGGTTTCGATACCGAGCTGTATGTGATGAATACCGACCCGCAGCCACGTATCGCCCAGTCCATCCAACAGGACCTGGCCAAGGTGGGTATTCGTGCACAGATCAAGTCCCTGGCGCAGGCCAACGTAATTGCGGCAGGAAGCGAGAAAGACAAGGCACCTATGGTGTGGTCGGGCGGTATGGCCTGGATCGCCGACTTCCCCGATCCATCGAACTTCTACGGCCCGATCCTGGGGTGCGAGGGGGCGGTAGCGGGTGGCTGGAACTGGGCCTTGTACTGCAACAAGGCGCTGGATGCCGAAGCGAAAAGGGCTGATTCGATGGCCAAACCCGAGCAGCAGGCCGAGCGGATCGCCTTATGGAAAAAGATCTTTACCGATGTCATGGCCGATGCGCCGTGGGTGCCGATCTTCAACGAGCAGCGCTTTACCGTGCGATCTGCTCGCATGGGAGGTGACGATGCGCTGTATGTCGACCCTGTCCACGTCCCCGTTAACTACGACTACATCTGGGTGAAGTGAATGTGCCAGAACTGCTTGGTTAAAACGATCCATAGCATCAACAGCCATTTCGGCTGGGACAACAGCTTCGAACCAACGGCCCGGGTTGCGCCCGGAACCGAGCTGGAGTTTCAGTGCCATGACTCCTCCAACGGCTACTTCAACGCGCAGTCGGTCGCCGCTGATGTGTCCACGATGCCGTTCGACAAGATCAATCCGGTTACCGGGCCGATTTTTGTCGAAGGTGCCCAGCCGGGTGATGTACTCAAGGTGACGATCGACAGCTTCAAGCCTTGCGGCTTTGGCTGGACCGCGAACATTCCAGGCTTTGGCCTGTTGGCAGACCAGTTCAAGGAGCCAGCGTTGGCCTTGTGGCACTACGACAAGGAGAGCCTGGCACCTGCCGCGTTCGGTGCGTTTGGCAAAGTTCCGCTCAAGCCGTTCGCAGGCACCCTTGGCGTCGCTCCGGCTGCACCAGGACCGCATTCGATCGTACCGCCCCGTCGCGTGGGCGGCAACCTGGACATCCGCGACCTGGCCGCCGGCACTACCCTGTACCTGCCCGTGGAAGTGGAAGGGGCGTTGTTTTCAATAGGGGATACCCATGCCGCCCAAGGTGACGGTGAGGTCTGCGGGACGGCCATCGAGAGCGCCATGGACGTGGTGGTGAAGCTGGACCTTATCAAGTCCACTCCCTTGGCCGCACCGCGCTTCAGTACGCCGGGGCCGGTGACCCGTCACCTGGATGCCATGGGCTACGAGGCCTTTACCGGTGTTGCGCCTGACCTGATGGATGCGGCTCGCCAGGCGGTGAGTAGCACAATCGACTGGCTCTGCCGTGAGCACGGCATGCCTGCCGAGCAGGCCTACATGCTGTGCTCGGTCTGTGGTGATCTGCGAATCAGTGAAGTGGTGGACATGCCGAACTGGGTGGTCTCGTTCTACTTCCCCAAAGTGGTCTTCAACTAAGGTAATGCCATGACTGCCGAGACATCCCGGCCTTTGCTGTCGGTCCAGCACCTGTCCATCGAGTTTGGCAGCAGGCGCGTCGTGAATGACCTCAGCTTTGCCCTGCACAGTGGCAAGACCCTGTGTATCGCCGGAGAGTCCGGCAGTGGTAAATCCCTCACCTCGCTGGCCATCATGGGGTTACTGCCCAAGATGGCGCGATTGCCCAGCGGCGTTATCCTTTTCGAGGGACAGAATCTGCTGGATCTGCCCGAGCGGCAGATGCAGGCGCTCCGGGGTAAGGACATCGGCATGATCTTTCAGGAGCCCATGACGTCGCTCAACCCATTGATGACCGTCGGCCAGCAACTGGAGGAGACGGTACGTCGACATGAGGCGGTGAGTCGTGGTCAGGCGCGGCAGCGTGCCCGTGAAATGCTCGACGCGGTGCGTGTACCCCAGGTAGAAAAGCGCCTTACGCAATATCCCCACGAGTTGTCCGGCGGGATGCGGCAACGGGTAATGATCGCCATGGCGATGCTGTGCCGTCCGCGGGTGCTGATTGCTGATGAGCCTACCACAGCCCTGGACGTCACCATTCAGGCCCAGATCCTTGAACTCATGCGCGAGTTACAGGGCGAGTTTGGCACCACGCTGTTGATGATCACCCATGACATGGGCGTGGTGGCGGAAATGGCCGATGAGGTCGTGGTGATGAATCAGGGCGTGATGGAGGAGCGGGCACCGGTACGCGAGCTTTTTAGGACGCCCAAGGCAGCGTATACGCAAAAGCTTCTGGCGGCCGTGCCGGTACTGGGCACAGCTGCCAAACCTGAATCGCGAGCAACGCAGCCAGTAGTGCTGGAGGTTCAAGACCTCACCGTGCGCTTTCCGCTGCGGGGCGGCTGGTTCGAGGAAGCTCGCAACGTTCACGCGGTGGAAAACGTAAGCTTCAATCTGCACCAGGGCGAAACCTTGGGAATCGTAGGGGAGAGCGGCTGCGGCAAGTCCACGACCGGCAGAGCGCTCATGAACATGCTGAGTTACGAGGGCAGCGTGAAGCTCATGGGGCGGGAGTTGAATGGGCTTGTCGGCAATGCGCTCAAGCCGGTGCGGCAAGATATCCAGATGATCTTTCAGGATCCGTACGCCTCCCTCAATCCGCGCAAGACAATCCTGGATCTCGTAGGCGAGCCTTTGCTTATTCATGGACAAGGCGATCTTGAGGCCCGTAAGAGGCGTGTCGCCCAATTGCTGGATCAGGTTGGCTTACCGGCTGAGGCAATGGAGCGCTACCCGCATATGTTTTCGGGCGGACAGCGGCAGCGTATCTGTATTGCCCGTGCGCTGGCGCTCAACCCCAAGGTCATCATTGCGGATGAGTCCGTATCGGCGCTCGATGTGTCCGTACAAGCACAGGTGCTCGATCTGCTGGAGCGCTTGCAGAGGGAATATCAGCTGAGCTACGTCTTTATTTCCCACGACATGGCAGTGGTCGAGCGTATCTGTCATCGTGTGGCGGTCATGTTTTGCGGTCAGATCGTTGAAATCGGTCAGCGTGATCAGGTGCTTGGAAATCCACAACATGCTTATACGCGGCGGCTATTGGCTGCTGTGCCCATGCCGGATGTGGATCACCGCAAGGACTTTAAAAGCCTGCTCAAGGAAGTCGAAACGCCTGACCCTATCAAGCCACACGGTTATCAGGCTCCCTTGCAGCATTATCGCGCGGTAGATCTGGATCATTGGGTTGCGGTTTAAGACTTTGATTGACCTGAGGTTGCTGCTCTGGTATCTGTACGCATATACAGTTATCTGGATCATCAGGTATGTCGATTACCGTACTAGGGCGAAGCGAGCGGCTTCGCCATTTATTGCCCGAGGCGGACTCTCTGCGGATCAGCGGCTTTCAGTCTGCGGCGGGTCAATGGGAAGAAAACGCCATCTCGCTGGATAGGCTGGTGGGGTTGGGCGAATCACCAATCTGGGTGGTGATGGTGGATGATGAAAGCCTGCTGGAGTTCGGGATCTATCCGGGAGATCGGCTAATTATCGATCGGGCAGTAGAATGCCGACCGGGGCATCTGGTGATCATGGATGTGAACGGCCAGTATGAAGTACGCCGACTCACGCACGATAACCAAGGCGGTCGCCTGCTGCTGGGTGGGCATCGGCAGACGCGCCCAATCAATTACGGTCGCGATGAGCCTCTGGATGCGTGTGGCGTCGTAACCTTCGTGCTTAGCTATGTGGCACAACCGGCAACGTAATCAGCATCGGCGATGCCGTTAATCCACTGCTTTAACGCGCCAGCCACTTTTCCAGTTCTGCCACATCGTTTCCGGCGCCGGCTGCCCGGTTTTCGGCCAGGCGCCAATAGAGTTGTGCCATGGCAAGGTACAGTGCCTCGCTGGGACGGTCTTTTTGCGCAAAGGCAGCGATCTCTTCCATTTCTGCTACCCAACGGTAGGCTTTGGGGTACATGTCGGGCAGTTTCTCGTTAGCCCACTCGTAGAGCATCGGCTGGCTGCATTTGAGTTCATCGCGCAATGCCTGGCCGGAACCACTGCGCTCGGCAGCCTGCACCATGGCAGCGATAAGGCCGGTCAACCCCTTGGTGATACCGGCATAACTCATCTTGAGTCCTGACGCGGCACCGATGGGTGCTTCCAATACCTTCACCGGAAGGCCATAGTCGTTGAGCTGGGCAAATCGAGCGGCATGTTCGCCTGAAGCATAGAAGGAGGGACACGTTCGTTCAGGCGAAGGAGGCGTGCCAAAGATGGCCGCATCGACGAAGGCGCATCCTGCATCGGTAAGGGTCTGACCAACCTGCTCGACGGTGGCTGGAGCAATGGCGTTACAGTCCACATAAACGGTCTTTTTCATGCGGCCCAATATGGGGGCCAGCTCTTGCGCCAACGGTAAGGCTTCGGACGGCGGCACAATGGAGAGCAGAATATCAGCTTCACCCAGCTGTTCCTGTTCGACCTCACGTAACCCTGCCGCTGCGGCGCGCTCGCGGGTAGCTACGCTGCGGCCAGCCAGGGTGGTGCAGACATCCAGGCCGTGATCGCGCAAATAGCGGCCCACAGCAGCGCCCATGGAGCCTGGGGCGATCAGGGCAACGGTCAGCGTCATGGTTCATCCTCGTAGGTTGTTGTTTTCATTCCTAGCTGATCGGCCAGATCCTGCAAGTCACTGGCAACCAGATCCCAGCCGTCGGCTGGCTGTTCGATCGGACCTTTTGGTCCTTTTTCCAGAGGGCGCTGAATAAAGGCCGTCCGCAGACCCAGCTCACTGGCTGCCTGGAGGTCATTGTTATGAGCCGCACACAGCATGACTCGTTCAGGTTCAAGGCCCAGCAGGGTGCAGGCGCCGAGATAACATTCGGCATCAGGCTTGTAGTGATTGAACAGATCCGCGCCGAATACCATGTCCCAGGGAAGGCCGCCGTGGCGTGCCATATTGACCAGCATGGCAACGTTGCCATTGGACAAGGCGCTGATGCTATAGCCCTGCTTGAGTCGAGTCAGACCGGGGACGGCATCCGGCCAGGGATTGAGGCGATGCCAGAGGCGATGAATCCAGTCCACTTCAGCCTTGGTCAGGCCAACCAGTCCGTATTGGGGCAGCAGTTCCTCAAGCGCCACACGGTGCAGATCGTCAAGCGGCGTCCAGGGTAGCGTTCGCTTGCGAATCTCATCCATCAGCGGGCCGTAGGCCTCAGCTCGCCAGGCATCGACAAGGGCAGGCCAGTCGGCTTTAAGGCCGTTTTTCTCCCCAAAGGACTCAAGTGAGGCGATTAAACTGCCCCGCCAGTCGACTACGGTGCCGAACACATCGAACAAAAGTGCGTGTACTGTCGTCTTCATTGCGAACTCATCGCCTGCGTAAGAAGTACCTACTGTCTTGACGGAAAGAGGTGCGGCGCAGTTCCCCAATCTCTGACTTAGGAAGACCATGAACCTTTGTGACTACACCCATTGGGTATTTGATATGGACGGTACCTTGACGGTTGCCGTACATGATTTCGCAGCCATTCGGCGTGCCCTGGAGATACCACCTGAGGCCGATATCCTCCATTATCTGGCCGCCTTGCCCGAGGCGGACAGCAAGGCCAAGCATGCCTGGCTGCTCGAGCATGAGCGGGAGCTGGCAATGGGTTCCAAGCCTGCCCCGGGGGCGGTTGAGCTGATCAGGGCGTTATGCGCGCGCAACTGCCGGATCGGTATCCTGACCCGTAATGCTCAGGAGTTGGCCTACGTGACGCTGGAAGCTATTGGTATTGCCGAGTGTTTCAATCGGGCGGAAGTGCTTGGGCGAGACGAGGCGCCACCCAAGCCGCATCCAGGTGGACTGCAGCATTTTATCGAGCGCTGGCAGGTGCAGCCGAGCGACGTGGTCATGGTCGGCGATCATCGAATTGATCTGGAATGTGGCCGCGCAGCTGGCACGCGTACGGTATTGGTCAACGCACCGGAGAATACCTGGCCAGAGCTGGCTGATGATTACGCTATAGACTGTTTCGCACTGGCGCAGCGCATCGCGCCAGCTTGAAGGGGAAGGGCACCGATTTAATCGATCTGGTGCCCCCTTTGCAAGGTTATAAACGAGACGCTGTAAACGTATCGCAGCGCTCTACCGCGCCATTGTCGAATCCGGTCCTGAACCAGCGGGCCCGTTGTTCGGAGGTGCCGTGGGTAAACGAGTCGGGAACGGCGCGCCCTTGAGCCTGCTCCTGGAGACGGTCGTCACCAATGGCATGGGCTGCGTTGATGGCTTCTTCAAGATCACCGGGTTCCAGCCAGTGCAGGCGCTTCTGGGCATGATTTGCCCAAACACCGGCATAACAGTCGGCCTGCAGTTCCAGGCGAACGGATAACCCCTGCGCACCTTGGGCAGGCATGCCACGGCGCTCGGCAGCCTGCATTTTTTCCGTAGTGCCGACCAGGTCCTGCACGTGGTGACCGATTTCATGGGCAATGACATAGGCGCGGGCGAAATCCCCGGCTGCCGAGAAGCGGCGCTCCATCTCGTCGAAGAAGGAAAGGTCCAGATAAACCTGCTGGTCAGCCGGACAATAGAACGGGCCGGTTGCGGCACTGGCGGAGCCGCAGGCCGATTGCACATGACCGTTGAAAAGAATCAGCTTGGGCTGTTGATAGTGTTCTCCATGGGCTGCAAAGATTTCGCCCCATGTGTCTTCGGTGTCGCCCAGGATGGCGCGGACAAAATCCACCTGTTTGGAGTTGGCGTCCGGCGCCTGGGTTTGCTGGGCTACCTGCGCCCCGCCGCCTGAACCTGTCACCATGCTCAGTACCTGGAGCGGGTCCTGGCCTGTCACCAGGCTGAACACCACGACCAGTAGAACCCCGCCAACTCCGAGGCCACCACCGATTTGCAGCCCACGGCCACCGCCACCGGTGGCCTGTTCAACGTTGTCGCTACGCCGCCCTTTACCCCAATCCATCTCATCGCCTCGCTTGAACGCTTTGTGGGTGAGACCACGGGCGTTTGGCAGAGTGCGCCAAAATGTTACGAAACGTGGTGACTCGAGCCCTCAGCCGTTTGGCGAGCTCGCAGTTCGACCACACACTCGGAGCGAGACAGCAGGTGAACATGTCCACCTACCCGTACGGCACCTTGTTCATCTACAGAAACATCCATCTGGCTGGGGCGCCCGGTAAAACCGCCTTGATGAATAACGAAGGGCTTTCCAGTGCCTTGGCAGCCGTGGCGGACCAAATAGGCCGCTGCTGCACCCGCTGCGCTACCTGTCGCAATGTCTTCTACCAGGCCGGCATTATCCCAGCTGCGACCTTCGCCACGTTCTACATCCAGCACATATACGAATGCCGCGCCAATACCGTGCAAACGCGCCTCCAGATCCTGCGCTACAATCCGCGCACGGCCCAGTTGGCTACCTTTGACCGGCAGGATCAGATAGGGAAGCCCGGTACTGACAACCATGGGCGGGTAATCAGCATCAAGGTCTCGTAGTCGTAGTGAAAAGGCGTGGGCAAACCACTGGCTCTGCGCCTGATCCAACTGGCATCCCCATTGGGCAAGGCCCTGATCCATCTCGGCGTAATAGCCTGTTGCGGCGCGGTGGGTCATCAGGGTGACTATTTTTTCCGAAAGCTCGATCCGCCAAGTCTCCTGCTCGGCCTGCCCGTGCTGATGGTGGAGCAGGGCGGCGGCCCCAATCAGCGGATGGCCGGCAAAAGGCAGCTCTTCCTCCATCGTGAAAATACGTGCACCAAAGGTATTTGCCTGCGCCCGTGGCTCAAGAAAGATGGACTCATACTGGCGCAGCTCCTGGGTCAGTTTCTGCTGCGTACTGACAGGCAGGCCCGAGGCATCCGGGAAGATGGCTAGCCCATTACCCGCAAGCGGACGATTCGCAAAAACATCCACATGCCAGTAAACCAATGGCGACATAGGGGCTCCTAACAAGGGTTGGTGAGTCCACAAGGCTACGTGTACGCAACGGCTCATGCCAAGCCGGTAATCGGCGCGACTCATCTTTGTTTCATGCGGATGCCCGGCATCCCCATCGTGGAGAATATTCATGTTGAAAGGTACAGCGCTCGTTGTTGGTGTGACAGGGATTTCCGGCTACAACCTGGCCAATGTGTTGATATCCAGTGGCTGGACGGTGTATGGCCTGGCTCGTAAGCCCTCAAGCCAGGAAGGTGTCATTCCCGTGACCGGTGATCTGCTGGATGAGCAGTCGCTGACCGCCGCGTTGAAGGATCTCCCCATTACCCATGCCTTCTTCTGTACATGGACCCGTCGCGACACCGAAAAAGAGAATGTCGAGGCCAACGGTGCCATGATGCGCAACCTCTGCAAGGCGTTGGAAAACGCGCCTCTTCAGCATATGGCGCTGGTAACAGGAACCAAGCACTACCTGGGCCCATTCGAAAGCTATGGTCAGAATGCCGCCGAGACGCCATTCCGCGAAGAGCACCCGCGTCTGCCGGGCGAGAACTTTTATTACACGCTGGAAGACATCCTTTTTGAACATGCTGAGCGCCGTGGCTTCAGCTGGAGCGTGCACCGCTCTCACAGCATGATCGGCATGGCGCGTGGCAGTAATGCCATGAACATGGGCGTGACCCTGGCTATCTATGCAAGCATCTGCAAGGAGACCGGACGTCCCTTCGTATTCCCAGGCTCGAAGGTGCAATGGAATGGCCTGACGGATATCACCGATGCCGGCCTTTTGGCGCGCCAGATGGAGTGGGCAGCGTTGTCGCCCAGCGGGCAGAACCAGGCGCTTAATACCGTTAATGGCGATGTATTCCGCTGGCGCTGGATGTGGACGCAGATCGCGGACTTTTTCGGGCTGGAGGCCGCGCTCTGCCCGGACGAGCGTCAACCGCTGGAAGAGCAGATGAAAGACATCGGACCGGTATGGGAGGAGATGGCGCGTCGCTACGAACTCGTTGAGTCTGACATAGGCAAGCTGGCCTCCTGGTGGCACAGCGATGCAGACCTGGGACGTGAAATTGAGTGCCTGAACGACATGACCAAGAGCCGAGATCTGGGCTTCCTGGGATACCACGACAGCCGGGCATCCTTCATCGATCTGTTCAACCGCCTGCGGGCCGAGCGGATCATTCCCTGACCGCTGGTCACTGCACCTGCACCTCCCGAGTCTCTTGATGCCAAACCCTAGGCACACATATACAAGAGCCAGGAGGTGCCCGATGAACAAGAAACTCGCTATAGCGGCGTTGGCAGGTCTGCTTTCCACGTCTGTCTTTGCTCAAACCGGCCCGACCGATCCGACATCCCCGACCGAGCCGGTAACACCCGGCCCTAGCGTGAACAGCAATGATGTGACGCCAGGTGCCGACTCAGGCAGTTCACCCAACAATGGCAAAGGCGCGAGGACCACAACACCGGATGGCATGAATAACAGCACCGGTTCGAAGACAGGGCCTGACACCATGGATCATGGCACGCACCGTAGCCAGGGTAGCCATACCGGCACTGGGGCGGGTATGGGAATGGACAGCAACACTAACGGCACAGGTGCAGGCTCAACACCGGGCATGGGGCCGGCTGCCAATACGGGCAAAAATCCCTGATGATAGCGTTGCGCCGATAAAGCCCGCCTGATGCGGGCTTTATCATGAGAGGGCTCAGGTGGTCAGGCGTATCGCCTCAAAGTGCTCGCTTGGGGACATGATCTGATCGCGTGCTGCGATCAAGGGCAGGTCGCGGCTACCCGGTGTAGTGCGGGCCACCAGGGCATAGAGTGTACTAACGGCATTGGCTACGGCTTCAGGCGTACTGACCCCACCCAGCAGATGCCCCAGCAGTACGGACGAAAACACATCGCCCATGCCATTAGGCAGCGGCTGCAGCTCAACGTAGGGGGTCTGTACTATCCATGCACTTCGAGCGGTCACCGCCAGTGTGCTGAGCTTGTCGAGTGGAAGATCCGGCGTTCGCAGACTCGTTATAACAATGGTGTCCGGGCCGGGGCATTCAGGCGTACCGAGTAGTTCGCGGGCGGCCTGGATAGCGTTTTCCGTCGACGCCAGTGGTGATCCATACAATAGCTCGAACTCGTAGTGGTTGGGTGTAATCAGGCTGGCCTGCTCAATGGCCCGTCGACGCAAAAACTCAGGAATCCCCGGTCGTACGAAGACGCCGCGGCCTACGTCGCCCATTACCGGGTCGCAAAGGTAGTGCACGCCCGGCTTGTTCTTTCGGATCTCCTGTACCACGGATAGGATAACCTCACCAATGGCGGCGTCGCCCAGATAGCCCGAGAGGACCGCATCACAACGCGCGAGAATGCCGCGTGCTCTCAGCCCGTCAAGCACATCATGGATATGCTCAGGGGGAAAGACCTGCCCCTTGAACTCGCCATACCCCGTATGGTTGGAAAACTGCACGGTGTTGACGACGACCGGTTGAATGCCGAGCAATTGTAGCGGCAGGGTTGCCGCCGCATTGCCCACATGGCCATAGGCAACATGGGACTGGATGGAAAGTACCAGGGGAGGAGAGCCGAGCGTCTCGGAAGCCATAGGGTTGCAGATCCTTATCCAATAAAGGAGGCGTTGTACTGTTTATGAAAGAGACATGGGCCGTTAGTGCCGTGACACCACTTCATCCTTGCCATCCGTTTTGAGCCCCAGCACTTCATAGGCGTCCTTCCGATTACCCATCTCCATACCGGGAGAACCCAGGGGCATGCCGGGTACGGCTACGCCAAGCAAGTCAGGGCGCTGGCGAAGAGTCAGAATGTCGTGGGCTGGTACGTGTCCTTCAACAAACTTTCCGTCGATCACACCAGTATGGCAGGACGAAAATCGTGGTGGTACACCCAGCCGGGCCTTGAGTTCGCTCATGTTGGGTTCCATGTGATCGTGAACGGCAAAGCCGTTTGCCTCCAGATGCTTGATCCACTGGCTACAGCAGCCACAGTTGGGATCGCGGTATACGTCAATCGTCAAGGGTTCGGCTGCGTGAACTGTGCTGCCGAGCAAAGCGGCGAGTAGAACTAGGCGGCGCATGTAAAGGTCTCTTTCGGGTTGGCATACAGGCAGCATAAACTCACGGCCGCTCGAAGAGCAGGAGGCATTGGGTCTTTCGCTGTGCAAAGTGCTTCCACTTGTTAAGGACTGTTCGGAAGGCTCGTTGCTCTCTGGCTTTTTGAATGGATCTGTCTGGTTTGGCCCATGCGGCTACACCCCAAGGGAGAACAGGGGATGTTTTACACGCGTTTTGCTCGTGCGGTTCTGATCGTTCAGACACTGGTCTGGGCGGGTCTGGCGCTGGCCTATTGGTTCAGGCCCTATGAAATGACCAATGCCAGCGGAGTGCTGCTCATGGACTCCGCCTCGGTTACCGAAACCCAGGTCTTCTATGGCGGCCTGCAATTCGGTCTGGCATTGTTCACCGGCTTTGCAGTGTTCCGCCCTCAACTGGTACGGGCTGCCTTGCTGTTAATCGTCTTTTTGCAGTTGTCGACTGCCAGCGTTCGGCTTATTGGCGCCCTGTTGGCAGATGCGGGCGAGGCCAACTTCGACTGGTACAGCCAGCTTTACAAGATTGTCATCGCCATCCTGGCGATTGTAGCGCTGCGCCTTTTGGATCGCTGGAATCGCATGCTGGACGAGCGCTACGGAGATTATGAAGACGATTGAAACTCAGCTGGCGGAAGGCTGCGTTGCGGCCTGAGGGGCTGGTTGCAGCATCAGCCCTCCGGCCACGATCAGTCCGGCACCCGCCATCCAGAGTGCCGGGCCAAGCCCACCACTGAAATGGCTGCTGACAGCCGCCAGCAGAGGGCCCAATAGTTGGCCGCCTGCGAACGCAGCGGTTAGCAGACCGGCATTGCGGTGAGGCATTTCTGGAGCCAGCTCACGGCTATGCTGCATCACCAGTTGCATGGAGGCCAGGAACGGTCCCCCACACAGCAGCACACCCAGAAACAGCGCGCTCATGCCGGGCAGCAGGCATAGCAAGACGCCGGCGGCTTGCAGCCACAGAGTCGCGATTAGCCAACGTCTTGTGGCACCGGGCCGCTGGCGACGAAAGCTAGCCAGCACCACACCCAGTGCGGCCGCCAAACCAAAGGCAGGCCAGAACAGATCAGCTACCCATTCGCCGTGGAAGCGCGCCGTAGCCATCTGGGAAAGAAATGTAGCCGGAACGATATAGCCCATGCCAACCAGAGCATAGGCGGCTGTCAGGCGGACCATGCGTGGCGAGATCGGCTTGGTTGATGTAACTGCATGAGCAGTAGTCGCCCGCGGCAGGGCTGGCAGTACAGCGATGGTCATCACCAGCGCCACCGCTGCATAGATCAGCCACAGGGTTGCCGAACCCTGGCCGTTCAGATTGGTGACCAGGGCCAGCAGGCCGCTCAGTACGATCCCTACGCCAGGACCAGCAAAAACCAGTGCGCCCAGTTTCGGCATGTTTGCCTGTGCCGCTACGCCCTGGCTGAGCCCGGTAACCATCACCAGCACCCAGGCACTGGCCAGGCCCGCGCCAAAGCGAAGCAGGGCGTGGGGCCAGAACCCTTCGGCCCACACCGAGAGAAGGGTCAGCCCTACACATAACCACAGGCCGGCAACGAGCCGAAAGCGGGTCTGGCGAGCAAAGAAGGCGTCCAGCGCACCTACCAGATAACCCAGATAATTGGCAGCAGCCAGTAGGCCTGCGGCTGTCAGGTCTATCTGGCCTTCCGCAATCAAGTGTGGAAGCTGAGGCGTCAATGCGAAGCGGCCAATGCCCATCGCAACGGACAGAGCGACCAGGCAGGCAAGCAGGCGGTGCAGGGCGGTCATGAGTGGTCCCTATGTAGGTTCTTGATTGATGTATATAGGGTAGGGCTTGTTAAGGTTCTCTAAAACTGAATAAATAAGAATGGGTTGTTCACTTAAAGAGAATGGTTATGGAGCTGGCTGAACTGCGCATTTTTCAGGCGGTGGCTGAAACAGGATCCATTGCCCGTGCAGCGGAGCTGTTGAATCGGGTGCCTTCCAATCTGTCGACGCGCCTGCGTCAGCTTGAAGACAAGCTGGGCGTGGTTTTGTTTGAGCGCGAGCGTCAGCGGCTGCATTTGTCTCCGGCAGGTACGGTGCTGTTGGGGTACAGCCAGCGATTATTCGCCTTGGCGGACGAGGCCCGAGCGGCCGTGCAGGGTGGTACACCGGCGGGCGCCTTTGTGTTGGGGTCGATGTACAGTACTGCCGCTATTCATCTTCCGGCCATGATTGCGGCCTACCATCAGCAGTATCCCAGTGTAGAGCTGCAACTGCAGACGGGTCCTAGTGGCGAGCTCATCGATGGATTGCTGCAAGGACGGCTGGATGCTGCGTTGGTTGATGGGCCTGCCCGGCATGACGGCCTGGAAGGCGTTCCGCTGTTCGAGGAGCCTATGGTGCTCGTGACCGGAGCTGATCATCCTCCGGTACATTCAGCAGCCGATGTGGCAGGGCGTCCTGTATTTACGTTCCGAACCGGTTGCTCTTACCGGTTGAGGCTGGAGGCCTGGTTTGCGGCGACAGGCGGTGCCATGGGGCCTATCATGAAAATCGAGTCCTATCACAGCATGCTGGCCTGCGTGATTGCCGGTGGCGTTGCCATGATGCCAAAGGCCATGCTGGATAGCTTGCCCGGGCGCGACCGCGTTGCGTGCCATCCGCTCGAGGCCCGTTTCGCCACGGCCACCACATGGCTCATGTGGCGCAAGGGGCGCCAGGGTGCAAATCTCAAAGCGTGGATTGCCTTGCAGAGTGACGTGTCAAATGTGGCGGTTAAGTCTTTTGGTGCTTGAAATTCGTATGACGAATGCGAAACTGCACAGGCCGTGAACAAGAATAAAGGCGCGCTTTCTCATGCGCTTTGAAAAAAGGATTGAGAAAATCATATGATCAAAATCGCCATCGTCGGATTTGGCAAGATTGCCCAGGATCAACACCTGCCTGCCTTGCAAAAAAATCCTGACTATCAGCTCGTTGCTGTCGCCAGCCGTAATGCTTCTCTTGATGGCGTAGCTCACTACAAGACCCTTGAAGAGCTGCTCGACGCCGTGCCGGATTTGGACGCCGTCTCCCTCTGCGCACCGCCAGCCGTACGCTATGCACAGGCTCAGCTGGCCCTTGCCCATGGCAAGCATGTATTTCTTGAAAAGCCGCCTGGGGCAACACTCAGTGAGGTCGAGGCACTGTCAGAGCAGGCTAAGGCCGCGGGCAAGACCCTGTTTGCCAGCTGGCACTCCCGTTATGCTCAAGGAGTGGCTCCGGCCAAAGCTTGGCTGGCCGACAAAACCATCAAGGCCGTGCAGGTCAACTGGAAAGAAGATGTACGCGTCTGGCACCCGGGGCAAACCTGGATCTGGGAGCCGGGTGGTATGGGCATTTTTGACCCGGCCATCAATGCCTTGTCCATCGTGACCGAAATTCTGCCCAAGCCGTTCTTTCTCAAGCAGGCAGCGTTGCAGGTTCCGGAGAATTGCCAGACGCCGATTCGTGCGCAGCTGGAATTCAGTTATGAGCGCGGTGCAGCCATTCAGGCCGACCTGGACTTCCTGCAAACGGGACCGCAGACATGGGACATTCATGTCGAGACCGATCAAGGCAAACTGACCCTGTCCAAGGGCGGCAGCCAACTCTACATCGATGATCAGCTTGAAAAAGAAGGTCCGGATGAAGAGTATCCCGGCCTGTATGCCCGCTTTGCCGAGCTGGTCAAAAACGGTCAGTCCGATGTGGACGTCGCGCCGTTGCGGCATGTGGCGGATGCGTTCATGTACGGCCGACGTGAGACCATCGAGCCGTTCCACGAAGATAAGCAGTGATAGTGATCGGGCGGAATAGCCGCCCGGTCAAACCTTAGCGGCGCTCAAGCAGGACGCCGCTTTCCATGTGGTGCGTCCAGGGAAATTGATCGAACAGGGCGCAACGCACGATACGGTGAGTATCCTGTAGCTGGGCGATATTCTGAGCCAGCGTTTCCGGATTGCAGGAGATATAGAGGATACGGTCGAAGCGACGTGTTAGCTCACAGGTGTCCGGGTCCATCCCTGCACGAGGCGGGTCTACAAACACGCTTCCAAAGGCGTAGCTTTTAAGATCAATACCCGCCAAGCGACGGAACGGACGCACCTCATTGAGGGCCTGGGTCAGCTCTTCGGCAGACAGGCGCACCAGGGTCACGTTGTCGATGCCATTATCTGCAAGATTTGCCAGTGCAGCATTCACCGATGACTTGCTGATCTCGGTGGCCAGTACCTTGCGAACGCGGGTAGACAGCGGCAGGGTGAAGTTACCGTTCCCACAGTAAAGCTCAAGCAGATCATCGTCCCGCTCGCCAAGTACATCGTAGGCCCAGCCCAGCATCTTCTGATTCACCGTCCCATTGGGTTGAGTGAAGGCACCCTCCGGCTGGCGATAGTGATATTCGCGGCCTGCAATAGTCAGCGTTTCGTTGACGTAATCCCGCCCGACCACGATCCGTTTGCCACGGGAACGCCCGACGATATTGACGTTCAGCTCGGCGGCCAGGCATTCCGCAGCAGTTTCCCAGGCATCGTCTAATGGACGATGATAGGCCAGAGTGATCAGCGCTTCCCCGGATAAGGTGGTTAGGAACTCCACCTGAAAAAGCTTGAATGACAGCGTCTCGCTCACCTGCCAGGCAGCCTTGAGGCGGGGCATAAGCTCATTGATGAGCGGGCTTGCGATGGGAAAGCGTTCGATCAGGATAGGGGTATGTTTGTCGCCCTGTTCGAACATGGCGTAGTGCCGTTCGCCTTCTTCACGCCATAGACGAAACTCGGCGCGCAGTCGGTAATTCGCAAGAGGCGAGTCGAATACTTCAGGTTCAGGTGCATCGAATGGAGCCAGCAGTTCGATGAGGCGATTCTTTTTCGCCATTAACTGCGTTGCGTAATCCGCAGGCTCGAAGGAGGGAACATTCATGGTCAGCTCAGTGAACGTAGTGGGCTTTTCAGCTAGGGTGGAGGCAAAGGCTGCTATTCAGCCAATGCCATTAGTCTGAGAATTTTCTCGGGCCGAAACCATAGGGAAAAATCCTAGGGCAACGGCTTGTCGCTACGCATCGTCCAGACTGATCAGGCAGTACCACTGCCTCACAGCGTAAAAAAGGGTGGGCCAGGCCCACCCTCGGTGCTCAACATCAGGCGTTGAACCAGCCTAATTTGATGACGAAGAGAATGGATAGGATGACCAAGGCAATGTTCAGGTCACGTGTGCGACCCGACAATAGCTTGATAACTGTCCAGGAAATGAAGCCGAACGCGATGCCGTTGGCAATGGAATACGTCAACGGCATGGCCAGCGCCGTGATCAGAACGGGCGCAGCAGTGGTCAGATCATCCCATTCAATCTCCGCCAACCCCGAGGCCATCAGCACGGCGATGAAGAACAGCGCTGGTGCAGTCGCAAAGGCCGGAACGCTGCCTGCCAGCGGTGCAAAGAACAGGGCGAGCAGGAACAGACCGGCGACCACGACCGCCGTCAGACCTGTACGACCGCCAGCGCTGACGCCTGCAGCCGATTCGATGTAGCTGGTTGTCGTAGAGGTGCCCAGCAACGAGCCAAACATGGCCGCGCTGCTGTCCGCGATCAGAGCGCGACCCATCTTGGGCAAGTGACCGTCCGGGCCCATCAGACCGGCGCGCTTGGCCACCCCGATCAACGTGCCAGAGTTGTCAAACAGGTCCACGAACAGAAAGGCGAAGATCACACTCACCAAGCCGATATCCAGCGCGCCCTTGATATCCAGCTGTAGGAAGGTTGGCGCCAGCGAGGGCGGCATGGACAGCACGCCGCCAAACGGCGTCGCACCAATACCGATAGCCACGAGGGTGACGGCCAAAATACCGATCAGGACGGCACCTGTGACCCCACGGGCTTCCAGCGCCACGATCAGGAAGAAGCCCAGGATCGCCAGGATCGGACCAGGTTTCGTCAGATCACCCAGGCCTACCAGGGTGGCAGGGTTATCTACAACGATACCCGCACCTTGAAGGGCGATCAGTGCCAGGAACAGGCCGATACCGGCTGCAATTCCTGAGCGTAGCGCCAGTGGGATGCTGTTGATGATCCATTCACGGATGCGAAAGACCGACAGGATGAAAAACATCAGTGCAGACAGGAATACCGCCCCCAGTGCTGCCTGCCAGGTATGCCCCATGTGAAGCACAACGGTATAGGTAAAGAAGGCGTTGAGGCCCATCCCTGGCGCCAGGGCGATAGGGTAGTTGGCAATCATGCCCATGATGGCTGAGCCAATAGCGGCTGCCAGGCAGGTCGCAACGAATACCGCGCCTTTATCCATGCCGGTCTCGCCGAGGATGCTCGGGTTGACGAACAGGATATAGGCCATGGCTAGAAAGGTCGTAACCCCTGCCAGCAGTTCCGTACGCACATTCGTGCCATGGGCCTTGAGTTGGAAGAGTTTTTCCAGCATGGGAAAAGGCTCCGAATAAGTTGAAGTCAGCGAAGGGCGCGCATGATAGCAGGTCCCCAAGCCGATGTTTCCGTTCGTAATCTTCTGAAAGCGATAAGCAGACGAGGCCGCATTGGCAGAGGGCTGACATCTCGCTCCTATTTATCCGTGGCGCGGTTGATGTCCCGTAACGGCATCCCCTGCATTGCGGGCCAGTCCAAGGCTGTCTATTACGCTTAACAAGCCTATTACGCCAATGACGATGAAGGCCGTGTGGAAATCGGTAAGCTGCGCTGTGGCATGATCGTTCCACTCCATGGAGGCCCTGAGCGCCAATGCGCCAATGGCCACGCCAATACCGGTCGAGAGTTGAAATACCGTACTGAATAGGGTGGAGGCGTCGCTCATCCTGGGCTTGGGGACGTCGGCAAAGGCAAGTGTATTGTTGGCGGTAAATTGCAGTGAGCGCGCCATGCCGCTTACGAATAGCAGGAGCAGAATAGCGGGCAGGGGCCAGCGCTCGGACAGCAGAGCGCAGAGCAGAAGTGTCACGGCGCAAACCAGACCGTTGACGATCAGGGTTCGCCGCAGACCGAACAGACGCATGACCGGTGTGGTAAACACCTTCATGAATAGGTTTCCGGCAAACAGCGCTAGTAGAATCAGGCCAGCATGAAACGCATTGAAGCCAAAGCATAGCTGGAACATCAATGGCAGCAGAAAGGGTGCGGTGTTGATGCTGATACGAAACAGAGTGCCGCCATACAGCGACACGCGGTAGGTCTTAATGCCGAGGTTCGAAAGGTCGATCAGCGGATGTTCCTGCTGGCGCATATGCCAGACGGCCAGCCCACCCAGCATGAGGCCTGCCAGTATCCATACCAGATTACTGCCCAGCGTATCGTGACCTTGACCGATTTGCTCCATGCCGAACATAAGCGTAAGGCAGGCGCCGCTTACTAATAGAAAGCCAAACCAATCAAGTGGTGCCCGGCGCGTTTCGGTGCCGGTCGGAATCATTCGCAGGGCCAGAACAAGGGCGATCAGCCCCAGGGGCAGGTTAAGGTAGAAAATCCAGCGCCAAGACGTATAGGTGGTAATCAGTCCACCTAGCGGAGGGCCTAGTACAGGTGCGATCAAGCCAGGCCAGGTAATAAAGGCAATGGCTCTGACCAGATCCTTCTTTTCAGTGATGCGCAACACTACCAGACGGCCTACGGGCACCATCATGGCACCGCCAATGCCTTGCAACACCCGGGCGGCAATGAATTGCTCAAGTGTCTGAGCAATGCCGCATAGCAGCGAGGCCAGTGTGAAGAAGCCAATAGCGCTCGCAAAGACACGGCGGGCACCAAAGCGGTCCGCAATCCATCCGCTGATAGGAATGAATACAGCAAGCGCCAGAATGTAGGCACTGATCCCAACGTTAAGATCGACAGCCGAACGCCGAAAGGACTCTCCCATTTGTGGAAGTGCCGTTGCGATCACGGTAGCGTCCAGGTTTTCCATGAAAAAGGTGGCAGCTACCAGCAGGGCTACAGAAGTCGACTGGCGTTTGGAATAAGACATGAGAAAGACATCAGGAAATGGATCAACAGCATCCTACAGATATCGTTAAGGGTGGGGTATAGCCAATAAGGTTGGAAAAGAAGAGAAAATGATTAATTTCAGCGAAGCGGCTGATAAATGCTAATGAAATTCCGAGAAAATATAGCTATCTGTTTGATTTCAAATGCCTCTTTTTCGGTTTGTCTGCTCGTTCAGTCAATTGAGGTTGCCAGGAGGGCTGGAGGCCGCGCCATTGCTGAGGTTTTGCCCTTCAAAAACAGGTGCATTTGGTCGGGTTTTGATTTGTCAAGGAGGAGTTTTGAGTTACTGTATGCGTGTACAGTATCAAGGGTGTTCGTAATGCAGAATGATCTTTTCCACTCTGATGAAATCCTGCTTGAACTGAACCTGCGCCAGGAAAATGAACTGCTGCGTAAAGAGCTTGAGCAGCAGAAGCACACTATCGAAGGACTGAACGAGTCATACGCTGAGGCGCTGGCACGTATCGAGCAACTTCAGGCGCGTCTGGGGCTATGGTCGCCCAGCTTGCGTGGTCGTAAAACATCCAGAACGCTGCATCAAGCCGGCGTTTAAGTGACCTTGTAACCTACAGGGTCACCATAAATAACCAACCTACCTGTTGAGCTGGGGCGTCACGGCAGAGCCTGCGACGCCTTTTCTCTTAAAGCAAAGTAATACCAGCCCATAATATTAAGGCACAATGATATTCACAAACTTTGCTTATGACAGGCGAGCAGGAAGGAGTATGTAGTTGCAGTGGGCCGACTTATCTTGCGAGTAGTACAAACAAGGCTCGACTTTTGCCGGACGCTCTGGAATGGCGAGTTTAGCTGCATTATGAATGGCAGCGATTGATTCTATTCCTGCCGATCTCCTCAACGAAGGTAACAAACTGAACCGTTTGTTGTTTTTAGAACCTATGCTTTGCACTAAGGTATGCGTGTCTGACAGCAGGAGGTTCCATGATTCGCGCTTTGCTTGCCGTTGCGGACGGTAATGAGGATATCGAAACCGTTACGCTGATCGATGTACTGCGTCGTGCTGGCATCGAGGTACTGGTAACCAGTATCGAGGCGCGTCGCCAGATTACGCTGGCCAGAGGTACCCGCTTGATGAGCGATGTGACCTTACTGGAAGTGCAGGCCATGAGCTTTGATCTTATTGTCTTGCCTGGCGGCATGCCAGGCGCTCAACGGTTGGCCGATTGCACGGCGCTGCGCCATTTCATGCGACGGCATGTAGAACAGGGCAGACTCTACGGAGCGATTTGCGCTGCGCCTGCTGTCATTCTCGAACCCTGGGGGTTGGTCGAGGGTAAGCGTATAACCTGCTACCCAAGCTTTATCGAGCAACTCGAGCAAGGGCAATATGTCAACGAGCCCGTCGTAGTGGATGGCCGTTGTGTCACTAGCCAAGGCCCCGGTACAGCCCAGCTGTTTGCTCTTGAGCTGGTCAATCAGCTTGTGGGTAAGGAACAGCGCGACACCGTTGCAGAGGCGTTGCTGACACCCTTTTGATAGCACGTTCCGTGCGCCGTCGTGGGTCAACGGCGCACCTAGGCAGTGCCATCGGAAGCCGCACCTTGCCGGCCAATTGATGGCGTAAGTGTCTGATCATTGGCCGGCTCCGAAAGCGCTTTCATCACCGAAATCCCTTGGCCTGCGTCAATGGCCAGCCCAAACCGTATGGTGTCGATTACGCGCTGAACCCTTGCCGGGTCTGCCAGTTGTTCCGCTGTGATGATTCGGCGGATTTTCGAGCCTTTCTGGTCGGTCAGTACCAGCGTGACGCTGCCTTCCAGATTTTCGATCAGAAAATTGATACTGAAATCCGCCTCGAACGCTTGTGCAATGGATTGCAAGGGACTCATTGCCATAGTGCTTTTCCTCACTGCCTTCACGTACCGCTCAAACACCATGAAGGCTGTGCAAAAACCGAGCCTTCAGGCGAAGCCTTTTATATCTGTAGTGAATAACGGTTTCTGGTCGAGCATCGCACTGAGTCCTCCATCACATCTTGCCATGGGTTTGTGCTGAACCCTTGACGGAAGCTTTCAGTCGTATTCCTGAAATAGACATCCAATCGATGCCTTTCATGAAAAAAGAGTGACTTCAGATCACTCCCCTTTACGACCGTGAGGCCTTTATGAATGCGACTCCTGCTCGCCAGCTTCGGCCCGACGCCGGTGCTGATACCCATACGATTTCCCTGATCATCAACGGTAAACAGCATGAGCTGGCCGTTGAGCCCTGGACGACATTGCTTGATCTGCTACGCGAACACCTGGACATGACTGGTACGAAGAAAGGATGCGACCATGGACAGTGTGGTGCCTGTACCGTGTTGGTCAACGGAACCCGCATCAACTCCTGCCTGAGTCTGGCCGTCATGCAGGACGGCGCTGAAATCACAACTATCGAAGGCCTGGCCAACGGCGATGAGTTACATCCCATGCAGGCAGCCTTCGTTGAGCAAGATGCCTTCCAGTGCGGTTATTGCACACCGGGGCAGATCTGTTCTGCCATTGGCATGATCAAGGAAGGCAAGGCGCAGACGCGTGATGAGATTCGTGAGCAAATGAGCGGAAACCTGTGCCGTTGCGGTGCTTACAACAACATTCTGGCGGCTATCGAGCAGGCCATGCCTGCCTGCAAGGGAGGGCCACGGGAATGAATCGCTTCAGTTATTCAAAACCCCAGCAAGTCACCGATGCCATCCAGCAGTTAAGTGACACGGGGCGGTTCATCGCCGGTGGGACCAACCTGCTCGACCTGATGAAGGAAAACGTGGCACGCCCCGACCAGCTGGTCGATATCAATGCGTTGCCCTTGCGCGAGATCGAAACGACGCAGGCCGGGGGCTTGCATATCGGGGCATTGGTCAAGAACTCGACGGTTGCCTACCATCCTGATGTCGAGCGGGTGTATCCCTTGCTTTCTCAAGCCATTCTGGCGGGTGCCTCGGCCCAGCTGCGCAACATGGCGTCCACCGGAGGCAATCTGCTCCAGCGCACGCGTTGTTATTACTTCTACGATATCGGCACTCCCTGCAATAAGCGCGAGCCGGGCTCAGGCTGCGGGGCGCTCAATGGCCAGAACCGCATCCATGCCGTTCTGGGGCACAGCGATCAGTGTATCGCCGTCCATCCATCCGACATGGCCGTTGCTTTGGCTGCGTTGGAGGCCTTGGTTCATGTGTCAGGGCCTGAGGGTGACCGCGTGATTCCGATGAGCGAGTTTCACCGTTTGCCTGGTGATACACCGCATCTGGACACCAATCTGGGGCAGCATGAACTCATTACTGCTGTTGAGCTGCCTCCCAGAGGATTTGCCGAGAACTACGCCTACGTCAAGATCCGTGACCGAGCGTCCTATGCTTTTGCGCTTGTCTCGGTTGCCGCGGCGCTGGAGCTCAACGGCGACAACATAGGCACAGCCCGTATTGCCTTGGGAGGTGTGGCCCATAAACCCTGGCGTAAACCTGAGGCTGAAGCATTGCTGGCAGGCAAGCCGGCTACCGAAGAGAACTTCCGGGCAGCTGCAGAATCGCTCATGCAGGGTGCCCAGGGGTTCGAGCACAACAGCTTCAAGATTGAATTGGCCAAGCGCGCCATTGTGCGTGCCTTGAGCGAGGCTGCTTCAGGAGTAAATGCCAAATGACAGCTTATCTAGGAAAGGCCGTTTCTCGGGTCGATGGGCCACTCAAGGTAACTGGCAAAGCCCTTTATGCCGGTGAGTTCGGTACAGCCGACCTCTGCACCGGCTATGTCGTCAACAGCTCGGTAGCCAAGGGCCGCATCCTGAGCATCGATACCCAGGCAGCGCTCAATGTTCCGGGTGTTCTGGATGTCATTACCCATGAAAACCGTCCCGAGGTGGCATCGTATAACGAAAGCTACACCGATATGGACGCCGCAGATGGCAAGCACTTTCGTCCTCTCTATAACGACCGAGTCCTGTTCAACATGCAGCCGGTTGCGCTGGTGGTGGCAGAAAGCTTCGAAACTGCTCGCTATGCGGCTTCGCTGATTCGAGTGGATTACGAAACCGAGCCGCATCAGGCTGACATCTACGCTCAGCGTGGCAATGCCCATAAGGCGCCTACGCCCATGCCGCCAGATCGAGGCGATGCCGATAGCGCCTGGGCGAGTGCACCAGTCAAGATCGAGGCGGAATACCATTCGGCCGCCGAGTTTCACAATCCGATGGAGATGCATGCCTCTACGGTCATTTACAACACGGATGGCAAGTTGACCGTCCACGACAAGACGCAGGGCGTGCAGAACAGCGCTCAGTTCATTTCCAACATCTTCGGCCTGCCTGATGGAGATGTACGTGTCGTAACACCCTTTGTAGGTGGCGCCTTTGGTTCTGGTCTGCGCCCACAGTATCAACTGGTACTGGCGACCATGGCGGCGCTTAAGCTCAAGCGTTCCGTTCGAGTAGTGCTGTCCCGCGAGCAAATGTTCTCGTTCGGTCATCGTCCGGAAACCATCCAGCATTTCCGGCTGGCGTGTGACCAGGAAGGCAAGCTGGTTTCGACTATCCACGAAGTGGTAGGCGAGACTTCAAGCTTTGAGGACTTCACCGAGATGGTCGTGGTCTGGTCCGCTTCGCTCTATGGATGCCCCAACGTGCGGCTGGATTACAAGCTGGCTCCCCTTGACCTCTATACACCGCTGGACATGCGTGCCCCAGGCGCTGTGCTAGGTGTCTATGGCCTTGAATCCGCGATGGACGAGCTGGCCTACGCGGCCAACATTGATCCATTGGAGTTTCGTATCCGCAACTTCACGGATGTCGATCCTGCCTCCAACAAGCCTTACTCAAGCAAGGAGTTGCTCGAATGCTACCGCCAGGGTGCCGAACGGTTTGGCTGGTCCAAGCGTAGTCACGAACCACGCTCAATGCGCGATGGCAAGCAGCTGGTAGGGTGGGGAATGGCAACCGGTGTCTGGGAGGCCATGCAGAATCCCGCCAGTGCCAAGGCAGTGATCAACATCGACGGTAGCTTGGTCGTCTCCAGCGCTACAGCTGATATCGGTACGGGTACCTATACCGTCATGACCCAGATCGCAGCGGAAATCTTCGGCCTGCCTCTGGAAAAGGTCACATTCAGATTGGGCGACTCGACTTTGCCCAAGGCGCCCCTGGAAGGGGGATCGTTTACCGTTTCTTCTGTTGGCTCCGCCGTTAAGCAGGCATGCGAAACCCTTCAACAGCAACTGCTTGATCAAGCCAAGGAAGAGGATCAATCGCCCTTCAGCAACCTTGAGTTGACCGACGTCGTTTTCGAAAATGGTGAAATTTGCATCAAGGCCGCACCTGCCAAGCGAATCAAGATCACCGATCTCTTGAAAAAGGGGGGGACGCCAAGCATGGAGGCTTCCGCCAGTGCCTCGCCTAAGAAGGAGCGGGACGATTACACAACGGCTACCCACTCTGCAGTGTTTGTGGAGGTCAAGGTCGACGAAGACTTCGGTACGATTCAGGTCAGCCGGATGGTCAGTGCCATTGCAGCGGGGCGCGTCTTGAGTCTCAAGCCAGGACGAAACCAGATCCTGGGCGGAATGGTCTGGGGGATTGGCATGGCCATGCAGGAAGAGGGGATGCTTGATAAGGATCTGGCCCGCTGGATGAACCACAACATTGCCGAATACCATTTTCCGGTAAACGCCGATGTGCATGATCTGGATGTCATCTTTGTCGAAGAGCACGACGAGATTGTCAATCCGCTCGGCGCAAAAGGGATAGGCGAGATCGGTATTGTAGGGGTTGCGGCGGCCATCGCCAACGCGGTTTATCACGCAACAGGCAAGCGTATTCGCGATCTGCCAATTACCCTGGATAAGGTTTTCGAATAAAACGACTGATCAAAAAAGCCCGCCTCTAACAGGCGGGCTTTTTTATGGATACTGCTTTAAATCAACGCTGACTTTCTTCTTCGATCTGCGCTTTATACGCGACCGCATCGGCCTCGGAATGATAAATACCGACTAAATGGCCTTCCTGGTGAACGTCCCAGACAGATAAACCCAGTGAACGGGCTTCTTGAGACATATGGTTTTCGTCGCGTTCAGTCACTGTAACGGTCATTGTCTTTCTCCTTGGTTAAAAGGGCACGCAAGGCAGCTAACAACTCGATCATTGATCAATCAGGAAAAGAGACCAAGCTGATTGTTTGCAATAATCTGTTACATTTATAGCGACAATATGTCGCAGGTTCAACAGGCGGCACGTCCTTTTGCAAAAACACAGGCAATAAAAAACGCGTCTTACCTCTCGATAAGACGCGTTTTTAGAGGTACCAGGCGATTTAGCCTTGCTGACCTTTTACCGGCTTGCCATCAACGGAGCCGTCTTCCAGCATGATCTGGTATTCCTTGCCATCGGTTTCCATCTGATACAGGCGGACCAGCAGGTAATCCCAGTTCTTCGCAAACCACAGTTCAGTCTTACGGTTGCTCTTGGTGGGGTCTCGAACGCGCTCGACCTTGATGGCATCAACCAGACCCACCTTGGTGCGCACGCGCTCCTCGCCAATTACGCGAAAATCGTAAGTATCGATCTCATCACCGTCGACCACCTGGTAGCTCATGCTTTTCTTGCCGTCTGCCACATCATGCTGCAGGAGCAGCTGGTAAGTGGACTTGTCCACCAGACCACGGTCCAGCGGCAGGTTGACCGAGTCGCCTTTTTCAGTGCCGGTGACTTTCTTCGCGGTCCAGTCAAAGGTCAGCTTGCTTTCACGGCTTTTACCCAGGCCATGGCGTGAATAGCTATAGCTCGTGGGCAGGAACGTGTCGCCTTCATAGCGGAACGTACTGGCTTCGGTCAGGCCCGCCACCAGCATGGAGGCACTGAATTCAAGTTTCCAATTGCCATCCTGCTGTTTTGTCAGGTGCCGCTCAGCTGAGCCACTCATGGGCATCTGCTTCCAGTCGGCGGTATAGCTGGCATCAAAGGGTTTAAGGTCGAACGCATGGGCGGGCAGGGCCAGCGCAAATGCGATCAGGCACAACAATCGTCGCATGGGATATTTCTCCTAGGATCGAATGACATGTCCAGTAGCCGGCAACGACTGGGCATCCAGTTCAGCGCCTCGCTCAGTCAGCCGTAAGCGCCCTTGGGCGAACCAGCTGACAGCCAGAGGATAAATTACGTGTTCCTGTCCGTGAACGCGCTTGGCCAGGGTTTCCGCTGTGTCGCCAGGATGAATGGGAACGACGGCCTGTACAACAACCGGGCCGCCATCAAGCTCTTCCGTAACAAAGTGAACACTGCAGCCATGCTCCACATCGCCTGCATCCAGCGCACGTTGATGCGTACGCAGACCGGTATAGCGTGGCAACAGGGAAGGGTGAATATTGAGCAGCCGGCCTCGGTAATGGGTCACGAAGCGCTCCGTCAGGATACGCATGAAGCCGGCCAGGACCAAGAGGTCCGGTTCAAAGCGATCAACCAGCTCGACGAGGGCAGCGTCGAACGCCTCCCGATCAGCGAACTGTGTATGGTCAAGAACCTGCGCCTCGATGCCCGCTTGGCGAGCACGCTCCAATCCGTAGGCATCCGCACGGTTGGAAACCACCGCGCGGATCTGGATGGGCGCCTCCGGGCTGGTCGAGGCATCGATCAGTGCCTGCAAGTTGCTACCGGCACCTGAGATCAATACCACGACATTACAACGTGCAGGCATCAATGCGTCTTCAGGTTGTTCAGTACAACGCGAGGAGCGCTTTCATCGCAGGCGGCGATCTGACCGATTACCCAAGGCTGTTCACCCGCATCGCACAACGTGCTCAGCGCTTTATCAACGTGCTCCTGCGCGACGCAGATGACCATGCCAACACCGCAATTCAGCACGCGATGCATTTCTGTCTCGTCAACATTGCCCTGCTGTTGCAGCCAGTCGAATACAGCCGGACGTGTCCAGCTCTCCACGTCGATGACTGCCTGCGCGTTTTCAGGCAGAACGCGCGGAATGTTTTCGAGCAGGCCGCCACCAGTAATGTGGGCCATCGCTTTCACGGCGCCGGTGTCCTTGATCAGCTTGAGCAGGGGTTTGACGTAGATACGCGTCGGCGCCATCAGAAGGTCGGTCAAAGGTTTGCCGTCGAGCTGGATGCTTTCGATATCCGCGCCTGCAACCTCGATGATTTTGCGGATCAGGGAGTAACCATTGGAGTGCGGGCCGGAGGAGGGCAGCGCGATCAGCGCATCGCCGGTCGATACCTTGGAGCCGTCGATGATCTCGGCCTTTTCCACCACGCCTACGCAGAAACCAGCCAGATCGTAGTCTTCGCCCTCGTACATGCCGGGCATTTCGGCGGTCTCACCCCCTACCAGCGAGCATCCGGCCTGCTCACAGCCTTCGCCGATACCGGTCACTACCTGAGCCGCGACATCAACGTTCAGTTTGCCGGTGGCATAGTAGTCCAGGAAGAAGAGTGGCTCGGCGCCACAGACAACCAGGTCATTTACACACATGGCAACAAGGTCGATACCAATGCTGTCATGCTTTTTCAGATTCATTGCCAGACGAAGCTTGGTGCCGACACCGTCCGTACCTGAAACCAGAACCGGCTGCTTGTAACCGGCCGGGATTTCACAGAGGGCGCCAAAACCACCGAGGCCGCCCATGACTTCCGGGCGGGCAGTACGCTTGGCGACGCCTTTGATACGTTCAACCAGGGCTTCGCCTGCGTCGATATCCACTCCGGCGTCCTTGTAGCTCAACGAGGGTTGCTTGCTCATGAATCCAGGCCTTTTAAAAATGCTGCGAAACAGGCTATGCCGCGGGCACAGCTTTTGAGAGGTGGCGATTTTACCAGAAGCAATCGGGAAACGGCGCTTCCTGACGAGGCACTGTTGGTCATCGAATGGCCTTGTCAGGCTTATTCAGCTTTTATTCAGTCATAAAGGAGCCTTTTGGCATAAAGCGCGGTCTGATTTCACCGTGATGCTGCACATAACCTGCCCTCAGGCTTGCCGACGGGCAGGGCGCCTTTTAAGGTATGCCTCTTCGTTCCTGCTTGCCGAGACTCTACATGCGTCGTTTTGCCTTTCTGCTTACGCTCTGCCTACCCTTGCTGAGCCAGTCTGCTTCAGCAGCCTTGGTGGAAGGCCTTTATCAGGTCCGCGAGCCCGTTGCCTCCCAGCAACCCTCAGAGCGCGACGCTGCGCTGGGGCGTGCCCTACAGGATCTGGTGGTTCGTTTGACTGGCGATGCGAATGCCGCTCAGAGCCCTGCCTTATCCGAGTCGGTAAAAAGCCCTCAGCAACTGATTACCCAGTACAGCTACGATGCCGGTCCGCCAGCTGTGCTGGTCGTCAATTTCGATCCGGCATCCGTCAACCGCACCCTGACGCAGGCGGGGCTGCCTATCTGGGGAGCCAATCGCCCCTCCGTGATGACGTGGTGGTTGAATGATTCTGATGGTGGTAGTGCCCTGGTGGGTGACAGCCAGCCTGCGGCAGCCCCTTTGCAAAGGGCCGCTCAGGACAGTGGCCTGCCGCTCGTCCTGCCTTTGGCAGACCTCAGTGAACAGCTGGTCGGTACTGCCGAAAATATTGATTCCGGTAAGCCAGACGCCCTGCGTGAGGCTTCCAAGCGTTATAGCGGTGATGTATTGCTGGCGGTTCATGCCAGGCAATCGGGTGGTTCCTGGCAGGCTCAATGGCGGATGTGGCAGGGGACCAACTCGGCACAGGGCAATGCGCAGGGAGCCGATCTGGATGCCCTGGCCAATACCATCATGCATGAGCTGAGTACACGTCTGGCCAAGCAGTTCATTACCAAGCCAGGTTCTACACAAGCACTGACACTGGTAGTGGATGGGGCCAATTTCGAGCGCTACTCTCAGCTGCAAAAGCTGCTGGAACCCATGGGTGCTCGGTTGCTCAAGGCAGAGAATGGACAGCTTCGCTATCAGCTGACCGCTAACCCGGATCAACTTCATGCACAGTTAGGCCTGGCCGATCTGGAGCAATCTTCTGCACCGGTCGATGCCAACGCGTCCGTTGCGGCGCCGGACACCCAAGCTGCACCAGGCGCTTCACAGCCGCCCGCACCTGCGCCAGCACAACAGGTACTCTATTATCGCTGGCATTGATCGGGTCCGCTAAAGAGAGACCTTACCGCAGGCCGATCATCAGACACTCCCAAGCCGCCTGGCCTTCGCCTAGCGGCTTTCTTTATGCACAAATTATTTAGCGAGAAACGAACATGACGACACGCCGCTGGTATGTCATTAGCGGACTGGCCGTTTTGCTGTGGCTGCTGCACTCGGTGCAGCCTATTCTGTCTCCCTTTCTGATCAGCATGTTACTGGCCTACCTGGGTGATCCATTGGTAGATCGGCTGGAGCGGCTGGGGCTCTCCCGCACATTGGCCGTGCTTACGGTATATCTGGCCTTCCTGCTGGTTCTGCTGGGCATGCTGCTTGTCATCGTGCCCATGCTGGTCAGGCAGTTCATCCGTCTCTACGAGTTGATGCCTACCATACTCGACTGGCTCCAGTTCACCGCATTGCCATGGATTCAGATCAAATTCGGTCTTGCAGACAGCTTCTGGCGCTTCGATCGTATCAAGGCGGTGCTAACCAGCCATCTGGATCGTACCGGTGATATCGTCGGTATCGTTCTTGCCCAGGCAACGTCTTCCAGTCTTGCTTTACTGGCCTGGATCGGAAACACGTTGTTGATCCCAGTCGTAAGCTTTTATCTGTTACGCGACTGGGATGTCATGGTTGGCAAGCTCAGGGGCCTGCTCCCGCGTCGACACGAAGGTTTGGTGGCTCGGCTGCTGGGTGACTGTCATGAGGTACTGGGCGCCTTCCTGCGCGGGCAGTTGATGGTCATGCTTGGCCTTGGAATCATCTATGCCGGTGGGCTGATGCTAGTAGGGCTTGAGCTGGGCCTGTTGATTGGTCTGCTGGCGGGACTGGCCAGCATTGTCCCGTATATGGGATTTGCGGTTGGCATCACGGCAGCCATGGCTGCTGGATTCTTCCAGTTTGGCCTTGATTGGTATCCGCTGCTGGGCATTCTCGCGGTATTTGTCTTCGGACAAATGATCGAAGGCATGGTGCTGACACCGCTTCTGGTGGGTGATCGTATTGGCCTACATCCCGTTGCGGTCATCTTTGCCGTTCTGGCGGGTGGTCAACTGTTTGGTTTCAGCGGTATTCTTCTCGCATTACCCGTAGCCGCCGTCTTGATGGTTCTGCTGCGTCATATCCATGATTTGTATAAACTTTCCGACCTTTACTCCAAACCCGGTCGACCTGAATCCAGCGAGCCGCCAGACACGGCATGAAACCGATACAGTTACCCTTGGGTGTGCGTTTACGCGATGACGCTACCTTTGCCAATTATTATCCCGGCGCAAATGCGGCGGCGCTGGGTTATGTCGAGCGCCTATGCGAGCTGGACGCAGGTTGGGCTGAAAGCCTTATCTACCTCTGGGGAACGGAAGGCGCCGGGCGTAGCCATTTGATGCAGGCTGCCTGCCTGCGGTTTTATCAGATGGGTGAGCAAGCCGTTTATCTGCCAATGGCCGAGCTTTCCGGGTATGGAACCGCGCTGTTTGAAAATCTCGAACAGTGCGAGCTGGTTTGCCTGGACGATCTGGATGCCCTGGCAGGCAAGCGAGAATGGGAAGAGGCGATGTTTCATCTCTTCAATCGTGTGCGGGATGCCGGAAAGCGGCTCTTGCTGTCTGGCTCCAAGCCTCCACGGTCATTGCCTATCAAGCTTCCGGATCTCAAATCACGGCTTACCATGGCATTGGTCTTCCAGCTTCAGCCGCTGTCTGATGAAGACAAGCTGCGCGCGCTGCAGCTGCGCGCCTCTCGACGGGGTCTGCATCTGAACGAAGAAGTGGGACGCTATATCCTGACGCGTGGCTCACGGAGCATGAACTCCTTGTTTGATGTGCTTGAGCGTCTGGATCACGCCTCCTTGCAGGCGCGGCGCAAGCTCACCATTCCGTTCGTCAAGGAAATCATGGATTGGTGAGCCGCTACCTGTTTACGGCGCTGTAGCTAAGCACTTCAGCGGCGCGACTCCAGTTGCAGGGCTGTGGTTGCAAGGCGCTTGCCTAGCGCACGGCACAGCGTGATCTCATGTTCATCCAAGGCCCGCTTGCCATCGGTTCCGGCAAAGTGGCTGGCACCATAAGGTGTGCCGCCACCTTTGGTTTCAAGCAGGGCGCTTTCGCTGTACGGCAATCCGATTACCAGCATGCCGTGATGGAGCAGAGGCAGCAGCATGGAGAGCAGCGTGCTTTCCTGACCACCGTGCAGACTTGCAGTGGAAGTAAAGACCGCGGCCGGCTTTCCTACCAATTCGCCTGTCAGCCATAAGCTGTTTGTGCCATCCAAAAAGTACTTCAGCGCCGCCGCCATGTTGCCGTACCGCGTAGGGCTGCCTAAGGCCAGGCCGCTACAATGCCGCAGATCATCAAGGCTGGCATATAGCGCGCCTTCCTCTGGGATTTCTGGTGCGGTTGCTTCACATACTGTCGACACACCTGGAACGGTCCTGATACGTGCCTCCAGGCCACCCATTTCTACACCTCGGGCAATCTGCTGAGCCATCTGGGCTGTAGCACCATGTCGGCTGTAATAAAGCACCAGGATATAGGAAGCACTCATGGCAGTATCTCCAGAACCTTTTCTGGCGGACGGCCAATGACCGCCTTGTCGCCTACGATGAAAATGGGGCGTTCAATCAGTTTCGGATGACTCGCCATGGCTTCAATCAGTCTGTCTTCAGAAAGAGTTTCATCCGCCAGGCCTAGCGCTTTGTATTCCTCTTCGCCGGTACGCAGAAGCTGACGAGCCGGGATGCCCAGTTTACGCAGAATATCCTTGAGATCTGTGGTGGTAGGGGGCATTTCAAGGTAGCGAACCACATGCAGGTCCAGCTTTTTTTCCTGCAGCAATTCGAGTGCGCTGCGGGACTTGGAGCAACGAGGATTGTGGAAGAGTATCGATTCGCTCATTGAAAAGGTCGCATCGTTGTGGAGGTGACAGCTATTCTAACGGGCCTCCGGTGGTCTGAACGAGCGTTGTGCCGGGTAATTGGATTCAAGACGATTCACGCATGGTTGAGGAAATAGAATGCGTCAGCGCCTGAGCGACACATTTGAATGGGGCCGTTTCCTGGTCAAACGCTTTCTTGGCGACCGAGCGCCCAACAACGCGGCGGCCTTGACCTACACTACCCTGTTTGCCGTCGTTCCCATCATGACGGTGACCTTTGCCATGCTCTCTGCCATTCCCGCCTTTCAGGGAACAGAAGAGCAGATTCAGATATTCATCTTCCATAACTTCGTCCCTTCGACCGGCGAGACCCTGGAGGAGCACCTGCGTGGATTTATCGAGCAGGCCCGCCACTTGACATGGCTAGGCGTCGCGCTGCTGGCAGTAACGTCCCTCACCATGCTGGTGACCATTGAAAAAACCTTCAATGACATCTGGCGGGTTTCCCAACCTCGTCGAGGCATGTCCAGTTTTCTCCTGTATTGGGCAATCCTTAGTCTGGGGCCTCTTTTGCTAGGCGCAGGCTTTGCGATCAGCACCTATATCGCGTCGCTGTCCATGATGTCAGGTCGGTATGCGGTCATGGGAACGGCCGTGCTGCTCAAGTTCATGCCGCTCCTCTTCAGCATGGCTGCCTTCACCTTGCTCTATGCCGCGGTACCAAACACGCGTGTTCCGCTCAAGCATGCATTGGTTGGGGGTATCTTTACGTCAGTGCTATTCGAAGCGGCCAAGTCACTGTTTGGCTTGTATGTCATGTTTTTTCCGGGTTACAAGCTGATCTACGGCGCTTTTGCGACCATTCCGCTTTTTCTGGTCTGGGTTTACGTATCCTGGCTGATCGTTCTTTTTGGCGCTGAGTTGGTGTGCAACCTTTCTTCCTCCAAGCAGTGGCGCCGACAGCCAATCCCTACGTTTCTTGTCTTACTGGGCGTGCTTCGTGTCTTTCTGGATCGGCAACAGACAGGCGCCTCGCTCGATCTTGTCGAGCTCCAGAAAAGCGGCTGGAAATTGCCTGAGGATCAATGGCAACCCATTCTGAATTTTCTCAAGAAAGAGAAACTGGTGTGCCACACCAGTAGTGGAAGATGGGTGCTCTGCCGGGATCTCAACACATTCACCCTGACGCAATTGATGGAAAAGAGCCCATGGCATCTACCAGAGATCGATCGTCTTCCTGAGGTCGAGCGCTGTACAGGTGACTGGTATCCTCCTCTGATTGAAGCGCTTAAACAACTTCATGAGCAACGTGAGCAACTTCTGGGCGGCAGTCTCGCCAAGTGGCTGAAACCTGAAGCCAAACCAGTATCTTCCATGGAGTCAACATGATTACTAAAGCGTTACGTGGCGGCCTGCTTGCCGTCAGTTTCTTGTTGGCAGCCTGTACGCCGGATTACGGAAATGACCAGTATGGCCATAAAATCGACAACGCTCAGCTGGACGGGCGGTGGTTGGTCATTAATTATTGGGCAGAGTGGTGCGGACCCTGTCACAAGGAAATCCCCCAGCTCAATGCCTTGGCCAAAGCCAATGCTGAGATAAGGGTGCTAGGCGTTAACTACGATCACCAGCAGGACGATGCATTGCGTAAGAGTGCAGAAACGATGGGTATTCAATACGCCGTCTTCCAAAAGGATCCTGCCAAGCATTTCGATCTACCGGTCAGCAATGTCCTGCCAGCCACCTATCTTGTTGACCCTCAAGGCCGTTTCAGGGAAAAGCTTGTAGGGGAGCAAACGGCTGCGGTCATACAGGCACGTATCGCTGAGCTGGAGAAGCAGTCACCATGAGCAGTCAGGCAAGGCATATCCACGTCGACGGACGGGTACAGGGCGTCCGTTATCGAGAAAGTGCCCGGGAAGAGGCAGAGCGCCTAGGTATCACAGGGTGGGTAAGAAACCTGGACGATGGGCGTGTCGAGATAAAATGTGAAGGCGAGCCAGAAGCGGTGGAGCAGTTTCTGGCATGGCTTCGTCATGGCCCCGCACAGGCGAATGTCAATCAAGTCCTGGTTCAGGATCATACGCTATTGGGGCTTGGTAACTTTACAGTATGGCGCTAATAGCCATATAGATGCTTACTGGCTGATGGTTTTGGGTGTTCCGGTTGCTTTGGCTAATGCAGTGACAAACTCATTTTGCAGCTCCGGATCATTGTGGGTCAGCTCGATCAGGTTCTGTTCCAGTTCGCTGGATTCTTCCTCCAGGCCTAGTTCAGACAAGCGCTTTACACGATGAACCCAGCGAGTCACATCGTCCTCTTCAAGGTCATCGTAAATAAGCTCATGGGCCTCCAGAAGTTTGCTACGCAGGCTGCGGCTTACCGTTAACGTGCGCTCGGCTTTGGTCTGGTCTTCAGGGTCGATAACCGTGATGTTCAGCTTGCCAACGCCGCTGATATCATGACCTGCAAAAGGGTCTTCCAGCAGGTTCAGACGCAAAAAGCCGTTTTGGTCGGTCAGCAGCTCATGTCGAGCCTTGCCCGCCTTGACTTCAACGGGGCGCTCAGCCCAGGGAAGGCTGGTGTATTCGACGCGTTTATCGAGCTGCTTTTCATCAATGCTGGCCAGGTTCTGCTCGGAGCGCCCATTGGACGCCACGTTCATGAACGGGTTAAGGCCGTCCAGCCCATAGACGACCAGTCCATGTGTTGCGCTTTCAGGAAGGCTGCCGAGAAGGGGCACATTAAGAATATTGGCGCCTATGCCCGCCACGAGTGTTACAGCCCCTAGCGGAACCTCATAAAGCTCCCGCCAGGGCTGGTAAGGCGTATAACGATCGTAATGACGTGTTACTTCAAAGTCAGTCACCTCATAACGATGTTGATCAAGCACCTTGATTCGTCGCTGTGGCAGTTCGAGCACTTCTTTTTCACCGGCATTGATCTGCAGGCTGTGTTCGATCAGCTTGCGATCGACACGCTCCTCATGCTCGCTGCGCTGCGGTAAATGATTGGCGCAACCAGAAAGCACCGTCACGCTGGCAAGCGTGACGGAAAGGAGAAAAGAAGGGCTTCTTTCAGGCATGGCTTGGCTCAAAGATTAATGCGTGCTTTCAAAAATGGCAGCAATTCATTGATCGGCACATTCTGGTTGTCCTGCTCGCGGCGTCCTTTGTACTCGTAAGTACCTTCAGCAAGGCCGCGATCACCTACTACGATCCGGTGAGGAATGCCGATCAACTCCATATCTGCAAATTTGACGCCGGGACTTGTCTTTTTGTCACGATCATCCAACAGGACTTCATAACCGGCAGCAGTTAGCGCCTGATAAAGTTGATCCGTTGCTTCCCGTACGCGCTCGTTTTCATACTTCAGAGGAACCAGCGCAATGTGGAAGGGGGTAAGCGCGTCGGGCCACAGGATGCCGCGCTCATCATGATTCTGCTCAATGGCTGCCGCGACGACACGAGACACGCCGATGCCATAGCAGCCCATGGTGAGTTTGACGGGCTTTCCTTGCTCGCTCAGGACGGTCAGGTTCATTGCTTCGCTGTACTTGGTGCCAAGCTGGAAAATATGACCGACCTCGATGCCACGTTTGATGACCAAGGTGCCCTTGCCGTCGGGGCTGGGATCGCCTGCCACCACATTGCGCAGATCAGCGACCTCAGGCAGCGGCAGGTCGCGCTCCCAGTTCACTCCAAAATAGTGTTTGTCATCAATATTTGCACCTGCTGCGAAGTCGCTCATCATGGCAACCGAGCGATCGATGACGCAAGGCATCGGAAGGTTCAGCGGGCCTAGGGAACCAGGACCTGCGCCAATGGCTGCACGAACTTCCGTCTCAGTAGCAAACTCGAGAGGGGAGGCGACAAGTTCGAGGTTGGAGGCTTTGATCTCGTTTAGCTCATGATCGCCACGAATGATGAGCGCAACGAGCGTGCCTTCTTCCGCGCCATGTACGATCAATGTCTTGATCGTCTTTTCAATCGGCAGATTGAAGTTCTCTACCAGCGCCGCGATGGTTTTGGTGTCTGGTGTATCAACCAGGCGAAGCTCTTCAGTAGCCGCGCCGCGTGAAGTTTCACGGGGTAGCGCTTCAGCCTTTTCAATGTTGGCTGCGTAATCAGAGCTGTCACTGAAAACGATATCGTCTTCGCCAGAGCTGGCCAGTACATGGAACTCATGGGAGCCGCTGCCCCCAATGGAGCCGTTATCGGCTTGAACAGGGCGGAAGTTCAATCCGAGTCGGGTGAATACGTTGCAGTAGGCCTGATACATCCGATCATAGGTTTCCTGCAGCGACTCTTGGGTCATATGGAAGGAGTAGGCATCCTTCATGACGAATTCACGTCCGCGCATCAGGCCAAAGCGAGGGCGAATCTCATCGCGAAACTTGGTCTGGATTTGGTACATGTTGATTGGAAGCTGCTTATAGCTGTTGAGCTCGTTGCGCGCCAGGTCTGTAATCACTTCCTCATGGGTTGGGCCTACGCAAAAGTCGCGCTCATGACGATCCTTGAGGCGGAGCAGTTCGGGGCCATATTGTTCCCAGCGGCCTGATTCCTGCCACAGCTCGGCGGGCTGAATGGCTGGCATGAGTACTTCCAGAGCGCCGGCCGCATTCATCTCTTCGCGTACAACAGTCTCGACCTTGCGTAATACACGCAGGCCCAGCGGCAGCCAAGTATAGAGGCCGGACGCCAGCTTACGGATCATGCCGGCGCGTAGCAGGAGTTGATGACTGATGACAGTGGCATCAGAAGGCGTTTCTTTCAGGGTAGAGAGAAGATACTGACTAGTACGCATGAGGGCAGGTCTTTTCTGATCAGCGAAAACTGCATTGTACGGTGGGCTTTCCTAGCCGTACAGGCGAGAGGGGCAAGCACTAGAGAGAAGTGGGTGTGACAGGGAAAGTAAAATGCCCGGCATGGCCGGGCATTTTAGATATTGCTGATGAGTTCTGTATTACAGAATGCTCAGCGGATACTCCACCATCAGGCGGAACTGGTTGGTGTCAGGATCAGCATAGTCGCTGTTGGCTCGGTGGAAAGCTTGACGTGCGCGAATCGAGAGGTCCTTGGCAGGACCGCTTTGAACAACGTATTTGGCCTCCAAGTTCCACTCGTGGTGCTTGCCATCTTCCCCGTACTGGCCTGCGTAGGCGGAGCCGTTAGCAGTATTGGTGCCGTCAGCGTCATAACCTTTGACATAACGAGTCATAAAGCTCAGGCCGGGAACGCCATAGGAAGCCATATTTATGTCGTAGCGGGCTTGCCAGGATTTTTCGCCAGGGCCGTTGAAGTCAGAAACATGAATCGAGTTTGCCAGGAAAATCGAGTCACCGCCGCTGTTCTCTTCGCCAACACCTACATAGTCAAATGGAGTGTCACCATGGACTTTTTGATAGGCTAGAGTGAATGTATGAGCACCTAGCGAGTAAGCGGCAGCCAACGACCATGTGGTGTTGTTAATGGAGCCTGCATCTGCGCGACCTTCATCCAATGTGCGGTAGAGGTTGAAATCGAATGTCAGCGCCTGCTGATCACTTAGGGGAATGGCGTAGTTCACGTTGCCATAATACTGGCGCCAGATATCTTCGAATTCAGAACCGTAAAGGCTAACGCTTAGGCCATCAGCCAAGTCATAGCTGCCGCCTAGGTAGTCCACGTTTTTGGCTTCAACGCTGGCATATGCTGCGTATAGAGGCTCACGGTTGCTTTGTCCACGAGGCCCTGTACCCGAAGTGAAATGTCCGGCTTCAAGCTTAAGACCTTCGATTTCACTGCTCAGCAGATTAAAGCCTGTGGCTGTTTGCGGGAAAATACGAGAGCCGCCAATTGCAAATACCGGAGCGGTAGGTGCCATCTGGCCATATTTCAATACGGTGTTGGATACACGCAGCTTAACCGCCCCACCTACGTGCTCCCAATCGTCAGGTGATTTGCCGTCGTCGTGAACCGGAACGTTACCAGCTCCACCGTAACGTTTATCGAGTTTCAGACCGATATTGGCGAAGAGATCGACACCAAAGCCAACTGTGCCCTGCGTAAAGCCGGACTGAAAGTTAGTTAGCAGTGCATGCGACCAGTCACGACCATCGTCCCTACCGTCTTTGTTGTCATGATTGAAGTAGTAGTTGCGGTTGGTCAGCGTCAGGCTGCTGTCTTCAATAAAGCCTTTGGATTCAGACTGCTGACTGGCGAATGCCATCTGGGTCGTCCCTGCCGCTACGGCGAGGGCGATGACGCTCCACTTCATCACTTGCATTATGATTGCTCCTTTGGATTGAAATATCAGTCATCGTTAAACGTGACTGGTTGTTCTTGTTGGTGCCAACTTATAGCACTCTAGTGTCAGGCTTGAAAGTTCCCATCGAATTTTTATGGGCGCTTTCTATAATTTTTTAGAATCAGAAAGATGCCTTATCAATCTCATCCGGATTGATAAGAGTTCCCCTTGATAAGATGCTCGAACGCTAAGCAAGGAGTGTGCACAAAGTGCCATCAGCACGTTATCAGGTAGATAATCAATGACTTGCACTCGGTACATGCACACTTTTGAGGCGCACTCTTTCAGATGAAAGGCGTAGCTGAACTGCTTTGGTGCAAGGGCGTCAATGTCCGTCCCGTTTTTAGTTAGGAAGGTAACTATGTTTGATCTTGATGAGCGCCTTGGGGCGGATACTGTAGAGGTAGGCGACTTACCGTTGTGCAAGTTGCTTTTAATGAAGGATGCCAACTATCCATGGCTGATACTTGTTCCCCGGCGATCTAATATCAGTGAAGTATTTGAGTTGTCGTTAGAGGATCAGATGCAACTGATGAAGGAGTCGTCATACGCTGCACAGCGTTTGAAAGACTACACCCATGCGGCAAAGATAAATGTCGCCACATTGGGAAACATGGTTAAGCAACTTCATATCCATGTAGTGGCTCGTTTTGAAGAAGATTTAGCTTGGCCGGGCCCTGTATGGGGTAAAGGACCTGCAAAAGCCTATAGTGAAAGCGAGCTTGAAAAATGCCTGAACGACCTCAAGTCCCTTTTTGCCGAAAAGTGGGAGGGTGACAAGCATGACGGTTGAAGAGCGAATCAACGAGTTGGAAATGCGACAAGCGTTTCAGGACGATCTGATCCAGACCTTGAACGATATTATTGTCGAGCAGCAGAGAGTGCTGGATCGAATGAAGCTGCAGATCGAAGAGCTTGCGAGAAGGCAGGCTGAAATCGCAGTTTCGCAAGGGGCGGTCGAGGACGATGCTCCGCCACCTCATTATTGATGTTGATAAAGGCGGCTCCCAAAGGAGCCGCCTTTGAGCGGGTCAACGTGCAAACGATACTGTCACGTCTTCTGCCTGAAGCCCCTTGTCACGCTGAATAACAGAAAACTCGACACGCTGGCCCTCTACCAGGACGCGATGACCTTCGCCCCGAATAGCTCGAAAGTGAACGAAAATATCGTCCCCCTGATCGCGTGAAATGAACCCGAATCCCTTCGAGGTGTTGAACCACTTTACAGTGCCTATTTCACGGCCCTCTGCAGGAAGTGCGTCCTGGGTGTTGTGTCGTGTCTTCCTGTGCTTGTTGTAGCTGCCTGTCTTGGACGATTTAAAGGCTGCAAACAGCTTGACTAGCGTTGCAATCATCGCAATCGGCAGGCTGATGCTGACCAGGGGCGGTAGGCCAGGAAAGGCATCAGGAGCCAAGAGTTCCAGGGCTTGAAGGCATGCAGCTGCTATCAGCAGCGTTGAGGTGATGGTTTGCGTAGCTCCCTTATTTTTGCTGCTGACGGAAGGGGTCGTAATCAGCAAGAGAAGACCAAGAAAAGCCATGTGCAAGGCTTCATGATGATGAAAAAAGCTGGGTTTATCTGCTTGTAGAGAGGAAACCACGGCTATCGAAAGTGCAATCGCACCAGACGCAATGTGAACAAGTGTAAGCGTATTCAATGATGTCACCTTGGAGAAATAGCAAGTCGATCGCTGTTGTTGCCTGAAACGCGTGGCTATGAATGATCGACCTATGCGCAGATACGCACAGCGTTATTTAACCGTAAAGGTGAAGGCTACTCAATCAATGGCCCGATGATGCCATCAGAATGAGAGAGAAAAATGAAAAAGCCCGGCGTCTGCCGGGCTTTTATCAGTTAACCAGGAGGCTGCGTAGCATCCAGGCTGTCTTTTCATGCGTTTGCATGCGTTGAGTCAGCAGATCGGCTGTCGGCTCGTCGCTGACCTTATCTACAATCGGGAAAATTCCACGAGCGGTACGAACGACTGCTTCCTGGCCTTGTACGAGCAGGCGAATCATCTCCTGTGCTTCTGGAATGCCTTCTTCTTCCTTGATGCTGGATAACTTGGCATAGGCCGAGTAGGTGCCTGGTGCAGCGAATCCCAACGCGCGGATGCGCTCGGCAATATCATCAACTGCGGTGGCCAGTTCTGTGTACTGGGTTTCGAACATGGTATGCAGGGTGTTGAACATCGGCCCTGTCACGTTCCAGTGAAAGTTATGGGTCTTCAGATACAGCGTGTAGGTATCTGCGAGCAGATGAGAAAGCCCATCTGCAATGGCCGCACGATCTTGCTCAGCAATTCCGATATTGATTTCCATACCGCTCTCCTTTGGCAGTGATGTTTATTTGAAACGGAGCCTAACACAGGCCCTTGGAAATGGAATGCTCGCAAGCTCCGGTCAAGGAGGGCCTGATTGCTTGGGTTCTATAAAAGTCAGTCTAGGCTCTTAAAAGGCAGCCGGCTTGTCATAGGTCGGCTGCGTCAGGCTTGGTAATTGTTATAGAATCGCCCACTGACCAAGAGAAACCAGATGGGAATACAGTCTTTGGCTGGCTTTACGTTGCAGCAGTTCTGCGAGACGTGCCTGTGAATGATGCTTGCTCCCCATCTCTTAATTCCGGACTCAAGAGAAGCGAAACACAACCATGATGCGCAGCCATTATTGCGGCCAATTGAACGAGAGCCTGGACGGCCAGGAAATCACCCTTTGCGGCTGGGTTCACCGCCGTCGCGACCATGGAGGCGTTATCTTCCTAGATATACGCGACCGTGAAGGCCTCGCTCAGGTCGTGTTCGACCCGGATCGGGCAGAGACGTTTGCCAAGGCCGACCGTGTACGCAGTGAATATGTCGTCAAGGTAACGGGTAAGGTCCGTTTGCGTCCTGCGGGTGCGGTCAACCCGAATATGGCCTCAGGGGCTATCGAGGTGCTGGGTTATGACCTTGAAGTGCTGAACCAGGCCGAGACGCCGCCGTTTCCGCTGGACGAATATTCCGATGTGGGCGAAGAAACACGCCTGCGCTACCGTTTCATTGATCTGCGCCGCCCCGAGATGGCTGCCAAGCTCAAGCTGCGTTCGCGCATAACCTCCAGCATTCGCCGTTATCTGGACGAGCAGGGCTTCATGGATGTGGAAACGCCTATCCTGACCCGTGCGACACCCGAGGGCGCTCGTGACTATCTGGTGCCCAGCCGTACCCATCCTGGTAGTTTTTTTGCTCTGCCGCAGTCACCCCAGCTGTTCAAGCAGCTGTTGATGGTGGCGGGCTTTGATCGCTATTACCAAATTGCCAAATGCTTCCGCGACGAAGACCTGCGTGCAGACCGTCAGCCCGAATTTACCCAGATTGACATCGAGACCAGCTTCCTCGATGAGAAAGACATCATGGGTATCACCGAGGGCATGATCCGTTCCTTGTTCAAGGAAGTGCTGGATCTGGAGTTCGGCGAGTTCCCGCACATGACCTTCGAGGAGGCCATGCGCCGTTATGGTTCAGACAAGCCGGACCTGCGCATTCCGCTGGAGCTGGTGGATGTAGCTGATCTGCTCAAGGATGTCGATTTCAAGGTGTTTGCCGGTCCGGCTAACGATCCCAAGTGCCGTGTAACTGCACTGCGCGTACCGGGTGGTGCCAGCATGCCCCGTAAGCAGATCGATGATTACACCAAGTATGTGGGCATCTTTGGCGCTAAGGGCCTGGCCTATATCAAGGTCAACAACCGCGCCCAGGGTGTTGAAGGCTTGCAGTCACCTATCGTCAAGAACATTGCTGAGCCGAACCTCAACGCCATCCTTGATCGCGTGGGTGCGGTAGACGGCGATATCGTCTTCTTTGGCGCAGACAAGGCCAAGATCGTCAGTGATGCGTTGGGCGGTCTGCGTATCAAGCTGGGGCACGATCTGAACCTGCTGACCTGTGAGTGGGCGCCGCTCTGGGTCGTTGACTTCCCGATGTTCGAAGAAAACGATGATGGCAGTTTCTCTGCACTGCATCACCCCTTCACATCGCCCAAGTGCACACCGGAAGAGCTCGAGGCGAATCCGGCGAATGCATTGTCTCGCGCTTATGACATGGTCCTCAACGGCACCGAGCTGGGTGGTGGTTCCATCCGTATCCACCGCAAGGAAATGCAGCAGGCTGTGTTCCGCTTGCTGGGCATTGACGCGGCGGAACAGGAAGAGAAGTTCGGCTTCCTGCTCGACGCACTCAAGTTTGGCGCGCCACCGCATGGTGGTTTGGCCTTCGGCCTGGATCGTCTGGTAATGCTGATGACCGGCGCACAGTCTATTCGTGAAGTTATTGCCTTCCCGAAAACCCAGAGTGCTGCCGATGTCATGACTCAGGCACCTGGCGCAGTGGATGCCAAGGCGTTGCGCGAGCTGCACATTCGTTTGCGTGAGCAGCCAAAAGCTGAGTAATTGATCAACCGGGCAGCCGCAAGGCTGCCCTTTGTCAAAAAGTGATTTGGAGTTCGTTATGGCGGGTCATTCCAAATGGGCCAACATTAAGCACCGCAAAGAGCGACAGGACGCCAAGAAGGGTAAGATCTTTACCAAGATCATCCGTGAGCTGACCGTAGCTGCCCGTCAGGGTGGTGGCGTTCCGGCGGATAACCCGCGTCTTCGCCTGGCAGTAGATAAGGCGCTTACTGCCAATATGACACGTGACACCATCGATCGCGCCATTGCACGAGGGGCAGGTGCCAACGAAGGGGATAACGTTGAAGAGCTGACCTATGAGGGCTATGCCCCGAGTGGTGTCGCCTTGATCGTAGAGGCCATGACGGATAACCGTAACCGTACGGCCGCTGAGGTGCGTCATGCCTTTAGCAAGTGCGGCGGTAACCTGGGCACTGATGGCTCGGTAGCGTACATGTTCGAGCGCAAGGGGCAGATCAGCTTTGCACCGGGCGTCGACGAAGATGCACTCATGGAAGCGGCGCTTGAAGCAGGTGCTGATGATGTAGTCACCAATGATGATGGGTCTGTTGACGTCTTTACCTCATTTAGTGACTTTATTGCCGTAAACGAGGCCTTGACGGAAGCTGGCTTCAAATCCGAAGCTGCCGAGATTTCCATGATTCCGTCTACGACAACGCCGTTGGATCTGGATACGGCCCAGAAAGTGCTCAAGCTTATCGATATGCTGGAGGATCTGGATGATGTCCAGAATGTGTACTCCAATGCGGAAATTCCAGATGATGTCATGGCGCAGCTAGGCTAAAGGGCCTGATACCCCTATAGTGTCAGCGCGCAACAGGGGTGGCTGCTACTGGAAAGGTACAGGCCTCCTTAAAGCAGCCACCTTTCTCCCGCCTGGTCTGGGAAGGATATAGAGATGACCCTGGTACTAGGCATTGACCCTGGTTCGCGAATCACTGGATTCGGCGTAATCCGGGACACGGGTAAAGGGTGCGAATACGTAGCCTCTGGCTGTATTCGTACAGGTAATGGCCCTTTGTATGAGCGTTTGCAAATCGTCTACAGAGGGGTGCGGGAAGTCATTGGGCTTTATGAGCCAGTCACCATGGGCATTGAACAGGTATTCATGGCGCGCAATGCCGATTCTGCTTTAAAGCTGGGACAAGCTCGAGGTGCAGCCATTGTGGCCTGTGCCGAAGCGGGGCTTGAAATAGCTGAATACACAGCTACCCAGGTCAAACAAGCCATCGTGGGCTCAGGTGCTGCCGATAAGCAACAGGTCATGATGATGGTCATGCACTTGTTGAAACTAAAGGAGAAGCCCCAGATAGATGCTTCCGATGCCCTCGGGATTGCTATTTGTCATGCGCATACGCGGCAAAGTCTGACCCCTCATGGGCTTCTAGGGGCTCGCCGGCGCGGTGGTCGCCTGCGTCTTTAATAGGTATTTCTGTGATTGGACGTCTCCGCGGTTCTCTGGCTGAAAAACAGCCGCCGCATGTAATCATCGATGTTAATGGCGTGGGCTACGAGCTGGAAGTCCCCATGACAACATTGTATCGCCTTCCGTCGTTGGGTGAGCCAGTTACCTTGCATACGCATCTGGTCGTGCGTGAGGATGCTCATCTGCTTTACGGCTTTTTTGAAAAGCGCGAGCGAGAACTCTTCCGTGAGTTGATTCGCTTGAATGGAGTAGGGCCAAAGCTGGCGCTGGCGCTGATGTCTGGCTTTGAGGTGGACGAGCTGGTGCGCTGCGTACAGGCCCAGGATGCGTCTGCGCTGGTTAAGATTCCCGGCGTCGGCAAAAAGACGGCTGAACGTCTGCTGGTCGAGCTCAAGGATCGCTTCAAGGCATGGGAAAGCCTTCCGTCTATCGCACCGCTCATGATGGAAACGGCTGCCGGCAAGCCTGTCGTAACAGCTGAAACTGATGCGGTCAGTGCGTTAGTGTCGCTCGGATTCAAGCCGCAGGAAGCCAGTCGTGCAGTATCTGCCATCGCTGAAGAAGGCCTCAGCAGTGAAGACCTTATTCGTCGTGCCCTCAAAGGCATGGTGTAACCATGATTGAACCGGATCGTTTGATTTCTGCCGCGGGTCGAGATCGTGAAGAGCAGCAGGATCGTGCTATCCGTCCACTGAGACTGGCCGAGTATATTGGCCAGCCGGTCGTGCGCGAGCAGATGAGTCTTTTCATCCAGGCGGCAAAGGGGCGGGGTGAGGCACTAGACCATACGCTTATTTTCGGGCCGCCAGGGCTAGGCAAAACCACGCTTGCCAATATTATTGCCGAGGAAATGGGTGTTGCCATTAAAAGCACATCTGGACCGGTAATTGAGCGGCCAGGAGATCTTGCTGCTCTGCTGACCAGTCTCGAGGCTGGAGACGTTCTTTTCGTAGACGAAATCCATCGCCTTTCGCCGGTTGTAGAAGAGGTCCTCTATCCAGCGATGGAGGACTATCAGCTCGATATTATGATTGGCGAAGGCCCTGCCGCGCGATCAATCAAGCTGGATTTGCCACCGTTTACATTGGTGGGAGCCACTACGCGTGCCGGAATGCTGACGAACCCATTAAGGGACCGATTCGGAATTATTCAGCGGCTTGAGTTTTATAGCGTAGAGGACCTTGCCAGCATCGTTATGCGTTCTGCCAAAATCCTGAATCTGACAATTGAGGCCGAAGGCGCTGTGGAAATCGCTCGCCGTGCCCGCGGTACTCCCCGTATTGCGAACCGGTTGTTAAGACGTGTACGCGATTTTGCAGAGGTGAGAGGGCAGGGACGAATCAGTCATACGATTGCAAGCCAGGCTCTGGATCTGCTGGATGTGGATGCACGCGGCTTTGATCACCTGGACCGAAGACTTCTACTGACGCTCATCGACAAGTTCGACGGCGGGCCGGTAGGGGTAGATAGCCTGGCTGCTGCAATCAGTGAGGAGCGTCACACCATTGAAGATGTCTTGGAACCGTATTTGATTCAGCAGGGCTATATCATGCGTACGCCAAGGGGTCGGATGGTAACCCGCCATGCTTATCTTCACTTTGGTTTGAACGTGCCCAAGCGTATGGGGCCAGGAACTGTGCCTGATCTTTTTGAGGAAGATAATAATTAATTGCAACTGCAAGTATTTCTGATTGGCAAATTGAAGGCTTGGTTCTAGAGTATGCGCGCGCAACATGTGACTCAGCCGTATTCGCTGCGGTGTCGAGTGTATTACGAAGACACCGACGCAGGAGGCATCGTCTACTACGTCAACTATCTCAAATTCATGGAACGTGCTCGTACCGAACGGTTGCGGGCGTTAGGCTTTGTTCAATCTCGCCTGGCGGAAGAAAACATCCTATTTGTCGTGCATTCATGTGAGGCACGTTACCATGCACCGGCTCGGTTGGATGACGAGTTGGAGGTCAGTGCCCGGGTTATTGAACTGAACCGGGCCAGCTTGCGTTTTCATCAGCAAGTGACACGGCGAGACGATGGCGTTCTGTTATGCGAAGGATACGTGACGGTTGCGTGTGTACGTTCAGACAACTTCAGGCCCAGGGCCATTCCTGAGGCCATGCGAACAGTATTCGCAAGCGATTCGGACTCAATTTAAGCAGGAGATTTAGCGTGGAACCAACTGTCGACCATTCCTCCATGTGGAGCCTTGTGAGCAATGCCAGCCTGGTAGTTCAGCTGGTCATGCTGACGCTGGTAGCGGCTTCGGTAACATCATGGGTCATGATTATCCAGCGTGCCAATGCCATCCGTGCAGCCAAACGTGCACTGGAGACTTTCGAGGAGCGTTTCTGGTCGGGTATCGACCTGTCCAAGCTTTACCGTCAGGCAGGCAGCAATCCTGACCCCGATTCAGGTGTCGAGCAGATCTTCCGTGCTGGCTTCAAAGAGTTTTCCAGGCTGCGTCAGCAGGCGGGGGTAGACCCTGACGCGGTGATGGAAGGCGTTCAGCGTGCCATGCGGGTCGCCATTTCTCGCGAAGAAGAGAAGCTTGAGCAAAGCCTGCCGTTCCTGGCTACCGTCGGCTCCACCAGTCCGTATGTAGGTCTGTTCGGTACCGTATGGGGCATCATGAACTCATTCCGCGGTCTGGCTACGGTACAGCAGGCTACGCTGGCTACCGTTGCGCCTGGTATCGCAGAAGCACTGATTGCAACCGCGATCGGTTTGTTTGCAGCGATTCCGGCCGTAGTGGCGTACAACCGGTTTGCTGCGCGCTCAGAGACACTGATCGGACGTTATTACACCTTTGCTGATGAGTTCCAGTCCATCCTGCATCGCAAAGTCCACACCAGCGACGAGTAATAGGTATCAACCATGTCCTCCAGGGGTAGACATAAGCGTAAGCCGGTTGCCGAAATGAACGTCGTACCTTACATCGATGTGATGCTGGTACTGCTGGTCATTTTCATGGTAACTGCGCCAATGATCAATCAAGGGGTCAAGGTCGACTTGCCTAATGCGGACAGCCAGCCCATGCCGCAGGATAACAACAAGCAGATCCTGACTATTTCTATCAAGGCGGACGGTACTTACTACTGGAATACAGGTAAGGAAGTCGAGACGGACCAGCAGCGTGACAGTGCCAGCGCTGTTGCCCTGCCTCAGTTGACGGAGCAGGTTACCAAGATCATGCGTGCAAGACCTGATACCCAGGTTTTCATCCGGGGTGACAAGGCTGTTAACTATGGGATAGTGGCAGCAGCCATGGGCGGCCTGCAGCAGGCAGGTGTACCCAATGTCGGGTTGATCACCGAGGCGCCTTGATGCAAGACCGTGAGCGTTCTCCTTCAGAGAGCTATTTCTGGCCTATCGTTTGGGCTGTGGCTCTCCATGTTGTCATTTTTGCCGCTCTGTTTGTGAGCTGGGCAATGGCACCGGAGCTGCCACAGTCCAAGCCAATTGTTCAGGCGACTCTGGTCCAGTTGAAATCCAAAAGCCCTGCTCAGGTGCAGACAGAGCAGAAGCTGGCTGGAGAGGCCAAAAAAACGTCTTCTCGCCAGTATGAAGTCGAGCAGATGGAGCAGAAGAAAGCAGAGCAGCAGGCCCAGGCCGCTGCTGCGGCGGCGGCAGCCGCCAAAGCTGCGGAACAAAAGAAAGCTGAGGACGCTCGAAAGGCGCAGCAGGTAGAAGCTGCCCAGAAAGCCGCTGAAGCCAAGGCCGAAGCGGCAAAAGCTGAGGCTGCAGCAAAGGCTGAAAAGGCAGCGCAGGAAAAAGCCGCCGCAGAGCAGCAGCGCAAATCTGAATTGGCAAAAAAACAGGCTGAGGAGGCTGCTCAGAAAAAGGCAGCAGCTGAAGAAGCTAAGAAGAAAGCAGCGGAAGACGCACAAAAGAAAGCGGCTGAAGCGGCAGAGAAAAAAGCAGCCGCTGAAGAAGCTAAAAAGAAAGCAGCTGAAGAGGCCAAGAAAAAAGCGGCCGAGCAGGCGAAAGCCAAAGCTGCTGAGGACGCCAAGAAAAAGGCAGCTCAGGCTGCCGCACGCAAGGCAGCAGAGGATAAGAAAGCACAGGCGTTGGCTGAGCTTCTTTCCGATGATACGCAGCGACAGCAGGCAATGGCTGATGAGGTAGGCGATGAGGTAGCGTCGAACTTTGATGACCTTATCGTGCGTCTGGTCAGTGAGCAATGGCGCCGCCCGCCATCTGCCCGCAACGGTATGAGTGTGGAAGTGCAAATTGAAATGCTACCTGACGGAACGGTAACCAATGCCAGTGTGACCCGGTCTAGCGGTGATTCTGCTTTCGATAGCTCGGCAGTGGCTGCCGTGCGCAACGTAGGACGCATACCTGAAATGCAACAGCTTGATCGCGCGACGTTCGACCAGCTTTATCGCAAGCGTCGCATTATCTTCAAACCGGAGGATTTGAGTCTGTGAATAACCTGATTCGTATCGTTCTGCTGGGATTCATGTTCCTGGTAGGCGCTGCCCATGCTGCCGACCCCCTGGTGGTATCCAGTGGCAATGACAAAGCCATCCCGATTGCAGTCGTGCCTTTTGGCTGGCAGGGTGGTCAACCACTGCCCGATGATATGGCCAATATCATTGGTAACGATCTGCGTAATTCCGGCTCTTTTGCTCCCATCGACCGGCAGAACATGCTTAGCCTGCCGACTCAGGCAAGCGAAGTGTCCTACAAGGATTGGCAGGCACTGGGGGTCAGCTATGTGCTGATCGGCAATATCGTGCCCAGCGGTGGTCGTCTGCAAATCCAATATGCACTGTTTAACATCGCTACACAGCAGCAGGTCATGACGGGTAGCGTAGGCGGGGGTACCGATCAGCTGCGCGACATGGCTCACTATATTTCCGATCAGTCATTCGAAAAGCTGACCGGTATCAAGGGCGCGTTCTCTACGAAGCTCCTGTACGTCACTGCCGAGCGTTTTTCCCAGAACAACACTCGTTATACCCTGCAGCGTGCAGACTATGACGGTGCTCGTTCCGTGACACTCCTACAGTCTCGTGAACCAATCCTGTCGCCTCGTTTTGCTCCTGATGGCAAGCGTATCGCCTATGTTTCCTTTGAACAGCAGCGCCCACGTATCTTTCTGCAGTACGTAGATACAGGTCGTCGTGAGCAGCTCACCAATTTCGAAGGATTGAATGGCGCTCCGGCTTTTTCTCCGGACGGTAACCGCCTGGCGTTCGTGCTGTCGCGCGATGGAAACCCTGAGATTTATGTGATGGACCTGAATTCACGTCAGATTCGTCGCGTTACCAACGACTCTGCGATTGATACCGAGCCGTTCTGGGGACGTGATGGGCAGACTATCTATTTCACTTCAGATCGTTCCGGAAAACCACAGATCTATAAAACCAATGTTAGCGGCGGTGGGGCAGAGCGCGTTACATTCATAGGCAACTACAATGCGAACCCTAAACTATCTGCCGATGAAAAAACGCTAGTAATGGTGCATCGTCAGGAAGGTTTCACCAACTTCCAGATTGGTGCCCAGGATCTTCAGCGTGGCAGCGTCCGAGTGCTCTCCAACACCAGTCTTAACGATTCGCCTACTGTTGCGCCAAATGGCACCATGGTAATCTACGCGTCCCGCCAGCAGGACCGAGGCGTACTGATGCTTGTATCCATCAACGGACGTGTGCGTATTACGCTACCCACCACCCAAGGCGATGTTCGCGAGCCTTCTTGGTCCCCTTACCTGAACTGACGGCAATATAATCTGTTCTATACAAAACACTTTGCGGTTCTTTAGGAGTTAACGATGGAAATGCTGAAATTCGGCAAGTTCGCTGCTCTGGCTTTGGCCATGGCCGTTGCAGTAGGTTGTTCTTCCAAGGGTGGTGATGCTTCTGGTGAAGGTGCTGGCGCTGGCGCCGGTGCTGTCGATCCAAACGCAGGCTATGGCGCTAACGCCGGTGCCGTTGATGGCAGCATGAGCGACGAAGCCGCTCTGCGTGCTATCACTACATTCTATTTCGAATACGACAGCTCCGATCTGAAGCCTGAAGCCATGCGCGCTCTGGACGTTCATGCTCGTGACCTGAAAACTAGTGGTCAGCGCGTTGTACTGGAAGGCCATACTGACGAGCGCGGTACTCGTGAGTACAACCTGGCTCTGGGCGAGCGTCGTGCCAAGGCTGTTCAGCGTTACCTCGTACTGCAGGGCGTTTCTCCGGCTCAGTTGGAACTCGTTTCCTATGGTAAAGAGCGTCCTGCTGCTATCGGTCATGACGAGCAGTCCTGGGCTCAGAACCGTCGCGTTGAGCTGAAGAAGTAAGATCTATGCCGAAGCGCCTGTTTGTACTGACATCGTTGGCTCTGTGCACTTCCTTTGTATGGGCACAGGTACCGGTTCAGGAAGGGGGATATGGTGGGAGCGGTTCTACTCCCGGCTATAGCACCCAAGGCGCTCCCTATGCAGGGGATGGGGGCGCTAGCGCCCCTGTCTCTGCACAGGGGCAGCTCTTCATGCAATTGCAGCAGATGCAGGATGATATTGCGCGCCTGCGTGGTCAGGTTGAAGAGCAGCAAAATGAAATCAATCAGCTAAAACAGCAAGGACTGGAACGTTACCAGGACCTTGATCGCCGAATTTCTGCAAGTGCTTCTTCTGGAGCGCCAGCGAATGCCACTGGTGGTAATGATGCTGGTTCGTCTGCGGGGGCCATCAATGCGAACGCCGCACCTGTTCCGCCAGCTTCTCAGGCCAACAGCGAGCCTGGTGATCCCGCGAAGGAAAAGCTGTATTACGATGCGGCCTTTGATCTGATCAAGGCAAAGGATTTTGCCAAGGCAAGCCAAGCCTTTACAGCGTTTCTGCGTAAGTATCCCAATAGCCAGTATGCGGGAAATGCCCAATATTGGTTAGGCGAAGTCAATATGGCTTCCGGGGATTTACAAGCCGCAGGACAGGCGTTTGCACGCGTAAGTCAGGCTTACCCAAATCATCCCAAGGTTCCAGACTCTCTTTACAAGCTGGCTGGTGTTGAGCAGCGGCTTGGAAATCGAGACAAGGCTAAAGCAATGTACCAACAGGTCATTGCGCAGTATCCTGGATCGTCTGCCGCACAATTAGCCCAGCGTGATCTCAAAAACCTGCCCTAACGGCAGGTTTTTTCGTTAGAATCCGCCTCCCTTTTTTCGCAACGGAGGCGGACGGCCTGTATCGCTGTCACGCCCGTGGCCTACATGCAACAAAATACTCTGCGTATTACCGAGATTTTCTACTCGCTGCAGGGGGAAACACGGACAGCTGGCTTGCCAACTGTTTTCGTGCGCCTTACAGGCTGTCCCTTGCGTTGCCAATATTGCGACACGGCTTATGCCTTCAGCGGCGGTCAGATCATGTCGCTGGACGAAATCGTTGAGCGTGTCGCTCAGTATAAGCCTCGCTATGTGTGTGTAACAGGAGGCGAGCCGCTTGCCCAGCCAAACTGCTTACGCCTGCTAGAGCGCCTATGTGACGCTGGCTATGAGGTGTCACTTGAAACCAGTGGTGCGCTCGACGTCGCGCCTGTAGATCGGCGAGTCGTCAAGGTCGTCGATCTGAAGACGCCCGGCTCTGCTGAAGTCTCTCGCAATCTGTACGACAACATTGATCATCTTACGCCAAACGATCAGGTGAAGTTCGTAATTTGCTCACGTGAAGATTACGAGTGGGCTGTGTCTAAGCTGATTCAGTATCGCCTTGATGAGCGGGTGGATGAGGTGCTGTTTTCCCCTAGCCATCAGCAGGTTACCCCGCGTCAGTTGGCTGAGTGGATTGTAGAAGACAACCTGCCGGTACGCTTTCAGCTGCAGCTGCATAAAATTCTTTGGAATGACGAGCCAGGACATTGATATGAACCAGAAAAAAGCCGTTATCTTGCTGTCTGGTGGTCTGGATTCTGCCACGGTTGTCGCCATGGCTCGGGCTGAGGGCTTTGCCTGCTACACCATGAGCTTTGATTATGGACAACGTCATAGAGCCGAGCTCAAGGCCGCTGAACGTGTGGCAACTCAATTGGGTGTGGTCGAACACAAAGTGATTGGTTTGAACCTGAATGGTATTGGCGGCTCGGCGTTGACCGATAGCACTATCGATGTGCCGGAAGCGCCTACCGAGGGTATTCCTGTCACCTATGTACCTGCCCGTAATACCGTTTTTCTTTCGCTTGCCTTGGGTTGGGCTGAGGTGCTCGAGGCTCAGCATATCTTTATTGGTGTTAATGCGGTGGATTACTCAGGCTATCCAGATTGCCGCCCTGAATTTGTCGAGTCCTTTGAGCGTATGGCTAATCTTGCCACCAAGGCGGGCGTTGAGGGCAATGGCTTTAAAATCATTGCACCGCTCCAGTTCATGTCGAAGGCTGAGATTATCCAGTGGGGCGTCGCGAATGGGGTGGACTACTCCCTAACCGTCTCCTGCTACAAGCCTGACGACGAAGGGCGTGCCTGTGGGCGATGTGACAGTTGCCGCTTGCGTGCAGAAGGATTCCGTGCGGCACACCTTGAAGATCCAACGCGATATTTTTAAAAAAAAGTTGCGCTAGGGTATTGATTATCCAGAAGAAATCATTATTATAGCACTCGCTTTCGGGGTCGTTAGCTCAGTCGGTAGAGCAGTTGGCTTTTAACCAATTGGTCGTAGGTTCGAATCCTACACGACCCACCATTTTCCTCACCTTGTTGTTTCGTTAGATCGCCGCTTCCTGGCGATACACTCCTTCTGTCCCTTTAGCGTTTGGGTGTAGCGAGCATGTCGCAAATCTCGGAACGACTTCTGGTTCAAGCCCATCTCGCGGCTAAGCAGCCTAAAATTTTAAGTACAGCTCAAAGAGAGCATTTTAGCCATGCCATTGCGGCTGAGCTCAAGGCGCGTGACGCTGTTCTACTTGCGCATTACTATACCGATCCCATTCTGCAAGCGCTTGCCGAGGAAACGGGCGGGTGCGTGGCAGACTCGCTCGAAATGGCACGCTTTGGTAACCAGCATAAGGCCTCTACAGTCGTGGTGGCTGGGGTGCGTTTCATGGGAGAAACTGCCAAGATTCTCAATCCCGAGAAGCGAGTGCTCATGCCTACGCTGGAGGCTACTTGTTCGCTGGATATCGGGTGCGGAGCTCAGGAGTTCGCTGCGTTCTGCGATAAGCATCCCGAGCGGACGGTAGTAGTTTATGCCAATACTTCAGCTGCCGTAAAAGCCAGGGCAGATTGGGTTGTAACCTCTGGCTGTGCCCTGGATATCGTTGAGCACCTGATGGATAACGGCGAACCTATTCTTTGGGCACCGGACCGTCATCTAGGCCGCTACATTCAGCGGGAAACAGGTGCCGATATGCTGCTTTGGGATGGCGCCTGCATCGTTCATGAGGAGTTCAAGTCTTCTCAGCTGACTGATATCAAATCGCTCTATCCTGATGCTGCGGTTCTGGTGCATCCCGAATCTCCTGAGGCTGTGATCGAGCTGGCAGACATGGTTGGTTCAACCAGTCAAATGATCAAGGCTGCACAGACGATGCCCAACTCGACGTTTATTGTCGCAACGGATAAAGGCATTTTTTACAAAATGCAGCAGTTGTGTCCTGACAAAGTATTCATTGAGGCGCCTACGGCGGGTAATGGTGCTGCTTGTCGTAGTTGTGCGCATTGCCCTTGGATGGCCATGAATACCTTGGAGCGTACGCTGGCCTGTTTGCAGGAGGGTAGCGGTGAGGTTCTGGTTGATCCTTCCCTGATACCTAGGGCAGTAAAACCACTCAAGCGCATGCTGGACTTTACCCAGGCAGCAAGATTAAGGCAGACAGGAAACGCCTGATGGGCATTTCCTGTCCTGTTTCCTATCACATGATTTCTTCAGCAGTTCGCTTTTGCGTAATCATTTCCTGCTGACGTGCATCTATCCGCGCCGCTAACTGAAAATTATTTGAAGCACGCTGTTTTGCAAATCCCAGCTGCTGTATGGCCTGATCATAATCACCTGTCAGGGCAAAGTATTCGGCACGGGCCTGATGGACCTCTATCAGCTGTCCCGCTTGGCCGCGCACCTCTGCAGCCCGGTACCATACATCAGGGTCCAGTGGGCGCGCTTTGATTACCTTGTCCAGTAAAGCGCTGGCATCCTTGGGCTTATCGAGCTTAACCAGTAGATCGGCTTGTAGCATGTTGACCGCGAAGTTATCGGGATACATTTCCATCATTCTCGCTACGCGCTTTTGTGCGTCAGGCAGCCGGTTATTGGTAATGTCGAGCTCGATCTGGGCCAGGTTGTACGTGACATCGTTTGGAGAGGCGTCCAGTAAAGGCTTAAGCGTTTCGCGTGCTTCATTGAGCTGGCCGAGGCGAGTCAAGCCAACAGCAAGGCCATAACGTGCTGCTTCCAACTTTGGGTTTTCATCCAACATGGCACGAAAGCGCTTGACGGCTATGCCTGGAGTTTCCTCGAAAAGCAGCTGAACCCTTGCGCGCATCAGTTGATACTGCAGGCTGTCTTCTCGTCCTTCTGCGGGATACTGATCTGCACGGTTACGAGTATCTGCAACGCGATCCTCTGTTACCGGGTGGGTAAGGAGAAACTCGGGTGGCCGCTGATCGTAACGGTATTGCCTAGCCAATCGGCTGAACATATTGGGCATGCCTCGTGGATCATAGCCAGCTTTAGCCAAGTTGATCAGGCCTACCCGGTCCGCTTCCTGCTCGTTCTGACGAGAGAAGCGGAGCTGACTTTGTATGGCGGCTGCCTGTGTAGAGGCAATCGCTGCGATACCGGCATCACCACCGCCAGCAGCAGCGGCCACAATGCCGGCCAGCATGGCTGCCATTAACGGTAGTTGCATGCGCTTCTGATTTTCGACGCCTCGTGCAAAGTGCCGCTGGCTCAGGTGGGCTAATTCGTGCGCGAGGACGCCTGCATACTCAGCTTCGGTCTGGGCATACAGGAATAGCCCCCCATTGACGCCTACGACCCCACCGGGGGCAGCAAATGCGTTAATTTGTGGGTCTTTGATCAGGATGAATACGAGGCGGTGATCTTGAATCTGGCTCGTCTCGGCCAGTCTATAAACACTGCTTTCCACGAACTGCTTGAGTTGTGGGTCGGTCAGTGTCGTGACTTGCCCCCTGAGCATACTCAACCAGGTGCGGCCAAGCTGAAACTCCTGTTCAGGAGAGACAACTGAAGAGCTTGCATCCCCTAGCGACGGTAGATCAGTGGCTGCGGGAGCGGGTACAGCTATCAGGCAGGACAGACCAAGAAGGGCAGGGCGCAAAAATTTCATAGGGGCGCTCATGACTGCAAAACCCTTACTTTATCTGTCCCCACAGCTGCTGCCTAGCGATGAAAGGCTGTGAACGTTATCCTTGGGATTTATGGAGTTTTCTTATGAGTGAATCCAGTACTTATACAGGGCCGTGTGATGCGGAGCTGGATGCCAGTGGATTAAGTTGCCCACTGCCATTGCTGAAAGCCAAAATGGAACTGAACCGCTTGGCCTCTGGCTCGGTATTGAAGGTCACGGCAACGGATGCCGGCTCGCAGCGTGATTTCAGGACCTTTGCCCAGTTGTCAGGGCATGCATTGATCGGCGAGCAGGCACAGGAAAACGTATTTCATTACTGGTTGCGCAAGGCATGAAGTGCAGGGAGGCAGAAGCCTCCCTTGGAAATCAACTGTTCAGGGCCTGGGCCTCTGCTAGAACGTCTTCCACGTGTCCCGGGACCTTTACCCCACGCCATTCCCGGCGAAGAATCCCTTCCTTGTCGATCAGGAAGGTACTGCGGTCAACTCCCATATACTCCTTGCCGTACAGCTTCTTCAATTTGATCACATCAAACAGCGTGCACAGCGCTTCTGATTTGTCACTGATCAGATCAAATGGAAATGCCTGCTTGGCTTTGAAGTTTTCATGGGACTTGATGCCGTCGCGGGAGACACCAATTATTACGGTATTGGCAGCCTGGAATGCCTCGTAATGATCGCGAAACCCCTGGCCTTGGGTTGTGCAGCCCGGCGTGCTGTCTTTGGGATAAAAATACAATACAACCTGCCGACCCCTGAACGTGTCGAGCGACAGGTCCTTTCCGCCAGTAGCAGCCGCTATGAAATCGGGAACGGGTTGATCAACGGTAACTGCCATGTTCGTTTCTTCACTTAGCTTACTGGATTACGGGTTCTGAGGTCGCCAGGGCTCGATCAGCGCGTCAAGGTTCAGTGCGTCCGCAAAGTCCAGGAATTGATCCCGTAGCCAACTGATCTGAGTACCGGCTGGCAGAATGACCGTAATGGTCGCTGTCAGCATGGTGCCGCCTGTCTGGGGCGCCTGATAGGTATCGCAAACCAGGCTTTCTACCTCTATGCGATGGTCGGTAAAGAACTGGCAGAGTTCATTGAGAATATCCGAGCGATAGGCCGCACTGACATAAACGACGTACGGTAGGGCTTGCGCTCGGTTTTCCAACGCTGCGCTACGTGTTACACCAATCGTGAAACCTTGTCGCTTTGCCAGAGCAGGTAAACTGGACTCCAGTCGAGCCAGGCCGTCCCAGTTGCCGGACACTTGAAGGATCAGTGCGCTGAATTCGCCGTGTCGGCTCAGGCGGCTGCTGACGACCGCGCAGCGGCTTTCCAAACACGTGCGATAGAGCACATTGGTTAGCTCCATAGGGTTGGAGCCCAGCGCACTGATAACTAGAAATTGCTCACGAGGCGGTGGTGTAGCAGACATTCAGTGTTTCCTGATGATGAAACCGGTAGACCGGCCAAAACCGAAGGGTAGCGAAAAGCGCGTTGTTGGGGAATGCCTTACCGGAGCTTGGCTTGTGCAAGGCTGGTAGCGTCAGTACCATTACGGCTCTCTTTTCTCGGCAGGAGCGGTTGCATGATCACAGGCAGTATGGTGGCGCTGGTCACGCCCATGGATGCACAGGGGCATCTGGACTGGTCCAGCCTGACCAAGCTGGTTGATTTTCATCTGACCGAAGGCACCAATGCCATCGTTGCGGTTGGAACAACTGGCGAGTCCGCCACTCTGGATGTAGAAGAACACACCGAGGTCATTCGCCGTGTAGTCAAACAGGTGGCTGGCCGTATTCCCGTCATTGCAGGGACGGGCGGCAATTCCACGCGTGAGGCGGTTGATCTGACGCAGGCGGCCAAGGATGCAGGTGCGGACGCTTGCCTGCTGGTTACGCCTTACTACAACAAGCCTACTCAGGAAGGCCTGTATCAGCATTTCCGGCATATCGCCGAATCCGTGGCGATTCCCCAGATCCTTTACAATGTGCCCGGGCGTACGGCCTGTGACATGTTGGCCGAGACGGTAGAACGGCTTTCGACAGTGCCGAATATCGTTGGTATCAAGGAAGCGACAGGCGATTTGCAGCGCGCCCGTGACATTCTGGATCGTGTGAGCAGCGATTTCATGCTGTACTCCGGTGATGATGCCACGGCTGTTGAACTGATGTTGATGGGCGGCAAAGGCAATATTTCTGTTACAGCCAACGTGGCGCCCCGTGACATGAGCGAACTTTGCGCGGCTGCCCTGCGTGGCGACGCCGAGACTGCTCGTGCGCTTAATGAAAAATTGATGCCTCTGCACAAGAACCTGTTCATCGAGTCCAATCCGATCCCGGTCAAGTGGGCGTTGCATGAAATGGGAATGATGCCTGAGGGTATCCGTCTTCCTCTGACCTGGTTGAGTCCGCGCTGTCATGAGCCGCTTCGCCAGGCAATGCGTCAGTCCGGTGTGCTGGCCTGATGGAGAATTTACGCATGAAGCGACTGGCTGGACTAACAACCCTTGCCGTAGTAATCAGCACGACCAGTGGGTGTGGCTGGCTATGGGGCGAGCACGGGTATTTTCGTGATCGCAGTAATGATTATCTGGAGTCGCGTCAAACGGCTCCGATGCAGGTTCCGACTGATGTTCAGGCCAAGTCCTTGCAGCCCCTGCTACCCATTCCCGCTAACGTAGCGGATACCCAGGACCATCCTGCAGAGTTCGAGGCTCCACGGCCTCAAGCATTGGCTGTCCAGGCTGATACGGGTAGCTATAGCCTGCAGCGCAATGGTAAGGCCCGCTGGATCGTCGCTCAAAAGCAGCCTGCCGAGATCTGGCCGGTGGCCAATCAGTTCTTTACCGACAATGGCTTCGTGATTGGTGAGGCACGTCCGCAGACCGGTGAGTTCACGACACGCTGGCAACCTTTGACCGACCTGACGACACCGTTGGCTCGCAGCTTGAGCACAGGTGGTGATATCGAGCCGGGCTCCGAAACACGTATTCGGGTGCGGATCGAGCCAGGGGTTTCCAGCAACACCAGTGAAATCTTTGTACAAAGCCAGACGCGCAAGACTGGCAGCAGCAGTGAGCCGAACTGGTCTTCTCGCTCGGATACATCGGCCTTCGATGCAGCCCTGCTGAATGAAATGGTAACCAGTCTGGCAAGTGCCGATACCCAAGGTGGTTCAGTATCTCTGTTGGCTGCTGGTTCCTACGATACGCCTGAGCGGGTCTCCTATACGAGAGATGGCAATGGCGACCCGATGCTGAGCCTGACGAGCGACTTTGATCGTGCCTGGTCTAGTGTCGGTCGTGCCCTGGAAGGCGCTAACATACGCGTTGACGATATGGACCGTAGCTTGGGGGTGTACTACATCAATCTGGCTGAGGGTGCACGCAAGCCCAACGAGGACAAACCTGGGTTCTTCAAGCGCCTGTTTGGTCATGAGCCCTCCAAGGAAGAAGAAAACGCTCGTGCCGAGCGTTATCAGGTTCGTCTGACCAATGTAGGCGATGCTGTTCAAGTCACGCTGGATAAAGACATCAACACCGTAGCGCCAGCCGATATGGCCGAGACGGTGCTGAAAAAGCTACAGACGAGCATGCAATATGCGCTTCGCGGTCCTGGGCAGCGGGAGCCGGGGGAATTCAACCCTGGTTCACAGCCATAACACCTACATACTGATCGATTGCGGTTTTCCGCTACGTGAAACGATAAGACGCCTGGCTCGCCTGGGCGTCGAACCTACACAACTCGATGCCATTCTCGTTACCCATGAGCATTCCGACCATGTTCATGGGGTCGAGCTGTTATCGCGTCGTTATGGGATTCCGGTTTATCTGACCGAGGGTACAGTGCGCGGCTTACGCAAGCCTATTGCTGCTACAACGGTACTGGCAGCAGGCGATACGCTAGAGTTAGAAGCCATTGAAATCAAAAGCGTTCCTGTGTCTCATGATGCATACGATCCGACACAGTTCGTCTTCTTTGATGGCCGGCGTCGCTTGGGTGTGCTTACCGATCTGGGCGAGGCTACAACGACAGTACTGGAATGTTATCGTGATCTGGACGCCTTGGTGATCGAGGCGAACCACGACCGGCAGATGCTGGATGAAGGTTTGTACCCCTATTTTCTGAAAGCGCGAGTCAGTGGATCACACGGTCATTTAAGTAATCAGCAGGCGGCCTCGCTGGTTTGCCGCTTGCAATGCGATGCCCTGCAGCATCTTGTATTGGCGCATCTGAGTGAAAAGAACAATCGGCCGCATCTGGCTCGGCAAACGTTCGTCGACACCCTGGGGTGTGATGCGGACTGGCTGCAGGTCGCCGATCAGCACGAAGGTCTTGGTTGGCAGCTCATTGCCTGAGCCTTCGATTATTTAAAAGCGGAGCCATCATGGAAAAACGCACCGAACTCTACCGCGGCAAAGCCAAGTCTGTGTTCACGACGGACAACCCGGATCGTCTCATTCTTCTCTTTCGCAATGATACGTCTGCGTTCGACGGTCAAAAGGTAGAGCAGCTTGATCGTAAAGGCATGGTGAACAACAAGTTCAACGCCTTCATCATGCAAAAGCTTGAGGCAGCAGGGATTCCAACCCAATTCGATGCGTTGCTTGCGGACAATGAATGTCTGGTTAAAAAGCTCGACATGATTCCTGTGGAGTGTGTGGTTCGTAACTATGCTGCTGGTAGCCTAGTGCGTCGCCTGGGTGTTGAGGAAGGGCTGGAGCTTTCCCCGCCTACGTTTGAACTGTTCCTCAAGAATGATGCATTGCACGATCCCTTTATCAACGAAACCCATGTCTATGCGTTTGGTTGGGCTACGCCTGAACAGCTGTCTCGCATGAAAGAGCTGACGTTCCAGGTGAACGACGTGCTGAAAGAGCTGTTCGATGACGCAGGGCTGCTGCTGGTGGATTTCAAGCTGGAGTTTGGTGTGCATCATGGCCAGATTGTGCTGGGCGATGAGTTCAGCCCTGATGGCTGCCGTCTATGGGATAAGGAAACCCGTAAGAAGATGGACAAGGATCGCTTTCGCCAAGGGCTGGGTGACGTTATCGAGGCCTATGAAGAAGTGGCTAACCGCTTAGGCGTACCGCTCTAAGGTTGGCAGGCGGCTTTTGCAAACGCCTGATAATGGTAGAAATTTTGCATTCAAGGCTTCGCCTGACGCATTTCAGCTGTTATCATGCGCTGCATTGGAGAGGTGCCGGAGTGGCCGAACGGGACGGATTCGAAATCCGTTGAGTCAGCAATGGCTCCTAGGGTTCAAATCCCTATCTCTCCGCCATATTAAAAAGCCCCGCAGTTATGCTGCGGGGCTTTTTTATTTCTATACAGCTCAAATCAAATTATTTTCTTTTTTCCACGCCTCGAAGTGTTCGAGCTCAAGACGTATGTCTTCTCCTTTTTCAAGGGATTCTTGCATTGAGCGGATACGGATCAGGCGTTCATGCATGGCCTCCGGGATATCGAGACCTTCCTCCTGATGCGCTTTGATTTCATTTAGACCTTCGTCCAATGCATTAGAAAGGTGTTGTTTCAGGTCAGCGATATTGTGAGAAGTCGTGTCGATCATGGGCGCTCCGGTAACGGGGTGTATTGCTCAGCCTAGGCGATAGGAACGAAAGCTGTGAAAAGCCAGGACGTCCATGTCCAGCGAGGCAACCAAAGGGCAAAGGGATAGACTTGCCCTTTGGTTAATGGTGTCAGGGTTGCGCATTAGCTGGTGGTTGCTGATAGAGGTCGAGTAGTTTCAGCGTGACACCGTTGGTCCAGCCAAAGCCATCCTGCAGTTTGTACTCACCACCGCCACCTCCCTGGCTTGAACCCTCCACATCATATTTCTCGACCAGTTTGTGCTCTTTGGTGAATAGCGTCTGCACCTGATCAAGGAAACCCTGGCCGATGGTTCTGGCTAGATCCTGCTGGTCATAGCGGCGCAAGCCTTCTACGGCGATCCATTGAAGCGGAGCCCAGCCATTGGGAGAGTCCCACTGCTGTCCGTTATGGATTTGCGTAGTGACAAGCCCACCGGTTTTGACCAGATTCTTTTCAACAGTCAATGCGGTTTGCCGGGCTCTAGCGGAATTGGCGATCCCTGCATAAAGAGGATAGAGCGTAGCGGCTGTGATCTGATCGCTGAGTTGATTTTTCTGCCAATCGTAGTCAGCGTAATAGCCCTTGTTGTTCCACAGATGCTTCTCTATGGCAGCCTTTCGCGCTTCTGCACGCTGGCTATAGCGTTGCGTACAATTCGCCATGGCGTTCTTTTCACAAGCAAGTGCAATTGTGGTTTCCAGATGATAGAGAAGGCTGTTGAGGTCTACCGGAACGATAGCGGTTGTACGGATAGTCGCGAGAGTTTTCCCATCACCCAGCCAGCGTGATGTGTAGTCCCAGCCACTTTCTGCTCCGGCCCGCAGGTCTCGGTAAACCTCATTGACCGGGCGATCAGCAGCCTTGGCTGCCGTTTCCTTGTCTTGCATGTAGGATTCCTGGCGAGGCGTATCGTTGGCATCCCAGTAGCGGTTGAATAGCGTACCGTCAGCCAGACGAACAACGTGCTGGGCAGCCTCGCCGGGCTTTAGCGTTTGCGAACCTTCCATCCAATAAGCGTATTCCTTTTGCAATTGCGGAAGGTAACGGCGATAGACTTCATCCCCCTCCGTCTTTGCCTCCAGCTCAACCATATAAGAGAAGAAGGGTGGCTGGGAGCGGCTCAGATAGTAGGTGCGATTGCCATTGGGGATATGGCCATAGGTATCGATCAGATAGGCGAAGTTATCCAGCATCTGACGCGCCAACTTCGTTTGTCCACTCTCTACCAGGCCAAGCATGGTGAAGTAGGAGTCCCAATAGTACAGCTCGCGAAAGCGACCCCCCGGAACAACATAGGGGTAGGGTAGTGGTAGCATACTGCTATATGCCGGTACCTTCTCATAATGTCGTGTAAGTACAGGCCAGAGGTTATCGATATGTTCACGGATATCGGTACCTGTCTGAGGCTTTTGGGTTTCAGCAGCTCCTGATGGCTCGAAGTTGTCCGCCACAAAGCGTTTGAGATCAAAGCCAGGGTTGGCTCGTTGCGCCAAGTAGTCCGCCCGGATAGTGGCGGGAGGCCTTAGCGGAAGGGCATCGACAAAATGCTTTTGATCGTCGAATAACCATTGCTGCTGTACTGCTGTAAATAATTCTGGGTACGCCTGATCTGGTGGAAGCGCTTGATGCTGTTGGGCATTTTGATAGCTCCACATCTCGGATCTGTCTGTAGCAGTGGCACAGGCACCCAACAGAACAACCGAAGCGGAAAAGGCCAGAAGCCGAGTGGATCGATAAGCGTGGCGGACGAGAGGAAATGTCATGGAAAACCCATTCTGATCATTCTCAACCATCGACCAGCTGATTATCCGGCAAGTTCGTCCAGTCAAGCTTTGCTTTTTGTTCAGCTATTGAAAACGGTCAGGTTCATTTTGAAGTTTTGCCCGCAAATAGCCTTTTTCTTTTGCGGAGATTTACGCTTTTTTGATAAATGGCCAATTGCTATCAGGTAAGATAAGAAACCTTGTCTTTCGGTGTGCTTGACCGATGCATTTCTCTACTGTGAGTTATCGCTATTTGAAGGCCGGTACTATTTACCAGGTAGAAATTGACTCGCCTGCTTCTGGTCGCACTCAGGATATTTACGAGGCTGTTTTTCGTCATTTGGTCAATTTTGAAAGCGAACCAATCATTGTGGCCATGATGCTCAACAATGGTGGGAAAGCTGTTATCCAGAACAAGCGCTTCGATCCTGAGATCAAGACGACTCATATGATCTCAACTATCGAGACACTTGAAATCTGCATGGATTATGAAAACTGGGTAGAAGTCATTCTGTTGCCCTTGCCTAGGGACTGACTGCATCCATCACTTTCTACCCCTCTACTACCTATCTTGTCGGGTATGGCTCGGACGTTATGTTGACGTCATGGGTTTGTTATATGGCATCCTCTGGCCTTCCTTGCCAGGATGTGCCGATGAGTTCTACAGGTATCGTAATCGCTGCTGCACAGATCACGCCGGTTGGTCATGACATTCAAGCTAATGTCGAGCGCCATGTCCGTGTAATCGAACAGGCTGCTCGGCAAGGCGTCGACTTTCTTGTCTTTCCTGAACTGTCACTGACAGGGTATGAGTGGGAGACGGCTAGCCAGAATGCATTGTTGCCTAATGACCCTCGCTTAGTGCCGTTGCGTAAGGCTACTGCTCAGACAGGCATATCAATCCTGGCAGGCATGCCGTTAAGTTCGACAGGGAAGCCGCTTATTGCGGCGCTGGTAATAGGTGCGGGGCGGGACGACGTGCTATATACCAAGCGATACCTGCACGAAGGTGAAGACCAGGCATTTCAGGCGGGAAGCGGTGGGCCACTGCTACTTCTTGAGAACGAGCGCATAGCCCTGGCCATATGTGCCGATACAAGTCACCCCGAGCATGCTGCGAGTGCGGCTCAGGCAGGTGCTTCTCTTTATGTCACCAGCGCCCTTATTACGCCAAGTGGTTTTGAAGCTGATACTGCGCAGCTAAGGTCGTATGCGCAGATTCATGGCTTTCCTATCCTGTTGGCTAACCATGTAGGCGAAACCGGTGGCTGGCTTGCGACCGGACGTAGTACGTTCTGGCTGCCTGATGATGAAATTGTTATCCAGGCGCTACATGACCGTGAAGCGCTCGTAATCGCGTCCCGTAATGGTTCTACCTGGCAGGGGCGGGTGGTACTGCTGAGTTGAGACTACACCGTTACGCATTGCCGAAATACTGTGAGGTGGCCGCTAAGTACGAGCTGCATGAGCAATTTAGCGACAGGCGAAGACCTTGTTGCCAAGCATGAAGGAGCTTCCATGCGTATCTCTTTGTCCATTCTTGCGATTGTCACAAGCCTGGGTATGACACATTACACCTACGCTGAGAAGGTGAAATGTCCCTATGATAAGCCTGTGATATTTGCAGGTCTCAACTGGGAGAGCGGCATGTTCACCACTGAAGTGCTGCGCTTTCTGGTGGAAAAGGGCTATGGCTGCAAGACCGATGCAATTCCCGGCAATACAGTAACGATGGAAAATGCGCTGGCGCAAAACGATATTCAGGTGACAGGCGAGCAGTGGGCTGGCCGTAGCCCGTTTTGGCGTGAGGCGGAGAAGGCCGGCAAGGTGTTCTCGGTTGGAGAAACGGTCAAGGGGGCTACGGAGGGATGGTGGGTTCCAGAATATCTGGTTAAGGGCGATTCGGCTCGTGGGATTGAGGCCAAGGCACCTGAGCTGAAGTCTGTAACGGATTTGTCGCGATACAAGGATCTGTTCAAGGATCCTGAATCACCCGGCAAAGGTCGTTTCTATAATTGCCCGACTGGCTGGACCTGTGAAATCGTCAATACGCAAAAGCTCAAGGCCTACAAGTTAACTGACAGTTTTACGAATTTCCGTACTGGAACCGGCCCAGCCCTGGATGCGGCCATCAGTACGGCTATCCGCAGAGGCGAGCCGATCGTGTTTTACTACTGGTCGCCTACGCCGTTGATGGGCCGCTTCAAGCTGATACAGCTTGAGGAGCCACCGTTTAGTCAGCAAGCCTGGGAAACACTTTCCGACTCCAAGAACCCCAATCCTCTACCGTCCCGCTCGCTCCCTGCGAAGATTACGATCGGCATCTCGAAAGATCTACATGACCAGGCACCTGAGCTTGTACAGCTGTTTGAAAAGGTGCAAATACCGCTTCCATTATTCAACAACATATTGGCCGAAATGTCGGAGAAACATAAGGATGCCGATGCGATGAGCCTAGCGTTCTTCAAGGAACATCGCAATATATGGTCTGCCTGGCTTCCGGCTGATGCCGCGGCGCGGGTGGATGCCGCCCTGAACGCACAGTGAGTATTTACCCGTGACATCGTTAGCCACATGGCCCATGTACGTTACGCCTGAACCGGTACGCGAGGCCGGTCAGATCTTTATCGAGCGGGTCCTGGCGCATCTGGGTATTCAACAATGTGAGGAAGCGCCCGCTGATCTCATGGCGCAATGGTCATCACCGAGCCTGCTGTTATCTCAGAGCTGCGGCTATCCAGTGATGACGCGCCTGCGTGATAAGGTTCAGATCGTAGCAACGCCTTGTTATGAGCTGAGCGGCTGTGAAGGTGCTCAGCACCGCAGTTTTATCGTGGTCCACGCAGATGATGAGCGCAGTACTCTAGAGGCCTTTCGAGGTGCGCGTGTGGTCATCAACGCGCTGGACTCCAATAGCGGCATGAATTTATTAAGGGTGACAGTCGCGCCCATGGCTGAAAAGGGGCGATTCTTTGGTGAGGTCAAGGCCAGCGGTGCCCATGTGACAAGCCTGGAGTTACTCAGCCACGGCGAGACGGAATTGACAGCTATTGATTGCGTCACCTGGGGGTACCTTGAGCGTTATGCGCCTGACACGTTAGCTCGCACACGAGTTCTCGCCCACACGGAGCTGACGCCTGCGTTGCCGATCATTACCGCAGCGTCACGTAGTCTGGAAGAGGTACAGCAGATGCAGCACGTATTGAACGAGGTCCTGCAGGAGCAGCCTGCGCTGGCTGAAACACTGGCTATTCGCTCGTTTGTACCGGCCTCCCTTGACGATTATCGAGTGATTCTTGCCCAGCGTGATCGAGCAATGGCCGCTGGATATCCCATTATCGCATGAGTAGCCGGGCAGGCTTTTTCCTGTTTCGCTGTAGTTTTTATGAAACTGCAAAGGGCATCCAGGCTCAAAACAGCCGCTTCGATAGGTAACGACTTTTCGCGCCGGGCAGGCGTATGGATGCTAAGGACGCAGATCATGAACGCAAGAAATGGCCTGGCGGTAGGCCTTTTGGCGCTGGGGCTGGTTATAGGCAATGCGCAGGCAGCCGGTTGGTGTGAGTCTGGTAAGCCAGTCAAGTTCGCCGGTGTGAACTGGGAAAGCGGGATGCTTCTCACCGAGCTGATGTCGACAGTCTTGAGGGAAGGCTACGGCTGTAAGACCGATAGTATTCCAGGTAACTCGATTACGTTGGAGGCAGCACTTTCCTCTAATGATATTCAGGTTTTTGCTGAAGAGTGGATCGGTCGTAGCGACGTCTGGAACAAAGCCGCTGATGCAGGCAAGGTAGTGGGTGTTGGCGCTCCCATTAAAGGTGCGACGGAAGGCTGGTACGTGCCGCGCTATCTGGTGGAAGGCAAGAATGCCAAGGCTCCAGATCTCAAGTCCATCAGTGATCTGCCTAAATACGCCAGGCTGTTTCGCGATCCAGAGGAGCCTGGGAAAGGTCGATTTTATAATTGCCCAGCCGGCTGGACATGCGAGCTGGAAAATACCGAGATGCTCGAACGCTATGGATTGGCCGACACGTTTACCAATTTTCGCCCTGGCACAGGGCCGGCACTGGATGCCGCAATCCTATCGGCCGTGAAGCGCAAGCAGCCCATCTTGACCTATTACTGGTCGCCTACGCCACTATTGGGGCGAGCGGATCTCATCAAGTTAGCCAGCAAACCGGGAGATGAGAAAGCCATAACGGTGCAGGCTGGATTGTCCAAACCTTTTTATGAAAACGCCCCGGAGCTTGTTGCCGTTTTGGAAAAGGTCAACGTGCCGATTGACCTGTTGAACAAGGCATTGGCAGAACAGGCCGAGCATAAGCAGGACGCGCCTACCGCTGCCAGAGCTTTTCTGAAGGCGCACCCCGATGTCTGGCATGAATGGGTTGATGCTGCCGCTGCACAAAAAATCGAGGCCTCTTTGGAGGCTTTCGCAGGTCATGTGAGGGTAGGCCCTGTTTGAAGGGCCTACCTTTACCAAACGGGCATGTCTATGTTTCCTGACAATCTCACGTTTTCTATTGCTGACTGGGTCAATGGCTGGGTAGACGCTCTGGTTGCCAATTATGGCGATGTGTTCCGCCAGATCTCCGATGTGCTTCTGCTGGCAATCGTCCGGCTTGAAGGCGCTCTCCGGACAACACCGTGGTGGTTGATTCTGCTGGTCGTGGCTGTTGTGTCCTACCACGCCACGCGACGTGTGATACCGGTTGCGGTCATTACCGGGCTGCTATTTCTCGTGGGCGCCATGGGGTTGTGGGACAAGCTCATGCAGACCTTGGCGCTGATGCTGGTCGCGACACTGATTGCGGTACTGATCGGCATTCCCTTGGGCATTCTGTGTGCACGCAGTAACCGGCTGCGTACGGTGTTGCTGCCACTGCTGGACATCATGCAGACCATGCCTAGCTTTGTATATCTCATTCCTGTCCTGATGCTGTTTGGTTTGGGTAAGGTGCCGGCTATCTTTGCTACTGTCATTTATGCGGCGCCACCGCTGATTCGTCTGACCGATCTGGGAATCCGACAGGTCGACAAGGAAATCATGGAGGCCGTCAATGCTTTTGGTGCCAATCGCTGGCAACAGCTGTTTGGCGTACAGCTCCCATTGGCCTTGCCTAGCATCATGGCGGGTATCAATCAGACAACCATGATGGCATTGTCTATGGTTGTAATCGCTTCGATGATCGGTGCACGTGGCTTGGGTGAGGAAGTTCTGGTCGGTATCCAGACGCTCAACGTAGGCAAGGGGCTCGAAGCAGGTCTGGCGATTGTTATCCTGGCAGTTGTGATTGATCGCATCACTCAGGCGTATGGTCGTTCACGCTATGAGGGCGAGCGATGAAAATTCAGCTCGATAACATCTATAAGATATTCGGCCGTCGCGAAGCCGCAGCGCTTGAGCTGGTCCGCCAGGGCCGGGATAAGGATCAGGTGCTGGCGGAAACCGGGTGTGTCATCGGAGTCAATGGACTATCGCTGTCCATCGAAGCGGGCGAAATATTTGTGATTATGGGGCTGTCAGGCTCGGGCAAATCAACGCTGGTTCGGCATTTGAATCGCCTGATTGATCCCACCAGCGGTTCTATCCGAGTCGATGGCGAGAACATACTGGCCTATGACATGCAGCAGCTCAGGCATTTCCGGCGCCACAAGATCAGCATGGTTTTCCAGGGCTTCGGGCTGTTACCCCATAAAACCGTACTGGGTAATGTGGCCTACGGCTTGAAGCTGCGTGGCGAAAGCCGGACTGCACGAGAAACGCATGCACAGCACTGGATTGAAGCGGTAGGGCTCAAAGGGTATGAGCGCAAATGGCCCCATCAGCTGTCAGGCGGTATGCGCCAGCGAGTCGGGCTGGCCAGGGCGTTGGCAACTGACACAGAAATCATCCTCATGGACGAAGCGTTCTCGGCGCTCGATCCACTGATTCGTGCCGAGATGCAAGATCAGTTGCTGGAGTTACAGCAGCGCCTGCACAAGACCATCGTTTTCATTACCCACGATCTGGACGAGGCGGTCAGGCTGGGAAACCGGATTGCAATCCTGCGGGACGGCCAGCTGATTCAGGTGGGAAGCCCGCAGCACATTCTCAACGAACCGACAGACGAGTATGTTGATCGTTTCGTTCGGCGATATCGAAACCGGAGTATCTCCGGGGTAAATGTCTAGCTCAATGATTTGAAACAAAAACAAATCAGAGATACGACAAAAATTTCACATCTTTCTTTTGGCTATAGTTCAGGGTAACCGGGTGCCTTTGGTAACTCATCGGCGCCTTAACTCTCCTATTTTCTGAGAAAAAGGTTCATGGATTACCTCCAGCAGTTGATTTCGGATCCTACCGCCTGGGTTGCCTTGGCGACACTGATCGCCATGGAAGTGGTGCTCGGTATTGATAACCTGATCTTTATTTCCATTCTGACCAACAAGCTGCCCGAGCAGCATCGGCAAAAGGCCAGGCGTATCGGAATAGGCCTGGCGCTGGTCATGCGACTAGGTCTTTTGGGAACGGTTGCCTGGATCGTTCAGCTCACCGAGCCGGTGATCGAACTCTTTGGCAAGGGCTTCTCATGGAAAGATATCATCCTGATAGCAGGTGGTCTCTTCCTGCTCTGGAAGGCAACCAAGGAGATCCATCACAATGTGGATCCTGACCCAGAAGGCGACCTATTCGAAGGTAAAAGCGGTGAAAAGGCCGTTACCCTTGGGTTTACCTCGGCCATCGTCCAGATTCTCATGCTCGATCTGGTTTTCTCCATCGACAGCATTATTACGGCTGTCGGGATGACCGAGCATGTGCCCATAATGATCATCGCCGTTATTGTCGCGGTGACCGTCATGTTGGTCGCCGCTGATCCGCTGGCGCGCTTCATCAATAACAATCCCACGGTTGTCATGCTGGCGCTGGGCTTTCTGATCATGATCGGCATGACCTTGATCGCTGAAGGTTTTGGCGCTCATGTGCCCAAGGGATATATCTATGCTGCCATGGCATTCTCGGCCGTTATCGAAGGCCTGAACATGCTGGCTCGCCGCGCAAAGCGCAAGCGTTAGATCCTGTAGAGCCGCGCGAGAGTTTCCTCGTCTTCCCGTAGTGCGTCTGTGACCGCTACGGGTTTTTTGTGCCTGCCGGAAAGGGGTGGATTCCGCTGGCACGCATGCACCGTTGCACGCTGCCTGTCAGGCGCGTGTCGGGCATCGTATTAGGAAAAGTAAGGCGGGAATGGATCAGGCGCTGATGGCTTTACGTGCACGTTCGATAACGGACTGCAGACGAGTCGGGCAGCTGTATTCCTCACGGTAAAGTCGCTGAGTATGGCGCGCAACGCCGAATTCATTGACGATGATGAATGAAAAGCCTTTCTTGCTGGGCGCAGCGATTACACAATCGAACGGAGCGAAAGCAGAGGAAAGCATTTGGATTGCGGTTTGAGTTTGCTGATGTGTATTCATAATCTTCTTTTAGTTGAATCACGTGACGCGCTTATGACAGCAGCGGCGTCAATTTGCTGCATTGATAACCTGCTTTAGCAAGTTTTTTGCCAACTTTTCCCATTAAGCTAAGTCGCTGAATGGAAAATGTCTCTTTTTCATGTGCTTCAAATTGCTTCAGCACAGTGTTGTGTTTGCCACTGCAGTGAACCATTTCAAGGCAAAGCTAAAGGACAATGAGCCGCTTTTGTGCGTTGGCCTCTTGTTTAGCACCTTCCTGCCGCAGTAATTAGGTTGCACCAGAGCGTTACAGCGCTTGGCATGCGCTTCGCACTTGCTCTCAGGTCCATATGACCAAGCGGGAATAGCGAAATGAGCGAGACGAACGCAAGCGCGAACGACTATCCGTTAAGTGAAGTGCCTATGTCAGCCCGTCGGGGCGTCTGGTCGACAACGTTGGTGCTGCTGGGCTTTACCTTCTTTACCGCGACGATGTTTGCGGGCGGTAAGATTGGTACGGCGTTCGATTTCAAGACCCTGTTGAGCGTGATCACGGTAGGTAATCTGCTGCTTGGTCTTTATGCCGCCTTGCTGGGGTATATCGCATATCGAAGCGGCCTTAATTCTGTTCTGATGGGCCGGTTCTGCTTTGGCGAGGTAGGAAGCAAGTTGTCTGATCTGGTGTTGGGATTCACGCAGATTGGCTGGTATGCCTGGGGCACGGCGACGGCGGCAGTCGTGCTGGGTAAGTTTCTGGGATTGCCCGAAGGCATTGTGCTGTTGCTAATGGCGATCTTCGGTTTTGGCTTTTGTGCCACAGCCTATATTGGCTACCGAGGCTTGGAGATCCTATCTTATATTGCTGTACCCGCCATGTGTGGCCTGCTGGCATTATCCATGTGGGTTGCAACACGAAAGATCGGTGGGCTGGAAGGCCTGCTGGCAATACAACCAGGCAACACGATGGAGTATAGCACAGCGCTGACATTAGTGTTTGGAACATTTGTCAGCGGGGCGACACAGGCTACTAATTGGACACGTTTTGCTCGCACTGGGAGAGTCGCTATTCTGGCCAGCCTGGCTGGTTTTTTTATCGGCAATGGCCTGATGGTGCTGATCGGCGCCTATGGCGCCATTGTGTACCAACAACCGGACGTGGTGGAGGTCCTGCTGCTTCAGGGTTTCTCGCTGGCAGCGATAGCCATGCTCATGCTTAATCTTTGGAGCACGCAGGACAATACTATCTATAACTTCGCTGTGGCGGGTTGTAATCTGGTTCGAACAGATCGCCGGCGGACCGTTACGCTGGTTGGCGCAGCAATAGGTACATTGCTGGCAGTGCTGGGCATGTACGATCTGCTGGTCCCCTACCTGATTATATTGGGAACCATTATCCCTCCTATCGGCGGCGTGATTGCAGCTGATTTCTTTTATCGTCATAGAGGATGTTACCCCCTCTTGGCGACTGTTCATTTACCTAAATTCAATTGGGTTGGGCTTGCGGCCTATGGCCTGGGGGTTCTGGCAGCCTTTTTCTCCCCTTGGTTGGCGCCTCTTGTCGGCGTTGGTACTGCCGCACTGGGGTACGTAATGCTGTGTGGCCTGGTGGGGACCCGGCTATCGGTTGTCGCTCGCGCAGAGGCATAGGCTGGAATGTTCCAGATCACCTACTGTTATAAAGAGTAAGTAGTCCTTTGCTTGAGGAGTCTGTCGATGAATGTCATCAATGCGCGGCTGCGTGGTCAGGAAGGGCTGTTTACTGTGCGTTTGCAAGGCGACCGGATCGCTGCAATCGAATCACAGGTCGCTTTTGTGAGCCCAACCAGCGCTGAAATACTGGATGCGCGAGGCAATCTGGTTATTCCGCCTTTCGTCGAACCGCATATCCATCTGGATGCAGCTCTTACAGCTGGGGAACCGCGGTGGAACATGAGCGGCACGTTATTCGAAGGCATTGAGTGCTGGGGAGAGCGAAAGGCGACTATTACCCACGAAGATACCAAGGCGCGGGCCAAGCAGACCATTAATGCCCTGGCGGTCTACGGTATCCAGCATGTTCGTACCCATGTGGATGTAACCGATGTCAGTCTGGCGGCTTTGAAGGCCATGTTGGAAATTCGGGAAGAAACAAGCCATTTAGTTGACATGCAAATTGTGGCGTTTCCCCAGGAAGGAATCGAATCCTATCCTCAGGGCCGAGAACTGATGGAGGAGGCCATTCGGCTGGGAGCCGACGTGGTTGGCGGAATCCCTCACTTCGAATATACCCGTGAGCAAGGGGTCAGTTCCGTCAAATTTCTGATGGATCTGGCTGAGCGCACAGGTTGTCTGGTGGATGTTCACTGCGATGAGACAGACGATCCCCATTCCCGCTTTCTGGAAGTGTTGGCAGAGGAGGCGCGTAGTCGTGGCATGGGCTCACGTGTCACTGCCAGCCATACTACTGCCATGGGTTCTTATGACAATGCCTACTGTTCAAAGCTGTTTCGTCTGCTGAGTCGTTCAGGTATCAGCTTTATATCGTGCCCCACCGAGAGCATTCACCTGCAAGGTCGCTTCGACACCTTTCCCAAACGGCGTGGCGTAACGCGTGTGAACGAACTGCTGGAGGCCGGTATGAATGTGTGCTTCGGGCAGGACTCTATTGTTGATCCATGGTATCCGCTGGGTAACGGCAACATTCTCAGGGTACTGGAGGCCGGCCTGCATATCTGTCACATGCTCGGTTATGAGCGCCTGCAGCATGCCTTGGATCTAGTGACGGTAAATAGCGCCAACGCCATGCAGCTGGGTGACCGATATGGGCTGGAAGTAGGGCGCCCGGCCAATCTGCTGATCCTGTCAGCCGATTCGGACTATGAAATGATAAGAAGCCAGGGCCTTCCACTGTTTTCTGTCCGTGAGGGCAGGGTGTTAATGAGTCGTCGTCCTGCCGAGGTCAGTCTGGCAGGGTGATAAAACATACGAATTCACTAAATTTTCTAACTCAGGCGAAGGGCTATGCTCAAAAATACACCCTGAGTCAAGTGGCAATGTTCAGGACTTGTGCACAAGCACTAATGCGCTTGTCAAGCGCTTCGCTTAAACAGGCATAAAAATATTTAGAACGGTTATTTAGGTATAAATATATGATTTATAAGGATTTTTTTGATTGGTTAAAAAATGGACAGTTTAACGGAACCCCCCATTTCATCTAGCTTACAGGACATTTCCACCAACTTTTCTACAGAGTTATCCACAGGTTCTGTGGATTAACCCTGTAGACCGCATCACGCTTGGCTTCATCAAAATGCAAGAATTTTTTTGCATTATTTCGATTGGGTTTTTATGACCTATCGACACGGTCGCCCCAAGTCATCTTAAATTCAGATAACGGCTAAGCAATGCGCGTAAGGCGGCTGGCTTTACGGGTTTAGGTAGAAAATCCAGCCCAGCCGAATGCACTTCACTGACACGATCCTGATGTGCATCTGCACTGATCACAATGCCAGGCAACGGCTTATTAAGCCGCGTGCGAAGCCATGCCATTAGTTGAGGTCCGGTATTGCCGTCATCCAGATGGAAGTCCACCAGCGCTATCTGCGGCTCAATACCTTGTGCCAGTAACGCCTCGCATTCCTGCTGATTGCGTGCCGTATAAACCTCGCAGCCCCAGCGGCTAAGGAGGCTCCGCATACCCGTCAGGATGCTTTCCTCGTTATCAACGCAAAATACCGGTGCGCCTCGTAGCGGTTCGCTGGTGTGTTCGCGTGTAGGCTGCAGGACAGGTTCAGATAGAGTTTGAGTCGCGACGGGCACCGAGACACTGAATACACTGCCTTTGCCTGCCCAGGAGCGTACCTCGATACGATGGCCCAGTACCTTGCAGAGACGATCAGCAATAGCCAGTCCCAGGCCCAACCCCTTCTCTGCGCGCGTCTGATGGCTATCGAGTCGCTTGAACTCCTCAAAAATGACCTGACGCTTATCTTCCGGGATACCTGGGCCACGGTCCCATACCTCCAGTGTCACATGATCACCGTGGCGGCGGACACCTAGCAATACATGCCCTCTGGCATAGCGGAAAGCATTGGTCAGAAAGTTCTGCAGGACTCGGCGCAGCAGCTTGACGTCGCTTTCTACTCTCAGGCGACTTCCGCTCAGGTGGAAATCTATGCCTTGTTCTCGCGCCAGGGCACGAAACTCTACGCCCAGCGTATCGAATAGCGTATTGATTGCGAACGTGCCGACCTCCGTATGAACCCGTCCGCTCTCCAGGCGCGAGATATCCAGCAGGTCGGCAATCAGGTCTTCCACGGAGCGCAGGGACGAATCCATGTTGTTAACCAGCTCGCGAGCATCCTTGGGTAACGCATCGTGGTGGGCGAGGGCGGCCGTAAACAGGCGTGCTGCGTTTAGCGGTTGCATCAGATCATGGCTGACGGCAGCGAGAAAGCGTGTTTTGGACTGGTTTGCTGCTTCTGCATGGGCTTTGGCCTCTGTCAGCGCCTGGTTAAGCTGGGAGAGCTCCCGGGTTCGCTCTTCCACGCGCTGCTCCAGCCCTTCGTTGGCTTCACGAAGGGCGCGCTCTGCTTCGCGAAACGCAGTGATGTCGGTAAAGCTCATGACAAAGCCGCGTCCCGGCATGGGTTTGCCACTGAGCTCAATCACCCGGCCATTGGGAAATTGTCGCTCAGATGTATGGGCAATCCCTTGCCGCATTCGATCGACACGTCGTGCTACGTGCTCGTCAGGATCGCCTGGGCCACAGAGGCCCCGTTCTGCGTTATAGCGGATGATTTCGGCGATTGGACGCCCGACCTGGATCATGCCGTCCGGGTAGTCAAACAACTCCAGGTAACGTTGGTTCCAGGCCACTAGCCGAAGGGATTGATCAACAACGCTGATACCTTGAGAAATATTTTCGATAGCGCCCTGCAAAAGCGCGCGGTTGAATTCAAGTACTTCGGACGCTTCGTCGGCAATGCGTACGACATCCTCCACATGCATGTCACGGCCTTCGATGGCAGCCTTTACAACCGCCCGGGCAGAGGAAGCTCCAATCACGCCGGCTAACAGGCGCTCGGTATGGGCAATCCATTCTCCGTTGGCATTCTGGGCCGGATGAAAGGTCAGGCCCGTCTGGTCAGCGAAGCGAATAAAGCTCTGCCGAGCACGTTCATCGCCTACGAAGCGGGCAGCGAGTGCGCGAAGATCCTCCAGCTGCACTGCCAATAGCGACCGGGTATTCAGGCGCGCCGAGGTCATTTGTCCAATGAAACGGCCGGCCTGCCAGTGCTCGGATACTCGCGTCCTGGCCTGATTGGAAACCAGAAAGAAAAGGAGAAAATTTCCTGCCAAGGACAGCAGTACGCCTTGAGTCAGGGGCTTGAAGGGCAGGCCAAACGGATTGGCTGCTAGCCAGGCTAGCCCAGGAAAACGGTCGAGTGGCCAGTTCAAACTTTCTGCCATGACTGGCAGAACCAGGGTATAAGCCCAAAGAAAGGCGCCCGCTGCAAGTCCTGCAAATACACCTCTCCGGTTCGCCTGCTTCCAGTAGAGTGCTCCTACCATGGCCGGACCCAGTTGAGCGATAGCTGCAAAGGCGATCTGCCCGATGGTAGCCAGGCTTGCCGTAGAGCCCAGCAGGCGATAGCAGAGATACGCCAACAGCAGGATCGCCACGATCGCAACACGCCGAATGGTTACTAGCCAGTGGCTGAACACCTCATAGGGGCGCTCTACCTTCTGCTTACGGAATAAGAGGGGCAGCAAAATATCATTGGATAGCATGGTGGATAAGGCCACGCTGGCGACGATCACCATACTGGTAGCGGCCGAAGCGCCACCAATGAAAGCCAGGAGCGCCAGGCTGGGATGCGCCTGTGCCATGGGCAGGCTTATAACAAAGGAGTCAGGTACGACCCCTTTGGGCAGATGCATCTGTCCTGCCAGGGCGATGGGAACAACAAACAGCGCCGCCAAGGCCAAGTAGCAAGGAAATACCCAGCGGGCCAGGTTCAGGTCACGCGCATCCGTATTTTCAACCACCGTGACATGAAACTGTCGTGGCAGACACATGACGGCTGTGAACGCTACTCCGGTTTGCACCAGCAGTGCGGGCCAGTCGAAGGTTTCCTGCCAGTATTTGGACAGCTCGGGCGCAATGCGTGCCTGATCAAACAGGTCATCGAATCCGTCATAAAGTCCATAGGTCACAAAAATCCCTACGGAAAGAAATGCCAGGAGTTTGATCAGCGACTCAAAGGCAATTGCGAGCATCATGCCCCGGTGATGCTCGGTAACATCAAGGTTGCGAGTGCCGAACAGGATGGTAAATACCGCTAATGCCAGCGAGACGATCAAGGCGGTATCCTGTGCACGCATGCCTATTGACTCGGCCCCTACACCGGTCAGCAGATTAACGCCCATGACAATGCCTTTGAGCTGCAGGGAGATATAAGGCAGCACGCCTACCAGGCAGATCAGCGTAACCACAACCGCCAGCGCCCGCGATTTTCCATAGCGGGAGGCAATGAAGTCGGCAATGGAAGTAATGTTTTCCTGCTTGCTGATCATGATCATTTTCTTGATCAGACGTGGCATGAATAGCAGGAGCAGGATAGGCCCTAGGTAAATCGGCAGAAAGGACCAAAGTTGGTCGGCCGCCTGTCCAACGGCGCCAAAGAATGTCCAGCTGGTGCAATATACCGCAAGCGACAGGCTGTAAACCCAGGCGCGTAACTTGGGTGGCAACGGCGTTTTACGTCTGTCGCCATAAAAGGCAATCGCAAAGAGCACCGCCATGTAGAGTAGGGCAACGGCGGCGATCAGTCCGCTGGATAGGGTCATGCGAACTCCTGTGGAATTTTGTTGTGCAGGGCCTTTTATAGGTGATTGGCCCTAGGCCTTCCGCTGCCAGATAGATTAGAAAGAGCTCGTCTCGAGTAGTGGGAATACCTAGGGACTATTCTAATGCGCTCGTTGGGGAGCATGGCAGGCTTTATAAGTGTCTCATCAAAGCGACTGCTCCAAGGTCACTGAGACCAATGTCGCAGGTTTGGTTGAGCCGAGGGCTTCAGCCTGTTAGCGTGTCGCAGTGTTATCAAGGAGAGTGGCGCCATGTTCGAAGCGCATCCCATTACCTTGCAGCGCGGTGCTCTTCGTTTAGAGCCTATGGTGGAAAGCGACGTACTGGAACTGGTCAGCCTGGCTGATCTCAACCGGGACGAGTTGCATTACCTGAGCGGTCCACTAAGACCGGACTGGTATAGGCACGCCATTGCCGAGCAGCGTGAAGGCAAAACTATCCCTTTTACCATCAGGCTGGCTGACAAGCTGGTGGGTACCACTCGCTTTTCAGAGTTTCTGCCTGCGCTACCTGCCGCTGAAATTGGCTGGACCTGGCTGGATCGGGAGCAGCATGGCAGTGGATTGAATGCCAACATCAAATACCTCCTGCTGCGTCATGCGTTCGAGAACTGGCATCTGGTACGTGTACAACTCAAGACGGCAGCCAGTAATCTGCGTGCGCAACGCGCCATTGAAAAGCTAGGGGCTGTACGTGAAGGGCTGTTACGTAACCATCGACGTTTGGCCGACGGTCGGCTTGATGATACCGTCATGTACAGTATTACCGACCGTGAGTGGCCGACGGTAAAAGCCAGTCTTGAAGCTTCTTTTTCCTAAGGCTATCCGGCTATAACGATGTTTGACTGACGTACGATGTAACGCGGTTGTTATCTCGGGCTGCAAGGATGGCTGTGGCCGTTCCGGTTTCCTTCTTCGAATAGGACCTCGTTCGATGTCCTTACAATTCGCTCTGTTGAAAAAACGGCGCTTCCTACCGTTTTTCGTAACACAGTCCCTTAGCGCCTTTAATGACAACGTATATAAGCAGTCATTGATTCTGGCGGTGCTGTTTCACTTGAGCGTTACCGGTGACAGGCTGTTGCTGGTCAACCTGTGCGCCTTGCTGTTTATTCTTCCGTTCCTGCTGTTTTCAGCGTTAGGCGGACAGTTAGGCGAAAAATATGACAAGGCGCGGCTCATGCGATGGCTGAAAGGCTCGGAAATCGTCATGTTGCTGTTAGGCAGTCTAGGCTTTTGGCTTAACAGCCTGCCACTGTTGTTATTTGTCCTGTTTGCCATGGGTACACGCTCGGCGCTCTTCGGACCTTCCAAGTACTCAATTTTGCCCCAGCATCTCGAGTCTCGAGAGTTAATGGGCGGTAACGCGTTGGTGGAGATGGGCACATTCCTGGCCATTCTGGGCGGGACGATAGGGGCAGGGGCCTTGCTCTCTCTCCCGGATTATTCCCAGGCCGTAGCCATAAGCGTCGTATTGATCGCTCTGGCTGGTTTTCTGGCCAGCCTAGGTATTCCATCCGCGCCGGCCGCTATCTCGCACCTGAGGTTGGACTGGAATATTTTCCGGCAAACATGGGTGATCTTGCGTATGGGGCTGGGGCAGGCGCCCTCGGTCTCTCGTTCTCTGCTGGGCAATTCCTGGTTCTGGTTTGTGGGTGCGGTATACCTTACCCAGATACCAGCCTATGCCAAGGACTACCTGCACGGTCAGGAAAGCATGGTTTCGCTGATCCTTACCTTGTTCTCGGTAGGCATTGCGCTGGGCTCTCTTCTATGTGGTCGGTTGTCCAAGGGGCATGTTGAGGCAGGTATTGTTCCGCTGGGTGCGCTGGGGTTATCTGTCTTCAGCGTCTTGCTCTATGCCGTCACGCCTGACATGGCCGCTATCACAGGGTCTTATGGCGGATGGGCAGCGCTGAAAGAATTTTCCATGTGGCCAGCGCTTGGGTGTATTCTGGGACTGGGGATCTCTGGCGGATTTTATATCGTTCCGCTCTATGCGCTGATTCAGGCGCGCACGCCACAGGAGGAGCGCTCTCGGGTTATCGCTGCCACCAATATTCTCAATGCGCTCCTAATGGTCTGCTCGGCCCTTATCACTATGCTGCTTTTGTCTGTATTCGAGATGACAGTTCCGGAGCTGTTTCTGGCGGTTGCGTTGATGAATATAGGCGTCAATGCCTTCCTGTTTGCAAGCGTGCCAGAATTCCTGATGCGCTTTCGCGCCGTGATAGGTGGTGGAGACCCTACGCGCAGCATCCGCGACTAGGCGCTAATGGCTCAGTTTAAGCCCGATCAAGCCACATAAAATAAGCAGCACACTGAGCAGACGGATCGGACTGACGCTTTCGCCAAATAGAATAATGCCAGCAATCACCGTTCCTACTGCGCCAATACCCGTCCATATGGCATAGGCTGTACCAAGAGGAAGCTGCTTAACGGCCATGCCCAAGAGGCTTAGACTGGTCAGCATGGCGGCTGCCGTCAGGACAGTAGGAAGGGGGCGAGTAAAGCCTTCAGTGTATTTGAGGCCTATAGCCCAGCCTATTTCAAACAGGCCAGCCAGAAAAAGAATAATCCAGGACATAAAGATTCCAGGGTTGGTAAAGCGGGGCCGTCCCCGGATAGTTTCAGACGATGGGGTCGTCCCCTTCGCGAACCGATGCGCTCTTGCCAAGCCCGAGCGCGCCGGTTTCGTTACATGCTCACTCTTTTGCAGAGGACTCGTCATTCAAGCGACGGAACCATGTGGCCAGCAGCGCTCCAGAAATATTATGCCAGACGCTGAACAAGGCACTGGGCACAGCCGCAAGAGGGGAGAAATGTGCTGTTGCCAGTGCTGCGCCCAGTCCCGAATTCTGCATACCGACCTCGATAGCCAGCGTCTTGCGCTGCGCCAGAGGTAGCCCAAACACTTTTCCGGCCAAATAGCCAAGCATCAGTCCCAATGTGTTATGCAGTACGACCACAGCCATAATCAAAAATCCTGACTCTGCAATTTTCGCCTGGCTGACAGCCACAACGGCCGCCACAATCAGCACGATGCTGATAACCGAGACCAGGGGCAACACCTCAACCGCTGCCCGTACCTTTGACCCCAGGAAGCGTTGGGCAACTAGCCCCAGCACAATCGGGAGGATAACGACCTGGACAATGGATAGAAAAAGGGCTGAGAACTTGACTGGTAGCCAGGCCGAAGCCAATAGCCAGATCAATGTAGGGGTCACCAACGGGGCCAGAAGGGTAGTGACGGCAGTGATGCCAACAGACAGTGCGACGTCCCCGCGTGAAAACCAGGTGATGACATTGGACGCCGTACCGCCAGGGCAACAACCCACAAGAATAACGCCTACCGCAATTTCCGGCGGCAATTGCATGACAAGACAAAGCAGCCACGCCATGCCGGGCATAATGATAAATTGAGCGATTACACCTAGAAGAACCCTAAGAGGTTTGCGAAAGACCTCCTTGAAATCCTCAGCTTTGAGCGTGAGCCCCATGCCGAACATGATCAGGCCCAGTAAGGGGACGATAGCTGGCGTTAAGGAACGAAACCCTTCAGGCCATATAAAGGCTAGAACAGCCGCCAGCAGGACCCACAAGGCAAAGGTATTGCCTGCAAAGCGGCTTAAAGCTGCGAGAGCGCCCATGATTATCCTTATAAAAATATGAGCCTTGGAAGTTGGGCGGCGCCCCGAGGCGCCGCACCTGATTAGAGCCCCTGCGGAATTTCTTCTCCACCCAGCGCTTCGACCAGCGACGGAATAAATTCGGCAAAGGTCATCATCATTAGAGTAAAGGTAGCATCCAGCTGCGCCATGGCATCATCGCCGCCATCCTGCTCGGCCTGCTCTTGAAGCAAGTCCTCAAAGCGCAGACGCTTGAGCGCGACCTTGTCATCGATCAACAGCGACAGCTTGTCCTGCCAGGCCAGGGCCAGCTTGGTCACCAGCTTGCCTGCGCCCAGGTGATTCTGAATTTCCTCACTGGTCAAGTCTTGCCCTTTACAGCGGACAACACCGCCATCCTCGTGACTATCGCGTAGCTCGCACTCATCCAACAGATGGAAATCGTTCGTGGCTGCTTGAGACTTGACCCAATCTGTAAAGGTTGCAGTCGGTGCCTGCTTGACCGACATCGGACGTACCGGAAGGGAGCCCAGCGCTTCACGAAGGGTGGAAAGCAAATCTTCTGCGCGCTTTGCACTAGAGGCATCTACCAGAATCCAGCCCTGCTTGGGCGCGATTGCTGCAAAGGTAGTCTGGCGGCGAATGAAGGCCCGTGGCAGCAGACTCATGACAATTTCGTCCTTTATCTGGTCACGCTCCTTTTTGTAAACCTTGCGCATCTGCTGTGCTTCGATTTCATCAACTTTTTCCTGCACGGCATCTTTTACTACGCTGCCGGGCAGAATGCGCTCTTCCTTGCGAGCTGCGATCAGAAAGAAATCCTGGCTGACATGTACCAGAGGAGCGTCTTCTCCCTTGCCGAAAGGAGCAACGAAACCGTAAGTGGTCAGTTCCTGGCTGGCGCAGGGACGTGCAGGTTTGCTGGCCAACGCGGTTTCCAGGGCCTCGGCTTCGAGTGATAAATCCTGGGTAAGACGATAAATAAGAAGATTACGAAACCACATGGCGTGACGATTCCCCAAAAAACGAAGCGCGCATTATTCCGCTGCCATGCTTCCAAGGCCAACCCCCAATTGATCATTGGCAACGATTAAAGGGTTTTAATGACAAACAGGCCGCTTTTTGGGATGTAACGATACGGTCCTGCCTGCAAGGGCAGACCCGGGAAATGATCCAAAGGCTTGGAAATAAAGGAAAAGAACCTAAGCCTTTGGATCATTTGAAATTTTTTTCACTTGGGGGCTTGCCAGCCTATAAAACCGTCCGTAGAATGCGCCCCACTTCGAGAGCAAACGCTTACGAAAGTTAAGTGGGTGATTAGCTCAGCTGGGAGAGCATCTGCCTTACAAGCAGAGGGTCGGCGGTTCGATCCCGTCATCACCCACCACTCTTGAAGTTACGCGCAGCGGTAGTTCAGTCGGTTAGAATACCGGCCTGTCACGCCGGGGGTCGCGGGTTCGAGTCCCGTCCGCTGCGCCATTTTTGCTTCATCTTGGGTTGCTTGATTGGGTTTTAAATCCTCTTGATGAACCCAGGAAGAACACTAGCGAAAGCTACGTGGGTGATTAGCTCAGCTGGGAGAGCATCTGCCTTACAAGCAGAGGGTCGGCGGTTCGATCCCGTCATCACCCACCATTTTGCGATATACGCAGCGGTAGTTCAGTCGGTTAGAATACCGGCCTGTCACGCCGGGGGTCGCGGGTTCGAGTCCCGTCCGCTGCGCCATATTAAGTTTATCGGGCCCACTGAACTCCCGATAAATTACGAAAAAGCGGCCTTGCGCCGCTTTTTTCGTGTCTACAGGTTTATTCCCTTTCTAGCGGCTGTTTTCCGCTTCTATTAAGCATTCTTTGCTGGAAGTTCTTTGTACAGTTAGTTTCTTTTAAAGATGTCTAGTCCGTATGTTCAGGGTTGTTTGATACGTCACGGACACAGACTGCTTTGTATTCAGTCACTATTCAGCGCTGAACTTATAAGCTACTAACTATTCTTATCATGCCGTAGCCAGTGGCAGTTAGGCCCTGATAAGCTCGCGGTTTTATCGAACGCGCTTCGCGCACGGACAAGGAAACAGCATGAAACAGCACCGGTTGGCAGCAGCAGTGGCCCTCGTTGGCCTGGTTCTCAGCGGCTGCGACTCACAATCACAATCCAAGGTTAATCTTGAAACTCCAGCTCAGAAAGCGTCCTACGGCATCGGCTTGAACATGGGTAAAAGCCTTGCTCAGGAAGGCATCGATGACCTGGATTCAAAAGCAGTGGCTTTGGGTATTGAAGATGCTGTGGGCAAGAAAGAGCAGAAGCTTACCGATGATCAGCTAAGAGATGCGTTTGCCGATCTGCAGAAGCGTGCAGAAGAGCGCATGACCAAGCTCAGCGAAGACAATGCCAAAGCAGGCAAGGATTTCCTGGAAAAAAATGGCAAGCGCGAGGGTGTTGTCACAACGGCTTCCGGTTTGCAGTATGAAGTGGTCAAGAAGGCAGATGGTCCGCAGCCCAAGCCGAATGATGTAGTGACAGTTCACTACGAAGGCCGTCTTGTTGATGGTACTGTATTCGACAGTTCCATCAAGCGTGGCAGCCCGATTGATTTGCCGGTGAGTGGCGTGATTCCGGGTTGGGTTGAAGCGCTTCAGCTCATGCATGTAGGTGAAAAGTACAAGCTGTACATTCCCAGCGAACTGGCCTACGGCGCGCAGAGCCCAAGCCCTGCCATTCCTGCCAACTCCGTTCTTGTCTTTGACCTGGAGCTGCTAGGTATCAAGGATCCAAGCGCTCAGGGCGACAATGGCCTGACGCAAGAGCCATCCGACGAGTCGGACGCTGCACAAGAGCAGGATACTTCCAAGAAGTAACACGCCGCTCTATTAAAAAGCCCCGTTCACACGGGGCTTTTTTGTTTTAGGAAACCTGTTTGTGAGGACGATGCTCTAATCTAGGTGGTTATTTACCTATTCGCCAAACGCTCTATCAGACTGCCTTTGCGAGGCGGGGAGATCTCATGAAGCCACCCGTTGGATTTGATCGTTATCTGAGGCTTGCCCAACGTTTTCTTGTTCGGGGGCGCTTACCGGCACTGTTATTGGCCGTCGGGCGTAAGCTGGCCAAGCGAGATTTTCGGTTGGGTGCCGCCAAGGATACCTTGGGGCTCTTCCATTCCCTACTGCTGGCCTGGTGGCGTGGAGAATATCGGGGTATCAGTCGGCAGGCACTCTTGTCGGTGGTCGCAGCACTTGCTTATTTCCTTTCGCCTGTTGATCTGATCCCTGACTGGATGCTTACCTTTGGCTTCATTGATGATCTGGCAGTGCTGGCGTGGGTGAGCAAAACCTGGCAGAGCGAGCTTGATACCTTTCGCGCCTGGAGAGATGCCCAGCCCGTAGCGGTGCAAAAGTCGCTATCGGCTCCGCCGCTTCCTCATGAGAAACCCGCTGAGGGCGTTATAGTGGTTGAGCGGGCATGAGCCTGGGTGGCGAGAGGTGCTTGCACATCGGAACAGGATAAGCTGTGCTGTTATAGTAACCTTTCGTTGAATTCAGGTTTGTATTGTGGCGTTACAGATCAGTCGTACCCATTGGCAGGCGTTGCTGGCCGAGTTGGAAGAAGCTCGTTGCCAGCGGCACTTGGTAACCTATCGCTCGCTGATCGAGCGTCTACAGTTACCGACGCCCGCCATGGCGACACTGACTGCTGCCCTTGAACACCTGATAGCGCTGGATGCCCGTCAGGGTGTGCCGTTGCGCAGCGCATTAGTGGTCAGCCAGGGTGCGAGCCGGCTGCCGCGTCCTGGTTTCTTTGAATGCGCCCAGCGAGTCGGGCGCTTCAACGGCGAGGTGGATGGTATAGAGGCGGCTGCCTGGCATGCATCTGAAGTCACGCGTGTATTCGAGTACAACTTTTCCTCAGATAAGTAACTCAGGCCGTTTCGGCCATCAGGTGCAAGCTATAGCCGGGAATGGTTTTGGCCTGAGCCTTGGCGCTTTCCGCCAGTTTAAGCAGTTGGCGGGCATCGCGTGACGTTCGACTTTCTGCCGTAACCCTTACTACCCCAAGAGATAGAGATAGCAGCGGATACTCGCGTCGGTAGCCTTCATGATCTTCTGCTATCAGGCAGCCTGCATCCAGGTGCTCCGGTGCGTAAAAGCGACGGCAGCGACTCTGGAAAGTCTCCATGAGTCGAGTCAGCCGTGCTCGCCAGTCCATGGAGCGCAGGACGATTATAAAGTTGTCATCGCCGTAGTGACCGATGAAGTCCTGGGTGCGCTCCATACTTTCTGTCAAGGCCTGTGCCAGGCACAGCAGCACTTCGTCTCCCTTGGCATATCCATAAATCTCATTGAAGGGCGTAAAGCTGTCGATATCAAGGTGACACAGGGTGGCGTTTTGGTTGCGCTCCAGTAACTGGCTCAGACAATGATGAATCGGCACGCTGCCGGGCAGGCCTGTCAGAGGATTGGCATGCCGTGCTTCCTGAATCTTCTGTTCAGTAATCAGTTGGAGAAGATCAACCACACGACCCATGCCGACATATTGGCCTTGATCAACAATAATGAAGTCTTCTTCTACCCGCTGCTTGGCGCGCTGGGTGAGTAGTCGGCTGACGTGAAGAGGAGATTGGCTCTTCTCCACACATAGAAAATCCAGATGCATAAGCCGCGTAATGGGCTTGCGACCAAACAGGTCCGGCGCAAAGGGCTTACGCAGGGCTTCTGCAAGGGCATAATGGTGGACGATGCCGACAGGCGCACCGTGTTCATCAAGCACGGCCAGGGAGTTAAAGCTGGGTTTGTCGTGGAAAAGCTGCATGACGGCAGGTATCAGCGTCTGCTCCTGGATGGCAGGCCGCTCAAGTAACATGGATGTCAGGCCTGTATCGCCCTCTGTAAGGCTTTTGGGGCGTGTCTCCAGGCGAGGCATGATCTCGCGTGCTTCCCGCGGGGGATTCGCTTCAGGACGACTTAGAAGGTAACCCTGAACCAGATCAATGCCCATTTCGGCCAGTACGACCAGCTCCTCATGCAGCTCAATGCCTTCAGCAACCACCACGGCGTTGGACGCCCTGGCCATTTGAAGGATGGAGCCTACAAATTCCCGTTTGACGCCATCACGATGGATACCATCGATGAAATGACGATCGATCTTCACGTAGTCCGGGCGCAGCTCGGACCACAGGCGCAGGCTGGAATATCCGGCCCCCAGGTCATCCAGAGCAATCGAAAAGCCCATTGCGCGATAGTAGTGCAAGGCGGTATCAAGCAGGCCCAGATCGTCGGTTGGGGCCTGTTCGGTCAGCTCGATGACGATTCGGTTAGCAGGGATACCCAGACGCTGTAGCAATTTCAGGGTGCGGCCCTGCTCGTGACTGTTCTCAAGAAGTGATTCGGGGGAAATGTTAAGGAAGAGCTTACCTTCAAGGCCCAGATCACGGAAACCCGTACATGCCTGGGTGCGACAGGCCATTTCCAGCTCGGACAGACGCTGTGCCGTACGAGCAATGGCGAACAGGGGAAGCGGGGAGTGCAGAGGACTGTTGGAAGGCCCACGGCTAAGTGCTTCATAGCCAATGATGCGGCGTTCGCTCAAGGAAACGATAGGTTGGAAAAGGCTGTGTATATCACTTCGAGCCAGTATCTGCTCAAGCGCGCTCAACTGTTCGTTGACGGTCATCTATCTTGGTCCTGAATAAACAAAGCCAGCGATAAGCTGGCCTTGTTCATTTCACGACAGTTCGATGACTATTTGATGACGGCAATCAGTGAGACGGACCACCGTGACTCAAGTCCAGATAGTCGAGCAGGATCTGACCACTCTCCATCAGGTAGGCATCGTCTTGAGGTTTGGTCTTTTCGTCGTTGTTGGCGGCAGCAATAGCGTCGTCATCAACTTTTTTCAGTTCCTTGAGGGGTTCCTCACCTTTAGCTACCCGACGCTCGTTCTCGATTGCCAGCTGGCGCTTGTCGAGGGCGTCCTGCTCGGCGCGACGCTTCTGCTCGTTCAGGCTGACCGTCGTATCCTTCATGACATCCTGTGCAAACTGAAGGCGTTCACGAGCAAAGACAAAGTCCGGGTTGGTCTTGGTGCGGGTATCGTGACGGTTGATCAGCTCAGGCAGATACGGCTTGAACGGATTGTTCTCTACCTCAAGAACCGGACGGATCGTATCCCATGGCATGGAGTTGGGTAGCGCGCTTTCGCCGATCTCCTTGTTATCTACGATATCCGGATAGCTGATATCCGGGATAACGCCCTGATGCTGGGTACTTTGTCCTGAAACGCGATAGAACTTGGCCAGGGTCAGCTTCAGTTCACCGTGATTTAGAGGCTGTATGGTTTGAACAGTGCCTTTGCCGAAGGTCTGTCCACCCACGATCAAGGCACGGTGATAATCCTGCATGGCACCCGCAAAGATTTCCGAAGCCGAGGCCGAGAGGCGGTTGACCAGCACGGTCATGGGACCTGTGTAGAAAGCATCGCCTTCATCGTCAGCCAACACGTCTACCTTGCCGTCGCTGTTGCGTACCAGCACCGTTGGGCCCTGGTCAATGAACAAACCTGTCAGCTCGGTTGCTTCCTGTAGGGAGCCTCCACCATTGTTGCGTAGGTCGATGACAATACCGTCGACTTTCTCGTTTTTCAGCTCACCGATCAGCTTGCGCACGTCACGGGTAGTGCTCTTGTAATTCGGGTCACCGGCGCGATAAGCCTTGAAGTCCAAGTAGAAAGCAGGCACATCGACTACACCCAGCTTGTAGGTCTTGCCGTTGTGAGGCACGTCAATGATGTGTTTCTGGGCTGCCTGTTCTTCAAGCTTTACTGCTTCACGTGTAATCGAGACGACCTTTGTGGTCTGATCATTCGGCGGATTGCTCGAAGGGATGACTTCCAGGCGAACAACGGAGCCCTTGGCGCCGCGGATCTTCTTGACGACCTCGTCCAGACGCCAGCCGACGACGTCGACCATTTCGCCGTCTTTGCCTTGCGCTACCCCCACGATCTTGTCAGCGGGTGCGAGCTGCTTGCTCTTGTCGGCGGGACCGGCTGGTACCAGACGAACGATCTGTACGTAATCGTTATCGCTTTGCAGTACCGCACCGATGCCTTCAAGGGAAAGGCTCATGTTGATGTCGAAATTCTCTGCGCTTTCAGGCGAGAGGTACTGCGTGTGCGGATCGTATGTTTGGGCGAAGGCGTTGATGTAGGCCTGGAAGATGTCTTCGCTGCGAGTCTGTTTCAGGCGCGCCAACTGATTGCGATAGCGCTTCTGCAGCTGCTCCTTGATGGCAGCATCGTCCTTGCCACCCAGTTTCAGACGCAGCACTTCATCTTTGAGCTTCTTGTGCCACAGATCATCCAGTGCGGCAGTATTGGTCGGCCAGGGCGCCTTTTCGCGGTTGACGTCAAACGTTTCGTCTGCCGCAAAATTCAGCTGGGGAATGCCTTTGTCCAGCAAGCCCAGTGTGTAGTCGAGGCGTTCCTTCACACGGTCCAGGTAACGCTTGTAGATCGTGAAGCCTGGATTCAGGTCGCCCTGCTTGAGCAGATCGTCGAAGCGAGTCCGCCATGCGTCAAACTCGGCGATATCGGCTGCGTTGAAATACAGTCGATTGGGATCAAGCATCTTGAGATAGCTGTCATAGATCTTTATCGAGCGTTCATCGTTAAGCGGCGGCTTGCTGTAGTGATGGCGCTTGAGCAGCTCTACCACATTGAGACTTGCCACGACTTGATCGCGGTCTGGTTTGAGACCGTCCCAGACGTTTGGGCTCGCTGTTTTGGCTGCCAGCGGAAGAGCGCTGACACCGAGGATGAACAGGAGGGCGGTACGGGGGAGAAGCTGCTTCATGCTTGATTCGACTAGAGTACGGGTAATAACGCTATAGGCCGTACTTGACCGTTCCGGTTCCCCGCAACAGTCAAGTACGCTGTTAAAGGTCAAAAGCTAGCTCACTATGGAGGCACCGTGAACGCATTGCAAGGTATTGAAGGTCAGCTTGAGTGGCAACAGCTGACAAGTCCTGCTCTTTCCGCAGGTGAAATTCGCATCCAGGTCGCCGCGGCCGGGCTTAATCGCGCCGATCTTCTTCAATTGGCCGGTAACTATCCGCCACCGCCTGGAGCGCCGCAAACCCTGGGTCTGGAGTGTTCCGGTGTTGTGGTCGAAGTTGGGGAGGGAGCCAATTGGAACGTCGGAGATCGTGTCTGTGCTCTGCTGGCCGGTGGTGGTATGGCCAGCGAAGTCGTGGTGAATGCTCAGCATGCGATTCCGGTTCCCGAAGGGCTGTCGATGGCTGAGGCAGCAGCGCTACCTGAGGTCTGGGCAACGGCCTGGTGCAATCTTTTCGAATTGGCAGCCTTGCGACCTGGCGAGAAAGTACTCTTGCACGCAGGGGCCAGCGGCGTAGGTTCTGCCGCCATTCAACTCTGTAAGGCTTTTGGTAATCCTTGCTGGGTCAGCGTAGGTTCGGCCGAGCGGCTGGACTATTGCATTTCGCTGGGTGCCGAAGGGGGCGTTGATCGGCACCAGGGGCTGGAAGGGCTGCGTGACTTCGGGCCATTCGACGTGATCCTTGATCCGGTAGGCGCAAGCTACGCCGAACTTAATCTGGATGTGCTGCGCCGTGACGGGCGGTGGGTACTGATTGGCCTGATGAGTGGTCGAGAGGCGCAGTTCGATCTGGCAAAGGTGTTGAGCAAGCGCATTAGCCTGATCGGTTCTACGCTGCGTAACCGCGATACGGCGTTCAAAGCCCGATTGATGGCAGAGCTGGCTGCACGGGTCTGGCCGTTGTTTACTGAAGGCAAGCTCAAGCCGAACCTGGAGCGAAAATTTGCTGCCAAGGATGCCGAGGCGGCGTTTGCGGCACTGTCGAGCAACAAGGTGAACGGTAAGGTCGTGATGATCCTCGATGACAGCCTGATCTGATGTCGAGGCTGGCCATGCCGGCATGGCCAGCCTTTGTTTGGCTATTTCCACTCAAGGATTGGCCAACCCCGCCGACTGGCCTGCTCGCGCAGATAGGGATCGGGATTCACGGCGTGCGGATGCCCAACGCGTTCTAGCAAGGGTAGATCGTTACGTGAGTCAGAGTAGAAACTGGCATCTGCAAGCTCGACCTCCTGATGATCTATCAGCTCGAGAAGGCGCGTCAGCTTGCCTTCTCGATAGGTCAGAACACCTTGAGTACGGCCAGTGTAGACCCCATGGGCCAGTTCCAGGTCGATGGCCAGTATTTCGCTGATCCCCAGCCTACCGGCAATCGGTTCGACCAGATGAGCACCGGACGCCGAAATCAATACGATCCGGTCGCCTCTGGCGCGATGTTCCGCAATGCAGCGGCAGGCATCGCTGAAGATCAGAGGCTCGATCACGTCTTCGACATAGGCGTCGATCTCCGGCTCCAGCTCCTCAGGTGCTCGACCTATGAGCGGCTCCAGGGCGAATGCCATGTATTCTTCCATGGCCAGGGCGCCTTCGGCATATGCCTTCATCAGGGCGGCATCACGCTGGATGAAGGACTCGTCAACCCAGCCGAGTTGGGCCATTCGCTGGCACCATAAACTGGAGCAGTCACCGTCGATCAGGGTTTCGTCAAGGTCGAAAATAGCGAGGGTCATGCGACTTCTCTTGCGGCTGATGAATCGATCCCCAATGTGACGCGTGAGCCGCACGGGTGCAAGGCAGAGGCATCCTGATTGAGGACATCTACCAGTAATTCGATCCCCAATGTCTGCACGCGATAGCGAATGACATTGCCTAGCAGCGTATGTCCGACAATCTCGGCACTGGGGCCTTCCGATGCGTTGATCCTGATCGATTCGGGGCGGATCGCCACCTGTTGAGTGAAGTTTCGCCCTAACAGGGTAGAGGCCTGAGCAGGATCGAGAATGTTGTAGTTACCCATGAAGCCTGCTGCAAACAGCGTGGCTGGCGCAGTATAGAGGGTTTCCGCATCGCCACTTTGTACGATGCGGCCCGCTTGCATCAATACGATGCGGTCGGACATTGTCAAGGCTTCTTCCTGATCATGCGTGACAAACAGGGTAGTCAGGTTGAGCGCTTGCTGAAGGCTGCGTATCTGTTCTCGTAAATGCTTGCGGATGCGCGCATCGAGTGCCGATAGCGGCTCGTCAAGCAGCAGCAGACGTGGACGAGTGACCAGTGATCGCGCCAGGGCGACACGCTGACATTGCCCTCCCGACAGCTGATGAGGGTAGCGGTCTTCGAACCCCTTGAGTTCTACCAGTTCGATCACTTCGGCGGTGCGCAGGTGTAAAGTTTGGCGATCCACTTTTTGCATCTTCAGGCCGAACGCTACATTTTGCGCGACCGTCATGTTAGGAAACAGCGCATAGCTCTGAAACACCATGGCAATGCTGCGCTTTTGCGGCGGCAGGGTCGCAATATCCTGACCGTCGAGCAGGATGCGTCCACCGTTTACCGAGGTTAAGCCTGCCAGGCAGCGCAGCAAGGTGGATTTGCCGCAGCCGGAAGGTCCTAAAAGCGTAACCAGCTCACCTTGTTCTGCAGAGAAATCGATGTCCTGAAAGATCATGTTCGAGCCGTAGCTCTTATGCAGATGTTCAACGCTTAGAAAGCTCATGATTTATCCCGGCTAAAACCACTGGCGGCCCACGTTACGGTCAGGACGACCAGAAAGTACGAAATGACCAGTGCGCTCGTGAAATGGCCGCTGCCATTGCGCATGTTGTACAGATAGACCTGCAAGGTTTCGTAACGCGCTCCAACAAGAATGTTGGCAAAAACGAATTCGCCAATCAGAAACGAAAATGACAGAAACAGCGCCACCATAAGACCCTTGCGCAGGTTGGGCAGTACCACCAGGAGGGCCGCCCGGAAGGTGCTGGCGCCCAGCAGGTGAGCCGCATCCATCAGGTCATGAATATTCAGTGCCTGCAGATTATTGCTGATGGCTCGGTACATGAACGGCAGGGCGATGGTGAAATAACAGCCGATCAGAATCCATGGTGTGCCTATCAACGGCAAGGGGCCGCCAGCATAGAGTTGCAGCAATCCTACGGAAGACACCACAGGCGGCACGGCGAACGGCAGCAGGATGAACACGTTCATGAGTGCATCGAGCCTGGGGAAGTGATAGGCGATGACGAACATGAGAGGAAGTACGAGGAAGACGGCCAGTAGCAGCGCGCCCACGCAGACGATCAATGAATGCCCGAAGGCGATGAGAAAGCGTGAGTCGCTCCAGAGCGCTACGTACCACTTTAAGGTCAGCCCGCTGGGAAGAAGCGTGGCGGACCATTGTGTTGCCAATGAATACAGCAAAGTGGCGGCAAGCGGCAGTAGAAGAATCAGAAAAAGCAGCCAGACGACCAGACGATGGTAGAGTGAAACCGACCGGTTAGCGTTTGACATGGTAGCTCCGGCGTAGCAGCCATTGATGGACAAGGGTAATCACGGCCATGAGCATCACCAGCAGCATGGCAAGGGCGCTCGCGAGGTTCGGATCGAGAAAGATGTCGCCAGAGACCAATGCCGCTATACGGACCGGGACTACATTGAAATTGCCCGTTGTCAGGGCATATACGGTTGCGTAGGCCCCCAGCGCATTGGCCAGCAGAATAATGAATGTACCTAGCAGCGCCGGAGTCAGCACCGGCAGCCCGATATGACGCCAGAAATGCCAGGTATTGGCGCCAAGCAGTGAGGCAGCTTCACGCCAGTCTTCGCGCAGGGCATCAAAGGCAGGGTAGAGCAATAGAACGCCTAGCGGGATCTGGAAGTAGGTATAGATCAGGATCAATCCGCTTTTGGAGTACAGGTTAAAGTCCTCAATCAGCCCGGTCTGCTTGAGCAGCAGGGTCAGGCACCCATTGAAGCCAAGCAGGATGATGAAGGCGAACGCCAGGGGAACACCGGCAAAATTGCTCGTCATGTTGGCAAAGGCTGTCACGAAATCTCTTAGCTTCGAGTCGACCTGGCGTAGCGAGTAACTGCCCAGAATGGCGATTAGCAGGCCTAACAGGCTGGACCAGACCGAAATCTCCAGTGAAAAGCGTATAGCCTGGCGATAGAAGGGTGATTCAAGGATTTCGGTGAAGTTACCCAGGCCCCAGCCATCCAGATGCTTGAGGCTGTTGATAGCGATCCAGATCAATGGGGCTATCTGAAATGCACAAAAGAAAACTAGAAAGGGCAGAAGGCACAATGTGGCGAGCCATTTGCCTTTCATGCCAGGAGTTCCCGACAAACCGGCTTGTCATGGGCGACACCTAAAAGCTCACAAAGCGTACCGCATAGGTCAGTTTGCACAGGGCTTGCCTCTTGCAGGCTGAAGCCTGTCCCGAACACGAATAACGGAACTTCACGCTCTTCAGGCAGCAGCCCCCCATGGCTGCGGTCATCATTCATGCCATGATCGGCTGTCACCATCACCTGATAGCCCGCCTCCAGCCATACCGGTAAATGGCCGGACAGGCATATATCCGCCAAACGTGCGGCGTTTCGATATTGGCTGCTGGAAAGTCCGTATTTGTGGCCAACATCATCGATATTCATCGAGTGAGCCAGCAGAAAATCAGGGGAATGACGTTGTCTCAAGCTTTCGGCGTCGTCGAAGAGGTGAGAGTTTGGATAGTGATCGGCGTAATAGAAATGGCCGTACTGGATAGGCAGGTCCGGGGCACAGATATGACGGTCCCGTGCGGCATCAAAGGGCGAACGGTTATAAAGTTCGCTGATCCAGTGATAGGCCGCAGCCGCCGTCGTGAGGTAGGCCTCGCGCGCATAATGAAACACACTGCGCTGGCTCGAAAGCCGGACGACCTGATTGTGCGTAATGCCACTGTCGACAGGGCGTACCCCTGTGAGAATGCACTCGTAGAGCGGGCGGGAAAGCGACGGCAATTCACACTGCATGGTATAGAGCCGTCCGCGCCCTGCCTGACAGACCCCCTGAAGGTAGCCCATACAGTCACGGGCGACTCCATAGGCCAGACCGTCCAGCACAACCAGGATCGTCTTCATTGGATCACTGCTTCATCTGCATGATCACGTTTTCCTGCCAGAGACGTGGCAGACGCTTGGCTGTTTCTTCCCAGGCCTTGGCATCCGCGATGGGCTTGGCACTGGCATATTGCTCGCTTGGTAACAGTTTAGCTTTTACATCCTCGGGTAGCTGGATATGGTCAGCACGGATGGGGCGGGCATAACCGCGAGCCAAGTTGATCTGGCCAGCATCGGAAAGAATGTATTCACGTGCCAGCTTGGCTGCATTCGGATGCTTGGCATACTTGTTCAGAATCGTGGTGTAGCCGGACGTAATCGAGCCGTCTGAAGGGATGAGCACTTCAAAGCGTGAAGTATCGATCTGATCGCGATAGTTCAACCCATTGAAGTCCCAAACGATACCCACTTCGACTTCGCCTTTTTCCAAGGTCGAGACGACCGGGTTGGTCATGGACAAACGGCCCTGCTGCGCCAGCTTGCCAAAGTATTCCAGGCCGGGCTTGATGTTCTTTTCGTCTCCACCGTTGGCGTAGGTGGCCGCCAGGACCCCACTCACTGCCTGTGAGGCAGCGCTTACATCGCCAATGGCAACCTTGTATTTGCCCTGCAGCAGGTCAGCCCAGCTATGGGGTACATCAGCTACCAGCTGCTTGTTGACGATAAACGCGATGGTGCCGGTATATGCCAGCATCCAGTGACCGTCCTTGTCCTTGGCCCAACCGGGAATCTGCTCCCAGGTGGTGGGCTTGTACGGTTGGGTTACGCCTTTCTCCACGGCGATGGGGCCAAACGAGGCGCCCACGTCACCCATATCGGCGGTGGCGTTTTCACCCTCGGCTGCGAATTTGGCTATTTCCTGGGCTGAGCTCATGTCTGTATCCATGTGCTTGAGGCCGTACTTTTTCTGCAGATCGGCCCAGGTATCCTTCCAGTTGGCCCAGGTATCAGGCATGCCTACGCTATCAACCTGGCCTTCCTGGCGGGCAGCCTGCTCGAGTATGTTCATATCCGTGGCGGCCGGGGCCAGGGTGCCATTCAGCGCAAGTGCGCTACCCAACAGTGAAGCAAGCAAGCGTTTCATTGAGCGCTCCTTCGAGGCGTGGTCGATTGGCTGGTCTAGATCAGCAAGACGCAAGCCAATCTACCGCCGAAGGATGACGATTTGATTTCCACCCTGATGGCATCTGTGCAGAGGGTTGCCCTAACGACGAATCATGAGCTAACTCGCAGCTTAACGGGGCGGTCATCTAGATAATCTAAGCTGTCACTTTTTCTTTCTGGCTCATGCATCCCTGAGCTTTACCGGCTGGACTAGTCCAAATGAGAGCAAGCCCGCACGATGACGCACCAAAAACCGTCACAGCCATCTGCCGCTCATTGGAGGAGCAGATTATCTGTGGTGCGCTTGCGCCCTCCACCAAGCTGCCTGCAGAACGACGTTTGAGCGAGTCGTTTTCAACGACCCGGATTACGTTGCGTGAAGCGCTTGGGCAGTTGGAGTTGCAGGGGCTGATTTATCGGGAAGAGCGACGTGGCTGGTTTGTTTCACCTCCCAGGGTGGCTTACAACCCGCTAGTACGCTCGCATTTTCACGCCATGGTGGCAGGACAGGGCCGTGTTCCGGCTACCGAAGTCCTCTCGGCTCGGTTGGTGTCCGCTAATGCAGCGGTGTGTGGGCTTCTCGAGCTTCCTGAACGTACGGGCGTCTATCAGATACGGCGAGCCAGGCGTATCGATGGCCGTCTGGTGCTCTATGTGGAGCATTATCTCAACCCGATCTATTTTCCCAATATTCTGCAATTTGACCTGACCCATTCGCTAACCGATCTCTATGCCAGCGAATACGGTATCCGGTATGGGCGTGTTCGTTTCGAAATGCGGCCTACAGCATTGCATGCGGACGCTGCGCAGGCACTTAAGGTCAGCATGGGAAGCCCGGCACTGCATATCACACGTATCAACCGCGATCAGCAGGGGCGTCTGATCGATTGCGATCTGGAATACTGGCGGCACGACGCCATTCATGTCAGCGTAGACGTGCCGGAGTGAGGTGAGTGCGGCGCCATGGTTGGCACCGCCTCCGAATGGTTAAGTCAGGCGTAGTTTTCCGGGTTCAACTTACGCTCGATCAGCTCCATAAGGATATGGATGATCTTGATATGCAGCTCCTGGATACGATCGGCATAGTGGCCGCCAGGCGCACAGATGCAGACATCGGCCATGGTTTCGAGCAGGGAGCCTGGTTTGCCGGTTAGTGCAATGACCTTGATACCCAACGCTTTTGCAGCCTCAGCGGCCTTGAGCACATTGGGACTCTTGCCGCTGGTGCTGATGGCCAGCAAGACATCTCCTTCGCGCCCATGGGACTCGATATAGCGAGAAAAGATGTAGTCGTAGCCAAAGTCATTTGCCACACAGCTGATGTGGCTGGCATCGCTTATGGAGACAGCAGCAATGCCCGGGCGGTTTTTGCGGTAACGGCCGGTCAGCTCTTCAGCGAAATGCATGGCGTCACACATGGAGCCGCCGTTACCACAGGAGAAAGCTTTGCCCTTGTGCTCGAAGCTTTCAACCAGCAGTTCTGCCGCACGCTCGATATTCCGTAGCGCCTGTTCGTCAGCCAAAAAGTTCTCCAGTGCTGTCTTGGCTTCGAGCAGACTGTTGCGGATATGCGTGATCATCGTGCGGTTCCCTCTGCCTTATGGCAGTACATGGCTGGAATAGAATGCTTTAAGGACTTTCACCAGATAATTCAGGTCATGGCTGCCGGCGAGTTCGCGGATCGAATGCATGGCAAACGTCGGCAGACCGATATCGACTGTGCGAACGCCCAGCTGGCTGGCGGTAATCGGGCCGATGGTCGAGCCACAACCCATATCGCTGCGGGTCACAAAGCTTTGAACCGGTATTTCATTTTCCAGGCAGAGATGACGGAAAAATCCACCGGTTTCGCTGTTGGTCGCGTAGCGCTGATTGTTATTGATCTTGATGACCGGCCCGGCATTGAGTTTAGGGCCATGATTGCCATCATGCTTCTCGGCATAGTTCGGGTGTACACCATGAGCATTGTCGGCCGAGATCAACAGTGAACGGGCGATGATCCGGGTAAAGTCCTCACCTTCCGGCAGGGCACGGCGCATGACTTGCTCAAGGAACGGGCCGTCCGCGCCACAGTGGGAGCTCGAGCCCACCTCTTCGTGGTCTGTGCATACCAGCACGCAGCTTTCATTACCATCTGCCGACAGCAGCGCTTCCAGACCGGCATAACAGGACAGCAGGTTATCCAGGCGGGCGCCGGCAATGAAGTCTTCATCCAGACCCACCACAGCGGCTTTCTGTACGTCATAGAACGATAGTTCGAAGTCGAGTACCGACTCGGCCAGGATGCCATGCTCCCGCTCCAGTTGCTCAGTCAGCAGCGCACGGAAATCGCGTCGCTCACTGGCCGGTACTTGCGCCACAATGGGGGGAAGCTCGTTCTGGGCATTGATGGGCCAGCCTTGATTGGCCTCACGATTCAAATGAATAGCCAGATTCGGAATGATAGCGATCGGACGTTTGAAGTCGATCAGGCGGCTATGCTGAGTGCCGGTCTGGCGAAAGGTGACACGACCTGCCAGGGACAGATCCCGATCGAACCAGGGCGCCATCAGCATACCGCCGTAAACTTCCACACCCAGCTGCCAGAACCCTTGTTTGTAGAGCTCTGGGTTGGGCTTTACGCGCAGGCAGGGGCTATCAGTATGAGCGCCGACCATCCGCAGGCCGTTGCGTAGCGGATCATCACCCAAGCGAAATGCGATCAATGAGGAGTCATTACGTGTAACGTAGTAACGTCCACCCGGACGAATATGCCAGGTATCCCGCTCATCCAGCCGCTGGAAGCCGGCCTGCTCAAGACGGCGACTCATCGTGGCGGTAGCATGAAAAGGGGTAGGGGACGAAGCGAGAAAGTCGATCAAACCTTGATTGAGTGTGTCGCGCATGCGGTACTCCTTACGATATACCCCTAGTCTATCCATTTATGCTGTTAGGGGGCTAACTCAGTTAGTCGATTAACGCGCCACAAGCTCGAAAAGGTGCCAATGCTTGTTGGCTCCCTTTGCCGTTTTCCCGGCCCCCTCAGTTTCGTCAAAATGAATCAACGTCCAATCCGAGGACAGCGCCAGAACAAAGGCTCTGTCCAGCACTGTGATGCCTCAGACAGCCCAACTGTCTCTCGGTCCGAACAATTGACCGGCGAACAGCCCGTTTGGCCGTAACGCCGTGGAAATTGAGTGCCATAAGGTGTTGAAGGACGAGGGCTCGCAAAAGGGAAGCGAGAAACTCGCATTGATCAACTGACATTTGGGCAGCTCCAGTGTCTCGAAGCGCGGTTGCAGCAGTGTAATTCCGGGAAACGAATGCTCAGGCGCTCAAGCGCCTCTGCCTGTGCATCAACGGCAATGACATCCCAGCCGCGCGCCAGGAGTTCGAGCGTGTCACGAGCTGTACCACAGCCAAGATCAAGCGCTACTCCAGTGGGACCGTTCCAATGATCCAGCGCACGCAGTAATGTAGAGCGGGCCGGCTCGTCACCTATGGCGTCGTAATAGCCGGTCTATTTGGGCCTTTTTAAAATGGTGCTGCGCTTTCAAAGCGCATGCGCTCACCTGTTTTGGGATGGGTCAGTGCCAGAAGGCTGGCATGCAGGCACAACCGGGGATGCGCATTCAAGGCGTCTTCATGAGCATAAAGCCGATCACCCAATAGCGGATGACCAATGGACAGCATGTGCACACGGAGCTGGTGGGAGCGTCCCGTAATAGGCGTCAACTCGACCCGGCTGTAATGACCGCAACGTTCCAGGACGCGCCAGAAAGTCAGCGCGTGGCGCCCTAACTCGTGATCGACGACATGCCGTGGCTTGGTCGGTGGATCATACCGCAGTGGTAATTCGATGCGGCCACTGTCGGCCTCAGGCTCACCCCAGCAAAGCGCGGTATAGGCCTTTTCAGTCTCGCGGTCATGGAACTGGCGAGAGAGCTCGCGGTGGCTGTCTGCGTCGCGCGCAAGCACCATGATCCCGGAGGTTTCCCAATCCAGGCGGTGCACAATACGTGCCTCGGGATAGCCGTTCTCTTGGAGGCGGGTTACCAGGCAATCCCTGTTATCTTCGGCTCGACCGGGAACCGAGAGCAGCAGGGTCGGCTTGTCTACTACCAGTAACGCATCGTCCTGGTGGATGAAACGGATATTTGAGAGAGGCATGTCACGTTCAGAAAAGAGCCCATCGGCGGTATGAGCCGCCGATGAATGACCAGCCAGGGATCAACGATCCCGGTCTGGCAGAGTAATGTTCAGTTCCAAAATCGAGCAGCTACCCTGGTTTTCCAGTTCCACCTGGATCTGGTCCTGCTCGATCGGTACATATTTGCGGATGACTTCCAGCAGATCTTTCTGCAGCTGAGGCAGGTAGTCAGGCTGGGAGTGACGTCCGCGTTCGTGAGCGACGATGATCTGCAGCCGCTCTTTGGCGATGGAAGCGCTGTTTTGCTTCCTCCGATCGCGAAAGAAAGCAAAGAGGCTCATTCACTCCCCCCAAATAGTCGTTGTAGGAAGCCTTTCTTCTTCACGTCGAGGAAGCGATGAGGCATTTCCTTGCCCAGCAGCCGCTCTACCGCGTCGCTGTAGGCCTGGCCGGCGTCGCTCTGTTCGTCGAGAATGACCGGAATACCCTGGTTCGATGCCTTCAGGACAGCCTGCGACTCAGGAATGACGCCGAGTAGACGGATAGCCAGAATCTCTTCCACATCCTCTACGCCCAACATTTCACCCTTATTGACGCGCTCTGGATTGTAGCGGGTCAGAAGGAGGTGCTCCTTGATCGCATCCTCGCCGTTTTCGGCGCGCTTGGATTTGCTGGCGAGCAGGCCAAGCATACGATCCGAGTCACGTACGGAAGAGACTTCCGGGTTGGTCACGACAATGGCTTCATCGGCGTAATACATGGCCAGATGGGCGCCTTTCTCGATCCCGGCAGGGGAGTCACAGACAATATATTCGAAGTTACCCTTAAGTTCTTCGATTACCTTGCCGACACCTTCCAGCGTAAGGGCATCCTTGTCACGCGTCTGGCTGGCTGCCAGCACATACAGATTCTCGAGACGCTTGTCTTTGATAAGCGCCTGGGTGAGCGTGGCTTCGTTGTTGATGACGTTTACAAAGTCATACACAACACGACGCTCGCACCCCATGATCAGATCAAGGTTACGTAACCCCACGTCGAAGTCGACGATAACGGTCTTATGCCCGCGCAGGGCCAGACCAGTGCCGATGGCCGCGCTTGTGGTTGTTTTGCCGACACCGCCTTTACCGGAGGTGACTACGAGTACTTTGGCCAAGCTGATTCACCCTAAATTCGAAATAAGCTCACGGAATGAACGGCTGGAGTACCAAAAAATGGCCGCCGGAACACTACACAATACTCGGCTGGACTCCAGACGCCATTCGGGTCTGAAAGCGGTATCGATGACGCTACCGCTTCGTAAAAAATTCGCGGCAGTATCCGTTAAAGACGTGTGATGTTCAACACATCTCCAGACAGACTGATCTGAACAGGATTTCCCCACTGGGGATGTCTGCGCAAGTCTTCCGCTACTTTGTATTGTCCAGCAATCGAGACCAGTTCGGCGGTGAGTTGCTGGCAAAAAATTCTTGCTTTTGTGTCGCCCTTCACACCTGCAAGGGCACGACCTCGCATTGGCCCATACACATGAATATTGCCGTCTGCGAGCAATTCAGCTCCCGGACTGACCGAGGATAACACCACCAGGTCACCACCGGGTGCATAAAGCTGCATGCCGCCGCGTACGGGTGCCGTAATGACTTTGGTGGGGTTCACGGCAGGTTCGGCAGGCTTCTCCGGTTCAGGTGCAGGGTCTGCCGCTTTTGCCGGTTCCCGCTCGCGCAGCTCAAGGGCACGCTCGCGCCCTGCACCGCTTGCCGGAGGAAGCACCGGCAGATCGAAATCGTTGGCGGCCCGGATGTCCAGAGGCCGCCTGGCTCGAAGCGCCAGGGTTCGCAGGCCATGGCGGCGACAGAGATCGAGCAGGGCACCCAGGTCAAGCACCTCATCGTCTTCCTCGAGCTTGTCGAGCGATAGAATGAGCGGGGTGTCGTGAAAGAAATTGGGCGCCTGTGCCACCTTCTGTGCCAATTGGCGGTCGAGGCGTGAAAGATCGTTGCGGGAGAGTTCCAGCACGGTAACGGCAAGCATGTTGCCCTTTAGCTGGAATACGGAATCGTTATCGAGAAGATCAACCTGGCTCATGTTGGGACCGCGTGCGTCAGATGCCGAGGACTTATAACGAGATGACAAGCATGTCGCAAGCATGGCTGCTTGCTAACGGTCAGGAATGTAGAATGTACCGTTTAATGTTTACCAGGATGTTTGATGGAACGCCCTCGTTTTCGACTTGCTTTTCTTCATCCCCGTTATTGGCTGCTCTGGCTGGGATTGGGCGTACTCTGGCTGATCGTCCAGCTGCCCTATTGCGTACTGCTTCGCCTGGGCCGCGCAATAGGCTGGGTCATACTGCACGTTTCTGCCAGTCGACGCCATATTGCGATGCGCAATCTCGAGTTGTGCTTTCCTCAATGGAGCGAGGCCGAACGTAAGCGTGTGCTCAGAGAAAATTTCGCATCGAACGGTATCGCCTTGATCGAGATGGCCATGAGCTGGTGGTGGCCCAGATCACGCCTGAGTCGGCTCGCTCATATCGAGGGAATCGAGCACCTCCAGCGAGCCCAACAAGAGAGCAAGGGGGTCATCCTGATGGCGTTGCATTTTACGACGCTCGAAATCGGCGCTGCGCTGCTTGGGCAGCGGCATACCATCGACGGAATGTACCGCGAACACAAAAACGCAGTGTTCGATTACGTGCAGCGCAAGGGGCGTGAGCGACATAATCTGGATGCCACTGCCATCGAGCGCGAAGATGTGCGGGCCATGTTGAAAGTGCTCAGAGGCGGCCGCGCCATCTGGTACGCACCTGATCAGGACTATGGCGCCAAGCAAAGTATCTTCGTGCCGTTATTCGGAATTCAGGCCGCTACGGTTACTGCTACCACCAAATTTGCACGCCTGGGCCGGGCACTTGTCATGCCCTTTACTCAAGAGCGGCTGGCCGATGGGTCAGGGTACCGCCTGGTTATCCATCCGCCGCTGGAGGACTTCCCGGGTGAGACAGAGGAGACTGACTGCCTAAGAATCAACCAGTGGGTGGAAAAAGAAGTCAGTAAGCTGCCCGAGCAGTACTTATGGGCACACCGTCGCTTCAAGACGCGGCCAGCTGGCGAACCCAAACTGTACGCCAAAAGCGACTGAGTTCCGTCGCGCACCCATGACACGCTATGCTCAAGGCGATGTGTTTAACCTCGGACTCAAGGAAAGGGTGTTGGACGTTACTTCGGCTGTTCCTGTTACAGGGCTGATCCTGTCTGGCGGTGGCGCTCGGGCGGCGTATCAGGTAGGGGTGCTTTCTGCCATTGCTGAGCTGCTGCCTGCGGGTGCGCGCAATCCTTTTCCTGTCATCGTGGGAACATCGGCGGGTGCCATCAATGCAACGGTATTAGCCTGTGGTGCGCTGCAGTTCCAACTGGCCTGTCAGCGCCTGACCCAGGTCTGGCAGAGTTTTCATATTGATCAGGTCTACCGCAGTGACTGGCCCGGCGTGATTCGGCAGGCCAGTCACTTCATTGGACAGAATGTCTTTGGTATACGTGGCAAGACGCCAGCGGCATTGCTGGATAATGCACCGTTACGCGCACTGCTAACTCGGGAGCTGGACTTTTCAGGTATTACAGCCGCAGTTAAGGCCCGGCATCTGCGGGCTATAGCCATTACTGCATTTGGGTATGACTCCGGCCACTCGATGACCTTTTACCAGGGACACGGTGCGATTGATCCCTGGCTGCGTCATCGCCGGGTTGGGTTTCCCACTCGTCTGAATGTCGAGCATCTAATGGCCAGTTCGGCCATTCCGCTTATCTTCCCGGCAGTCAAACTGGGGCGTGAATACCTGGGCGATGGCTCGGTGCGTCAGGCGGCACCTATCAGTCCGGCATTGCACCTGGGGGCTAACCGGGTATTGATCGTGGGCGTCAGCAACAACCCTCACGCCGATGCCTCCCGTTCGGAGGACGCCTCTGCCGCAACCGGTAAGGCGCCTACACTGGCGCAGATAGGCGGGCATCTGCTGAACAGTACGTTTATCGATAGTCTGGAAAGCGACACCGAGGTGCTTGAGCGTATCAACTTGATGAGCCAAATGATTCCGCCCTCGGAGCAGCAGAAGCGTCTTGGTGTAAAGCCGGTTGAAACGCTGGTGATCGCACCGAGCGAGCCCTTGGCTGAGATTGCGGCCCGCTTTCGACATGAGATGCCAGCGTCCCTGCGTTTGTTTCTTCGTGGGCCTGGTGCAACAAAGAAAAGCGGGTCTGCCGTATTGAGCTACCTGCTGTTCGAGGCAGGTTACTGTTCTGAGTTGATCGCACTTGGGCGGCGGGATGCCTTGGCCCAGCGTGATCAACTCATTCAGTTCCTAGGGCTGGAGCTGGCCGCTGCTCACTGACCGAACTCGCCGCGCTGATAGTCACGCAAGGCTTGTTCAATCTGCTCACGTGTATTCATCACGAAGGGGCCATATTGAACAATGGGCTCATTCAGCGGCGCGCCTGCAATCAACAACACGCGAGCACCTTGGGCGGATCGAATTCGCAGCTGCCCTTCATCGCTCAGGCGAACCAGCCGATTGGTCGTTACAGACGCCACGGTATCGCTTTCGACTTCAATCTGTCCTTCATACACATAGAGTAGGGCGCGATGCCCTTCGGGAAGGCGCGGACTGATAGCGCTTTGTGCCGGCATGATGAAGTCGAAATAATAGGGGTCCGTATCCGGCCGCTGCACGGCGCCCAGCTGCTGGTGTTCCCCGTCATCAAAATGGCCGGCAAGCACGACAACTTCAACGCCCTGTGAGGTAGTCAGGCGAGGTACTTCTGCAGGCTCATAGTCACGGTAGCTGGCGGGTCCCATTTTGGTTTTGCCAGGCAGGTTCAGCCACAACTGGAAGCCTCGCATCAGGCCTTCCTGTTGCTCGGGCATTTCGCTGTGAATGATACCGCGAGCAGCCGTCATCCACTGCAGGCCACCAGGCTTCAGAAGACCTTGGTTGCCCAGGTGATCCTCGTGGCGCATACGACCTTCGAGCATGTAGGTGACGGTCTCGAAGCCGCGGTGAGGGTGGGCTGGAAAGCCGCCGATATAGTCATCTGCATTGGCTGTATCGAACTGGTCCAGCATGAGAAAAGGATCGAAGCGCTCAACGCCCTGGCCGGCAAATACTCGCGTCATGCGTACGCCCGCGCCATCAGAAGCGGGCTGGCCTGTATGCAATTCAAGAACGTTGCGGTACATGATTCATACTCTCCAAGCGGCCAGACAAGGTGTCTGATCTCTAGATGAAATCATAATACTTCATTTATTTTAATCTATTTATCCATATTATATGTCTTTTGTATCTAATAATATGATGATTTTGGTTAGAAAGAAGCCGGCACGAGGCCGGCTTCTTTCTTATTCCTTTATTTGAAGCTTACGTGCTTCGGTATAGACGTAACGGACCTTCTCGTACTCAAACGGCGAGTTGAGCTGCCCATACCGGAAGTTGGTGATGTAACGTAGGTTGATACCGCGTAACAGTAGAATCTCCGGGTGACGGCCGCTTTCCTCATTTACATTCAGATAGTTGATCTGATTCTCGGCCAAGGTATCTACCGCAAAACCGCTGGCATCACGCAGATTGGACGGACCCAGTAACGGCAATACCAGATAAGGGCCGCTGGGAGCACCATAAAAACCCAGCGTCTGGCCAAAATCCTCGGATTGCTTGGCTAGTCCCATGCGCGTAGCAGGGTCCCACAGGCCAAAGACGCCGATAGTAGTATTTAGCAGCAGACGCCCCGTGGTATTCAGAGCCCTTTTACCCTTGAGTTGCAGCGTGCTGTTCAGCAGATTGCTGATGTCACCCAGGTTGCTGAAGAAATTGCTAACGCCACTTCGCACGAAGCCCGGCGTGACCCGACGATAGCCATTGACGACAGGTAATAGTACCCATTCATCCAGGCGGTAGTTGAAGTGGTAGACGCGGCGGTTCCAGGACTCCAGTGGGTCATAGACATCCAGCGCATTGAGCGACGCCCGCTCGAACTCGCGCTGATCTAGGCCAGGGTTGAATTTCAGCGTGGACAAGGGGTTGGTAAACCCGTCTGCGCCTACGGGTGAAGGTGATAAAGTTGACGAATCCGTATCGGCGAAAGCGTAAGCGCTAGCCAGTAAGGGAAGCAGGCAGAGGAATTTAGCCACGGGCGAAGAACTCCAGCATGGCGTCGGCGTTGACGCGATAATTGAGATTGCCGCAATGCCCGCCCAGCGGGTAAAGGGTCAGGCGATTACCGAACGTACGACGTAGGAAGCCGATATCACCAGGACCAAGAATCAAGTCATCTGCGTTGTGCATCACGCCGATCTTGTCGCTCTCCTTGAGATAGCCTTCCAATGCCGTCAGGCTGGATTGCCTGGCCAGTTCAGCCAGGCTGGTGCCCTTGGTCGTCCGTTCCCAGAAGGGTAAGAGCTGGTCATACATGTAGCAGTCAAAATCGCATTGCAGAGCGCGAGCAAAGAAGCGCGACAGGCTGGTCCCCTGATCGATCGGGTAGTCGGGCGGTGTGATCAAGCCACGACGGTTGATCAAATCGGATGTAAAGGCAATGTCTGCCGCTGAAAAGCGGAACGATGTACCAATCAGCATCGCCATTTCTTCATTGCTCAAGCGTTGGGGCGACTGCTGAAAATCGAAAAGCAGGGCTTCATTGAGATCAACATGGCCTTTCTGCTGGAAGTAACGGGTCAGCTTTGCCAGGACTAGCTCGTAAAACGTCCGGTTGTTGGTTATCCCATTGACCTGGGTCTGAACCAGCCGATCGAGGTTGCGCACTGAGGTCAATAGGTTGACCGGCGGATTGAGCAGCAAGACACGAGAGAAGTTGAAGCTGCGCTGGCTCTCGTCGAGCTTGCTGACGAACGCTGCATCCAGTGCGCCCAGGCTGTAACCGGTAAGAAAGTACTTGGTTACAGGCAGTTTGGGGTGCTGCGCGCGAACGGCCTGCATGACGCGATAGAGGTCTTCTGCATCGCCAGGGGTGTAGCCGGGCGTAGCCTGCCGGGAAGCCGCTGCCATGAAGTCGTAGCTGGTGGGTGAGGAAAGCTGAACGACATGGTAACCCGCACTGTAATACAGACGCTTGAGGTACTCCGGTGTGCTGGATGAGTAGTTGGCGCCGGTTCCGGCAATGATGAAGATCAGCGGCGCCGCATGATCCTGCATCGCCAGACGATAGTGCAGCTTCTTGACCGGCCAGAAGTTATCCGGAAGTTCGTACTCCCGTTCAGGCCGCAAGTTGATGCTGTAGTCTTTCTGATCAATTTCCAGATCAGTAGGCAGCAGTGGCTGTAATTCCAGCGGCGTGGAGGTGATAGTGGCTTCGAAGGGGTTGGTCAATGGGTAGCCATAGGTGGCAGCGTCAATATCAGCTGCGACACCACGACCGGAAAGACCAAGCAAGAGCGCACCCAGGAGAGCTGTGATGCGCAACGGGCTAAGCATAAGGAGAATCCTTTCGCAGGGTTGCTTATTGGAATAAGCCTATGACCACAGCCTGATAATAAGGTGCGCTGTGCTTGTTGGCTCTCTATCAAATTGTGCGTTCGGCCAGATTGGTCAGGGTTTCGCCTGTTACTCGATTGACTGTCCATTCATCCATTGAGATGGCGCCCAGGCTGCGATAGAACTGGATCGCAGGCTCGTTCCAATCCAGCACGGACCACTCCAGACGCCCACAATTACGCTCTACTGCCAGCCGTGCCAGGCTGATAAGCAGTGCCTTTCCGAGGCCTTCACCACGCGCAGCAGGGCTGACATAGAGATCTTCCAGATAGATACCCGGCTTGGCGAGCCATGTTGAGTAGTTGTGAAAGAACAGGGCAAAGCCGGCAGGCGTCCCGTCTATTTCTCCAATAAGCACCTCGGCGTAACGGCGCTCACCAAACAGTGTCGCGCGCAAGCTGTCTTCAGTCGCCATGACCTGCTCAGGCATTTTCTCGTAGTCGGCCAGCTCTTTGATGAAAGTCAGGATGTGCGAAACGTCAGCGTCAGTAGCTGGGCGGATATTCAGGCGGGACATGTAGAAACCTCGACATCGAAAGCGCTAAGCATGCCGAGGCTGTTTCCTGGAGGCAATAGAGGTGCCATTTCATTGCGGGTGTCGCATATGGCGGTTGCTCAGGTCGCTCTCAGGGCAGTCCCGTTTTCGTCGCCCTTGAAGATAAGGATGGCGCAGTGATGCCGTTTTCAAAAAGGGGACAGAGGATGCGAATGTTTCGAAAGGTAGTAGGCCTGGGTATGGTGCTCTTCCTGTCGGCAATGGCCAATCTGGCTATGGCGGCCAAGCCAACGGTAACCATTGGCTATGTGGATGGATGGGCCGACAGCGTAGCGACCACCTTCACGGCGGCCGAAGTCATTCGTCAGCAGTTGGGGTACGAAGTCAAGCTGATGCCGGTTGCAGCAGGGATCATGTGGCAAGGCGTTGCACGGGGCAAGCTGGACGCCATGCTCTCGGCATGGTTGCCTGGGACCCATGGTTCCTATTATGAAAAGATGAAGAATGATGTCGCCGACCTGAACGTGAACACACCGGACGCCAAGATCGGTCTGATCGTTCCTGAGTACGTAAAAGCCTCCAGTATTGCCGATCTGGCCGCCCAGAAAAGCGATTTTGGTGGGCGCATCGTAGGCATTGATGCCGGGGCGGGCGTCATGATCAAGACCGAGGAGGCGATCAAGGCCTATGATCTGGATTACAAGCTGGTGGCAAGCTCCGGCAGTGGAATGATTGCCGAGCTGATACGTGCGGAGCGAGACCAGAAGCCAGTTGCAGTCACGGGCTGGATTCCTCATTGGATGTTTGCCAAGTGGAAGCTCAAGTTTCTGGATGACCCCAAGGGCGTCTATGGCGGCTCCGAGCAGGTACGTACCATGGCTAATCCAGGACTGGAAAAAAAGGCCAAGCCGGTATGGGATTTCCTGAAAAAATTCTCCTGGCAGCCGGGAGAGGTCAATGAAGTCATGCTGGCCATTGAGGAGGGAAAAAAGCCTGAGCAGGCTGCAAAAGACTGGTTGAAAGCCCATCCTGACCGGGTCAAGAGCTGGCTCTAGACGATAAGGTAAAAGCCCCGCGTTTGCGGGGCTTTTCATTTAGCCAATGGTTACTGGCGGAAGCGTGCTCAATTCGATGCTCAATGCTTTCTTGGGGGCGAGCACCTCAGCTTCCCCATCAACCACTTGCTCATCGTTCTGATTGAAGACCCGTGTAGCCAGGCGCACTCGATTTTTCGGCAGCTTTTCCAACACCTCGATCTCGACCTTTAGCGTGTCGCCTAACTTGACCGGCTTGTTAAAGCTCAAAGTTTGTCCCAGATAGATGGAACCTGGCCCGGGCAGTTCACAGGCAATAGCAGCGCTGATCAGCGCACCGCTCAACATGCCATGGGCAATCTGCTCACGAAAGACACTCTTGGCGGCATACTCGGCGTCCAGGTGTACTGGATTTCGGTCACCGGAAACCTCGGCAAATAAGAGCAAATCACGTTCTTTGATGGTACGGCTGACAGAGGCCTTTTGGCCTACTTGCAGGGCTTCGTATGGGATATTGTCGGTCATGCTTGAAAGAAATCTCGTACTCTGTTGTTACGGTAAAGGGAAGACGATGCTGACGTAGTCGGCACTCAACGTTAAATCCAAGGACGCCAAGTTACGGCGATACGGCACGTTCTCTGCTATTTCAGCAGGTTATGACGGAGTATTATGAGTTTGTCTAAATACCACTCGTGACCATAAATCTTTTTTTAGTCATTTTCGTTACCAAGAGTCCGCTTTTCGGTGCTGGTGGAGACCTGTCAAAGCTGATAATCTCGGCTCGCCTTCATCGTATGAGTAGGCGATACAATCACAACAAGATCACGTTGTCGCTTAGGAGTGGGCTTCCATGACCCCGAATTTCTGGAAGGACAAATATCCGGACGGTATCGCTTCCGAGATCGACCCTGATCGTTATCCTAATGTCCAGACGGTCCTCAGGGAGTCCTGCGAGCGTTTCGCCGACAAGATTGCCTTCAGTAATTTAGGGCAGACCCTCACGTATCGTGAGCTGTATAGCCTGTCTGGGCAGTTTGCGGCTTATCTTCAGAATCATACCGATCTCAAGCCGGGCGACAGGATCGCCATACAGCTTCCCAATGTTCTGCAATACCCGATTGCCGTCTTTGGTGCCATGCGTGCGGGGCTGATCGTCGTCAATACGAACCCGCTGTATACCGCGCGTGAGATGCAGCACCAATTCAAGGACGCCGGTGCGCTGGCGCTGGTGTGTCTGGCCAACATGGCTCACCTTGCCGAGCAGGTCTTGCCCAATACGCAGATTCGCCATGTCATCATTACGGAAGTAGGTGACATGCTGCCTCCGCTCAAGCGCCTGGTGGTCAATAGCGTAGTCAAATACGTAAAGAAAATGGTCCCGGCCTACCGGTTGCCTCAGGCTGTGAAGTTCACGACTGCACTTGCCAAGGGGCGCCAGGGTGCTCTCAAGGAAAGCCAGCCGCACGGAGATGATGTCGCTGTGCTGCAGTACACCGGAGGTACTACAGGTATTGCCAAAGGCGCCATGCTGACGCACCGGAACCTGCTGGCCAATATGCTGCAGTGTCAGGTTCTGATGGCCTCGAATATGAAAGAAGGCCGCGAGATCGTAATCGCGCCGCTGCCGCTGTATCACATCTACGCGTTTACTTTTCATTGCATGGCGATGATGCTTCTGGGCAACCACAACGTGCTGATCACTAATCCACGTGACTTGCCTACAATGATCAAGGACCTGTCCAAGTGGAAGTTCACGGGGTTCGTCGGGCTCAATACGCTATTTGTGGCGTTGTGTAATAATGAGGCCTTCCGCGCCTTGGATTTTTCTGCTCTGAAGGTAACGCTTTCAGGCGGTATGGCCTTGCAGCACGCGGTTGCCGAGCGCTGGGAGCAGGTAACCGGATGTGGCGTCTGTGAAGGGTACGGCATGACCGAGACCAGTCCTGTCGTCAGTGTGAACCCTATCCAGCATCGACGCATTGGCACCATCGGTATCCCGGTACCCTCTACGGACTGTAAAGTAGTGGATGAGGATGGCGTTGCCCAGCCGTTCGGGCAGCCTGGTGAGCTCTGTGTCCAGGGCCCTCAGGTCATGAAGGGGTACTGGAACCGCCCCGAGGCGACTGCCGAGGTATTGAGTCCGGAAGGTTGGCTGCGTACCGGTGATATCGCAGTAATCGATCCAGACGGATATATCCGAATCGTGGATCGTAAAAAGGATATGATTCTGGTTTCCGGATTCAACGTGTATCCGAACGAACTGGAGGATGTACTGGCTCAGCTACCAGGCGTCCTGCAGTGTGCAGCGATTGGCGTGCCGGATGAAAAGGCGGGCGAGCAGATCAAGGTATTCGTTGTACCTAAGCCTGGTGCCTCCCTGACGACCGAGCAGGTGCTCAAGCACATGCACGATAATTTGACAGGCTATAAACGACCCAGGCAGGTCGAGTTCCGAGACAGTCTGCCTACGACAAATGTCGGCAAGATTCTGCGCCGCGAATTGCGTGATGCCGAGCTGAAAAAGCTCAAGGCCTGATCGGCTTTTCCTGCACAGAGCCCCGACTTTCGGGGCTTTGTCGTTTTCGTTTGGGCAAACCTGCGACAATGCCCATCTCTCTCTTTATAAGGTGCCTGAACTGGCGAACCGAGCCAGCCTTTCAGGTTCCTACTTGAAATGGTTGCCATATAGCATTCAATGACTGAGCAAACATCGTCTTTCGAACAACTTTCCAAGCGTCTGGACCAAGCCCTTACTGCCGATCGGCACCGCTTGCGTCGCCAATTGAGTGACCTGCGCAAGAAGCCTGATGATGCCCGGCTTGCACAGTGGACAGAGCGCTTTCAGGCCTCCTGCGCCAAAGTGGAGGCGCGTCGTGCCAGTGTGCCGATCATGCGCTATGACGACAACCTGCCCATCGCCGCCAAGCGCGAAGAGATCAAGGCGGCGCTTGAAAAGCATCAAGTAGTCGTGATCGCCGGTGAAACCGGCTCAGGCAAGACCACGCAGTTGCCCAAGATCTGTCTGGAGATCGGCCGAGGTATACACGGCCTGATCGGCCATACTCAGCCGCGTCGCCTGGCGGCGCGTAGTGTAGCCAGCCGTGTTGCTGAAGAAATCGGTACTCCCTTGGGGGAGCTGGTAGGTTATCAGGTGCGCTTTGAGGATCAGTCCAATGAGCGCAGCCTGATCAAGCTGATGACTGACGGCATTCTCCTGGCTGAAACCCAGCATGACCGTTACCTTGAGCGCTATGACACAATCATTGTCGATGAGGCGCATGAGCGCAGTCTGAACATCGATTTTCTGCTGGGCTTTCTAAAGACTCTGCTGCCACGGCGCCCGGATCTCAAGCTGATCATCACGTCAGCGACCATTGATCTGGAGCGCTTCTCCAAACATTTCGGCGATGCCCCCATCGTCGAAGTGTCGGGACGGACCTATCCGGTCGAGACTTGGTATCGTCCTTTGGCCGCAGAAACGGATGAAGATGGCGAACGCCTGGAAGACGATCTGAGTGTTGATCAGGGCATCCTGGCGGCGCTGGATGAGCTGGAAGCGTTCGAGCGCAGCGAGCATAAGCGACCCGGCGACGTATTGGTGTTCCTGCCAGGGGAGCGTGAAATTCGAGATGCAGCCGAAGTGCTGCGCAAGGCCAACCTCAAGCACACGGAAATCCTGCCGCTGTACGCGCGGCTTACGCCCGCCGAACAACAGAAGATTTTTCAGTCCCATCCCGGGCGGCGTGTAGTCCTGGCGACCAACGTGGCTGAAACATCGTTGACTGTGCCGGGTATCCGTTACGTCATTGACAGCGGCACGGCTCGTATCAGCCGCTACAGCTATAGAGCGAAGGTTCAGCGGCTGCCTATCGAGGCGGTTTCCCAAGCCAGTGCCAATCAGCGTAAGGGGCGCTGTGGACGGGTGGAGCCCGGTATCTGCATTCGTTTGTATAGCGAAGAAGATTTTCTTTCACGTCCAGCTTTTACGGACCCTGAAATTCTGCGGACCAATCTGGCCGCGGTCATTCTTCAGATGCTGCACCTGCGGCTCGGTCGGATTGAGGACTTTCCTTTCATCGAGCCACCGGATGGCAAGGCGATCAAGGATGGTTTTACGCTGCTTCAAGAGCTGTCGGCGGTAACGAATCAGGGACAACTGACAGCATTAGGACGGCAACTGGCGCGCCTGCCAATCGATCCTCGCCTAGGCCGCATGCTGCTGGAGGCGGCAGAGCAGGGCAGTCTTTCCGACGTTCTGATTGTAGCCAGTGCATTGTCTGTGCAGGATCCCCGTGATCGCCCGGCGGAGCGTCAGCAGGCTGCCGATCAGGCTCATGCCCAGTGGAAAGATCCAGACTCGGACTTCGGTGCGCTAATCAAGCTGTGGCATGGCTTCGAGGAGCAGCGCCAGGCGCTCGGCTCGAATGCGCTTCGTAGCTGGTGTCGCAGAAATTTTCTCAATTACTTGCGCCTGCGTGAGTGGCGAGATGCGCACCGTCAGCTGACCTTGATCTGCCGGGAGCTCAAGCTCAAGAGTAAGCCTGCTGACGCACAGCCTGTTGTTCAGACGCCTGTAATCGAAGAAAGCTCGCCTTCGACTGACAAGAAAGTCAACACCAAAGCTGCCCTGCAGGCCGAAGCGGCCGAGGCTGCACAGCGGGCGAAAAGTTATGCCTCGGTGCACAAGGCCATTCTGTCAGGTCTCTTAAGCCAAATTGGTAACAAGACTGAAGAGGGCGACTTTCAGGGGGCCCGCCAGCGACGCTTCTGGATTCATCCATCCAGTGTTATTGGCCGCAAGAAGCCAAACTGGGTAATGGCGGCCGAGCTGGTTGAAACGACCAAACTGTTTGCGCGCATGGTAGCCAAGATCGATGCGGATTGGATCGAGCCGCTGGCGCGCCATCTCACCAAGGCTAATTACTTCGAACCACATTGGGAGAAGCGTCGAGGACAGGTAATTGCCTACGAGCAGATTACGCTGTATGGGCTGATCATTGTAGCCAAACGGCCCGTGCATTATGGGCCTATCGACCCTGCCGTTTCTCGTGAGTTGTTTATCCGTGAAGGCTTGGTGAGAGGCGAGATCCAGTCGCGCGCGAAGTGCCTGAGCGCCAATCGCCAACTGCTGGAGCGACTTGATGAGTTGGAGGCCAAAGCGCGTCGGCGTGACATTCTTGCCGATGAAGAGACGCTGTTCGAGTATTACTCGGCTCGTTTGCCTGCCGATATTTACCAGACAGCAACCTTTGACAGCTGGTACAAGCGGGAAAGCGCTAAGAGCCCGCAGCTGCTGATCATGCGCGAGGAGGATGTGCTCGCCCGTGAGGCCAGCGAGGTTACCGCAGCGCAGTATCCAGATACGTTACGTATCGGCGATCTGCAGCTACCGCTGACTTACGAGTTTGACCCCGCCCAGCCACGCGATGGCGTTACCCTGCGTGTACCGGCGCCCCTGTTGTCACAATTGCCACCGGAGCGACTGGAATGGCTGGTGCCAGGGTTGTTATACGACAAGGCCGTTGCGTTGGTGCGCAACCTGCCCAAGGCGATTCGCAAGAATTTTGTTCCGGTTCCGGATTTCGTCAAGGCAGCATTGAGCAAGATCACCTTTGGACAAGGATCGTTATACGAAAGCCTGGGACGTGAGCTGTTACGCATGACCGGAGCGCGGATACCTGAAGATGCCTGGCCGGAGGCTGCCAATCTGCTTGATCGGCATCTTCGAATGAACATCGAGGTTGTCGATGCCAGCGGCAAGTACTTGGGTGAAGGCCGTGACCTCACAGAGCTGACAGCCCGCTTTGCCGAAGCCAGCCAGGCCGCTCTGGCCGTTCCTCAGCAAAAGGCCGAACAGCAAAAGCCTGTTGAGGCTAAAGCCTTTGCAGTCGTCCCACAGCAGGCCCAGCAAAAGATCGCAGGTCTCTCCATGACAGTGTATCCGGCGCTGGTGGAGGAGAACGGTGTAGTCAAGGAGGGTCGGTTCTCTACCCAGTCGGAAGCGGAGTTCCAGCATCGCCGGGCACTACAGCGGCTTTTGTTGCAGCAGTTGAGCGATCAGGTCAAGTTCCTGCGCAATAAGCTGCCTGGGCTGACCGAGCTAGGATTGCTTTATCGAGATCTGGGACGTATCGACTCACTGGTTGAGGATATTCTTCTGGCCAGCCTTGATAGCTGCATTCTGGACGGTGAACAGCCGTTGCCTCGAGAGGGAGCTGCTTTGGCTTCGCTGGCCGAGAAAAAGCGAGGCGGGCTGACCGAGCATGCCGAGCGTACGGCACGATTGGTGTTGGAGATTCTCAAGCAGTGGCATGCCCTGCAGAAGCGATTCAAAGGCAAGATCGATCTGGCTCAGGCTATGGCGCTCAACGATATCAAGCAACAGCTCAGTGCTCTGGTTTACCCCGGATTTGTTCGTGAAACGCCTCTGCAATGGCTTAAGGAGTATCCGCGCTATCTCAAGGCTGTCGATCAGCGTCTGGACAAGGTGGGGTCTCAGGTTCAGCGGGATCGGGTCTGGACGAGCGAGTTGGCGGGTTACTGGGAGCAATACAAGGCTAGGGCAACCAAGCATGCTCAAGAGGGCAAGCATGATGAGAATCTAGTCTTGTATCGATGGATGCTGGAGGAGTATCGAGTGTCGCTGTTTGCTCAGCAGCTGGGTACACAGATGCCTGTCTCCGACAAGCGCCTCAGCAAGCAATGGCAGTCCGTAGAGGCGTAAGGGCTTACGGTAAGAGTAGGGTTGAGCTGCTCAACCCTGCCTGCCTGTTACTGGCGGTAAATCCATTCAAGTCCGGGATAATCCGCGAATGCCTGAGGAAAAAGATAGTCACCTCGGAAAACTGGGACATCCAGACTTGTCCAGCGGGGCGCGAAAGAGGGTAGTTGAGTAGCAATCGCTTCAGCCAATAGTGTTGTGCAATAAAGATGGGGCTTGTCGCGCGGTTCGAGCACAAAGGTTCGTCCCAAAGTACTTTTCAGATACTGTGCAATGCGTTCCTTTTGTTCAGGATTCAAAAAAGTCGGCCGTGCTACTGCGAAATGCCTTGCCATGTCTGGCTTTAGAAACTCATCTAAAGGCGTAAGCAGGACTTGGTTTGGATGTGCAGGATCATCGTCTGTTGTGGCATGAACGATCAGGACCGTAGGTGTTGTGGCGACAACCATGCCTACGTGGGAAAACCTGCTACCACTCACCTGTTCTACGATTCGACTGTCTGTTGATGTTCCCAGGCGAAACAGCCAGTCGCCAACTGCCAGTGACGACGGGCTCAGGCGCTGCCCGGGGAGGGTAGGTAATGCCTGAGGCTGGCGGCCTTCGTAGGCCGCTATTGCCAGGCCCATGCACAGCAGGGCTGTTAGAGCCCAACGACACAAACTGTTCATCTGTCGAATAGCAAAAGGCTTTATCCGATGTGGACAAAGCCCTCGTCCAATCAGATCTTGATCTTCCAGTCGCCGTCGCTCTGAATTAGATGAGTGTGTTCAGTACGGGTTTCGCCGTCTTTTTTGAAAGTAACCGTTACGCTGACATCGGCGCGTGTCTTGTCATCGTTATAGGTTGTTTTTTCGGCTTTTATACTCTTGACGCCACCCAGTGATTCGGCCTGTTTAGCCCTTTCCGTAAGCAGCATCTGAAACTTGCCACGTACAAAGTCCTTTGCGTTCGCATCCGCATCCTTGGGTACATCGATCAGATCCATCATGGTATCAAGGTCTTGGGTGTAAGCCGCTTTTATGAAGCGCTCCGCAACGCTTTCCGGGGTGTTGGCACCAGAGCAGGCGACCAGGAAGGAGGCAACAAAAATCAGAGCGAACCATTTCTTGATAAGAAACATATGAAATCCTTTTCGTAAATCGGTAGCTGGAAATCCAGGGCGGCGGATTTTACTTAATCACACCTGTATTAGGTGAGAGCTAATCGTGATTTAGCCGTGCTCCACCAATGTGTGGATACATAAAAAGTGATTTGCGGACAATCCAGGCTGCCAGCCTGCTCACTCGTCGCTGTTCGAGAGACGTAGAATGTACCTCAGCCAATAACAGGAGTATGGCTATGGAGAAGGTGGCAATAGGGATCGTTGGGGCAGGTACCGCAGGTTTGGCTACGGCTACTTTCCTAGCCCGCAGGGGTTATCAGGTCAGGCTGTTCGAACGTGTACCTGAGTTGCGGACGGTTGGTGCAGGCATTCTATTGCAACCTTCGGGGTTGGCAGTGCTACACACGTTGGGCGTGCTGACCGAATGTACTGCTCTAGGTGCGCCAGTCAGCCGCCTCTACGGAACATCCATGCAGGGCAAACGCGTCGTTCTGGATACCCGTTATGATGCTTGGAGACCAGGTAGTTTTGGATTGGGTATTCACCGCGGCGTCCTGATGACTTCCTTACTGAACGCTGCGCGACATGCAGGCGTCAGTATAGAAACCAGCAGTGACATCACCCGTTTTCATCAAACACCAAGTCACGTCCAGCTTTTTCATCGAGACGCACAGGGCAACGAGAGCTTGTTAGGCGATTTTGCTGCGTTGATTCTGGCAGACGGAACACGTTCGGCATTACGTGGGCAGATGGCTGTTAAACAACATGTCAAACCCTACCCATGGGGTGCGTTGTGGAGCATGGTCTCGACGCCAGCACACGCGGACTCTACAGAGTTACGCCAATGGTACAGACACTGTTCTGAGATGTTCGGAATCATGCCTACAGGCTGTACGCATCAAAACGCGATGCCCAGCTGAGCAGCCTGTTCTGGAGTCTGCCCGTCATCGATTATCCCGAATGGCAGGCGGCGGGTCTGGATAGCTGGAAAAGGCAGGTTGTGAAATTGGCTGGCGAAACCGCAAGGCCTTTCCTGCAACACATTAATCAATCAGAGCAACTAGCATTTGCCGCTTACGCAGATGTCTGGATGCAACGCTGGAGTGATGGGTGAGTACTGGCTATCGGTGATTGCGCACATGCAATGAGTCCTCAATTGGGTCAGGGTGCAAACATGGCGTTAGTCGATGCCGCTGCGCTGGCCGATGCCGTAGATATGTCGGTGTCCTCCCGGGACCACTGGCCAACTGTCTTTGAGGGCTACAGTGTCGCCCGCCGTGAGCATTTACGTTATTACCGGCAAGCCAGCCGTTTTCTAACTCCACTGTTTCAGTCGCATAGCAAGGCCCTTGGTTGGTTGCGTGACAGTGCCTTGTTTTTAGCCCGTCACAATGTATTTGGACGCAGGCATGCGGTTACTACTTTGGTAGGCGCTCGAACAGGATGGCTGCTGTCGACTAGACGAGAAGAGACGCTTTATCACTGGGACGGCCAGCAAGATAAGACTTGGGGCTGGAGTAATAATGAAATATCCGGCTCTGAGTTGATTCACTAGGTCTTCAGTAGAAGGGTAATTTTATTCAATACCACATGAGGCTGGCGAAATATGGTGTCTGTTCCTTGAATACATGAGCAGACATCAATGGACGTGTTGTTTTCCATGGCCGGCTTCGCCCTGGCTTCTTCTATTTCACCTGGTCCCGTCAATCTTGTAGCCCTAAGTTCGGGAGCCTGTTATGGCTTTCGTAAGAGCCTTAGGCACGTCACAGGAGCAACAACCGGCTTTACAGCACTTCTTTTGCTTATTGGTCTGGGATTGTACGAAGTGCTGGCCCGCATTCCGGAACTGATCAAGCTCATTCAATGGAGTGGTGTTGCCTTTCTTTTTTATATGGCCTACCAGCTTGCAATGGATGATGGGGTGCTGGATATAAAAGAGGAAGGTTCTGGCCCCTCAATGATGCGCGGCGCGCTGATGCAATGGCTGAACCCTAAAGCCTGGCTGGCCTCGTTGGCAGGTATGGGGCTTTTCGTTGCCGATGGCAATACGGTCATGGTCTGGACGTTTGCCATTCTCTACTTTGTTGTTTGCTATGGCTCGGTTGCCTGCTGGGCATTTACCGGTAGTTTTCTGCGCCGTTATGTGCAAAGACCGGCTCGTGTTCGGTTCCTGAATCGGATGATGGCAGGGTTGCTGGTCGCCAGTGCCCTATACCTTTTACAAGGTTAGTGAGGAAGGCAAATGTCAGCCGCGATAGTGCCCAGGCGTAGCAGCCAGGTGCCGTTTGAAAGTGCGCTGGAAGTGAGCCTGGTCAGCGAAACCGGTTGCCATCGCCACGTCAGCAAGACTGTGTCCTTGCCGAAGCCATTGGCGGCTGAGCTGGATACGTCGGTTGATCAAGTAGGCATGGGGCGTCAAGCCATAGTGATCCTTGAACGCCCTGATGAGATAGGACGCCGACAATTCCGCCGCAGTGGCGATGTCATCCAGGGTCAGCGGTTCAGCGCAGTGCTCACGGATAAAGTCGGCGGCTCGCTTAAGGTGTACCTGGGGTATTTCTGGAGCTTTAGCGGAGCGCGTCGAAAGCGATCGTTGCAGCTGGAGAAAAAAATCGAGGGTTGCGCTGTGCTTGTAAAGCCTGTCGTTACATGGTGATGTCAGTGTTTCATGCAGCCTGATAAGTCCTGTGTGTAGGGCAGGTACGCGCGTATGGATGACATCAAACGGCACGAATGAGTCCTGCGTGCTATATCCAGACTCCGTCTGTAGCCTGCCCAGCCACTGCGTATCGATATAAAACATCTGGTAGGCCCAGTGTTCGCCCTTGACGGGATTACAGGCATGTACCGTCTCAGGATTTACTATCACAACGGAGCCCTGGCTTATCTGGGTTTGGCTTCGGGCATTGAGGTAGTGACTTCGACCCGCCGTAATGGCCCCGATGGAGAAGGTGTCATGCGTATGCTTGGCATGACTTACCTGACGACCATCATTGACTGTACGAAGCTCGATGAACGGCAGTGCGTCGTCGCGCCAGAATCGGGAGTTTAGGCATTGTGCGGCTGCAAAATTCACGCGGGACCTCAGGCGGTAGTCGGCAGCTTATGACTATAGCGCTTCTGGTAATGCTGTGAGGTTCTGTTAGAGCAACTAAAGAACTTCATTCTGTCGGCTGTACTGCCGAGCATTAAGCATTGGAGGCGCCTAATCGCTCTATAGAGGTATGGCAGTTTAATCCAGGAGTCGTTATGAGCACACTGGAGCAAGAAATCGAACGCAGGATTGCGCGAGAGGTGGCAGCCTGGCAGAAACAGGTGAAGGGCAAGGGCGAGCCAACCAAAATCGATGAAGGATGGCTACAAACACCTGAAGGGCTTCGAATGCCGTTTCGTGTCCTAAAGAATGCGGGCATTCCCCCTCAAGAGATTGAACTCTTTAATCAGCGTGCCCGTTTGAAGGAGGAAATCAGCAATACCCAGGATACAGCCCTGCGAGCGCAACTATTAAAAAAGCTCAGTGCATTGGAGCAGGTGCTTGCCTTTCGCCTGGAAAAGCTCAGGCAAATGGGAAGAGGTTGAAGTCTCCAGAGGCTGTGGAGCAGGCCGGCCGATAGCGTACTGCTCCACAATATTTTAGGCGTCAGGCTTGGCCAGCCAATGATCTACGGTCTTCTGATATTCGCCAGTCGCTTTGTACAGGTGAAGCCATTGATCGATATAAGCTTTCCAGGCGACATCATCCCTGGGCAGCAGAAAAGCCTTTTCACTGTACTGCATGGGCTTATCTGGGTTAACTGCGCACAGGGAGGGGTAGCGTTTCTGTTGAAACAATGCCTCCGAGGCGTCAGTAATCATGACGTCGGCTTCCTTGCTGACAAGTTTTTCAAAAATCGTGACGTTATCCTTGAAGAGGCTCAACTGGGCTTGCGGTAACTCGCGGTGAGCAAACGCTTCGTTGGTACCACCTGGCGGCTCTATCAAGCGGACCGAGGGCTGGTTGATCTGCTCAATGGTTTCAAAGCGTTTGGCATCATCACAGCGAACCAGAGGGATCTTTCCATCCACCGTAATGGCGTCACTGAAAAAGGCTTTTTTCTGACGCTCGAGGGAAATCGATACGCCTCCTACCGATATATCGCAGCGGCCCTCCAGAAAGTCCGGCATTAACGTCTTCCAACTGGTTTTTACCCACTCGACATCAGCGCCAAGGCTTTTGGCCAGTGCCTCGGCCATCGTGATCTCAATTCCTTCGTATACGCCGTCGTCACGGAGAAAGGTGTACGGCTTGTAGTCGCCTGTGGTGCAAACGCGAAGTGTCTTTTTTTGTATAACCGTATCAAGGTGCGAGGTGCTGTCTGCTGCGTAGACGCTGGTGGCCGCCACAAGCAGTCCTGCTACCGCAAATGCCTTCATGGTCACGATCCTTTTTATTGTCGTTTTTGATACCGCTCACGCTACCCGAGCGACAAACCGATTCACAAGGGTTTCCTGTGTCGAACTGGCCGGTATGAGGCAGGTCCACCGTTGGTAGGCATACTTATGAGGACATGACCATGCATCTTATCGAGTCGAATGTATTCGAAACACGCGCCATGCCATTTCACTTCGCTGGAAAGGAAGACGGCACCTCGATAGAAAATGTGCCTGGTGGCAGTTATGACGTGGATGAAGATTTCATCGAGTCAGTGGGCGATGAAAGTCAAATGGACGAGAGTGAGGAAGAGCGCTAAAGCCCATCGTCCTCAACGTTTCGAGTCAAGCTGTTGAGGACGTTTCGCACAGTCTTCTGTTTCTTTCCTTATAAGGGCCACTATCAAATGCATGGGTCATTACGATAAGGCCAGCTTTTTGCATCATGATTGGCAGACGGTTATCGACTAGGGATCGGAACGGTCTGATTAATCATTGGGGAGCTTTTTGTCGCGACAGGCCACGGGTAAACAAGACCAAAACGGTCACAAAAGAAAAATAAATGTCAGTGAACAGATTTTGGATCTTTTATGCCGATTACCCACCCTTGCGTAATAAGAAACATGCCCCTTTCACGGAGTTAGAAGGGAAGACTATGTTCAAGTTTGTCGCTACGACACTGTTTGCGGCATCAATCGCTGTTGCTTATGTAACTCCGGCAGTAGCCGAAGAGCCCATTGTTATCAAGTTTTCGCATGTCGTAACGGACGATACGCCTAAAGGGAAGGGTGCTCGTCTATTCCAGAAGCTTGTTCAGGAGCGTCTGGCAGGCAAAGTGAAAATCGAGGTCTATCCGAACTCGACATTGTACGGCGATGCCGATGAGCTCGACGCCCTGCAGCGTAACGAAGTTCAGATGCTGGCGCCTTCGGTCTCCAAATTCGACCAGTACACCAAGCAGCTCGAAATTTTTGATATGCCGTTCCTGTTCGATGACCTTGAGGCCGTCAAGCGCTTCGAGAAGCGGGACAAAAGTCGTGAGCTTCTAGGCTCCATGGCCGGCCAGGGCATTTATGGGCTGGCGTTCTGGAATAACGGCATGAAGCAGTTTTCTGCCAATCGCGAGCTGCGCAAGCCAGCAGACGCGCACGGACTGGCGTTCCGAATTCAGGCTTCCACTCTGCTGGAGGATCAGTTCAAACAGATCGGAGCATCGGCACTGAAACTGCCATTCAGCCAGTCCTTTAAGGCTCTCCAGAGTGGGCAGGTACAGGGTACGGAAAACACTTGGTCTAACCTTTACAGCCAAAAGCTCAACACCGTTCAGCCATACATTACTGAAAGTAATCATGGCGTGCTGGTGTATATGCTGATCACTAACTCGAAGTTCTGGAACTCGCTGCCCTTTGGCGTCCGCACTCAGCTTGAGCAGATTTCTGACGAAGTGACGCAGTTTGTTAATAAGGAAGCTGAGGCGATTAATAACAAGGATCGTGACAACATTTTGGGCTCAGGTACCAGCAAGCTGGTTACGTTGACGCCATCCGAGCGGCAGGCATGGAGGGAGGCGATGCAGCCATTGGTGAAGAAATACGAGCCTGAGATTGGAGCCGATGTCATTCGAGCGGCACAGCTCGTCAATCGGTGATACCCGACACATAGTTAGCTGTATCTCCCAACCTTGCAGCAGGCAGGGTTGGGAGGCTTCAAAAATGAACAGTGCGCTCACTTCGGTGCCCAAACGTATAGGTCCTTATGGGGAAACACTATGCGTAAAATTATTTCGTTCGTTTTCGCTGCCTCGATAATGCCCGCAGTGTGCCTGGCTCAAGGCCTTGAGCTTGACCAAGATGTAGGGGATCTCAATATTCTGGCTGAATCTTCCAGTCAGGAATTACCTAATGATGCGCCTCAGACCATCACGTTAACCAATAACGAAAAGACACCAGTCAAATGCTGGTTACAGGCACATGGGCCTAAGGACAGCGAACAGGAAGAGCCTGTAATTGAGCCGGGCAAGTCGGCAACACTGCGTATGCCGGGCAAGTCTGCCGAGACGCCGACCAAGGCCAAGCTGGTATGTCGCAAGCAGTAATTTTTTCTCATTATAAAAAACAAGCGCCATTTTCAGGCGCTTGTTTGCTACGAAAAGCCAGAAGCTGATGGCTTAGAACTTGGCTTCAAGATCCAACTGCAAGGTATCAACGTCAGCATCACGCTTGGTGCGGCTAGCAAAGTCAGATTCGGCCATAAAATAGGTCGCGCCAAGGCCAAAGTTCTTGTCGATATCGTAGCTGACCTTGAACTTGTGCCCACGAGAGCCGACATAGCCATTAGCAAAGTCGGAGTCGGTAAACGCACCCACTACGGCGTTACGCTGAACGTCGCGATAGTTGTAATCGAAGCCAATACCGTAAGCCTTGGTTTTCAGGCCTGCCAACCAAGCGGTGTCGTTATCGTCGGCCTCGCTGTTAACAACATACTGGCCGTATAGCGACAATGGAATGGCCAAGCCACCAATATCGACTTGACCAAAACCTTCGTACAGGTTGAATTCGTCCGTGGCGTTACCATTGGCGCGTAGAGCACAAGGCAATGTGGCGCTGCCACCACAGGTAGCGTCTTTGCCGTTGTCATAAGAGTAGAGGCTGCCACCGACTGTAACCTTTAGGTTATCAGTAGGCGCAAAGCGTGCTCCGATCTGGCCGGCATACATGCGCATGTCATGCTTGAACTCGTAGCCTTCGCCATCGACGTTGTCTTCAAGTGTGTAATACCCAGCACTACCAAACAGCTCAGTTGAGCCCAAGGGATACTTGTACATCGCCGCTAAACCTTCTGGGTTGATATCGCCATCCCAAATTACATCGCCCATGCTGACCCAAGGTTGCAGCATTTTTCCACCAATCAGATGAAGGTTCGGCACAGCAGTCGGGTGGAAGTCGATATAAGCCAAATCCAGCCACAACTGTTTCTTTTCAAAATAGTCGTTCAAGTCTTGGTTGGTGGATCGGGCATCTTCACTGCCGCCTGTGGCGATCCGGATGCCGGCATCAACTTGTGGATTGATCTGGCTATAGGCGCCTAAACGGGCACGAATGCGCTGGCGATCTCGGTCGCGACCATTATCAGGTTCACCGCTGATATCGATACTTTCATGACGCACACGTACGTCGCCTTTGATCTGGGTTTTGGCTGCCCAGGCCAGTTTTTCTTCAAACGAGGACAGTTTCTGCTGCTGAGCAACCTTCGCCTGTTCTGCGCGCGTCTCGTTATCCAGATCGGCTTTCAATTCAGTGTACTGAGCCGGAGTAATCGAGCCGTTGGCTCTCAACATATCCAGTAGCTTGGCGTCAACCGCCGCATGGGCAGGAATGCTCATAGCCAATAGAAGGCCGCCACAAAGACCTGAGGCTGTTCCTACTGAAAAAAGACGCATATCTCAATCTCCGTATTTTATAAGGGCGACGTGCGCCACCGCTGAACGAGTCGGCTTTCAGGGCCGCTCCAGTGATCGACTCAGGTCGATTCGAAAGCGGCGCCAGTATTACCGCCGCTCATGACGGATCGGTTACAGATTGGTTTTAGAGCGATGAAGAAAAAATGAAAAACTAAATATCGTTAGCGCTCTTCATGTTCTCTCTGGTGAGGAAGCCGACTTGTTAGGGAGATAGGTGCTGAGGCGGAAAGTCAGCAAAAAACATCTATTTAGGCAGCCTGATAAGCCAATAGGGTTTGGCCTAGATTTACGGCACAATAGCGGCTTATTTTATAAAAAATCAGAGGAATGATCGTGCATCAGGCAGTCATTAGCGGTACCGGCCTGTATACCCCGCCGAACAGCATCTCCAATGACGAGTTGGTCGCTTCCTTCAATGCCTATGTTCATCAGTACAATACGGAACATGCCGACGCGATAGCACGAGGCGAGCAAGAGGCCAAGCAGGAATCCAGCTCGGCCTTTATTGAAAAGGCGTCAGGAATCAAGAGCCGTTATGTCATTGACAAGGATGGGATTCTAGATCCTGTCCGCATGGTGCCTCGTATTCCTGAGCGCAGTAATGATCAATGGTCTGTACTGTGTGAGATGAGCGTGAGCGCGGCGCGGGAAGCCTTGGAGCGAGCAGGGAAGACGCCAGCAGACATTGATGGGGTTATCGTAGCCTGCTCCAACCTGCAACGACCTTATCCTGCGGTCGCCATTGAAGTGCAGGCGGCGCTTGGCATCAATGGATTTGGTTTTGATATGAACGTGGCATGCTCATCGGCTACGTTTGGACTGCAGACAGCTGCCAATAGCGTACAACTCGGGCAGGCTCGCGCGATTTTGCTGGTGGATCCCGAAATCTGTACCGGTCATTTGAATTTCAGAGACCGAGATAGTCACTTCATTTTTGGCGATGCGGCTACCGCCATGATCATCGAGCGGGCTGATCTGGCAGCGTCTCCTCATCAGTTCGATATTCTGGGGACCAAGCTGCTGACTCAGTTCTCCAACAATATCCGTAACAATTTTGGTTTTCTCAACCGCGCTGCGGAAGAGGGGATGAGTAATCCGGATAAGTTGTTTGTTCAGGAAGGGCGCAAGGTATTCAAGGAAGTATGCCCCATGGTGGCCGATTTGATCGCCGAGCATCTGGCTGAACTGAACATTCCGGTCGAGCAGGTGCGGCGGTTTTGGTTACACCAGGCCAATCTGAATATGAATCAGTTGATCGTCCGAAAGCTGCTTGGGCGTGACGCTAAGCCAGATGAAGCGCCTGTCATTCTGGATACCTATGCCAATACCAGCTCTGCGGGCTCGGTGATTGCGCTTCACCTGAATCAGGATGACCTGACGGCAGGTGACCTTGGAGTACTCAGCTCCTTCGGCGCTGGTTACTCCATTGGCTCCGTGGTGCTACGCAAGCGCTGAGCATCAGCGCGGCAGGCGGCGTCATCAGCCTGTCATGCAGCTGAGGTAAATAGCTCACCTGACTGTCAGCGCGCTGCTGACGGGCTAGCGCAAGTTCATTAGTTCTTTTTGCCCCGCTTGTCGGGGCTTTTTTATGAGCTAAAGAAATGCCGTTTCTGTCCGATCTATATGGATATACGCATAGACAGGGCGAGCTTCGTAAAGAGCCGGTTCGATCATAAGTATTTGTGTATTCAGCAAAATATTTTAAAAGAATGCATAAATATCGTTGACACAAACACCGGGGCCTCTTAAGATTCGCACCGTCTTAGCGACGGGGCTATAGCTCAGCTGGGAGAGCGCTTGCATGGCATGCAAGAGGTCGACGGTTCGATCCCGTCTAGCTCCACCAAATTCCCAGAATCAGCCAATGGCTGGTTTTAATCGAAGGTTTCGTCCCCTTCGTCTAGTGGCCTAGGACACCGCCCTTTCACGGCGGTAACAGGGGTTCGAGTCCCCTAGGGGACGCCATATATAGCTACTTGTTTAAAGTGGCACTGTGTTACGGGGCTATAGCTCAGCTGGGAGAGCGCTTGCATGGCATGCAAGAGGTCGACGGTTCGATCCCGTCTAGCTCCACCAAATTTCTAGGGCCAGCAAGTGCTGGTTTCAATCGAAGGTTTTGTCCCCTTCGTCTAGTGGCCTAGGACACCGCCCTTTCACGGCGGTAACAGGGGTTCGAGTCCCCTAGGGGACGCCATCTTTATTAAACCGCCTTTATAGGCGGTTTTTTTTCGCCTGCAATTTTGTCCTTTTAGCGGTCATATCAGCCGTACGAGGCTGACTGACGAATAAACCTGTTTAAGCAGACTAAACAATAGGTCACTATTCGAATCAGGTCTTGCCCGATAGGCCAGTGAATCAACAGGGGATATCAGTGATTATCGAGCGGCTAGATAACCTGTCCGAGCTGCCTGCGCAGGCGTGGAATGCGCTGTTACCGGATAACCAGCCGTTTATGCGGCATGAATTTCTACATGCTCTGGAGATCAGTGGAAGCGTAGGTCGTCGTACGGGCTGGAAGCCTGCGCACTATATTGTGCGTGATCTAGAGGGTACGTTGAGAGCGGCCATGCCCGCCTACATAAAGTACCACTCCTATGGAGAGTACGTATTTGACTGGGCCTGGGCTGATGCCTGCCACCGTGCGGGTATTGATTATTACCCGAAGCTTCTTGCCGCTGTTCCCTTTTCCCCGGTAGGAGGCGCTCGTCTGCTAGGGGAGCGTACAGCTTGTGAGGAGCTACTGCATGTAGTGACCAGCAAGCTGGAGGGCCGCGGACTTTCGAGTCTGCATGTCAATTTTACCAACGAAGCGACAGATCACTTGTTGACTGATCGGGAAGGCTGGCTCGAACGGCTTGGGTGTCAGTTTCATTGGCACAACAGAGGGTATCGGGATTTCCAGGACTTCCTGGATGCGCTGGCGTCACGTAAGCGCAAGCAGCTTCGCAAGGAGCGTGAGCAAGTTGCAGGGCAAGGTATCGATTTTGAATGGCGAGAGGGCGGGTCGCTTACTGAGCAGGAATGGGATTTTGTCTATGCCTGTTATGCCAATACGTACGCCGTAAGAGGGCAGGATCCCTACCTGACCCGTGAGTTCTTCAGCGAACTGGCTGAGCGCATGCCTGAGGCCATTCGCGTTGTCCTGGCTCGTCAGGAGAACCGACCTGTGGCTATGGCATTTTACCTGTGCGATGAAAAGACTCTTTACGGACGTTACTGGGGCTGTCTGGCCGAGTTTGACCGGCTGCATTTTGAGACATGTTTCTATCAAGGGATTGATCATGCCATTAGTGAAGGGCTGACCCGCTTTGATGCGGGCGCGCAAGGAGAGCACAAGCTGGTTCGGGGGTTTGAGCCGGTCTTTACCCATTCATGGCACTATCTGGTACACCCTGGGCTTCGTGAGGCCGTGAGCGGGTTCCTGGATCAGGAGCGCGAAGGCATCAAGCGTTATGCGCAGGCCGCTACAGACGCATTGCCGTTCCGCCAGGACGGCTAAGTGTAAATATCATGCTTAATTATTTCTGGTTCGCCTTGGCTGCCTGTTTTGAGATCGCCGGCTGCTACACATTCTGGTTATGGCTAAGACTGGGCAAGAGTCCGCTGTGGCTGCTCCCAGGGCTTTTATCGCTTACCCTGTTTGCGCTTGTGCTTACACGTGTGGAGGCGGCTTACGCTGGCAGAGCCTATGCTGCTTACGGTGGGATCTATATCGTGGCATCGCTGGCTTGGTTGGGCCTGGTTGAAAAAACCAGACCCGCCTGGACCGATCTGGCAGGGGCTGCACTGTGTCTGCTGGGCGTGACGGTATTGGTAATAGGGCCGAAATTGTCAGTGCACTGAATATTCAAGCCTGTCAGGAAAGTGCCTCTTCATCTGGAGTGTTTAGCCATTCCTTGGGAACGTCCCGTCTGAGCATCAGCTGGCACTGGCCGCTATCTGGCTCGAATACGATAACGGCTTCCCCATTTTCCAGCGCCCGACGTGCACGTGCTACACGCGTCTCCAGAAGTGTTTCATCACCGTTATCCGTTCCTTCTCGCGTAACGAAGTCTTCGAGAAGGTTGCCTAGCGTATCGGGGTTGAGCATGTCGTAGGGTATGAGCATGGCGGCAGTTCCTGAAGCGGGCAGCGATGCTAACGTACAGCTTGGCCAGTTGGCGAGAGGACGCCGCCCAGCGGGGCGGCGTTATCGGTCCCTATGTTTTCCCGCCCTCTTTGATTAATTCCTCAATGTGAGGCAGATGCGTCTGGTTGTCCTGATGCGTCTCTTCCAAATCGAGCTGATGCGTAAAGCGGTCAACGGAATTATCTGCTGGCGCTGCGTCGCTATCGAACACGGGCGGGCTGGTCATATAACCCACCAAGAGCTGGCTTAGTGCTGCCAGACTGACAATGTGCGTCCGCTCATAGCCGTGGGTGGCATCACAGCCAAACGCCAGAAGCGCAATCCGAATGTCATGCCCTGCATTGATAGCGGAGTGGGCATCGCTGTAGTAATAGCGGAACAGGTCACGCCTGACCGGAATGCTGTTTCGCTCTGCAATACGCAGCAGATGGCGTGACAAGTGATAATCGTAAGGGCCGCTTGAGTCCTGTAGGGCGACACTGACCCGATGCTCATCGGACTGTTGCCCGGGAGCAACCGGAGCGATATCGATACCGACAAACTCACTGACATCCCAAGGCAGTGCACCCGCCGCGCCAGACCCTACTTCTTCCGTGATGGTAAAGAGAGGGTGGCAGTCTATGGGGGGAACGATACCGGCTTCCTGAATCATCTTGAGCGCCGTTAGCAGAGCGGCTACACCTGCTTTGTCATCCAGGTGACGAGCGCTGATGTAACCGCTCTCCGTGAACTCTGGTAGCGGATCAAAAGCTACGAAGTCTCCTACACGTACACCCAGGTATTCCGTCTCTGAACGGCTTTTGGTGGTAGCGTCTAGACGTAGCTCGATGTGATCCCAGCTGACGGGCATCTTGTCGACTTCGGTATTGAAGGCATGCCCAGAGGCGAGCAGGGGTAGTACACTGCCACGTAGGGTTCCGTTGTCGGTAAAGATACTGACCCGACTTCCTTCGGCAAAACGGCTGGACCAATGGCCTACCGCCGCCAGGCTCAGACGGCCGTTATCCTTGATTTCCCTGACGATGGCACCGATCGTATCCAAGTGAGCGGAAACCGCTCGGTCGGGGCTTTCTTTACGTCCTTTTAGTGTGGCGCGAATCGTCCCTCGTCGTGTCAGCTCGTAGGGAATGCCGATTTCACTCAAGCGCTCGGCCACGTACATGACGATTGTGTCTGTAAAGCCTGTCGGACTTGGAATGGCGAGCATTTCCAGCAGGACACGGCGCAGATAATCCAGATCCGGTGTCGGCAGCTTATTCAAGCGGGCACCTCTCGAGACAGGGGAAACAACAGATCAATGAAGCGTTCCGCCGTAGGGCGGGGTTCATGGTTGGCCAAGCCTGGCCGCTCATTGGCTTCAATGATTACGTATTCACTTTGATCAGCAGCCGGTACCAATAGATCCATGCCTGTCACTGGGATATCCAAGGCCTTGGCAGCGGCTACTGCGGCCTGCGCCAGTTCTGGGTGAAGAATATCGGTAACATCTTCCAGCGTGCCCCCGGTATGAAGATTTGCTGTCTTGCGGACAAACAGGCGGGTGCCTTCTGGCAGGACCGTGTCATAACCGTAGCCGGCAGACTTGATCGCGCGCTCGGTTTCTTCATCCAGAGGTATCCGACTTTCGCCTCCGGTTGCTGCCTGGCGGCGGCGGCTCTGGTGTTCGATCAACTCATGAATGTTTCGACGGCCGTCACCAATGACCTCGGCAGGACGCCGTATAGCGGCCGCCACGACTTCATGACCAATGACAACAATGCGCAGGTCAAGGCCTGCATGGTAGCTTTCGAGCAGCACGTTATCGTCGTAGCGACGAGCTTGGGCAATCGCGGCTTTCAGGTGATCAGGATCACGTACATCCACGGCGACGCCTTTGCCCTGCTCACCGTTGACCGGCTTTACAACCAGGGTGCCGTGCTTGGCAAGAAACGTTTCGTTTTCTTCATCTTCACTGGCTAGACACTGATCAGGAACCCGTAATCCTGCTTCCTTGAGTGTCCGGATTGTGAGGGTCTTATCCTGACAAAGTGTCATGGTGACAGCGCTGGTCAGGTCCGACAGTGATTCGCGGCAGCGGATTCGGCGGCCCCCCTGTATGAGGGTGAAAAGACCAGCCTGGGCATTATCTACTTGTACATCGATCCCGCGGCGTTGAGCCTCATCTACGATGATCTTGGCATAGGGATTAAGCCCTGCTTCAGGACCAGGGCCGAGGAAAAGGGTCTGGTTGATTGCGTTCTTGCGCTTGACGGTAAAGGTCTGGAGTTCCCGAAAGCCCAGCTTGTCGTAAAGACGCTTGGCTTGACTGTTGTCATGCATGACCGACAGGTCCAGGAACGCCAGGCCGCGGCTGGCGTAGTGCTCAATCAGGTGACGAACCAGAGCTTCTCCCACGCCCGGGCGAGGACAGTCAGGCGCTACGGCCAGACACCAGAGACTTGAACCACCCTCAGGATCGTTGAATGCCTTAGCGTGGTTCAGCCCCATGACCGAGCCGATAATGGCGCCCGTGTCCTGATCTTCTGCCAGCCAGTAGACCGGCCCACCCTTGTGTCGGGGCGTGAGTTTTTCGATATCCACGGGAAGCATATGGCGTGTCTGGTAGAGACGATTGATCTCGCTCCAGTCGCTTTCGCTAAAGGCCCGGCGAATACGAAAGCCGCGGAAGGGCGCATGTGCGGGGCGGTAGTCGGTGAACCACAGCCGCAACGTGTCGGATGGATCCAGGAAAAGCTGTTGCGGTGCATAGGCCAGTACCTGCTGAGGCGCAGCCACGTATAGGGCGATGTCTCGCTCGCCGGCCTCTTCCTTGAGAAGTTCCTTAGCCAATACCGATGCGTCGGAGAACGTATGGCCGATTAGAATTCGACCCCATCCGCAATGCAAGCAAACGGATTGGCACGTAGCCCGTTCAGCCCCAGTCATCTGGGCCTGTAGACGCTCATAATTGGGCGTCTGAGCCCTTTGAAGACGCTGATTGTTATAGTAGGCGGCTTTCATCGTGCAATACTCCAACACTTATAGGCCATGTTCACTCAGCCACAAATTAAGGGCGGCGAGCTGCCAGAGCTTGGAGCCCCGTAGCGGTGTAATCTGGTCGTCAGGGTTCTTCAGGAGTCGATCGATTTCTGCAGTATTGAATAGCTGGCGATCCTGGCTGGGATCAAGCAGCAACTCACGTACCCAGGTCAGGGTATTACCTTGCAGATGCTTCAGGCCCGGTACCGGGAAATAGCCTTTGGGGCGGTCAATGACTTCTGCCGGAATCACCTTGCGAGCTGCTTCCTTGAGGACGTGTTTGCCGCCGCCTCCCAGCTTGAACTGCGCCGGAATACGGGCAGACAGTTCCGCCAGCTTATAGTCAAGGAAAGGAACACGCGCTTCTAGGCCCCATGCCATGGTCATGTTGTCGACTCGTTTGACCGGGTCGTCTACCAGCATCACAGTGCTGTCCAGGCGTAGCGCCTTATCAACGCCAGCTACTGCGCCGGGTTGTGCAAAGTGCTGACGAACGAAATCACCTGCAGCGTCATGATCCAGACGGCGGCTGTCCTGAACAGTAGCTGCGTATTCGGCATAGTCACGATCGAAGAAGGCGGCTCGGTAAGCTGTAAACGGATCTGCCGCACCATCAACCTGTGGATACCAGTGGTAGCCTGCAAAAAGCTCGTCCGCACCCTGGCCGCTCTGTACAACCTTGCAATGCTTGGACACTTCACGCGACAGGAGGTAGAAGGCGATACAGTCATGGCTTACCATCGGCTCGCTCATGGCTCTGAACGCGGCGGGCAATTGCTCAATGATTTCAGATTCGTTGATGCGCAGCCTGTGATGCCGTGTACCGTAGCGTTGAGCGATCAGGTCTGAATACTGAAACTCATCCCCACGCTCTCCACCTGCATCTTCAAACCCGATGGAGAAGGTCAGCAGATCGCGTACCCCGGACTCGTGCAGCAAGCCCACCAGCAGGCTTGAGTCCACACCGCCAGACAGCAGCACACCTACATCGCGGGCTGCCCGCTGTCGAATCGAGACAGCATCGCGCAAGCTGTTCAGGACTTCGCCGCTCCAGTCTTCCATGGTGTAGTTGGCTTCATCGGCAGTTGGGCCGTAATTCAGCGTCCACCAGGTTTGCTGTTCGGTTTTGCCGTTGGCGTCAATGACCATCCAGGTGGCTGGCGGCATCTTTTTTACGCCGTTCAGGATGGTGCGGGGCGCTGGTACAACAGCATGGAAGTTGAGGTAGTAGTTCAGCGCGACGGGATCGAGAGAGGTATCGATATCATCTGCTTCAAGCAGGGCGGGCAGGCTTGATGCAAAGCGCAGGCGTTCATTGGTCTGGCTCAGGTACAAGGGCTTGATGCCCAGGCGATCGCGTGCAATGAACATTTGCTGCTTATCGCGATCCCAAATAGCGAAGACGAACATGCCGTTGAGTTTGGGCAGCATCTCCTTGCCCCAGGCGTGATAGGCCTTGAGCAGAATTTCGGTATCGCCGCCAGAATGGAAGCGATAACCCTTGGCCTCCAGCTCGCTGCGTAGCTCTAGGTAGTTGTAGATGGCGCCGTTGAAAACCATCGACAGGCCCGTGTCCGAGTCAATCATGGGCTGACCAGAGGCTTCTGCCAGATCCATGATTTTCAGGCGTCGGTGGCCTAGCGCAACAGGGCCTTGGCTATGAAAGCCCCAGGCGTCGGGGCCGCGTTGAGCGAGGCGATGGGTGACCCGTTCCAGCGTGGCCAGGGTGACGGGACGATTATCGAAACGTAATTCTCCAGCTATACCGCACATAGTTCCTTACCGGTTGCTCCGTTGGGGTGGGGAGGTATTGCTCCACAGGGAAACGACAAGCATTTGTGGGGGTAAGTTGCATTTTTCCGCCCGAATGACTCAAGGCAACAGGCTATTACGGGGACTGGGTACCGTTTTCAGACCTTAGTGAAATTAATCTGCTGGTAAGGGTTGAAAGCCACCGCCAAGACCTTATATTGGTAATGTATCGTTATAATGTAACGAAGCGGCTCGATGTAGAGTCCAACCGAGTATCCAGGAGGTACCATGAAACCGAATATTCATCCTAACTATCGGCCAGTGCTTTTCCATGACACCACGGCAGATCATTACTTCCTGATCGGCTCTACGGCACAGACTGATCGTACCCAGGAATTTGAAGGCAAGACCTATCCCTATGTGGCATTGGACGTGTCCAGTGCTTCGCATCCAATCTATACCGGTGAGCAGCGCCAGTTGAAAAGCGAGGGTCGCGTCTCTAGCTTCAACAAGCGTTTCGCAGGGTTTCCGGGCGGAAGCAAGTCTTCCCAGTAATCCGGCCTCACTGAAAAAAAGCCCTCATGATTTTGAGGGCTTTTTTATGTCTGAATGAAGGAATGGCTGGCGGTAAGCGGGGTCCTCTTTTAATCAGCTTGAAAAAGCAAAAGAGGATATCTGATGAAAGCACGCAATCTAGATAGCGCCATTGTGGTCATTACTGGCGCTTCCAGCGGGATTGGTCGGGCCACCGCTCAGGCGTTTGCACAACAGGGGGCTTGCCTGGTATTGGCTGCTCGAGATAAGGCGGCATTAGACGACACGGTTGCCGAGTGTCTTCTCCTCGGAGGCCGGGCGATTGGTGTGACTACGGATGTCACGTTGATGGAGTCAGTCTCGCAATTGGCCGAGCGTGCGCTGGAATTTGGACACGGACAGATTGATATCTGGGTCAACAATGCGGGTATTGGTGCGGTAGGCAAGTTTGATGAGACGCCTTTTGAGGCCCATGAACGCGTCGTGCAGACCGACCTTCTAGGCTATCTGCGTGGCGCCTACGCCGTTGTGCCGGTTTTCAAACGGCAAGGGTCGGGGGTTTTGATCAATACCTTATCGGTAGGCAGCTGGGTACCGCTTCCCTATGCAGCGGCCTATTCGGCTGCCAAGTCAGGCCTAAGAGGGTTTACCGAAGCCTTGAGAGGCGAGCTTACGCGCTGGTCCGATATTCATGTCTGCGATGTTTACCCCGCGTTCATCGATACGCCAGGGCTGCGAGACGGCGGTAATTACAGTGGAAGGACAATAAAGCCGACGCCACCTGTTTATGATGCCCGGAAGGTCGCTAGAGCCATCCTCTCCATGGCGCGTTATCCACGCAAGTCTACGACGGTAGGACAAGCCGCCACAGTACTTCGTGCAGCCCATGCGCTGGTGCCTGGCTATGCTCGGCTGTCCCGGATCTTTATGGATCGCGCCTTGAGTCGAATGGAGCCAGTAGAGCACTCCTCGGGCAATCTGTTCAGCCCTCCCAGTGGCAATCGCAGTGTCGATGGAGGATGGCGTCGTCCTGATGAGCGCATGGTCGTGGCAGCAACCAGTGCTGCGGCGCTAGTGTTTGGGGCGTACCTGTACCGGCGACTGACGGAGCGGTCAGATTGATCCCTAACGTGCCGCACTGACGCCTTCAAGCGTAGCGAAGGATGTGTCCTTGGCTGTTAGTAAAAAGTCCTGCATGAAGGGAGCTTCCAGCATGTCCTCTCGAATACCGGCATACAGTGTGGCATACAAGCCTTTCTCACCCAGACGCTTCGCGGTCACGTAGCCGCGCGAGCTGTACTCATGGAGCGCCCAGTTAGGAAGACAACATACGCCCCGGCCAGATGCTACCAACTGCAGCATCATGACCGTCAGCTCTGCCGTACGTATTCCAGCGGGTTCGACGCCGGCCGGGTCGAGAAATTGCCTGAAGATGTCCAGACGCTCACGATCGACCGGATAGGTGATCTGCGTTTCTTCAGCCAGATCCTCAGGCACGATGTAAGGCTTGCCAGCTAAGGGATGCTGGTTGGCCATGGCTAGCTGTGCTTCATAAGTGAAAAGCGGAATGTAAGTGATGCCGGTGAGATCAATCGGGTCTGACGTAACGACAAGGTCAAGATCGCCACGTGCCAGGGCTGGCAGCGGGGCGAATGAAAAACCCGAGGCGAGATCCATCTCCACTTCAGCCCAGGAATCACGAAACTGATCAATGGTAGGCATCAGCCACTGAAAGCAGCTATGGCATTCAATGGCAATGTTGAGGCGCCCGGCAGTGCCGCCAGCAAAGCGTGACAGGTCACGTTCCGCACTGCGAAGCTGAGGCAATACCGCATCGGCCAATTGCAGGAGACGCAGGCCGGCACTGGTAAAGCGCACTGGCTTGGTCTTGCGGACGAACAGACTCAGGCCAAGGCGCTCTTCAAGCTCCTTGAACTGATGAGACAGTGCAGATTGGGTCAGATGAAGACGTTCGGCAGCTTCGACAAGGCTGTCAGCCTCACGCAGTGCGTGTAGCGTTTTCAAGTGACGAAGTTCGAGCATGGCCTGGATCCTGATGAGTGCAGCAGGTATCCATTATGAATGATTTCCAAGCCAAGGAGGGCATGAATGAAACTGGCTCATGATTCGGCCAGTTTCATTCACGTATCCATTACGCTGCCGCGTGACTGGCCTTGCGGATATCCAGACTGCCTAGATAGGTTTCCAGCTTGGTCTTGTCACCAGGGGTAAACTCAAGGCCCAGCTTGGTCCGGCGCCAGAGTATGTCGTCTGCCGCGTTGGCCCATTCGTAAGCATGGAGATAATCCACTTCACGCGCATACAGGTCCGCCCCCAGGCATTCGCCTAGGTCGGTCATCTGCGTGACGCCTTCCAATAGCTTGCGCGTGCGGTTGCCATAGGTGGTTGACCAGCGCTGGGCAAGTGCTGCTGGCAAATCCTTGACCTGTGCCTGTAACTGTTTGGCCAGTGCTTCAGGCGTCGTCATGTCTTCTCCGCCCGGTAGCGTAGCCTTGGCTGTCCAAGGCTGTCCCATCGTCTTAAAGAACGGCTGCAACTGCTGCATGGCCGACTCGGCCAGCTTGCGGTACGTGGTCAGTTTTCCACCAAAGACCGACAGCAAAGGCGCATCGTTTTCAGGAGCCGACAATGACAGGGTGTAGTCACGAGTAATGGCTGAAGGATTGTCTGACTCGTCATCACACAGGGGGCGTACACCCGAGAACGTATGCAGGACGTCACTGCGGGTCAGCTTGTGGCGGAAGTGTGCGTTTGCCACACCCAGGATGTAGTCAGTTTCCTGCTCGGTAATCTGTACGTTGGCTGGATCACCTTTGTACTCACGATCCGTGGTACCAATCATGGTGTAACGGCCCAGGTACGGAATCGCAAAGACAATCCGACGATCTTCGTTCTGCATGATGTAGGCATGATCGCCTTCATATAGCTTGGGCACGACGATGTGGCTGCCTTGAATCAGTCGAATACCATAGGGCGAGCGCTCTTTGATGTTTTCGCGAACGATCTGGGCAACCCATGGACCTGCCGCATTGACCAGGGCTTTTGCCTTAATCGAGAAGGTACTGCCGTCTTCACGCTGAAGGGTCAGGTGCCACAGTTTGTTGGCGCGATGGGCGCTTGTGCAGGTGGTGCGGGTATGAATATGGGCACCACGCTCGCGGGCAGCCATGGCGTTGAGTACAACGAGGCGTGCATCGTCTACCCAGCAGTCCGAATACTCGAAACCCTGGTTGATATCACTGACCAGAGGGCTATCGGAACCGAACCGAAGACCACGGGAGGCGGGGAGCTTTTCACGCTTGCCCAGGTGGTCATAAAGGAAGAGCCCTGCACGAATCATCCAGGCCGGACGCAGATGTGGCCGGTGCGGCAGGACGAAGCGCATGGGCTTGACGATATGCGGAGCCTTGGCCAGCAGTACCTCGCGTTCGGCCAACGCTTCGCGTACCAGTCGAAATTCGTAATGTTCGAGATAACGCAGGCCACCATGAATCAGCTTGCTGCTAGCCGAGGAGGTATGTCTCGCCAGGTCGTCACGTTCGCAGAGAAAGACGGACAAATTACGGCCTGCGGCATCGGCTGCAATACCAACACCATTGATACCACCGCCGATCACGGCGATGTCGTAGATCTCGGAAAGGGGCGGCGTCCCGAGCAAAGTGGACTGAGGCATGGGCGTCTCCTGTTATAAACGAACATCAATGTTCGTATTCGAACAATCGTAGACAAAAGAGTTGCCTTGCGCCAGTCGTAAACCGATAAAAAAACTCTAAAAGGAAAATAAACGAACTTAAATGAATGAAATGTGAAAGGCCTGACACTCTGGTCAGGCGATTTCAAGACGGACTTTGAATTGAGAGAGCAGCCGGGTAAAGGCTTCGTCTGGTTGAGACTCGGTAAAGAGCACGTCGATCTGCTCGAGCGAGCCCAGGCGAATCATGGCGCTGCGTCCGAATTTGCTGGAGTCGGCTGCTAGAAAGACCTTGCGTGCGTTTTCGAAAATGGCCTGTGAAACGCGAACCTCCTGATAATTGAAATCCAGCAGAGTGCCGTCTTCATCGATGCCGCTGATGCCAACCAGCGCGTAGTCCACTTTGAATTGCTTGATGAAGTCAGCCGTCGCCTGGCCTACCACGCCGCCGTCACTGCGTACGCTGCCACCTGCAATCAGGACTTCGAAGTCCTCTTTTGCGCTAAGGATGTTCGCAACATGGAGGTTGTTCGTAATGATCTTCAGGCTACGGTGATTGAGCAGCGCGTGAGCGATCGCTTCGGTCGTCGTACCGATGTTAATGAATAATGAGGCATGATCCGGGACCTGTGCTGCAACGGCCTCCGCGATACGACGCTTCTCATCACGCATTTGTCCAGCACGCATGGTGTAAGCCGTATTTTCTACGCTGGAGTCATGGGCGGCACCACCGTGATAACGACGCAGCAAACCGCTTTCGGCCAGCTGGTTGATGTCTCGACGAATCGTCTGGGGGGTTACGGTGAAATACTGGGCAAGCTCCTCGATGCTGACATAGCCACGCTCGCGGACAAGGTCCAGGATGTTCTGCTGACGGGGCGCCAGGCTCATGCAATCTTCCTTCAACGGTGGTTTGACAGGAAGAATGCCGTAGCGAGGCGCCGGGCGCCAGTTCAGTGCATCAACTTCATCGTCCTGATGTGAAAAGGGCGACTTCCCAGTCGCCCCGTCCAATGACATCAGTCCTGCGCCCAGCCGCGAGTACGCTCGACAGCTTTCTTCCAGCCCTTGTAAAGCTCCTCGCGATGGTCACCATCACAGGTGGGCTCGAACACACGCTCGATGGTGCTCTTGTTGCGTAGTTCGTCCAGGCTGCTCCAGAAGCCGGTGGCCAAGCCAGCCAGATACGCTGCACCAAGGGCAGTGGTTTCCTTCATTTCGGGGCGCTCTACGCAGGTGCCCAGAAGGTCGGCCTGGAACTGCATGAGGAAGTTGTTTGCGACGGCACCGCCATCCACACGTAGCGAGCGTAGACGCTCGCCTGCATCCTGCTGCATGGCATCCAGTACGTCGCGAGTCTGATAAGCAATCGACTCTAGGGCCGCACGGATCAGATGCTCAACCTTGACGCCACGGGTCAGGCCAAACAGTGCACCGCGGGCATAGGGATCCCAGTAGGGAGCGCCCAGGCCGGTAAAGGCCGGTACCAGATAGATGCCATTGCTGTCTTTTACCTTGGTGGCGAAGTACTCGGAGTCTAGGGACTCATTAATGACCTTGAGCTCATCGCGCAGCCACTGAACGGTAGAGCCACCATTAAAGATGGCGCCTTCCAGTGCGTAATTCACTTCACCACGCGGTCCGCAGGCAATAGTGGTTAGCAAACCATGCTGGGACTGCACTGCTTTCTCACCAGTGTTCATCAGCAGGAAGCAGCCGGTGCCATAGGTATTCTTAGCTTGGCCCGGCTCTACACACATCTGGCCAAACAGGGCGGCTTGCTGGTCACCTGCAATCCCTGCGATCGGAATGCCGGTTTCCTGGCTGCTGCCCAGAGTGGCATAGCCGTAGACTTCGGAGGAGGAGCGAACCACCGGCAGCATTTCGCGAGGGATATCCAGTGCTTCAAGCATCACGGGATCCCAGTCACGCTTATGGATATCGAAAATCAGGGTGCGTGAGGCATTGGTGTAGTCGGTGACATGGACCTTGCCCTGGGTCATCTTCCAGATCAGCCACGTATCGACAGTACCGAACAGCAGCTCGCCACGGCGGGCGCGCTCACGGCTGCCCTCCACGTGGTCCAGGATCCACTTGATCTTGGTACCGGAAAAGTAGGGGTCGATGACCAGTCCGGTCGTGCGGCGGATATGTTCTTCCATGCCGTCACGCTTGAGCTGATTGCAGATCTCTGTGCTTTGGCGGCTTTGCCATACGATGGCATTGTAAATCGGGCGGCCTGTGGTCTTGTCCCAGACGATGGCGGTTTCGCGCTGGTTGGTAATACCGATGGCGGCTACATCGTCATGGCTAATGCCTGCATGAGCCAGGGCCTCCACGAAGGTAGCGCTCTGGGTGGCCCAGATTTCCATCGGGTCATGCTCGACCCAGCCGGCTTGCGGATAGATCTGTGCGAATTCACGCTGAGCAATGCTCACCACATTGGCGTTACGATCCAGCACGATGGCGCGGGAGCTGGTGGTGCCCTGGTCCAGGGCCACGATGTAATGCTTGTTATTAGACATGATGGAAATCCTTATTATTGAGCCTGTGATGCGCTGATCTTGGGCTGAGCGGCAGCGTCTTTCTTATTCGTTTCAACTGAGGTTTCTTTGACTGGAATGTCGCACGCTGCTGAGCCAAGACTGGGCAGGTGACGGCAGATGAGCGCCTTGTAAGCAGCGGCACCCAGGCAGGCACCCAGGATGGGCGCGAAGATCGGTACCAGGAAATAGGGTATATCGCGGCCACCGGTCAGGGCTACATCACCCCAGCCAGCCAGGAAAGTCATAAGTTTAGGACCCAGGTCACGAGCCGGATTCATAGCGAAGCCTGTCAGCGGGCCCATAGATCCACCGATCACAGCAACAAGCAAACCAATTAGAAGCGGGGCCAGCGGGCCGCGCGGAAGACCATTGCCATCGTCGGTCAAGGCCATGATCACGGCCAGCAGGATGGCGGTAATGACCATCTCGACCAGGAACGCCTGACCAACAGACAGGGCTGCGTTCGGATAGGTGGAGAACACACCCGCAAGCTCAAGGCTGGCTACGCTACCGCGTACCATATTGTGAGCCTGTTCGTATTCGAAAAAGAGGCTGTTATACAGGCCGTATACCAGCGCGGCGCCACAAAAAGCGCCTGCGATCTGCGAAATGATGTAGAGCGGGACCTTCCTACGCTCGAAGCCGCCAAACAGCCAAAGCGCAATGGTAACGGCAGGGCTCAGATGTGCACCCGACACGCCAGCGCTCAAGTAAACCCCCATGCTGACCGCAATGCCCCATATGATGCTGATTTCCCAGAGCCCCAGAGTAGCTCCGCCAACCTTCATGGCAGCGACGCAACCGGTTCCGAAGAAAATGAATAATCCTGTTCCCAAAAACTCGGCAATGCATTGCCCACGTAGGGTGGGCATTAGTGGAGTACTCATACGAGGAGCCTCTTGATTGTTGTATTTATTGCGGTAGTAGAAAAAAAGTGAAACTACATCCTTTCGGAAACGAAAAGTTAGTTTCAAAATCGAACGTTGTCAAAGGTTCTTCTTTCATCCCCATAGAAAATTGTGATGAGCGAAGCAGGATATTTTATGACAGGCAAAACACTTGTTTGAAAAGGAACTTTATAAGGCGTGTTTCAGGTCACGCTTGAGGGACGCCCCAAGTAAGGCATTACAAGGCTTTACAGGCTGCAAAGGCAGAGACAAACTGGATCATAAAGCCACAAGGACAATGGCATGACACCAGCGATAAACCTGCTCAAAAAGTACAAGATAGAGCATCGCGTACTCAGTTATGTACACGATCCCAAAGCCGCTTCGTATGGACTTGAGGCGGCAGACAAGCTTGGACTTGAACCCGTCCGGGTGTTCAAAACATTGTTGGCCGCTACCGAGAAGGAGGAGTTGCTGGTGGCTATCGTTCCGGTAGGTGGCAGTCTTGACCTGAAAGCCTTGGCCCATGCGGCGTCTGTCAAAAAGGCAGACATGGCGAATCCTCAGGTAGCCCAACGTGCTACCGGCTACCTGGTAGGCGGAATCAGCCCGTTGGGGCAGAAAAAACGCTTGAGAACGTTCATTGACAGCAGTGCCGAGCGGTTTCCTACCATTTATGTTAGTGCAGGCAGACGTGGCCTTGAAGTGGAGCTGTCTGCCCAGGCGCTGGCTAGCCTGACCGCAGGGCAGTTTGCCGAGATTGCACGGGAGTAATGTGCAGGTTCTCCGCTCGTACGGGTAGCGGGCAAAGGAAGTCCTTTCAACTAAGTTGACCAATCGATTCACTGCGCTATGGTCAATTATTGCCGCTCTGGTGTTTTCCCTTGATCGCTATCTGGCTGCTCGCTATTACAGCGGGCTTTGAGTGTGCCCGTAGCGGTTGGTGACAAGAGTGCCGATGATCCGAGAGATCCTACACAGAGCGAGTTGCCGGACCAGTTTAACTGTCATAGCTGGTGAACTGTACATTGTGACGTAGGCACGTTTCGCTCATGCTGTACGAAGAACTCAAAAGAAAAGATGGAGCAAACCATGCAACTCGACTTTCACCAAATCGATGCCTTCGCTGATCGTCCGTTCGCGGGTAATCCAGCGATGGTCTACCGTCTCGATGCATGGTTGCCGGACGATCTGATGCAGAAGATTGCCGCTGAGCATAATCTGGCGGAAACGGCCTTTATCCGTCGGGAGGGTGATGTCTGGCGCATTCGGTGGTTTACCCCAAAGGTTGAAATACCGTTGTGTGGCCATGCGACGCTGGCAGCGGCTCATGTACTGTTTACTGTTTATGAGGAAGCGGGAGAAAAGATCGAATTCATTTCCCGCTCCGGCACCTTGCGTGCCTATAAGGAAGAGGATGGGCTTCTGGCGCTGGATTTTCCCGCACAAATTCCAAGTGAGATCGGTTCCACACCAGAGCTGGAGCGTGCATTAGGCGTTAGTCCGGTCGATGTACTGGGCGCAGATAAGCTACTGGTTCTCCTGGAGTCGGAAGAGGCGGTGCGCAACTGCAAGCCTGACTTTGCGGCTCTGGCACGTCTGCGTTGGCCGGGTGTTATTATCACCGCTCGAGGTGAGCGGTATGATTTCGTGTCCCGTTTCTTTGCGCCTGGTATTGGCATCAATGAGGACCCGGTGACTGGCTCGGCTCATTGTAGCCTTATTCCCTATTGGTCTCGTCGCCTGGCGAAGCGGATGCTGCGAGCCTACCAGTGCTCGGAGCGGGGCGGGGAACTCTGGTGCCGTCTGGATGGCGAGCGCGTGAGCATCGCGGGTCACGCTCGTCGCGTCGCCAGTGGTCGTCTATTGCTGGATTGACGTTATGTGGCGCTGAAGGTTGTCAGCGCCGTTTTCTTGAGCGCAATTCCGATCTGTTCACCGGCACTGTGCTCAATAAAACCTGGGAAGGACGCTTCGAGGCGTGCTCCTGACGCAAGCGCTAGTTGATAGCGGGTGCTTGCACCTAGAAATACCTGGTTGACCACCTGCGCGGTCAACGTGCTCGCGGGGCTATAGAGGATGTCGTCAGGCCGAAGGAGAACGCGAAGCTCATCGCCTTCCTCGAACGCTTTGTTCCTGGCCCTGACAACCCCAAGTTCCGTTCTGATCGATTCTGAGTCGACGGCACGACCCGGAATGAAAAATCCCTGGCCTACAAACGTTGCCACAAAGGGAGTAGCAGGGGTCTGATAGAGGTGCCCAGGTGTATCCCATTGCTCAAGATGGCCATGCTGAAAAACCCCCACCTTGTCACTTACCGCAAACGCTTCTTCCTGGTCATGAGTCACCAGGATGGCGCTGGTGCCTCGAGCTTTCAGAATATCCCGGACTTCGCTGCTGAGCGATCGACGAAGCTCTACGTCCAGGTTGGAAAAAGGTTCATCCATCAATAACAGACGAGGCGATGGTGCCAAGGCGCGAGCCAAGGCAACACGCTGCTGTTGACCACCTGACAGCTCATGAGGATAGCGTTTGGCCAGCTGCTCCAGTTTGACCAGGGCCATCAGCTCACCCACGATGCGCTCGCGCTCGGGATGCTTGCGAATACCAAAGGCGATGTTGTCACGTACGTTCAGGTGAGGAAAAAGAGCATAGTCCTGAAAGACCATGCCGATCCCGCGCTGCTCTGGCGCCAGGGTAAACCCCGCTCGGGAAATGACCTGATCGGCGAGACGGATTTCGCCCTGCATGACAGGCTCGAATCCGGCGATGGCGCGCAGCGTCGTGGTCTTCCCGCATCCCGATGGACCAAGCAGACAGCCAATCTCTCCTGGCTCAAGAGACAGGCTCAGGTCGCTTACGATCGTGCTGCCACCGTAGCCGCAGGCCAGATAGCTGAGCGTGAGAATGCTCATGCGTTGCGTGTATGTGGGATCAGAAACTCCATCAATGCCTTTTGCGCATGCAGGCGGTTTTCTGCTTCATCCCATACGACCGAGCGTGGGTCTTCCAGCAGGTCGTGACTGATCTCTTCTCCGCGGTGGGCTGGAAGGCAGTGCATGAAAACGACGTCCTGACTGGCTTTGTCCAAGAGCTCACGTGAAACCTGATACGCCTTGAACGTTTCCAGACGAATTTTCGATTCCTCTTCCTGGCCCATGGATGTCCAAACGTCAGTGCTGACCAGATGAGCGCCTTCTACGGCCTCCGTTGGATCACGAACAATCTGGATACGGTCACCGGCACGTTTAACGAAGCGGGCGTTTGGCTCAAAGCCTTCAGGGCAGGCCACACGCAAGGTGAAGTCCAGTTGTTCGGCAGCTTCTATATAGCTGTTGCACATGTTGTTCCCGTCACCGATCCAGGCCACGACCTTGCCCTGAATGCTGCCGCGATGCTCGAAGAATGTCTGCATATCAGCCAGCAGCTGACAGGGATGAAGGTCATCAGACAGTCCATTGATAACCGGAACGTTGGAGTTTGCCGCAAAGGTCGTCAGGGTGCTGTGGGCATAGGTACGGATCATGACACCATCGAGCATACGGGACATGACGCGGGCACAGTCATCTACCGGCTCACCGCGGCCTAACTGCGTGTCGCGCGGGGACAGGAAAATGGCTTGGCCACCTAGCTGGATCATGCCTGCCTCGAAGGACAGACGCGTACGGGTCGAGGCCTTTTCGAAAATCATGCCAAGAACACGATTTTTCAACGGTTCGTGGCTGACGCCTCGACTACGCAATTCTTTCAGCTCGATGCCACGGCGGATCAGCTGCAACAGCTCATCGGGTGTGCAATCCATGAACGAAAGAAAATGCCGAGCGCTCATCATCAATACCTATGAATACAGGCCAGGGGTGCCGGCCGGCTTCAGGAAAAACAGGCTACACCCAAAGCTACTGCCGCACCTATGCGGAGGAAAGGGAAGGGCCGGATCTTATAAGTAATTTATATATTTGCGCAAATCCCTGGCGAGGTGGCAGAAAAGATGGGATTGCAACCGGTTATTACGCAAAAGGTAAAACTTCACAAAGATTGGAAAATTGTTCCGCTACGGTTGTTACATTTTTGTTAAATGACTACTATGCCGCCCGCCTTTCGAGGCGACGTTATTACCCCGCAACGGGGTTATTGGAAAATTGTATGCAAAGGAGTATTGCATGAAACGCGTAGTGTATGCCGCTGCCTTCTCTACCTTGGCCCTGCTCACTGGCTGTGCCAGCCAAAACGTAAGTCAGCCAGCTCTGCCTCTGGGTGGCGCGGTTGATACCGGTCTGAAAGCGGACGTCAAAGTAGGCGAAACAATCACAGGCCAGTCTTCCGTAAACGTTCTGTTCGGTATGCTGAAGCTGGGTGGTGATAGCAAGTTCGCAGACGGCGTAACCTATGGTGGTGGTGAAGGTGGTTTTGCTCTGGGACTGGATCCAGTCTCCTCGGCCAAAGCTGCTGCAGCTTACAAGGCTGTCAAGGCTTCGGGTGCTGACGTAATCGTTGCTCCGCGTTATGAAGTCGATGTTCAGGACTACCTGGTGTACAAGGCCGTCAACGTCAAAGTGACTGGTCAGAAAGGCACCATCAGCTCTATCCATTAAGGATGAGCTCGAACCGGCGGACATGGAGTTCGCCGGTTCGAAGAGAAACGACTGCCGCGTTCATCTTTCTTCCTCCCGCCAATTTCTCCTCCTGCGCCAAGTCACGCCATTATCAGGCTTGTAAATTGTTCCTGTTGCCCCTATCTGTATGGACGGGTGGCCAGAGGCAAAACCGAGCGTTTCACTGGGTTTTCCGTTACACTGGTCAGCACTGAAATTCAGCGAGGTGCACCGTGGATATCATCGAAACGATCAAAGAACAGATCGCCAATAACCCTGTTCTTCTTTACATGAAAGGCTCCCCCAATGCTCCGCAGTGCGGTTTCTCTGCCCGTGCCTCGCAAGCGTTGATGGCGTGTGGTGAGAAGTTCGCCTATGTGGACATTCTGCAAAATCCTGAGATCCGGGCCAATCTGCCTAAGTATGCCAATTGGCCAACGTTCCCCCAGTTGTGGGTAAACGGTGAGCTGGTAGGCGGTAGCGATATCCTGCTGGAGCTGCACGAAAAAGGTGAGCTTCAGCAGCTGGTCAAAGGCGCTGCGGGTAAAACCGAGGCCTGATCGGATGGCCAGATGAACTTCTGGTAACCGCTTCGGCTCTGACTGCCTGGGTTGTCCGGTAGTCAACCGGATTCAACAAAGCCCCGCTTCGGCGGGGCTTCGTTTTGCTGGAGTGGTTATGGCTGAGAAGACATTGGCAGGCTCTGCGCGTTGGGCTTGCGCTTATTTCTTTGCTATCAATGGACTGGTACACGGCAGTCTGATGGCGCGGATACCGGCCTTGAAAATGCAGGCCGGACTTGACGAAGGTACGCTTGGGCAAGCGTTGCTGTGCCTGGGGCTGGGTGCTTTGACAGCGTTCCCCCTGACAGGAATTCTCCAGCGCTGGCTGGGTAGCCGCCGGATTGTAATTGGTGGAGGGCTATTGCTCCTGCTTGCCTTTCCCTTGGTCGGGCTGGCCCATCAATGGCTCAGCTTCGCCTTGGCGATGTACCTTATTGGTTTGGCCAGTGGCGCAATGGATGTTGCGGTCAACACGCAGTCTGTAGAAGTCGAACGAGCCCTTCGGCGTCCGACGCTTTCGCTTCTTCACGGGATGTACAGTCTTGGCGGCCTGGTCGGTGCGCTAGGGGCGGCTGCGCTGGTGGCATTGTCACCTGTCTGGCATTTCCTCTTACTGGCAGTGATTGCCCTTATCTTTCTGCTGCCTGGCGGTAAACGGCTTTTGCCTGATGAGCACATGCCTGCGCGTACCCACAAGGGTTCAGGTCTGCGTCTGCCGCCCATGGCAGTCGTAGGGCTGGGACTCATGGCGTTGTGTTCGTTTGTGTCCGAAGGCGCTATCGCTGACTGGAGCGCCTTGCTTCTGCATGATGTGAAGAGTGCCAGCGAAGGGTTATCCGCCTTGGGATATGCCGCTTTTTCCGCCACGATGGTGTTTGGCCGACTCTTTGGTGATCGCCTGCGTGTTCGCTTTCAGGATCACTCACTGGTTCGTGCGCTTGGAGGGTTGGCAACACTGGGGATGGTTGTAGCGCTGCTGGCGCCTGATGCGATCATTTCGATCATTGGGTTTGCTCTGGCCGGTCTGGGACTGTCGATCATTGTGCCGATCCTTTTCAGCGCTGCAGGCAATCGCCCGGGCATCGACCCGGGGGTTGGCGTTGCTGCTGTTGCTACCCTGGGCTATGGAGGGCTGCTCATGGGGCCTCCGCTGATCGGTCTGTTGGCCCAGGCAGTAGGACTTAAGCTGGCCTTGCTGTCCATTGTGGCGTTATGTGCCGCGCTGTGTCTGCGCGCCGGCATCGTTCGAAGAGGCTAGCGAGCCACCAGCCTGGTATTGTCCAGGCTGATGCAAGGAACTTCCTGACGCGTTCGTGAGCCTATCGGTCATCACTCGACGATAATAAGCACGTGCGTATTCCCTGGCAGGTTTTCCTTGCGCCTAGCCCGTTGGCGCTCAAGTTTGCGGTCAAGACGCTTTTTGCGGCGTGTCTGGCCCTATGGCTTGCGTTTCGATTCGATCTTGAACAGCCCACGTGGTCGATGATGACGGTGTTTATCGTCTCGCAGCCGTTGTCCGGCATGGTGGTAGCCAAGGGTCTGTTTCGTCTGATCGGGACCGTAGCCGGGACGATCATGTCTGTGGTGTTGATTGGCCTGTTTGCACAGACGCCCTGGGCTTTTCTTCTGGCCATGGCGCTCTGGCTCGGGTTGTGCACCGCTGCGTCGACCTTGCTGCGCAATCATGTGTCCTATGCCTTCGTTCTGGCCGGCTACACCGTAGCGATCATTGGTCTGCCAGCCATTGCTCAGCCGCTCGGCGTCTTTGATCAAGCAGTCGCTCGCTGCACGGAAATCTGCATGGGCATCATTGTGGCGTCTATCGTCAGCTCGGTGATCTGGCCGCAACGTGTAGAGCAGAACCTGAGTCAACAGGCCAGCAAAGTCTGGCAGGCGGGTCTGCAGGCAGCACGCGCTGAGGTGGCTGAAGATGAAACCGCTGCGACCGGACTGCTTGGGGTGTTTGGCCAGATCGTGGCTGTTGATGCGCAGCGCGACCACACATGGTTCGAGGGCCATCGGGGACGTCAGCGTGCCCGGGCGTTGCGATTGTTCTGTCGAGATCTGCTGAGCCTGTTGCGTACCTCGCGGGGCGTGGTTCGCCAATGGCGTAACCTTGAAGCGAATGAGCAAGAGGCGGTCGCGCCCTGGCGTGAAGAGGTCATCCAGCATCTGGATCCGTTCGAGCCAACGGCCACTGAGGCACTGCTCAACCGGCTCCGTGACGAGCTCAATGACCCACGTTACAACAATGACCAGCGCTACTTTCTAGCTCGCCTGGGCATTCTGCTCGGCAAGGCCCTAACGGCTGAACAGGCCGAACGGGCGGTTGCCCGTGGCGTGGCTGATGACAGTGCTCCTTCGGCACTGTCCTGGCACCGTGACATCCAGACGGCGCTGTTGTATGGAATGCGCAGCGCGTTAGCATTGCTCGGACTTGCGATCTTCTGGTTGAACACCGCCTGGCCTGCCGCAACCGGTGCCATGCTGTTGGGTGCTGTTTTATGCAGCCTGTTCGCCAACCGCGATAACGCCGTTCAGATCGGCCTAAGTTTTCTTCGTGGTATTGCCTACGCCATCGTGGTGGCCATTGTTGTCAGCCAGGCCGTATTGCCGTCATGGTCCGGCTTCCCGTTATTGTGCCTGGGTATGGGGGTTCCGCTGTTTTTTGCCGCGCTTGGAATGGCGGGGCCGCCGGCGGTGGTAGGTACGGCTACTGCGTTTGCGTTGCACTTCATTGTGCTGGTTTCGCCAAACAACCATACCCGCATGGACATGGCTAACCTGCTCAATCAGGCCCAGGCGCTGGTCATTGGAGTTGGCTTTGCCGTCGTGATCTTTCGTTTGATTACACTGCGTCACCCGCGGCGGCTGATCCGAAGAATTCTTTCAGCCACGACCTATGACCTGCAGCGTCTGACAGAGCGCCCTCTTGGTATTGCTGAAACCTGGTTTGGAGGGCGGATGGCCGATCGATTGCTGCAACTGGCACGCAATATCAACCTCATGCCGCTTCATGAGCGTCGTCGCTGGCACGATGGCCTGCTGGCATTGGATCTGGGTAATGAGCTGTTGCACCTGCGCGCCTGCCTTGACGGGGCGACCGGCTCACTGGCGGCGGAGCGCGATCGTTTCCTACAGGCGTTTTCGGCAGCCTTGGCAAATGGTCTGGAGCATGTACGGCCGGAGCAGCTGGATGAACCCGCGAACCGATTACGCTCTGTATTAGAAGCCGTACCAGAGCCGGATGAGCCCAAGCGCCTGGCTCATGGAGCGGTTCGCCAGTTGCAGCGAACCTGGACGATGTGGTGCCAATCGCTTGAGGATCACCATGGACCTGCATGAATGGGCTATCAGCGGCGTTTACCTGAGCCCGCTGTTTCTTTATGCGGTAGCGGCTTTATTACTGACAGGTGTGATTCGGCTGGTCATGCATAAACTTCATGCGAGTCGCTGGATCTGGCATGAGGCGCTATTTGGGTGCGCACTGTTTCTGCTGCTGCTCGCAGCCATTACCTGGATTGCCGCGACGTGACGTGGTCACGGTGAATATGAACGCTTGGATGAGGAGGGCATGATGCGCAAGGTGGCCCGTGTAGCGATTACAGTGGTCGTGGTGATGGTGGCGGTGCTGGCCGGCCTATGGCTGTGGCGGTTTTACATGCTCTCGCCCTGGACGCGTGATGCGCGTGTTCGAGCCGATGTCGTAGTCGTCTCGCCCGATGTGGCCGGTTGGGTGACTCGCTTGCCTGTGAAGGATAATCAGCTGGTCAAGAAAGGTGATCTGATCATGCAGATCGACCGGGAGCGCTACCAGGCTACGCTCAACCACGCCCGCGCCGTTGCCGATACACGCAAACAGCAGCTGCGCCTGCGTGAGAGCGAGGCTGAGCGCCGTAATCGTCTGGGTGTCAGCGCCATTAGTGCCGAAGACAGGGAAAATGCGCAGATCAACGCTGCTGTGGCACGGAGTCAGTATCAGGAAGCGCTGACGGATATCCGGCTGGCGGAGCTTAACCTGGCGCGTAGCCAAGTGCTGGCGCCTCGTGAAGGGCGCATCACGAACCTGCGATTTGCCGAAGGTAATTACGTGCGTACCGGTGAAGCTGTGATGGCGCTGGTTGATACGCGCTCTTTCTACGTCATGGCCTATTTCGAGGAAACCAAGATTCCGCATATTGCGGTGGGGGATGCTGTCAATATCCGCCTGATGAGCCACAAAGGCGTTCTCAAGGGGCGTGTGGCCAGTATCAGCAGCGGGATTACCGACCGCAACGCAAGCCCGGACGAGCAACTATTGGCGGAAGTTCAGCCCACGTTCAATTGGGTACGGCTGGCGCAACGTATTCCGGTCCGCGTAGAGCTCTTGGATGTGCCACCGGAGGTGCAACTGAGTGCCGGAATGACCGCTAGCGTCTCGGTGCTCGATGCCGAAGGGCATCATCCGCTGGAAGGGTGGCGCAGTCTGTGGGATTACTAGCGGGCCCGCCGATAGCCCTCGAGACACATGCCGTCACACAAATAGCTATGGTTGATCAGGCCGGATAACCCACGTTGCTGTTGCCGCCGTAAGCGTATTCGGCATCCGCGCCGTATGCCGACCGCTCCAGTCCCGCCGCGTCAGCGGGACTACAGGGTCGCACTTTTAAGCCTCTACCCTTTATCCCGCAAAACAGCCTCTTTATCCCGGTTACGACTAAAGTCGTCTGGCTGTCAGGTGCCGGTAGCCTAGAGTACAAATCGACGATCCCCGTCACGCTGTGAGGACAACAATAATGAACGACAGCATCTACCGGCGGATAGAACAAAATCCGCAATTCAAAGAACTGGTTGCCAAGCGTGAGCGTTTTGCCTGGCTGCTTTCCCTGATCATGTTAGGACTCTACGTCGCCTTCATCCTGCTTATCGCCTTTGCGCCACATGTGTTAGGTGCTCGGATCAACCCGGATAGTCCGATTACCTGGGGAATTCCGATCGGTGTCGGTCTGATTCTTTCCGCTTTTATCCTGACAGGTGTCTATGTTCGCCGTGCCAACGGTGAATTCGACCAGCTTAACCGTGCCATTTTGAAGGAGGTTCAACAATGAAAGCGCCTCTCTCTGCAGTAATGGGACTGGCTCTGTTCGCTCCGGCTGCCTGGGCTGCCGATGCGTTGACCGGTGCCGTTCAACGGCAACCTTTGAACGTGGCCGCTATCGTAATGTTCGTTGCTTTCGTGGCGGGGACATTGGGGATCACTTATTGGGCTTCCAAACGCAACCGTTCAGCGGCAGATTACTACGCTGCTGGCGGTCGCATCACGGGCTTTCAGAATGGTTTGGCAATCGCAGGCGACTATATGTCTGCCGCCTCCTTTCTGGGTATTTCCGCGCTGGTATTTACGTCGGGTTATGACGGCCTGATCTACTCCATCGGCTTTCTGGTCGGATGGCCGATTATTCTGTTCCTGATTGCCGAGCGCTTGCGTAACCTGGGCAAATACACCTTTGCCGACGTTGCCTCCTACCGCCTCAAACAGAAGGAAATCCGTACCCTGTCTGCCTGTGGTTCGTTGGTGGTGGTGGCGTTGTACTTGATCGCTCAGATGGTAGGTGCCGGCAAGCTGATTCAGCTGCTATTCGGCCTTGACTACCACGTGGCGGTGATCCTGGTCGGCATCCTCATGGTGATGTACGTATTGTTTGGTGGCATGCTAGCAACCACCTGGGTACAGATCATCAAGGCGGTGCTGCTGCTTTCGGGCGCAAGCTTCATGGCCGTCATGGTAATGAAGTCCGTCAACTTCGACTTCAGTGCGCTGTTCTCCCAGGCTATCGCGGTCCATCCGAAAGGCGAGGCCATCATGAGCCCCGGCGGTCTGGTAAAAGACCCAATCTCGGCTTTCTCCCTGGGGCTGGCGCTGATGTTTGGTACTGCAGGTCTGCCGCACATTCTTATGCGCTTCTTCACGGTGAGTGATGCCAAAGAAGCTCGCAAGAGCGTGTTCTACGCTACCGGGTTCATCGGTTATTTCTACATCCTGACCTTTATCATCGGTTTCGGCGCGATCCTACTCGTCAGCACCAATCCTGCGTTCAAGGATGCTGCCGGTGGCCTGATTGGTGGCAACAACATGGCGGCGGTGCACCTGGCCAACGCGGTGGGCGGCAGCATCTTCCTGGGGTTCATCTCGGCGGTAGCGTTTGCAACCATCCTGGCGGTAGTAGCAGGTCTGACCCTGGCGGGTGCCTCGGCGGTGTCCCATGACCTCTATGCCAGCGTGATCAAGAAAGGCAATGCCAACGAAAAGGATGAGCTACGTGTCTCCAAGATCACCACTGTGACGCTGGGTGTGGTTGCGATCGGCCTGGGTATTCTATTCGAGAAGCAGAACATCGCCTTCATGGTGGGTCTGGCTTTCTCAATCGCGGCCAGCTGTAACTTCCCGGTACTGCTGCTCTCCATGTACTGGAAGAAGCTGACCACGCGAGGTGCCATGATCGGTGGCTGGTTGGGTCTGATCACAGCGGTGGCTCTGATGATTCTGGGCCCGACCATCTGGGTCACTATCCTGGGTCATGAAAAGGCGATCTACCCTTATGAGTATCCAGCACTGTTCTCCATGCTCGTAGCGTTCATCGGGATCTGGTTCTTCTCGATTACGGACAAATCTACCGCAGCCGATGAAGAGCGTGCTCGATTCTTCCCTCAGTTCGTTCGCTCTCAGACGGGTCTTGGCGCTTCCGGCGCAGTGGCCCACTAAGTCGTACTGAATCGGCAGGCTCGTCAGGGCCTGCCGTTTTCATTTCAGGCGAATTCGCGTCATGCCGGATAATTTCAATTTCGAGGCGGCCCCGTTCGATACGCTGAGCGAATACGAACGCAACCTGCTTCGCTCGGCGCTATCGGTCGGATACTACGTGCCTGGCGAGATACTGATCGAGCCGGGTAGCGTCACACTTGCACTCTATATCGTGCTGAAGGGTGTCATTGAGGAGCGTGGCAAGGACGACCAGCTATTTGCACACTATGGGCCGGACGATCTCTTTGATGTGCGGGGGCTTTTTGATGGGCAGACCCGGCATGCCTATCGAGCTGTTGAAGAGAGCATTGTCTACGAACTCAACGCCAAGATGTTTCATGAACTGTGCGAGCGAAATACCTCGTTTGCTTCTTATTTCCAGGCAAGCCTTGCCACCAAGCGGCAACTGGCACGCCGGGACGGGCAGAATCTGGCGGAATTCATTCTGACCCGCATTGCCCGTGAGCATCTGATGCCTGCGGTGGAAGTCGGTGCCGATCTGTCATTGGGCGAGGCTGCCCGTACGCAGCTAAAGGTCGGCGCCGATGCGTTGCTGGTCCGGCTGGAAGACGGCTTTGAAGGGCTGGGTATTGTGACCAGAACGGACCTGATGGTTGCTCATTTCCAGCAGGGGCTGGGCGACGAGACACCTGTCGGGACGCTGGCGCATCAGCCGCTGGCCTCTATAGAGCTGGGCGACTTTCTATTCGATGCCATGATTCTTATGACCCGCCAACGCATTGAGCGGGTCGTGGTCAGGCAAGGTAATCAGGCAGTCGGCCTGCTGCATTTGACTCAGGTATTGAGTCTTTTTTCCACCCACTCTCATGTTCTGGCGCTGCGAATCGCCCGCGCCGAAACGCTCGATGAGTTGCAGCGAGCCGCCGAAACCCTGGATACGTTGATTGCTACCCTGGAGGGTAATGGCATCCGGCTGCGCTTTATCATGCAGTTGGTCAGCGCGCTGAATGAGCAGTTGCTGGCGCGCGTCTTCGAGCAGTGTGTTCCTGTAGCGTATCGCTCCCGTTGTTGCCTGGTGGTCATGGGAAGCGAAGGGCGAGGAGAGCAACTGCTCAAGACCGATCAGGATAATGCGCTAATTCATGCAGACGACATTGCAAACGAGGAGGCATTGGCCTGGATGGCCCGCTTCAATGAGGCGCTCACGGGGTTTGGTTACCCTCAATGCCCAGGAGGGGTAATGGCCTCGAATGCGGTGTGGTGCAAGCCTGTCAGTGAGTGGCGGCATGAGCTGCTGACGGCCGCCCGCGAGGGGCATCCTGAGCAGCTGCTGCGTCTGTCCATTCTGATGGATGCCCACCCTGTAGCCGGAAATGAGCATTGGTTTATGGCTGTGCAGGCTCAGCTGAGCGTGTGGTCTGGTCCGGGGGAGCGCTGGCTGAGCGATATGGCGCTGGCTGCCTTACAGTTCGATACGCCATTGACCTTGTTTGGTGGGTTCAAAATATCTGGCGAACGCCTGGACATCAAGCGTGGAGGGCTTTTCCCGATCGTTCATGGGACCCGAATACTCGCCCTGCGAGACGGTTTGATGGTGCGTGGCACCTTGGGCAGACTGCAGATGCTGGGCGAGCGGGGCGTTCTGGATCGAAACATGGCCGATAACCTTGCAGAGGCTTTCGAGCTGTTCATGCAGCTACGGCTGTCCCAGCAATTGGCAGGTGACAGGAATGGATTAACGCAAGGTATCGATGTGTCGATCCTGAGTCGGGCCGAGCGAGACCTGCTGCGCTTCAGCCTCCATGTAGTTAAAAAATTCAAGCAAACCCTGGGACGTCTGTTTCATCTGGATACGCGTTGATGGCTGCCTACATCTCAAGACCTGATTTGCATTGGCCCCTTTGGCGGCAACGCCTGCATTGGTGGTGGCATGACCCGATGGACGCCGATGAGATCGTTTCGCTGGACTTGGAAACGACCAGCCTTGATCCACGTCGGGCCGATATTCTCAGTGTGGGTGCCATACTCATTCGACAGGGGAAGATGCAGGTAGGGGAACGTCTTGAACTGTACGTCGAGCCGCCACCCAGCCTGGACGCCGAATCGATCCGCATTCACAAGCTACGTCGGATGGATCTGGAGGGGCAGCTCAATATCCAGGATGCCCTGAGACAACTGCAAGACTTCATCGGAAATCGCCCGCTGCTGGGTTATTACGTGTCCTTTGATATCGCCGTGCTCAGTCGTCATTTCCGCCGTTACGGGATGCCCAGGCTGACGAATCCCCGGATCGAAGTGTCGGCGCTCTATCATCGCAAGGTCAGCCGCTTGTTTCCTGATGTGCACCTGGATTTGCGCTTTGACACCTTGTCGCGGGCATTGGACATACCGGTGACGGGGCGGCATACCGCGCTTGGGGACGCACAAACGGTTTCGCTGATGTTTCTTAAATTATTGAAGGGGCCTGTGCCCAAGCCGTACTAAACAGAAAATAGTGTGCTTCTCGTCAACAAGCGAAACGGTTACAGGACTTTTCCGCAGGGGTAGCAGTCCGATAGTACAGGTACGCTTTCTTCTTACTCCCCGAGCTTTTCCGGTCTCGGTGATGGGAAGTGACCTGTGCTGTGGATTCCCGTAGCGGTTATAAGGAGATGCATCATGTCGCTGACTACCATATTGGTTCTGGTCCTGCTTGTTCTGTTGATTGGTGGATTGCCCGTGTTTCCGCACTCGCGCAGCTGGGGATATGGCCCGTCCGGAATCGTGGGCGTGTTGCTGGTCGTACTGCTCGTGCTGGTGTTGCTGGGAATGATCTAGCATCGACGACTTAAAGATTAAAAGTCTTTTATAATCAATTGTTTAAGAATCGATTGAGACAGGCTATTCCCTACTTTTTGCCCCTGTTTGGTGCGTAGGAGAAAATTCTTGCCCAAAGAGGTGCAAGAGAGTAGGGTTCTCTTCACCGGCCTGCCTTGCCGATGTCAGTTGTGAGACAAAACCAGAGCCAAGCGTTGCTTGCTCTGGTTTTGTCTTTTCTGCGCTACCTCTTCTTATTTCACTCGTCTCAGTGCCTTGCATCACGGAGCGATCATTCAGGTGTTGCGCGGCGTTTAATCGGCCAGGCGGCTGTGATAAAAGCCCAAGGAGTAGCAAAGAGGGAGTGTTCCGTGGATTCGGAATCCATAGTGTATGGCTGCATCAAGGATTGGCCGACGAGCGACTCCATGGAGCGCCGGATGCGCCGGGCTTTGAATCGTCGTGTCCTGGCCAATCTCCCTCATGATTCCTGGGCATTTCTGGGACGGGAGATGTTTAGCCAGTGCGAGCAGGCCGGCGCAGGTCTTTATAAAACCCAGGTCATTCACTTTGGTGCCAGTTATGAAGGCGTCGAGTATGAGTGGAAATTATGGGTCGAAGAGTTCGAAGCCCTGCTCAAACGCCTCTATTGGGCCAGCGCCGTGGTGCATCTGGAAACCGCCTTGAGCGGTACTCATACGTTCCGTTGGGAATCTGAGAAAGGCTTCCATAGCCCACAGGAAGATGACTTGCGGGCACGGTGTGCCTGGGAGCGGGAGGGCTGAAGCCCTCCCGTAGCCGCTGTTCTCAGCGAGCAGCAGTGCTGTCCTGCTTGGTACGGTTGTACAGATCCACCATAACCTGATCCAGTACGCTGGACGCACCCCAGGGACGGCTGCTATTCAGAATCGCAACCACCGCCCACGTCCTGCCATTGGCATCCCGGCTGAAGCCGGCCAGGGCACGTACGTTATTGAGCGTTCCCGTCTTCATGTGGGCCTGTCCGAGCAGGGGTGTATTCTTCAGGCGCTTGCGCAGCGTGCCATCCATGCCTGCAATGGGCAGGGAAGAGATGTATTCGTAGGCATAGGGGCTTCGCCAGGCTGCCTGAAGAATCAGGCCCATTTCCCGCGCGCTGATGCGTTCATCGCGGGACAGTCCCGAGCCGTTTTCCATGACCAGGTGCGTGGCGGTGATACCTTTGCGGGCCAGCCACTGACGAATCACACGCTGCGCCGCTACGCCATCATTCGCGTCCGCGCTGGTGCGGTATTGGGCACCAATGGACAGGAACAGCTGTCGCGCCATGGTGTTGTTACTGTATTTGTTGATATCGCGAATGATCTCGACCAGATCAGGCGAAAAGGAACGAGCCAGCAGCTCTGCGCTCTTGGGTACCGTACCCTCCCGGTCCTTGCCCATGATGGTGCCGCCCAGTTCCTTCCAGATGGCGCGTACGGCACCTGCGGTATAGCTTGGGTGATCCAGCAGCGACAGGTAGCTCTGAGCGCTACAACCGCTAGGCAGGTTGCCCGTCACGATAAGGGCAGTGCCGTCCGCTTCCGTGACTGGGTTGAACCGTATTTCAGGCCACGCAGGGCACTTGCCTTTGCCCACGGCCTTGACCTGATTCTCAACCCGCACATTGGTCAACGGCGGGTCCATCGAGACGCTGGCCTTGCCGTCATCGGCACGAATGACCATGCGGACCGACTTCAGATTGACCATCAAGGCATCCGGGCCAACCAGGAACGGCTTGTTCTCATCGTTGCCGTCATCGTTGAAAACAGGAAGTTCGGGTTTGATGAAGCGGCCGCGATCCAGAACCAGATCCCCGTTGACCTGGGTGACGCCATTGGCGCGCAGATCACGCATCATCAGCCACAGTTTTTCCATGTTCAGCTTTGGATCGCCACCGCCTTTGAGATAAAGGTTGCCGTTGAGCACTCCGTTGTGGAGCTGGCCATCGGTGTAGAACTCCGTCTTCCACTGATAGGTAGGGCCTAGCAGTTCCAACGCCGCAAATGTCGTAATGAGCTTCATGGTAGAAGCAGGGTTTACGGAAACATCGGCATTGTAAAAGTCAGCGCTTCCGGCAGCATCCAGCGGAATCATGACCAGGGACAGCTCGTCATTGGCCAGCTTGTTCTTTTGCATGAGCTGCTGCACTTTAGGTGGCAGCACGGCAGTGTCGGCGTAGGTCAGAGCGGGTAAGCCCAGAGGCAGAAGGCCTAGCGCAAGTGAAACGGAGCGGAAGAATTTCAGCATTAACAAACCCCAAAAGAAGGCTGGGCCGAGATGAAAAGGTGATAGCCGAGCGATCTGTTACAAGAAACAGACATTATGCAGCAAACCGGTTTATAGCCAATACAGCCTGTGAAATGACTAGCACGCGTTGTCAGCTTTCCGCCTGGAGGAATTAAACAGCCATTTATCTGGCGGATCTCTATAATGTGACAAATATCGCAAAAAATAATGATCGATTGTGCATTAGGTATTAAAATGATAGCAAATTGCCATACAGACGATTGCTATCATGAGCGAGCGGGACATCCGGGACTACATTAACAGCCTTAATGAAGAAAACCTGAACCGGCAGTCTGGGGCATCGGCTCAAGCAGGGGATACGCTGGGGTGGGCACTTCTCGAGGCCATTGCCTCGCCTGTTGATCAGCCATTACCTGTTATCCATTCTTCTTCTGCGGTCTCTACCGAGGCCATTCCAGCGGTGACGAGCAATCCCTTACACGAGGCGCGTGAACCCTCGTCAGGCATCGCTCCTCCGGTGGATGTCCAGGCCAAGCCTGCCTCAGCCGCCCACCCGTTTGGCAATATCTTCAAAATTAAACCGGCAGTGGACGAGGTAGACCTTCAACCTCAGGGCTCTCTGAAAGCGCTACTCAAGAGTATTGCCACATGCCGTTAATCTGTGTTGCCTCTCCCAAGGGTGGTGTAGGCAAGACGACCGTGACGGCCAGCCTGGGGTATGCACTTCAGCGTCTGGGGCGTCCAGTGGTGTTGGTTGACTTCGACGTGCAGAACGCTTTGCGCCTGCATTTTGGGTTGCCGCTCGGGCTGAGTCAGGGATTTGTTGAAAGCGCTCTGACGGGCGCAGACTGGCGGCAGCTAAAGGTAACCTCTCCAAGCAATATTCAGGTGCTGCCATACGGACGGGTTAGCGCAGCGACGCGTCTGGCGTTCGAGCACCGCCTGTTCAATGATCCTTCTTTTCTGAAGGAAGGGCTGGCAGATCTGCTCACGATTCCCAACGTGATTGTATTGGCAGATACGCCGCCTGGCCCAAGCGCTGCTCTGAGCGCACTTATCCATCAGGCGGATCTCTGCATAGCGGTACTGTTGGCCGATGCAGGCTCGGTTGCATTGCTGCCGGACATCGAGTCCGGTGAGTTCTTTGGCAGTGCTGGAACGGAAACCGTGCGCTATGTAGTCAATCAGGTGGATCGGCGGCGGCGCCTCAATCGAGACGTCTCGGTGTTTCTGCAGGCGCGCTGCGGCGGTGCATTGCTGGGCATGATCCATCGTGACGAGTCACTGCCTGAGGCGCTGGCAAGTCAGCAATCGGTTTTCGCATTCGATTCGGCATCGGCCGCCGCCCATGACCTCGATATGCTTGCGCAGCGATTGCTGGCCGCGCTTGAGCAGCAGACCACACCTGTATCTGATACGCGTCAACGGCAGTATTCCTGAGGAATCAAGGATGAATTCTGGAGTCGGAAAGCTCGCAGCCAGCGGGCTTGTTGTTCTGGCGTTGCCTATCCTTGCACTGATCATCATGGTGCCGATGAGTATCGAGATGCAGCTGCTGCTAAGCGTGGCTGCCATCCTGTTTACGATGGTGCTCAAGCGCAACCCATCCTCTCGAATCACCCTGACGCTGGTGGTCATTTCGATCACGCTTTCGACACGTTATCTCTACTGGCGTACCACCGAGACGCTGCATTTCAGCAATGGCGTGGAGTGGGTTCTGGGCATCGGTCTGTACCTGGCCGAGGTCTATGCCTGGATTATCCTGCTGTTGGGCTATTTCCAAAGTGCATGGCCGCTTGAGCGCAGGCCCAGCCGTCTGCCAGCCGATACCTCGGTGTGGCCAAGCGTGGATGTCTACATTCCGACCTATAACGAGAGCCTGAGCGTAGTACAGGATACGATCCTGGCTGCCCAGAATCTGAATTACCCGGCCGACAAGCTCAGGATCTATGTACTCGATGATGGTCGCCGACCCGAATTTGGTGCATATGCCGCTGCCGCAGGCGTGGGATATATCGTTCGGCCGGACAACAATCATGCGAAGGCCGGTAATCTCAACCATGCGATGACCAAGACCCAGGGCGACCTGATCTGCATCTTCGACTGCGATCACGTCACGACCCGGGTTTTCCTGCAGGCCACGGTCGGGCAGTTCCTCGATGACCCTAAACTCGCTTTGGTGCAGACGCCACATCACTTCTATTCGCCAGACCCGTTTGCCCGCAACCTCAGTACCCAGGGCAAGGTTCCCAGTGAGGATGAGCTGTTCTATGGCCCGATTCAGAAGGGCAACGACCTGTGGAATGCCACGTTCTTTTGCGGTTCTTGCGCTATCATCCGCCGCAAGGCCTTAGAAGATACGAACGGATTTGCCGTCGAGACCGTAACCGAAGACGCGCATACGGCGCTCAAGCTGCAGCGCAAGGGATGGAATACCGCCTTTATCAGCATCCCCATGGCAGCAGGCCTTTCAACAGAGCGCCTGGCCTTGCATGTCGGTCAGCGTATGCGCTGGGCGCGAGGCATGACGCAGATCTTCCGGCTGGATAACCCGCTGCTCGGGAGGGGCCTGGCATTGCCTCAGCGGCTCTGCTATCTGAACGCCATGCTGCATTTCCAGTTTGCCCTGCCGCGCTTTGTCTTCCTGACATCGCCGCTGGCCTTCCTGCTGCTGGGGCAGAACATCATCGCTGCCTCGGCGCAGACCATTTTTGCCTATGCGTTGCCGCATCTGGTGCTGTCGATCCTGACAAACGCCCGTATCCAGGGTAAACACCGTCATTCCTTCTGGGGGGAAATCTACGAGACGGTGCTGGCCTTTCACCTGATCAAGCCCACGCTCTATACGCTGTTCAACCCGAGGAAGGGCAAGTTCAACGTGACGGACAAGGGCGATCTGCTGGACCGGGGCTTCTTTGATTTTCCTGTGGTGAAGCCGCACCTGATTACGGTGGGCTTTTTGTGTGCTGGCATCCTGTTTGGTATTGCCAAGTATTTCTGGATCGAAGCAATTCGGCCGGATCTGTTCACGCTGATGCTCAACATTGGCTGGACAGTCTTCAACATGTTGATCCTGTTGGCGGCCATTGCAGCGGCACTCGAGACCCGGCAGGTGCGCCAGACCGTGCGGCTCGCTGTCAATCTGCCGATTCTCATGTACCTGGCCGATGGCCGTGTGGTGCGCAGCGAGTCGGTGGATATTTCCATGGGCGGTGCGCGGCTTCGTTACAAGGGGGGTGAGTTGTCCGCGCCAGTCGAGGAGATCGAGATCCAGTATGGCGAGTCGCCTCTGATCCTGGGCACAGAGATGGTCAATGTCCGCGATGGCTATGTGCAGTTGCGTTACAAACCCCTCTCGATTGCCCAACGCCGCGATTTGGTGGCTATCGTCATGGGGCGGCCAGATGCCTGGCTCAAGACGCACCCGACACAGGAAGATAACCCGCTGCGCTCATTGTGGAATGTGATCCGATCGGGCGCGCTACTGGTCAGGCGGCCGACCAGACGCTCGCCCGGCAACGCAACCAATGCTCGCAAGCCACGGGGATTTGCCAGGGCGCTAATGCCTACCGCCGCCCTGGTGGTCGTTGCTGTGCTATGCATTATTTCCTTGCCGTCCAAGGCTGATGAGCAGCCCCTTCCGCCGCTCCCGGCCTTGCCGCCACCCGTCAATACAATAACCTCTGCTGGCATGCCTGCTATGCCCGGCAGGGTTGAATCGATCAGCCTTAGCCGGTTGGGCGTGTCCGATGCACTGATCTTGAAGGGGCGGCGAGGGGAAGCTGGCGTAGCTTTTTCCATCAACCGCCAGCAGGTGGTTACAGGCGCGACGCTGCACCTGCGCCTCAGCTATTCCGACAAGCTTTTAGCCGAGAGCAGCATCCTGCAGGTATCGGTCAACGATGAGCTGATTCAGAACATTCCATTGGTACCTGCTACCGCCTCGGGACTGGACGTCGATCTGCCCATCAATCCACTACTTCTCCTGCCTTATAACCGGCTGAACCTGCGCCTCGATGCGCATTATTCACAGCAGTGTGAGAACCCATTGCATCCTGCGCTGTGGGCTAGAATAGACTCTGCTTCCACGCTGGAACTGGCCTTGGAAAGGCTGCCTATTACGCGCGATCTGGCATTGCTGCCGGCACCATTTTTCGATGAAGCGGATATAAGCCGCCTGCGCCTGCCTGTGGTACTGCCCGATCAACCTGAAGCGGGTGAGATAGAAGGCGCTGCGATGGTCGCCTCCTGGTTTGGTATGCAGTCCCGCTTTCGTGGCGCTGAATTTCCGGTCAGCTTCAATGAGCTGCCGATGGGGAATGCCGTTCTCATTGGCACGGCCCGCGAATCCTTTACAGGTTTGACCCTGCCAGCGATTGAGGGTCCTATGCTGGCCGTGGTCGATAACCCCCGTGATTCCCTGGGCAAGCTCCTGCTGGTGCTGGGGCGTGATGCATCGGAAGTCCGCGTTGCCGCTCAGAATCTGGTACTGAGATCGGATCGTCTGAAAGGGGAAGCTGCTAATTTAGCGGCGTTTTCGATCCCGGCCCGCCGGCCTTACGATGCGCCACGCTGGATCTCCAACCAGGTTACCCGCTTCGCTGATCTGGCAAAGCCTGAGGCGCTGACCAGCGACAATCTCTTTCCAGGCGTCATCAAGATAGGTTTTCGCGCTGCACCCGATAACTTTCTCTGGGAAGGCGACAATGTGCCGATGCGCATACGGTTTCGCTTCCCCGAAGGGGATTGGTACGACGCCGCACGCTCCCGACTGGATGTCTCACTTAACGGGCAATACCTGAGTTCAGTATCGGTACTCAAGCCGGGCCTGTATGAAAAGGTAAAGTCACTGCTGGGCTACCCCAGCCGCCAGGAAGATGCAGTGATCGAAGTGCCACCGTATTTGATCTATGGCGATAACCAGCTAGGGTTTTACTACAACCAGCAGGTCACCAGCACCGAAGACTGCAACCTCGTGCTGCCGGAGTCAGCGCATAGCTACATTGACGGCGACTCAGTGATTGACCTGAGCGGAGCCAAGCACTTTTCACAGCTGCCCAACCTGTCTTTCTTCGTTGGCGCCGGCTTTCCCTTTACACGTATGGCCGATCTTTCCCAGACGGCGCTCATTCTGCCTCATTCACCTCGCGCCAGTGAGATTGAGGCCTTATTGACGCTGATGGGGCGTTTCGGTGATGCCACGGGCTATCCTGCCCTTAACGCAACTGTGCTCTTGGGAACCACACGTCTGCCTGAAGTCGCGGACCGCGACTGGCTGGTGGTCGGCCAGATCAGTGATCGGCTGGATTTCAAGACGCTGTTCCAGGGCTCGTCCTTCACACTCACCCAGAACCGGCTTCGTATCGAGCCGCTCACGCCAACCGGCATGCTTGAAACAGTATTGCTGGGCGACTGGGATCGCCAGATGGATGCAGCCGACCGCACGCTGGCGGGCTATAGGGATTTTCAGGGGTTTGTCAGCCGCCAGTCACCTCTCAACAGCAAGCGCGTCGTTGTGATGGCATTGGCTAGCCAGCCAGAACGCCTGCCTAATGTAATTACCTATTTGAACAGCCCGGAACACAGCGCCGAGATCAGAGGCGATATCGCCTTGTTTGGCCGTGATGGTCAGGTGGAGAGCTTTCGTACCGGGCTGCGCTTTACCTATGGTGAGTTGCCTTGGTTCATGTATGTGCGCTGGCTGTTCAGTGAGCGGCCCTTGGTCCTGATGGGGTTGTTGTTGCTTGCCGCAGTGCTGGCGGCATTTGGGCTTCACACACTGCTCAGGCTTCAGGCCCACAAGCGACTGGGCAAAAGGAATTGATCATGCCGAAGTATGCGCTGAAAACCTTATCGGTCGCGGTGCTGTGCGCGCTCAGCGGAATGACCTATGCCAATCTGCCTGATACGGCGATTGCAAATCAGGGTATAGACGTTTTGCTACAGCAAGCCAGCTTTTGGCAGAGCCGCAACCGGCCGGACATGGCTCGTCAGGCGCTCGACCGTGCTTTACAGGTTGATCCGGCATCCGAGAAGGTCCTGTACCGCCAGGCTCAGCTTGCCCTGGGTACTGACAGGGCGGCCTACGAAGGCTGGTTGCAGAAACTCAAACAACTGCACCCGGACAGCGCCCGCATCGAGACCCTGCAAAACCAGGCGCAGGCCAAGACGATTGATCGCAGCGAGTTGCCGCAAATACGTCAGCTGGCAAGCCAAGGTAAAACTGACGAGGCTGCCCTGCGCTACAGGACGCTTTTCAATGGCAATCCTCCGCCAGAAGACTTGGCGCTTGAGTACTACCAGACGCTTGCAGGCACAAAAACCGGTTGGGTGCAGGGACGCGAGGGGTTGGAGCAGCAGGTTCGCCGCAATCCAGCCGACCTCAAGGCGCGTCTGGCGCTTGCCGAGGCGCTGACCTACCGGGACGAGACGCGGCGGGAGGGCATCCATCAGTTGGCCGAACTGTCAGGCTCGATGCCTGAAGCGCGTAAATCCTGGCGACAGGCGCTGCTGTGGCTGGGCGCGGAATCTTCCGATCAGGCGCTGTATGAGCGCTACGCCCAGGTCAATCCGAATGATGCCGATGTCGTTCAGCACTTCATGACGGTGGTCAACGCTCAGGCCGAGAGCGCCCAGGGGCAGGCAAGGGCAGCAGCCTTCAAGGATTTGAACGCAGGTAGGCTCGATGTGGCTGCCCGTAAATTTCAGCAGGCGCTTCAGGAAGATCCACAGGATGCCGAGGCCTGGGGCGGCCTGGGGATCATCCAATTGCGCGCCCAGGATTACGAAGCGGCCAAGCGCAGCCTTGAGCGGGCCAGTCAGCTTGATCCGACGCAACGTGCTCGTTGGGCGGAGGCCGTAGCTAATGCCGATTTTTACGGTCGACTCACCGCCGTGCGTGCTTTACGTGACCGGGGCCGCCTGATGGAGGCTGAGCAGCAGGCCCGGGCGCTGGCGCAGGCAACAGGTGAGCAGGGGCGCTCGGGCAAGCTGCTTTATGGCGATATTCTGCTGCGTAATAGCAAAGCAGCCGAGGCGGAAGCCGTTTATAAACCTCTATTGAGCGCGCGCCCGGATGACACTGCCGCGGGGTTGGGGCTGTACAACAGCTATCTCATGCAACAACGCAGTGCCGAGGTGTTGGCGTTACTCAAGGCGCACCCTGCCATGGCCAAACAGGCAGCAGGCAGCCTTGAGCAGGTAGAAGCGCAGGCCTTGAGCGAGCGTGCCCGCAAGGCATCCGTGGCCGGTAATAATGAACAAGCGCTGAAACTCTATGCGCAGGCCCTAGCCATTGCGCCAAACAGTCCCTGGATCCGCCTGGCCTATGCACGGCTGTTGCACGGTTCCGACCCGGTACAGGCCCAGGCGCTTATGGAGCCGGATACGCGCCGCAACGATCCGGAAGCCTTGCACGCCGCCGCCGTATTCGCCATTGAGCAGGTGCGCTGGGAGGATGCCCAGCGCTATATCGAGCGTGTCCCTTTGCCGGCTCGTACCCCGGACATGCTTCAGTTGATCGCGCGCACCGAAATAAACAGCCGTATCGCCCGTGCGCGTCGGATCGTTGCGGGTGGTAATGCAGTCCAGGCGCGCCAGGCGCTGCGTGAACTTTATGATAATGCGCCTTCGGACCTTGGCGGGCGCGGCGCTGTGGCCCAGGCGCTGGTCGATATGGGGCAAACGGCCTGGGCATTGTCGCTGGTCAGGGAATTCCAGCGTGACGATGGCCAGCAGCCTGTTACCCATTATGTGCCTGTCGTTTCAGTGTTGAGTCAGGCCGGTCAAACGACCGAAGCCGATCTGCTGCTGCACCAGCTGGAGCGTCGCGGACGGTTATCGGCAGTGGATGAGGCCAGCCTGGTCGGCTTGCGCCGGGGAATTGCTGTCAATCAGGCGGACTGGATGCGCAAGCGCGGCGACAGTGCCGGAGCGTATGACCTGTTAATGGCTGCATTGGCGCAGTCGCCGCGCGACCCGGATCTGCTGTTAGCGATGGGACGCCTCTATGATGGCGGACACATGCCCAAGGAGGCGCTGGGTGTGTACGAATACGTACTGGCGCAGACCCCTGCCAACGAGGACGCCATAAAGGGTAGTGTGAATGCCGCTCTGGCATTGAACGATCCGGCACGCGCATCGGCCATTCTCAAGAAAGCCGGGCGTACTGACGATGCCACCTCGCTTTACCTCTCAGCCCGTATCGCCCAGGCTCAGGGTAAGACAGACACCGCCATCGAGCTTCTGAAAGCGGCTCAGCGCAAGCAACACGGCGTAGTACCTCAGGCGTCTGGTTCGTCTGCCGAGTTGGCCGCCTTGGGGCAAGGCAATCCATTCCGCAAGGAGTATGCGGTGGCTGGCTCGCCTTTGATACTGGCCGATGCAGGCGCTGATTCTGCTGTTCCAGGCTATCTGCACACGCAGCGAGCCTCTTCAGGTCTACCAGCTGATCCATTGATGACCGATATTCAGCGAACCTTGGCGGATCTTCAACAGGCGCGGATGCCCTTCATCCAAGGAGGCATGAACATTCGTGCACGGGATGGCGATACCGGCCTGAGCAGGCTGACTGAAGTCAATGCGCCGTTGACGGTCTCGCTGGTGCCGTTCGGTAATACCCGGCTGGAGCTTACCGCCATGCCTGTTTCTGTCAGCGCAGGGTCGGTGGAGGGCGACAGCGCCAACCGGTTTGGCTCCGGTAGTCTCTATCGGCAGATGGCGTTCAACTTCGAGCAGAAGGTTACGACGCATTTTCTCGAAAGCGTCAATTACAGCCGAACCAACATGACGGCGGCTGACCGGCAAACCGCTGCGCAAAGTGTGCGTAATGAGCTGTTGAACGCGGATACCGGCAATGCGCTGGGTGGAAAAGGTCGCGCTTTGCTCGAAAGCCTTGTCAATAACCGCGCCAGCGCCGTGATGGCGCCCTACGAGCCGGGTTCGCAGTCCGACTCCGGGGTAGCGCTTAGCGCCGCAATCAGGCATGAACAATTCCAGGCAGATGTCGGCACGACCCCGCTCGGGTTTGAGAAGCAAAACCTGGTAGGAGGGTTCAAATGGACGCCCAAGGTCGGGGATAACGGCAAGTTGTCCCTGGCCGTCGAACGGCGCGCAGTAACAGACAGCGTCTTGTCCTATGCAGGAGCCAAGGACCCGCTGACGGGCAAGCGCTGGGGTGGCGTCACCAAGACCGGTATAGCGGCTGAGTACAGTTACGACGATGGCGATGTAGGGGCTTACTATGGTGGCGACTACTTTATCTATCGTGGAGAAGGCGTTGCCGATAACCAGGCCCTGGGAGTCCATGCCGGTGCCTACGTTCGCCCCATCCATGAGACTGACCGTGAGCTCAAGACAGGGATTCACCTCGGCTGGAATAGCTTTGACAAGAATCTGAGCGGCTATACCGTCGGGCATGGCGGGTATTTCAGCCCACAAAATTACGTAGGCGTCTCGTTCCCGATCGAATACACCGCCAAGTACAACGACAAATGGGACATGAAATTCAACGTGGCGCCCGGATTTCAGGCGTTCAATCAGAAGAGTGAGGACTACTTCCCGACCGACAAGGCCTTACAATCGAGCATGGAGTTCCTTGCAGGGCAGGGCTATGTCAGCAGCGCCCGATACAAGGGCAGCAGTGACAGCGGGCTTGCGCTGAATGCGGGCGCTAAACTCGAATACAGCCTGGGCAAGCAGACCAAGGTAGGCGGCGCGCTGAGTTACGATACCTTTGGTGATTACTCCGAAACCACAGGACAACTCTACTTGAAACACAACCTGGAGAACCTGCCGTAATGCAGTCCAAGGATATTGAACAGGCGACGCTTGCCTATTTGTCCACGCGAGAAGAGCGGGGGCGGTGGGGCAGCCTTATTCTGACGCTGATCAACCAGATGTATGAGTCGGCTGGCAGTACCGATGCGCTGGGTTTTCTGCGACTGGTAGGGGCTCGCCTGGGCGAATCCATGGCGTTAAGCGAGCAGCCTACACTTGAGGCATTGGAGAGGGTTGTCAACGAGCGCTGGAAGGCCATGGATTGGGGCTGGGTACGCTTTGGCGTGCAGGGCAAGGCCATCGAGATCGTGCACGGTGGCTATCCAATACTTGAGTCTTCCGAGCGCTGGACCCGGAGCCTGGCTGCCGTATTGGAGGGTCTATATGAGTACATATTCCAGGCGCAGGGAGAGGAGCATCGGCTGCAGGTTCGTCTGCTGGAATCGCCCGAAGGCGCGCTGGTGTTTCGCTGTGCAGGTTAGAACATGGCGATGTGTCCTCCTGGCTGTGCTTTGTCTGGCCTCAGCCCTTGCCTCAGGTGAGCCCTTGAGCTGCCAGCAGGGTTGGGACATCTATCAGCAGCGGTTCGTGACGGTGCAAGGACGTGTTACCGATACGGGTAACCAGGGCATCAGCCATTCCGAGGGCCAGGGCTACGCGATGCTGATTGCGGAGGTCAATGGTGATCGCAGGGCGTTTGACCGTCTTTGGAGCTGGACGAAGCAGACCCTGCAGCGTGAGGACCGATTGTTCTCGTGGAGATACGACCCAAAGGCAAATCCTGCCGTCACCGATCGCAATAACGCATCCGATGGGGACCTCCTTATCGCCTGGGCCTTGCAGCAAGCAGGGGAGCGTTGGCAGAACCCTGCCTATGCAAAGGCTTCGAAACAGATTCGTGACGCCATTGCAGCGCATCTGATCCAGCGCGACCAGGGCTATACGCTGCTGCTGCCAGGCCTGGAAGGGTTCAAGCGTCCAGACGGAACCGTTATCAACCTGTCGTACTGGATCTTTCCTGCCTTGCAAGCCTTTGCGCGGATCGAACCGGAAGGTCCCTGGACGGCGCTTTTCCAGAGCGGCACGCAATTACTTCAAGCCGCGCAGTTTGGTGAGGCCAAATTACCATCTGACTGGATCGCCCTGGGAGCTGACGGCACCCTGAAGCCTGCCGAAGGCTGGCCGTCACGCTTTGGATTCGATGCCGTCCGCGTGCCGCTGTATGGCGCCTGGGCAGAACTTGGCAAGCGCGGTGAGTGGCGCGCGGTCAGTACGTTCTGGCACAGCAAGGATCCGGCTTCACCGCCTGCCTGGGTCGATCTGGCCTCTGGTGAGGTTGCACCCTATGCGGCCTCCTGGGGAGTGCTGGGTATTCGCGCGCTGCTCGATGGTCAGCCGCAATCCTTGCAGGCGGAAGTGTTGAAGCAGGAGGATTATTATTCCTCGTCCCTGCTGATGCTCAGCCAGATAGCGCAGGGTAACTGCGGCAAGGCTCGCTGAACTCTTCAGCCGCTCGTTTTCATGAGCGGCTGAAGAGCATGGTCAAACAGGGCTTGAGCGTCCTGTCATCTCGCGGGCCATTTCGGTGGCGTAGCTGTCCGTCATGCCGGCGATAAAATCGATTACCCGCATGAACGAGCGGTGCAGCGGCCAGTTTGGGTCCGGCGCGCTGTTGCCTAACAGGTCCAGAATGCGCCGGTGCTTGAAGGACGGCTCACGGCCGCGATGCTGTTCAAGCGCTGCGCCACAAAACGCATTGAGCAGAATTTCAAGCGTGGTATAGGCACCGATTTCATGCAGTGTCTTGCGCTTGTCCTGGAAGATTTTTTCCCGGGCCATGGCTTTGGCACGCTGCACGCACAGCTTGGCGGGACCATCCATGTGTTCGACCAGATCATCCTTCAGGGTACCGGCCAGCAGGGCGTCCTGTTGTTCGACAAAGGCGCGTGCCGTGGCATTAGTCAGGTGTTCGATGGCCTTGCCACGCAAGATGGCCAGCTTGCGCCGACGTGAGTCCTGTGGGCCGAGCTGGCGATAGGTTTCGGGCAGATCATCGCCTACGAGGCCCAGCAGCAGGGCTTCCACTTCGGCATAGGTAAGCAGATCCATTTCCAACCCATCTTCCAGGTCGATCAGCGCATAGCAAATGTCATCGGCCGCTTCCATCAGATAGACCAGCGGATGCCGCGCCCAACGCTCCTCGCCAAGCAGGGGAATACCCAATTTGCCGGCAATCTGTTCAAGCAGCGGCAGCTCGCTCTGGTAGCAGCCAAACTTGTGTTTCTTGTAGCCGGGTGCCTCGGCATAGCGGGACGTCCAGGGGTACTTCAAGTAAGTCCCCAATGTGGCATACGTGAGGCGTGTGCCTCCATCGAACTGGTGGTACTCCAGCTGTGTCAGGACACGAAAGCCTTGGGCATTGCCTTCGAAGTGCAGGAAATCGTCGCGCTCGATGTCGCTCATGTCATCCAGCCAGCCACGGCCGGCCGCTTGGGCGAACCAGTGGCGAATCGCATCTTCCCCCGAGTGTCCGAAGGGAGGATTGCCGATGTCGTGCGCCAGGCACGCTGACTGCACGATTACCCCTAGATCGCTGGGTTCGCACCAGTCCGGCAACTGATGACGCAGGCTTTCGCCTACACGCATACCGAGCGAGCGGCCTACACAGGCGACTTCAAGGCTGTGGGTCAGTCGGGTATGGATATGGTCGTTGCTGCTGACCGGATGCACCTGCGTCTTGCGTCCCAGGCGGCGAAAGGCGCCTGAGAAAATGATACGGTCGTGATCTTTGTGAAACGGGCTGCGGCCCAGTTCGGCGGTGCTGTGCACAGCCTTGCCGAGGCGCTCACGGGTTAGAAGTGTTTGCCAGTCCAAGGCCTACCTCGCAACAACGGTTTTCGTGTGACGTACCCTAGCAGGCTTGTGCCTGTAGGCGATACTGGGGCAATGCTTACACGATAGACCGTTCTCGATCAGGCAGGTTTTCAGGTCTGAGGCTCCGTCAAAAGCGAGGCGTCAATGTCGATCAGCAGAAGCCGCTGCCCCTGGGCAATGAACTGGCCTGCCGTCATGCAGTACTGGTTGGTAGTGGCGTCCCGGTAGGTGGTGGAGAGATTCAGGCGGCGCTCATCCACGCCCTCGGCAAGCAGGCTGTAGAAGTACGGGCGCCATGACCAGTTGTGGTTCAGGTAGCGACGATTTTCCTGCCAGAACATGCCGTTCCATTCCAGATTCGGGCTTATCTGGGTGCCATGTCGATCGCACTGATACAGGCGCAGAAGCCAGGGCAGGTCGTGGGGAAGGGGAAGTGCGCTGATCATTGACCTGTTTTCTGCCCAGGGACGCACCTCCTGGATAAAACGGGCCAGTTGCTGGCGCAACATCATGAGCCTTGTACGCTCTCGTAGCTTGCGCTGCACATAACGTGTTCGCAGGGCCGCAAAGCGCTCGACATGGGTCCCGGTTGGTTGAAACTGATCAGCCGCTTGCGCAAAAAGAAAGCCTTGTATGTAGCGAGCGCCACATTCCAGTGCGAAATCAAGCTCTTCTTCCGTCTCAACCCCTTCGGCAATGATCCAGCAGCCGATCTTCTCAGCCATCAGGGCCATGGCTCTGACGACTTCACCACTGGGTCCACCCCTGGCCGCGGCTTGGAACAGGCGCATGTCGAGCTTGAGGATATCCGGTGCCAGGTCCATGACGCGATCCAGCTGCGAATAGCCTGCACCAAAGTCATCAATGGCGATTCTAGCACCGGCGGTACGGTAGCGATGAACCACGTCCAATAAGCGTTGTTGATTACCTGCCAACTCGGTGATCTCAAACACGATACGCTGAGGGTCAATCCCCTGGCGTTCGACCTGCTTCAGGCTCGGCAATGGGTGATCCGCACGGGCGTGGCTGATCCAGCGGGGGGAAATATTCAAGCTCAGAAACCAGTCTGGTGGCGCGTCGCGGAAGCGGCTCAGGGCATTATCACGGATGTCTCGATCTAACTGGCGCAGGTCTATGGGGGAAACCGTACGGGACGCGAACAGTGGGCCTACCGACTGACAGCTACCGTCTGCCTGATGCAGGCGGCCCAAGGCTTCTACGCCAGCGATCTGTCCGGTTGCGGTATCGATGAAGGGTTGGAAAAAGGCGAGAGGGTATCCTGTGAGCACGGGGTCCTTCCTGCGGATTAGGTCTGCCGTGAGCTGACCTGAGGTTGAAAAGAGGGTCTCTTTTCTCTCGCAAGAATGCGGCCAATATTCGCTAGGATAGAGCAGGCATATGGCGCATCCGTGCGCCAGTATTCCTAAGGGTAAGGGTGATGAGTACCCTGTTGCGCCGCGTGCTGCGCGTGCTGATTATGACGCACGGTCTGGTAACGCTTGACGAAGGGATACACGGCAAGACCTATCCGCGCCAGGCGTCCAATGGGCCCCAGGCGCTTACCAAACAACGATAGAAGCAGCGTCGCACCAATCACCAACGGCCCCTTGGACTGAGTGACCACGTCCTTGGGACGAACCATCTCCTTCAAGGTCCCGAGCGGATTGTGCAAGGGCTCGGCGTTGTAAACGATCTGCTGACGGTACAGCTCCATGCGCAGCCGTACCATTTCCTTACGCTTCTGACGGCCAACAGCCGCCGTTAGAGGTTGGTTCATGGCAGTAGGCGCTCCCGATTACGGGCCAGCTCTTCAAGCGTGGCATGGAACGGAGGATTCCCCTTTATCAGGCTCATGGCCTTCCAGACACACAGCGCCATCGCGACGGCGTAAGCGGCGGAAAGCAGAAGGGTTGCCAGCAAACGGTGAGTATCCCAGAACGCAATGATGACGGCCGCCGATAGCCCCACCAGGACTAGCAAACCGAAAATCAGGCTCAGGCCGGTCAGCAGGAACAGCTTGAAGGTGCGAACCTTCTCTTCCTGAACCTCGATACCCAGCAGCTCGAGGTGACTCTGGACCAGACCGACTGCCGCACCTGCCATCCGCTTCAGAGACGGCTTAGGTACTTCGTCTGGTATTTCATGGGGATTCGGCGGTGTCATGTCCATTCATCCCACTCCTTTATCAGCGACGGGTGAATAACAGGCCTACTACAAAGCCGATACCGGCTGCGATGCCTACGGACTTCAGTGGGTGCTCGATAACGTATTCTTCAGTGGTCTGAACGGCCGCACGGCTTTGATCGTACACGGAGGCCTGCTGGGCTTTCAGGGTTTCGCGAGCGCGGGCCAGGGTATCAGTCAGGCGGCTGCGGGCTTCATCCATCTGCTCGCCCGAAGACGATGTCGAACCTTTGAGCAGGCGCTCGGCATCTGCAATCAGTGCAGAAAACTCGGCAGTAATTGCATTCTGAACATTACGCAGGTTTTCACGGTGAGTCTGCTTTTGAGTGCTGGAATCGGTCTGGTCTTCCTGCGAGGGTGGAAGAACGCTTTCCATCGTCATATCGATACTCCTTGCAAAGATCGTGAAAGATTGAATTTCATTTGCTTCAGCGGGTTCGAACCTGTCTGGGTCGCAAAGGTTCCGTTTGTCGCTCTTTCATGACATACCGGCCAACAAGCGGGCCTCGGCCTGCTCCAACGCCGCGACCGGCCCTTTGAGCAGCACGGTGTCATGGGCTTTAAGGAGTAGCTCGGGCGTGATGATCAGCTCCGTGCCGTCACGGCGGATGGTTTCCAGACTAAGTCCCAGCGCCTCCAGCTCCAGAGAGCCCAGGGACCGCCCGACCGCATGGGCATTATCGGGAAGATAGATGGCATGCAGCATGATGCGGCTGTTGCGGTGAGCATCCAGCACATCGGCTTGTGCGCCTTGGTAATAGCCTTGCAGCAGGCTGTAGCGCTCCCGGCGGATAGTGTCGATACGCTCCTGGACGTGGCGCTCCGATAACCCCAGGAGAAGTAGCGCCTGAGATCCCAGCATCAGGCTTGACTCAAGCAGTTCGGGAACAACGGCACTGGCACCTGCAGCGCGCAGGTCGGCGTTGAGGCTGCTGTCTCGTGTGCGCACCAGGATAGGTAGATCCGCCCGTTGCTGACGGGCCAGGCGAACAATGGCCAGCGCCCGGGATGGGTCGTCTACCGCAACAACCAATAGGCGGGCATGGGCAATGCCTACGGCCTCCAGGAGCTCGGTACGACTGGAGTCTCCATAATGAACGCTTGCCTCGATAGCTACGGCTTCCTGGACCCGAACAGGATCGTTATCCAGCGCTGTGAACGGTATTTTCTCCAGACTCAGCAGTCGGGCGATCGACTGCCCGACCCGGCCGAAGCCGCAGATGATGACATGCCCGGCGAGGCCCTCACTGGCACTGGCTATGTCCGAGACGGGTGTCGGGCTGACCAGCCCCAATGATCGGGCCAGCCGCGAAGCATTGCGCAGCAGCACAGGCGCAATGGCCATGGAAATGAAAACAGCCGTCAACAGCGCACCGGAGAACATTTCTTCCACCAGTGCTTCCTGCCTGGCCTGCGCCACCAGTGCAAAGCAGAACTCGCTGCCCTGGGCCAGCGCCACGCCCGTGCGCCAGCCGGTGGCGTTATCGCCAAAGCGGTTTCGAACGACCAGTGCCACGATGAGTGCTTTCAGGACGACCAGTGCCAGGACCAGGAGCAGTACGAAACCAGGTTGACGTATGACAACCTGTATATCGATCAGCATGCCGACACTAATAAAAAACAGGCCTAGAAGCACATCTCGGAAAGGCCGCAAATCCGCTTCGACTTGATGCCGATAATGGCTCTCGCCCAGCAGCATCCCCGCCAGAAATGCGCCAAAGCCCATAGAAAGGCCCATCAGGTGCGTGAGCCAAGCGGTGAGCAGGACGATCAGCAATGCCAGCAGCAGAAACAGCTCGGCGGAGCGGGAGCTGCCGATTTCACGAAACAGGGGAGGCAAGAGCCAGCGGCTGGCCGCCAATAGGGTGATGAACAGGACGGCTGTCTTGCCCAAAGTAAGGGGAAGGGCCCAATACCATACGGTATCGGCATGCCCGCTGAAGACCGGAATCAGGGTCAAAAGCAGTACCGCGACTACATCCTGAAAAAGCAGGACGCCTATGGTGTTCTGACCATGGGGCGTCAGCACTTCGCCCAAGGTGGAAAGCTCTCGCGTCACGATGGCGGTTGAGGACAGTGACAGTCCAACCCCTAACAACGCGGCAGTTCCGGGCGAGGCGCCCAGCAGATTCAGAAGCAGTGCCAGCGGAATGCTGCATAGCAGAACTTGGAAACTGCCCAACCCGAAGACAACCCGACGCAACGCCAGCATGCGAGGCAGGGAAAATTCCAGGCCTAGCATGAAAAGCAGAAATACGACGCCCATCTCGGCAATCAGGGGAAGAGACTGATCCGGCTGAACCCAGCCCAGGGCATTGGGGCCTAGGACCAGACCTACAAACAGATAGCCCAGCAAGGGCGGCAGTCCGACTCGGCGTATTAGCGAGATGACCAGCAGGGACGCCGCCAACAGCAAAAGAAGATCAATGAACACGTAGGCCTCACAGTCAGGTTACGTCACTGAGTCGACCACGCAATGAGGGGTTATCTCCCCCTCGAATACGCCAAGCCCCCGTGGTAATGAGCAAAAGTCTAAACGAGCCAGCGTAAACTCCATTGAGGTATATCAATGCCTGGCTTGCTCAATCCGTACCATACTGAAAGATGTTGCACGTTTAGGAGGTGGCCATGAGCCCACATTGTCAGTTGTTGGTTACCGCAGCCTGCCACCTCTGTCATGACGCTGAAAGGGTACTGACGCCCTTCGTTGAGCATGGTCTGCTGGTCGAAGCCGTTGATATTGTGGAATTGGACGGAGGCGTAGAGCAGTACGGCATGCGAATTCCGGTACTGCGTCACCTGGAAAGTGGACGGGAGCTGGATTGGCCGTTCAGTTGCGAACAGATCGCCACCTTTTTTACGCAGGATTAGGCCAGATTTATTACTGTTGATGGAGGCAAGGAAGGGAGTTGTATGTTACTGCTTCGTCTTTAAACCGCCCATTTTGCCAGTAGATAGCGCATTGATAGCAGCAGGATCGCGACTTCTATTGCATTTTTTCGTGAATTTCAAGTTTTTGTTGTGAACTCTGGCTTCCAAGTCACTGTCTTTCTCATCGCATTCATAAAACGTAAAACTATTTAATGAATGGGGGAATGATGAATAGCGCAACTGAAAAACTGATGACTGCCTTTCCAACTTACGAATGCTCGGTAACTGAGCCTCGTCCTGACGGAAGCGTTGTGTTCTGCGTACAGGATTTGGGCAGCGATGCGCGAGTTACGCGTGTGATTTCCGCTCGCCAGCTAAGCGATGACCGCGCGCTGCAAATCGTGATCGACGATATGCGCAAAGACGTCTCGCTTCGCGCGGGGGCGTTGGCACCGCAATCGTTGGCTACCTTGCGAGCCACGGGCGCTACCGTAATGCGTTACGCTGATTGAGGCATAGGCGTCTGTCTATGACAGCGTGTTATTGCTCTTGCTCAATCGACATCCAGCAGGCTTTGCCTGTTGGATGTCATGCGTGTTGATTTAGAACAAAAAACCCGCCACTGGCGGGTGTTGCTGTTGCGCTAAAAAGTAGGGCTGGCCATTGACGCTAGTACTTACACCCCATCAAGCGACAGCCCTTGCAAGGCAGATCTGCAGGGGCTGTCGTTTCCTCCGGACAGGTGCCCGGTTTTTCAAGACCTGTATCCCAGACTGGAAAACCCAGGCCCTGCGCAGTCAACGCGCGTCGTGCTGCCGAGACAGTACCTTTCAGCGAACCGGGTTCGCTGTATTGCACCTGACGAATGCGTGTTGAGCGGTAGGCAACGCGTCCGTAGAGATCAAGCACGCTAAAGGAAAATGTTCCCTGCAGGTCAGTCAGTGTTGGCCACACTTTGAGCGGGGCCAACGCGTCTGCCAGCTCATCACATGCCAACGCATAGCGTGTCGCCATGATCGCGTCGGTAACGACCGTATTTTCTTTGGACGACAGGTTCGTCGCGTCAGCTAGCGGAATTACCGTATTAAAAGAGGAGGGCGCGCCGATCGACTCAGCATGATCATAAGTCATCGAGACGCCACCAAGGCCGTTGGGTGAAGACATGCAGCTACTACTTGCTCAGCGGGAGATCGAATACGTCTTGTAAGGCGACAGGGAGGCCAACAGCTCCGGTACACCACAGCCACTGTCGATCGCCATGCCCAGGCGAATGCCATCGATGACGCGGTCCAGCTTTTTCGGCGTGTGCAGTTGCTCTTTGGTAATCAGACGACGAGCCTTGGTGCCGGTATCGTCCGAAAGGGTCAGCGTGACGCTTCCATCCATGCGCTCAATACGGAAATTGACGCGGTAATCAGCTTCGAAAGCCGCAGCGATAACTTGAAAAGGATTATCCATATGCCTCACCTGATAGCCACACCAACGTTACGGTTTCATTGACATAGGTCAGGTCCGCAAAGTTCTACGTTTTTTTTCTGTCTGCGACAGATGCGCATGGGTATACAGTTTGGCTGTGATCTCTGCCTGCCGTGGAGGCCGCGGCATTAGTCACTGATGGGCTTAGGAATCAGTAACATATAGAAACATCTATTCAGGCTGACTCCAGGGTCAGTATCTGTTCGACGACTGCCGTCAGGTCAGAACCCTGAACTGTAGGTGGCGCCAATGGGCTGGGTACCTGTTGAGCGGTGCGTGAAACCAGGGCGGTCTTGAAGCCTGCGCGTTGGGCGCCGGCGATGTCCCAGGCATGCACGGCAATCAGCCACAGCTGTTTCGGGTCTGTATTCAGGGTTTTGGCAGCCTGGAGATACGCAGGCGCATCCGGCTTCAGGGTCTGAGCATCTTCTGCCGAAAGCACTTCATCAAAATAGCCACGCAGTCCAGCGGCGGATAATTGGGCATCAACCAGCTCGCGTGCATTATTGGACAGGGCGACTATTCGAGCCCCTGACTTGCGCAACTGCTCAAGCGCTGGCTCGACATCGGGGTGCGCTGGCAGCATACGCATGGCGGTTTTAACGTGGTGGCGATCGGCTTCTGACAGCTGAACCTGTTCACGTTGCGCCAGCATGGTCAGCGCAGCCTGCCCAGCTTCCTCGAATGAAATGCTAGGGCCGGTAATCGTAGCGGTCATGGCGTTCTGCAGCGTCTGGGCAAACCAGGCACTACGCGCTGTGGATGAGCCAAAGGTCTGGAAGAAGACCGAATCCAACCCTGCCAGATCCAGCAGTGTTTCATTGATATCGAACAGGCAACAGGTCATGGGTGTTCCTTACGTATGGGTCTAAGGTGGACAGCCTGTTGTTACACCTGGTTGCGCAATCGATCGGTAAAAACGAGCTTTCAGCGAACCTGAACAATCGGGGCGAGTCCTCCTTAGAGCTCTTATTCTCATGGGAGAAACGCCTTGACCCGCTCTACATTGCTATCCCTGGGCAGCATCAATGCAGACTTTCAAATGCGGCTCGATGAGGAGCCAGGTAGTGCCGAAACCTTGCTCGCCCATGACCACGTGCGCCTTTCGGGAGGCAAAGCGGCCAACGTAGCCTATTTGGGTGCGGTATTCGGATGTACGTCTCGGCTGCTGGGCTGCGTGGGAGACGATGATCTGGCAAGACAAGCCCTGTCGCCTCTGCAGGCTGCAGGGGTCGATATAGGTTCGGTTTGCACGGCGCGCGGAGCGACTACCGGGGTTTCCATCATCATGGACCCGCCCAAAGGCAAGAAACAGATCGTTTTGGCAACCAACGCCAACGATCAATGGGATGAGGCATCTGCCCAGGCCATGGTTGAGGCGATCAGGCAGACCGCTCCGCCGGCGTTGCTGACAGTGGACTATGAGATACCTGCCTGGGTAGTGCGTAAGGCTGTCGAGGCGGCAGACCAGCGTACCGTTCCTGTCGTAATGGACTTGTCCTTTCCCGACCGCGTTGAAAAGGCATTGCTGAGCAAGGTTCTGGCGGTATCGCCCAATGCCTCCGAAGCCGAGGGAGTCACCGGCATCACGATCGATTCTCCCGAATCGGCCTTGGAAGCGGCTCGAACGCTTCATAAGTGGGGCGTCTCGATTGTGTGCATCAAGCTGGAAGATGGCGGTTGTGTGCTGGTAACCAAGGAGGGCGCAGCGCTTATCCCGGCAGGAGAGGCTGATGTAGTGGACAGCACGGGGGCCGGTGATGCGTTCACAGGCGTTCTGTCGATTGCCCTGCTGGAAGGCCTCGCACCGCTGGAAGCCGCTTTGCGAGGCGTTGCTGCTGCCAACCTGGCAGTAAAAGGATACGGCTCGCAACCTGCCTATCCTTCGCGCGAGGAGGTGGAGCAGCAGGCGGACCGGCTGAGAGCAGGGGTACGCAATCTCCATGAATGATGCGTTCAACACAACTCGCACCGAGATCATATTCAATGAGTACAAGCCCTCGGACGAACGTCGCCGTGAAGCACTTCTGGCACTGGGCAATGGTGTGCTCAGTATGCGGGCCAGTGCACCGGAACTTAGCGCAAGCCGTCTGAGCCAGGGGGACGACCAGCACTACCCCGGTTTTTATCGTGCGGGTTGGTATGACGATGCGCCACGCAGGGTGAATGGGAAGCGCATCGCCATGTCGGCCTTGGTCAACCTGCCTGATCCGTTCGGACTCACGTTCGCGCTGGATGATGACCTGTGGTTCAACCTGGCCTCTATCAAGCTTCAGCGTTATCGCCAGGTACTTTCACTGGACCGTGGCACGCTGCGGCGCGACATGACTTTCATGATGGGGCCGACGCGTGAAGTGCGGTTGAGCGAGACGCGTCTGGTCAGCATGGCCGACCCTGATCTGTGTGTACTGCGCTGGGAGGTGTACGTACCCGAGGGAGGCTGCGTCCGGGTGCGCTCGACGCTCAACGCCGGGGTCAGAAATGCCGGGGTCAAACGTGATGCAGCCTATGAGGGGCGACGCCTGCAAACCATTGGATTCCATAGCGAAGCTGACGGTGGCGCCGCGGTGTTGGCATCCCTGCATGACCGGTCCCGCGAGGTAGCAGTTGCGGCACATACCCGGCTAAGTATGCCGGCTGGTCCCTGGCAACAGGCCGTGATGGGCGACTGCCTGTGCCTTGAGGCTACCTGTGATCTGCCTGAAGGCAGAGCGCTGGTCATCGAGAAATATGTAACGGTCAGGGTCGAGGGTGAAATCCCGCGTCATGAGGACAGTGGGATAACGCTTTCGATTATGCTCGACCAACTCCGTCGGCGCTCCGATTTTGATAGCGTCCTGCAGCGGCATGCCGCCCATTGGCACAGGTTATGGAGCCGTATGGCCATGCAGATGACCGAGCATCATCTCGCCTTGCCCCTGCGCCTGCACCGTTTCCATGTGCTTCAGGCGCTTTCGCCCAACAGTCTTGGTCAGGACATGGGATGGCCTGCCAGAGGTTGGCAGGAAGGATATTTTGGGCAGATCTTCTGGGATGAGATCTTTGCCATGCCCTTTCTAGCCACTCACTTTCCAGAGCTTGCTCATACGGTAGTGAACTACCGCTATGCCCGCCTCGACATGGCACGGGCGTTGGCGCGCAGGAGCGGGTATCGCGGGGCGATGTTCCCCTGGAGAAGCGGGCGAACCGGAGGGGAGGAAACCCCGCCTTATCAATGTAATCCATTGTCCCATCACTGGGTGCCTGACCATACCTATCTGCAACGGCACGTGGGTTCAGCCATTGCCTATGATGTCTGGCAGTTGTATCTCGCCACAGGAGATCGCTCCCTGTTGAGCCACAACGGCGGCGAGCTGATTCTGGAAATTGCTCGCTTCTGGGCCAGCATGGTGCGTTTTGATCCAGAGCGGGGGCGCTATGTAATCGAAGGCGTCATTGGTCCCGACGAGTATCACAACGCGTATCCCAATACCGATGTGCCGGGGCTCGATAACAATGCCTATACCAATGTCATGGCGTCCTGGGTGTTAGCCCTGGCTCTGGAATTACTTGATCTACTACCTGACGAGGAAGCCGACGCACTTCAACAGCGGCTTGGTGTTACGCCACAGGAGCGAGTGGATTGGGATCGGATCAGCCGTACGCTGTATGTCCCTGTGCAGGGAGATGGCGTGATCAGCCAGTTTGAGGGCTTTGACCGGCTGGAGTCACCGCCCCCAAAATTTCGTCAAGATGGGCGGCCGCGTCTGGATTGGATGCTGGAGGCTCAAGGTGACAAGACCGATAATTATCAGCTGACCAAGCAAGCCGATGTGCTGATGCTGCTTTACTTGTTTCCGCCCCGGGAATTGGAGCGGCTTTTTGCGCGCTTGGGCTATATCGAGCATTTGGCTGAGATTCGGCGAACGGCTGACTACTACCTGGCACGTATCACGCATGAATCCAGTCTGTCGAAAGTGGTTTGTGCGGGTGCGTTGGCTCGCCTGGATGCGGAGCGCTCCTGGGACTACTTCAGGCAGAGCTTGCGTACCGATCTGGATGCACCTTCTGATAGCGGCATTCAGGAAGGGATTCATTTGGGCGCTATGGCCGGGTCGCTGGATGTCCTGCAGCGGCATTACCTGGGGATAGTGCCCAGTGTGGCCTGTTTACAGGTGATGCCTGCGCCTCCTGCTGCGCTGGACAATGTTTCGTTGGATATCGAGTACAAAGGGGTGCGGCTGAATGTCGCGTTGAAAGACCGGATATTGTCCTTATCTTCTGATCCTCGAAACAGCCACGACGCTTGTATCGAGTACTGGGACAACCGGTTCTCCCTGAAACCCGGCCAAGTCATCCATTTGACATGCCGCTAGGTCAAGAATAAGTCGCTACGACTATCAAGAAGTAGTCTTTTAAACCGATACCTAACGACAAGAATTAACGGTTGCAGTCATTTGACTGGTTAATAACCGCTCGTCAGGTATTTGGCCCTATTAGTTAGCTTGCTGCCTTTTGATGTGACCGCTGGATATTAAGCTTGCGTCTTCAGGCTGCTGAATCGATTTTTTAAATATCTTGTGTGGAGGTAACGTGAGGACTAAAGAAGGTGCATCGAAACGTCGTCGAGAGGGCGTATCGATCATGGAATGGCTGGTTATTGGCGTCCTCTCGGCTTATATCGTATTCAGTCTTACCGTTTTCGCACAGAAGCAGTGGAATTCACTGACTGAAGTGCAAAAAGAGCAGATCATCGAAGACATCAGCCGTGCTGCCCAAGAAACGCCGCTGCTGACCTGATCACGCTTCTTTCAAGCCCTGTGGCTTTTACCGCATAAGAATAAAAGCAAAACTACTTCATAGGATCCTGTTTAGCGGATCAGGGTATTTATTTGCCTTTGAAAAGAATATTGGGCCGTTATTTTAAATGGATTCAATATTTCCATGCGGTTTGCTCAACAATAAAGTATTTCTGAAACCCTCAAGATAGAGCCTGTCTTGAGGGTTTTGTTTATACCAATGCACTTATATCAATTAAGTTTGATAGTTTGCTTGCGGCTTGCAACATTAATAATGACGGTGGCAAGTTGGCTCAAAGTAAACGGCTTGTTCAATACTTTAAGGTCCCTTGCCAGGGCACGTATCTCACCAGGGCCGCGAAACAGAGTCAGAGCAGAAGCGTTATGTAAGGTCATGTGACAGGACAACAGGCGGCTCCCGGATTATCCGGGACACAAAGTGTATTAAATCCATGCTTCGCCGATGAACTCAACTGTCCGTTGTTAGGAATCGGTCATTGATCAACAGGTATCCAGCCCAGGCGCTGCTCGATCGCGGTGCGATAAGGCGTTCTGATTTCAAGCGGAAGCTGCCTGACATAGTTGCAGGCATGGTCTCGAATACCCCCTTCAAGCCCATCGAGATAAGCAATGGCTTCATCAACGGAAGGCATACGGCCCTCTTCGTCCCTTGACTTGGGAGGTAACGCCGTCCAGACCACGGCATCCAGCTCCCTGTGGTCAGCCCAGGCTCGAATGCGTTCACCATACGGACCTTCGTATTCGCCTGGAATACTGCCTACGTATTCAGGACGTTCACGGTTGATCTGCTCGCGATCACGTAACAATTCACGGGCGATATCAATGTCCTGAACATTCAACAGTGCCCAGAACGTGGGGCTATCCGGTGCGCTTGAAGACAAGGCAACCGCTAATTCTCCACCGTCACAGGTGCGGCAGAGCTCTATCGGCAACCTTGGACCATCGTTCATCCAGGCAGAAGCCAATGGAAGCGGGCCGGGCTTCCAGATCAGGGAGCCCCAGGCAAGACAAGCAATACGCATGCTGAATACTCGCGGTTGGAATCGGAATAGGATTGGGTTGCGAAGGCAACATACAGATTTGAAGGTAAGAAACCGTTTCGGTTCAGCACAACCGACCGGGGGCAGTCAGGCGAACGATCCGATAGAATAGGTGCGCCTAGAAACTAGCCGAGTAATCGAATGAACGACTCCAAATCCAAAGTACGCCCATTGACCTGGATCGGCCTGGTGCTGTTCGTAGGCGGAGTAGTGGGGCTGGTAACGGCTCTGGTGCCGCTGATCGGTCCTGAAAGAGCGCCTCGTGACGCGGGTCACCTGACGCCCTTGGTCCTGTCGGCAGTTGTCCAGTTCATCGGTTATGTACTGCTCAATCGCAACCGTTTCCGTGGACGTAAGCAGCCAGGAAAGCGCTGATTTCCTTGAGCTTATCTAGCCATCTCATCTGTTTCTTGACCTCCATCCTGTCTGAGCCTCCAACCGCTGCGAACGAAATCACAGAAAGCGAGTCGGAAGGAATCGTTACGACTGGGTTGAAGTCCTTTAAGGATGACCGGGCCTTGAGCGTAGCGATGTCAATCAGGGTTCGGCATGGCGTGCAGCCGTGAGTGCTGCCGGGCCGGAAAAGGATGAAGATTCATGCGCAAGACAATCGTGATGCTTTCCCTGGCGCTCCTGGCAGCGTGTACCCATGGGAACAAGAATGACCAGACCGCTCAGGATGTTCAGATTGAGCGGTACATGACCGAGCAGCAACTCGTAGGCTCGATGGGTAAACCGGATCATATACAGAAGGAAGGGTCGCTGACCGTCCTGGTTTACAGGGACCGGTTGCTCAGCATGTCAGCTGATCGATCGGATTATTCCTTTATCTTTGACGGGGGCCACCTTGTCGAATACACCCCTGGAAGGGTCAAGGTGCAGACCCAGAACGGCATGCCAAAGATTATAGTAGAGCCTGCCTGAGTGGCTGGAGTAGGGCAGCGGAAAGGACGGTTTCTTTCCGCTGCCTGTCCATCAGGCTTCCTTGGCCTGACAGGCCGCTGCCGTAAAGATCACATCGGTGGAAGAGTTCAGCGCGGTCTCTGCCGAGTCCTGAACCACTCCGATAATGAAGCCCACCGCTACCACTTGCATTGCTACTTCATTGGGTATTCCAAATAGGCTGCATGCCAGCGGGATCAGTAGGAGTGATCCGCCTGCTACACCCGATGCGCCACAAGCGCACAACGATGCAACCATGCTAAGTAGAATAGCAGTTGGAATATCGACGGTTATTCCTAGTGTTTCAACGGCTGCTAATGTCAGCACAGTAATAGTAATGGCTGCCCCTGCCATATTGACCGTAGCACCCAGTGGAATCGAAACCGAGTAGGTATCTTCGTGTAAGCCAAGCCGCTCGCACAGCGCGAGGTTTACAGGTACGTTGGCGGCCGAGCTACGGGTAAAGAAGGCTGTAACGCCACTTTCACGCAGGCAGGTTAAAACCAGGGGATAAGGATTACGTCTGGTTTTCCAGTAAACGATCAGCGGATTAATGACAAAGGCCACCAGCAGCATGCAGCTGATCAGCACCAGCAATAGATGAAGATAGCCCGCCAAGGCGTCAAACCCTGAGGTGGCAAGTGTGGAGGCCACTAAGCCAAAAATACCCAGTGGCGCAAAACGGATTACAAAGCGAACAATATTGGAAACGCCATCCGATAAATCGGACAGTACGGTTCGAGTTGTTTCACTGGCATGTCGGAAAGCAATACCTAGGCCAATAGCCCAAGCCAAAATCCCCATAAAGTTAGCTTCGATCAATGCCTTTACAGGGTTATCTACAATGCTCAGTAAGAGGCTTTGCAAGACGTTTGATATACCTTCTGGTGGGCTCACATCTGCGTGATGTGCCGCTAGCGTAAGGGTAGACGGAAAGAGAAAGCTTGCTACAACAGCAACTACAGCCGCAGAAAATGTGCCTATTACATACAGCCAGAGAATTGGTTTGATATGGGTGGGCTGGCCTTGTTTATGATTAGCAATCGACGAAGCAACCAGAACAAATACTAGAATCGGCGCAACCGCTTTCAGGGCTGTGACAAACACGGAGCCGATGAAACCTGTGGCTTGGGCCGCAGAGGGCGCAATGAGCGCAAGCACGATGCCGGCGATCAGTCCGATGAGAATCTGCATCACCAGACTAGAGCGCATCAGCCAGTTCAGAAAGGGGTTTGTAGCTTGGGTCATGGCAAGATCAACTTATAAGGAAGCGGGGCGATGTTGGCAAAGACGGGGTTCGTGCGTTCCCTTCACGCGAGTTGAATACACGCCGTACAGGATCAGTCTGTCCCGCTAAAGGTTCGTTTTTCACGTACGGCCATTGAGCGAAGCGACGGATTTTAAAGGTATTTGCCTGCTTTTGGACACTAAAAGCGCAAAAGCCGATCGCCAGCAAGGCGTAATGGCCTATTGATACAGGGTCGTTGAATGCGTTTGTGGAGCACAACCCTGGCAATCTTGCCTTATACGGGCTTATTCAGGCGCCTCGTGATATGAGTCATGCCCTTCGGGAGAGGGGCATGATCCTTAGTCTCCTGACGCGCCTCAATCTTGAGCCTTGATCATCTCTTGAATCTTGCTGGCCAAGGCATCCACATTGAACGGCTTGGTAATGATCTCCATGTTTTCGCCCAGGTAGCCTTCGACCTGGGCGCCTTCGGCATAGCCTGTAGCAAACAGGATCTTCAGCTCCGGTCGCAGGGTTCTGGCTACATCGGCCAGCTGGCGGCCGTTCATTCCCGGCAGCCCCACGTCGGAGATCATCAGATCGATCTGTTGACCATTTTGTAGCAGAGGAATCGCCTGCTGCGCATCGACCGCCTCAAGCGAGCTATAGCCCAGCTCATCGAGCACTTCGACGATCAGCGAGCGGACAATGGTTTCGTCCTCCACGACCAATACGGTCTCTCCGGAGCCTTTAAGCAATTGTCTTTCGGTATTGATCGCGTGCTCATCCAGCGCGCCACGGTATCGAGGTAGATATAGCCTGACGCTTGTACCTTTACCCTGTGTGGAGAAGATACGGACCTGTCCCTTGGATTGTTTGGCGTAGCCATAAATCATGGACAAGCCAAGACCGGTACCCTGACCGATGGGTTTGGTGGTGAAAAACGGATCAAAGGCGCGCTCGATAACCTCTGGGCTCATGCCCGTCCCGGTATCGTTTACACACAGCACGACATAGTCACCTGGCGCCAATGTCAGGTGTGGATCGTCAGTGTGCTCATCAAAGTGCGCCGAGGAGGTGGCAATAGTGATCGTTCCGCCCTCGGGCATGGCATCACGGGCATTGATCACAAGGTTAAGCAGCGCGCTTTCCAGCTGGTTCGTATCGGTAAGCGCCGGCCATAATCCTGCTGCAAGCGTCGTATCGAGGGCTATCTTTTCACCAATGGTGCGTCTGAGCAGCTCCTCCATCGACGCAACCAGGGTGTTCAGGTTGACCGGTTTGAGATCCAAGGCCTGGCGCCGCGAAAAAGCCAGAAGGCGTTGGGTGAGGGCGGCTGCACGTTGCGCCGACGTGACAGCAGCGCTCATATAGCGTTCCAGATCTTGGGCGCGCCCCGATTCATAACGGCGCTGCATCAGGTCCAGCGAGCCGATAATGCCCGTCAGCAGATTGTTGAAGTCATGGGCGATACCGCCGGTGAGCTGGCCGACAGCTTCCATTTTCTGGGATTGACGAAGTTGATCCTCAAGCTGACGCTGCTCGGTAATATCCCGACCAACCGAATAGATCAATCCTTCCTCGGGTACGGCTGTCCAGGAGGTCAACCTATAGTTGCCATTCTGGTGGAGCAGGCGTACCTCGTAGGAACGGGCCCGCCGTTCCTGATCAATGATGCTGAGCCCATGCGTGACGCGGTCAACATCATCAGGATGAATGAATTCAAGATAGTTTCTGCCAAGCAGATCGTTTTCCGACCAGCCTAGCGTCTCGTACCAGGCCTCGTTCACCGAAATGAGTCGGCCATCCAGTTGGCAGACCTTCATCAGATCGTTACTTAAACGCCAGATTCGATCACGCTCGCGCGTGCGTAGCTCAATCTGCCTTTCAAGCTCCTCCCGTGAGCGGGAAAGGACCTCGCGAGCATCGATGATGTCCTGAATATCGGTCGATGTACCAAACCAGCCCTCGACCGTACCACGCTCATTACGTACCGGCTGAGCCCGTCCGAGTACCCAGCGGTATTGGCCGGAGCGATGGCGAAGCCGAAACTCTGTGCGGTAGGGCTCGCCACTTGTGAGGCATTGCTGCCAAGACGCCCAAGTGGTCTCCCTATCATCGGGGTGAACCATCTCAATCCACTTGTCACCATCGGTATGCTCTGCCACCGATCCGGTGAATTCGTACCAGCGCTCGTTGAAGTAGTAATGATGACCATCCGGGCGACTGGCCCAGACCATCTGATCAATGGAGTTCGTGATGGCCTTGAAGCGTGCTTCGCTTTCCGACAAGGCGGTTTCGGCCTGCTTGCGCGCGGTGACGTCCAGAAAGAGCACAACAAAGCGGGTGGGGTCCAGACGCCTTAACCAGGACTCGAACCACCGACCTTCCAGCGCCTGCAGCTGCAGCTCAAAATGTACGGGATCATTATGGCGGACGAAGCGCGCATAACCCTCTATCAGCGTGTCATCGATATGAGGTAGTGCTTCGCGGAGGGTCCGGCCTTGCACCTGCTCGGGCGGAAGCCCGGTTAGCTGGCTGAACGCTGGGTTGACCTCGATAAAACGGAAGTCAACCATATGGCCTGTTGCGTCCAGGATGGGCTCTGCGACGAAAAACCCTTCCTGCATCTCCTGGGTAAGGTTGCGCAAGCGAGCATCGCTTTCAAGGCGAGCCTGCTCGGCCCGCTTGCGATCGGTGATGTCGTAGCACACACCAAAATAACGCATGCCTTCACGAGTATTGACCAGAATAGGCTCGCCTCGACGAGCCATCCAGCGTTCCTCTCCGTTGTCAGGCCTGCGGATACGATACTCGACGTAATCCAACGCACCCTCTAAAAACTCATGACTGTTGGTGATAACACGTGCGCGATCTTCAGGATGGATGAGTGCAATCAGCTCCTCGATCTGAAAGCTCTCCTGCTCAGGCAGCCCCCAAAGCTGGCACATCTCCCGAGACACAGTTATGCGTCCTTGAGCCGGGTGCAATTCGAACGTTCCGATCTCTCCTACCTGTTGAGCCAGTCGAAGGCGCTCTGCAGCAAGACGCTCGGGTGTGCGATCACGCAGGATCTTGGAGTAGCCCATCAGCACGCCATCCCTGCGCAGCGCACTCATCTCGCCGCTGGCCCAGAAGCGTGTGCCATCCTGCTTAATATGCCACCGCTCATCCTTAGCGCAACCGCATTGGGCGGCTTCCGTCATCTCAACGTTAGGCCGATCCTGTGCACAATCTTCTGGTGTAAAGAAAATAGATATCGGCTGGCCAATGGCTTCGGCTGCCGTCCAGCCCAGGACCTTTTCCGCGCTGGGATTCCAGTCCACGATGGTCCCCGATAGGTCGGATACGACCACGGCATAGTCAGAGGTATTGGCCAATACCAGTTGGGCCAGTTCACCAGGGCTCAAGGCGCTGAGGGAGGATCTACCGGATTCCATAAGTAATACTTTTTTCTATCGGTTCATGATGTGACAGAAAAAGTAAGGGTTTATCCCATTGATAAGAAAACCGCCTCAAGAGGCTGAGAATTGCTAGACGGCTTTGTTGTTCGATAGGACTCAGGAGGAACTTTAATAGCGAAGCGGTCTGCTCTCGAGCCATTCAAGTAGGGCAAGGGCCGGCATGGGACGAGCCATGAGGTAGCCCTGACCTTCATCGCATCCCCAGTTTCGCATCAGCTTGTAGATCTCCTCGGTCTCGATGCCTTCGGCCACTACCCGGTAGTCCATCTCCTTGGCCAGTTTGATCATGGCCTTGACGATGCGTTTATCCTTTTCCTGCCGAAGCGTATTGTGGATGAAGGACTGGTCAAGCTTGACCACTGACGCCGGAATGTCTCGCAGATACGACCAGTTGCTGTAGCCCGTACCAAAGTCATCGATAGCGATGACGATCCCGAGATCATGGATGCGCTCCAGTTGGCGCTGCACAACTTCGGTCTGCCGGATCAGGGCGCCCTCGGTAAACTCCACCTCCAGCCGCTGCGCCGGCAGATCATATTCCCTGAGAAGGGCAGTCAGCGTATCGGTAAACACCTCATCGTCCAGATCGGCCGCGGATACGTTGATGGCTACCGTCAGGTTCAGTCCCTGTTGTTGCCACGCCTTCGCCTGTTTGACCGCAGCCTTGAGGACCCACAGGCTGACTGAGCGAATCAGGAACGTCTTTTCAGCCAGCGGTATGAATTCGCCTGGGCTGATGTCACCCAGCGTAGGATGGCGCCAGCGGAGCAGGGCTTCTACAGACGTACACTCACTGGTAGCCAGCTGGATTTTAGGCTGGAAGTAGAGCCTGAGCTGATCGTCCGCCTGAAGCGCTATCGTCAGTGCGCTCAGTAGGCGAAAGGCGCGCTGCTGCGCATGGTCGCGGCGCGGGCTGTACATTTCCCAGCCAGCATTGTTTTCCCGTGCATCGTCTGCCGCGCTGACCAGCGAACGTATCCAGTCCGTCGAGCGTGCCTTTTCCTTGTTAAGGACCAGAATGCCCAGACCTATCTGTGTCTGGATGGGAATGGTGTCGCAAACCAGCGGCGCCTCAAAGGACTCGAGGATGTGCCTGTAAAGCGTTTCAGCTGCCTCCGTTTCGATGTCCGCCAACATAAACGCAATGCGTGTAGGACTGATTCTGTAAAGTGCAAGATCCCTGGGTACAACAGCCTGTAGGCGATCCTTGATCAGAAGCATGAGCCGTTCTGAAAACGTATAGCCCAACGCTTTGACGATGTCGTTGAGGATACGAGGCGCAATGACATCGACTGCCACCAGCGTGATCGGAAGATCCTGGTCCGAGAAAAAGGTCGAGACATCTCTCTCCAAGCGAGGGCGATTGAACAGGCCGGTCGGTAGATCGATGAAGTTGAGGTTGCGCAGCGTTTCCACACGCGTCATAACCAGCTCGGCAAGCTGACTCAGCAGCTTTACCTGATGCTTATCCAGGGGAGGCCGTGGCTTCGTGTCAATGATGCACAAACTGCCCAGCCCAAGGCCCTGTTGAGTCAGCAGGGGAGCGCCTGCGTAAAAGCGGATATGAGGCTCCCCCGTAACCAGCGGATTGTCCCTGAAGCGATGATCCTGGGTAGCATCGCTGACCATGAAAAGCTCATCACTCAAGATGGCATGACTGCAAAAGGAGTGCTCACGCGGCGTTTCGCTGATGGTAAGCCCGACGCTTGCACTGAACCATTGCCGGTGAGTATCGATAATCGAAATCAGGGCAATCGGGACCTGAAACAACTCAGCAGCCAGCGCAACGATCTTGTCGAAAGCGCGATCCGGTTCCGGATTGATCAGGCATAGCTGCCGAATTTCTGCAATCCGCTCGGACTCGTTCGCGGGAGTGGGCACTAAGTTGTTCATGATTGTTATCAGACGTGGGCTATTTTTGGATCATATGGTTTTTGTGAGGTATGTCAGATATTAAAAATTCCTACCAGATCTTTAGAAAATATCTGTTAAAGCAACATCAAGATCGGCCGATAAGGTTGCACACGTTCAATCTGGAATGATCGTTCAACGGCACCTGAGGTTCTCAGGAGTGTCATGTGTCTCTATGACTGTATAGGCAATATGACCATGACTGTACCGATTGATTTTGCATCTCCTGCCCATGAAGTGGCGCATCAACTGATTGGCTGGGTTTTTACCGTTAATGGTGTTGGCGGGCGGATCGTCGAGACCGAAGCCTATGATCGCGAAGACCCGGCCTCCCATAGCTTTTCTGGGCTTACGCGGCGTAACGCCACCATGTTTGGTCCGCCAGGCCATCTCTATGTCTATCGCTCCTACGGCATCCACTGGTGCCTGAACATTGTCTGCTGCGACACGGGGCATGGTGCGGGTGTGCTAATCCGCGCATTGGAGCCCCTGGAAGGAATTGACATCATGCGTGAGCGCCGCGGACTCGATACGCTACGCCTGCTATGTGCAGGCCCGGGGCGTGTGTGTCAGGCTCTGGGAATTACCGGAGAGCACGACGGGCTTGTACTGGAGTCGCCAGGCCTCGAATTGACCGCACCGTCAGCCCCTTTTGAGACGATTTCAGGGCCACGGGTCGGTATCACCAAGGCGCGCGATGTGCCCTGGCGGTTTGGTTTGAAAGGGTCCCCTTTTCTAAGCCGCAGCTTTCGCTAGTCTGACGGCTGGTCGCTACATACAGCACCTTTGGCGTGTCTGCAGGGTCGATTAAGGCATCACGCGTGCGTTCGCCTGCCCATCGGCAGAGCGTTACGGCAATGTGCAAGTCGATCAATTGGAGTGCCGTCGTTTATGTCAGCGATCCCTAAAGACCCCCATCTGGACAGCTCTATCACCTTGCTCAAGGAGGGATACCGCTACATCCCTGAGCGCTGCCGTCGTTACCAGAGCGATGTCTTTCAGGCGCGCCTGCTCATGCAGAACACTATCTGTCTGTCCGGGGAGGAGGGGGCCAGGCTATTTTACGACGAGTCGCTTTTCATGCGGGAAGCGGCCGCCCCCCGTATGTTGAAAAAGACCCTGTTTGGCTTTGGCTCCATTCAAGGGCTGGACGGGCAGGCGCACCGCGTGCGCAAGCAGATGTTCATGTCATTGATGACGCCCGACAATATCCAACGACTGACGGCCCGGTACGCCGAGCAATGGCAGCGAGACATTTCCGCCTGGTCCGGTAATCACGAAGTTATCCTGCTCTATGCAGCCCAGTTTCAGCTTTGCCGGGTCGTTTGTGAGTGGTCCGGCGTGCCGCTGCCCGAGGGCGACGTAGCCAAGCGCCGCTCGCAGCTCACCGCTCTGATCGATGGCGCGGGTGGGATAGGGCTTCGGCACCTCAATGGCCGAAAGGCGCGTAAAGATGCTGAAGCCTGGATTGCAGATCTCGTCACGCAGGTGCGTCAGGGTGCGTTGAATCCGGCTCCGCAAACGGCCTTGTACGTCTTCAGCCACCATAAGGACAGTGATGGCAACCGGCTTGACCCTAAAACGGCTGCGGTCGAAATTCTCAATGTGCTGAGGCCTACCGTAGCGGTTGCACGCTTTGTAGTCTTTGCTGCCTGGGCTCTGAACAAGCACCCCGAGTGGCAACAACGGCTGCGCGACGAGCCGAGCATGCTGGAACCCTTTGTACAAGAAGTGCGGCGCGTCTTTTCGTTCTTTCCCTTTACAGTGGCGCGTGTTCGCAAGAACTTCGAGTGGAAAGGCTATCCCTTTACCAAGGGAACTCGCGTTCTGCTGGATCTCTATGGCATCAATCACGATGCGAGAATCTGGAAGGACCCTGAGCGGTTTGATCCTGAGCGTTTTCTGACCTGGGATGAAAACCCGTTCGGTTTTGTCACTCAAGGCGGTGGCGACCATTATCAGAACCATCGCTGCCCCGGTGAGTGGATTACGATCGAGCTGCTAAAGGTGGCAGTCAAGGCGCTTACGCAGTGGATGCGTTATGACGTACCCCCGCAGGATCTTTCGATCGATATCACGCGTATTCCAGCTCTCCCGGAAAGTCGTTTTGTGATCAGCCATGTGCGGCCGGTGGTACGTGAGTCTGCGGAGAGGGTTCAATGAGCGAAGGCTAAGGCTCAGCATTCGAGCCTTTAGCGCCTGTGCGTCAGTGCAACGGCTGTGGATCAGCAGCGCCTTGGCCTCATAAGAAGAAGCCTCGCATCAAGCGAGGCTTCTTTCAGCTACCAGCGCGGCGGGGGGCCGTAATAGCCAGGTGGCGGGCCATAGTAATAATGTGGCGGCGGAGCAGGAGCTACGCGTACAACCTGGGTCTCGTAATAGACAGGCTGCGCCGGGTAGTAAACCACCTGTGGCGGGGGCGGCGGTGGAGCCGCTTGTACGTAGACAGGCGCTTCAGCTGCGCGTGAGTTAGCCACAATCGCTCCGCCAACGACTGCCCCGACCACGGCTCCGAAAATGGCAGGCCCTGGGCCATGTCCGCCGTGAGCGGAGGCCTGGCCGGCCGCTGCGAGGCAACCTACCAGAAGCGCAATCTTGGGTATTTGACGAATCATGAACGTCTCCTCCTCAGGAGCCCGGCTATATAAAAGAAACCGGCTATTCAATAAAACAACGAAGCGCTGTAAAGAAAAAGAGGAGGAAGGTAAAGGTTGTGTAAGGCCGGTTACTGGCAGATAAACGGTTGGTTATGAAACTCAGGCGGCTGGACCCGTTTGGCCAACCACCTGAAAGACACGATTACTGGCTAACCGTTGCGGAGTTGCCTGTTCCTGTTTGCTGGATATAGGCCTGGCTCCAAGCGTTGGTCTGGTTGAGCTGAATTTGGTTTACATCGCCGGTCTGGGTGATGGTAGAGAGCAGGAAGTCTCCGCTCTGGGTGGTACTGACGAGGTTGTCATTCCCTGTCTGCGTGATATCTACCCCTCCAATCGTACCGTTCTGGGTGATGTTGACTTCGTTGTTGTCTCCCTGGCTGATCAAGGTTGCGCGCTGGTCCATACCGTCCTGGCTGATATTCAATTCGTTGTTGTTGCCGGACTGAGTCATGGCCTGCGTATTGTTCCTTCCAGCCTGCTCGCTGGTCATGACGTTATTGTTTTCATATTGAGCGAGTCGAAGACCGTTACCAAAGCCGGACTGCTCAACCGTTATGGTGTTATTCGCATCATACTGGCCGGTCCAGAGTTCATTATCGAATCCCTGCTGGCTGGCATTCACCACGTTCGAATCACCGCTCTGCCCAAAAAACATCGTTAGATCCGAGCCGTATTGACCGCCCATGAAGGCGCCTTGCTGACTGGCATTCACCGTGTTGTTGCTGCCGTATGTATAGGCTTCAGCCAGGTTGTTTGAGCCCGCCTGGGTAATGGATGCGGTATGTCCAGTGCCCTCCTGATAGACCGTAACGGTAGAGTCGGTCGTACCGATCTGCTGGACAGTTACCGTGTGGGTATCACCGCCTTGAGTGACGGTAATCGTACTGGTTGAAACGTCATCCTGTCCTGCCAGTACCGTGTTGTTGCTGCCGTTCTGGTCAGTAGTGATGCTGCTCTCTTCGGCATAGGCCTGAGTTGCTCGGCTTAGGTTGGCGTTGCCAGCTTGAACCTGCTCTATCGTGCTGTTGTTACTGTTTGTCTGTTCGGCAATAGCCTGATTGTCATCGCCGGTTTGCGTCTGCGTCGCCGTGTTGTAGGTTCCGGCGCTTTGATTGAGGGTTACTTCGTTGTTATTGCCTTCCTGAGTTAGTGTGGCCGAATCGAATGCTGCCATGGCCGAAAAGCTGGTCAGAGCAGATACTGCCAGTACAAGAGGTTTCAAACTGAACATAGAGACTCTCTCCTTGATCGTTGATAACGTCCATGCACGGATCGCCCGCACTGCCTGCCCCTCGGGACGCCAGCCTGGAGTTTCGCCCTAACGCTCATGGCAATCAGGCAAAACGGGCCAAGTCTCTATGGCTGGTCGTGAATAGGCTATCGCCCAAAAGATGGTTTATTGGTCGCCAACGTCGTCTATCAGAATTAAATCCTGCTCCATTCTGTTTGATTTATCTGGTTCGATCAGTCCGACTATAGATCCATGACTTACCGTTCGTCGGGCGTACTACTTGAAAAAAGCGAGCGGGTTCCTATATGGAATCCTGCAGGGCGCCGAAGTCGGGCCCTGCGTTGAAACTTGCTGATGACTCAGGAGATTCCCTATATGAATACCGCATTCTCTCTTGCTCCCTTGTTCCGCCATTCCGTTGGATTCGACCGCTTCAATGACCTGTTCGAATCCGCGCTGCGCAACGAGTCGGGCAGCTCCTACCCACCCTATAACGTGGAAAAGCATGGCGACGATCGCTATCGCATCGTAATTGCGGCTGCCGGTCTTGCCGAAGACGACCTTGATCTCGAAGTAGAGCGGGGCGTGTTGACCGTGAAGAGCGGCCGCCGTGAGAAGAGCGCCGACAGCGTGACCTACTTGCACCAGGGCATCGCCCAGCGTGCCTTCAAGCTGTCCTTCCGCCTGGCTGATCATATCGAGGTGAAGGGCGCGAGCTTGAAGAATGGCCTGCTCAACATCGATCTGGTACGTGAAGTACCGGAAGAGGCCAAGCCCAAACGCATCGCCATCAACGGTCAGTTGCGTGCCGATGAAAAGCCTGCGCTGGAAGGGCAAGCCGCCTAAGCACAGCGGCGATAAGGCACTAGAGAAAGGGGATGTCATAAACATCCCCTTTTTGTATGGGGCTTCTTAAAAGACCCTGTTTCCATTTGATGCGTCTTTATCGGCATGCTCAGCCGCGATAGACGCAGGCAATAAAAAGCCCCGATTGCTCGGGGCTTAGGGTCGGGCAGAAAGAGAGGGAAACTGCCAGACCCGCCTTATTATCGACCGGGAATATGCAGACTTGAATAGCGGCAGGATGCCAGTGCCTTTAGCTTGCGCTGGCTGCGTTTGCCTTCAAGAATGTAAGTAAAGCCGATAGCCATCAGCAATACACCCTCGATAACGATTTGAAGGTCCTCTGGCGCAAAAAACAGGCAGAAGGATCCTGCAGCAAAGAGTATCAGGCCGAGACAGTAGAACACTTTTCTATCCTTAGCAGCGTCTTAGACTACTCACGAATGAGTGTGGCAGCTCACGTTGCTGCCTGGTATCTACGGTATCGGCTAACTCCGGTTAGCCTTTAGTCTGAAATGAGCGGTAATTGCATAGTGCGAATAATGCCCAGTTGCTGATGGAAAGGTCAGCCTTCGGTAACATCCAAGAGGCGCTGAAGCCCTTCGAGATCATCGTCAGATAGCTTGCCTTTAACATCGCAGGCCCTGTATTCCACGCGCTGGCCGGACGCAACGTACTCTAGCGCTTCCCGGGTCACGGGCGTCGTGAAGTCTTCGCCGTAGATGTCACGAAAGGTGTTGAGCTTGTATTTGCCTTCCATTTCATAGAAGACCTTGCCGTCAATCGTCCAGCGAGCAAAGCGGCAATCACCAAAGCGGGCTTCGTTGCCAATGCTGGACAGCTTGGCAATGTATGTTGTGATCTTACCGCCTGAGCTTGTTGTCGCCTGGCTAGCCGATACGGTAAACACCAGATCGTTGGCAGATTTATCACCCGTCCAGATTACGGAGCGCCGCTCTCTGAACTCGTCATTCTCATCCGTCAGCTCACCTGCATGGACGGCCAGGGGAGCCAGGCATCCTGCTATGGCGAGTAACCAAGCCTTGTATTTCATTATCCAACCATGTCGTTAGTAGCGCCTGCCATGGTGCAGACTGTGGAACATTAAAAATATCAAAATGCCATTGTATCGCCTTATTTCTAACAGTAGCTGATTTTAGGCAATAAAAAAGGGCTAGCCGTTTGGCTAGCCCTTTATGCTTGGTGGAGGCGGGGGGATTTGAACCCCCGTCCGCCAGCTCTCCGCTCTTGGCGCTACATGCTTAGCCCAATCTACTAGAGTTAACCCTTAGCGGCCCGATGGGCAGGGCGCTTGGGGCGATCTGTATAAGTTTTAGCCGTTACGTCTACAGCGAACTTGGCGGCGATCCTGTTCTGTCTGACAGTCGTTTCGGGTTTACAGGCATCCCCTAGCGACTGCTAGCCGCGTTAAGCAGCTAGAGCGTAGTTGTCGTCGTTGGCAACTATAAGTTTGCAGCAGCTAATTTACGAGGTCTGCTACCAGCTCGGCATGCTCCTCAAGTTTTGTTACCGGCGTCGAATCCTAATCGCCCCCTTGATGAGTACTGCTCACTGTATAAATGAACAGCCGAATTGTCAAGTGCCTGATAGTAAAAGGCAGAATCTGAAGAAAGCGGGCTTTCCTCTTTCGGCATTTACATAGATGGGGGAGGCGATTCGTTTGTTCAAGGGCAGGTGAAGTTTTATTTTCACCCTATGGTTTAGCGTGGCTACCGACTCGCTGCCAGAACTGTTTTGTAGTGGCGACAGGCTGCTTTTATACGGTTGGTTAGGGAGTCGCCCCGGCCTCCAGTAGGTCATACCGCCTATGACCTTTATGGAGTAACCCGCATGACTCAGACGAACAAACCTCTGGCGGTGGTAACAGGTGCCTCAAATGGCATAGGGCTGGAGCTGGCACGGCAATTCGCTCAGAACGGCTTCGACCTGCTTATCGCGTCGCAGGGCAAAGGCCTGGATGAGGCCCGGCAGACATTGCAGGCCCTAGGCGCTCAGGTCGAGTGTGTGGCGGTTGACCTCGCAACCTATGAAGGAGTAGAGCAGCTCTATTCGGCGTTTCGTGCATTGAACCGCCCAGTCGATGCGATTGCCATCAATGCGGGTGTAGGCATTGGTGGCAGTTTCGTACCGGGTACCGAGGCGGAGACGACGCTGGAGAGCGAGCTTAACCTCATTCAAATCAATGTGGTGTCTGTAGTACATCTAGCCAAGTTATTTAGTCGGGACATGGTGGCCCAAAGGCGAGGTCGTATGCTTTTAACCTCTTCGATTTCAGGAACCTCACCTGTTCCGTTCGAAGCGGTATACGGAGCGTCCAAAGCCTTCGTGCGGTCGTTTGGAAATGCCATCGGCAATGAGATGAAGGGAACCGGTGTGAGCGTAACGGTATTGATGCCGGGACCGACCGAAACCAACTTTTTCCACCGGGCCGGTGAAGATGATACTCAGGTCGGCTCAGGCAAGAAGAATGATCCTGCATTGGTGGCGCAGCAGGGATTCAATGCCTTGATGGCCGGGCAAGCCGAGGTCTACGGGGGCGGGCCGGAAGTTGAGCAGGAAGGCGAAGGTCCCAATCGCACCGAGTCTGAGCAGGAAAAAGCTGAGCGTCATCGCCAGATGTCTGAGCCAGGCTCGGCTTAGCCGTTTAGCTTAGTAGCCGTCCCGCCTTGTCCGAGAACCTTTCCAGGCAGTGCCTGAGCCACACTGCCGTTGCGCAAGGTAATAGCACGAGCGGACGATGAGCAGATAGCATCCTATCAGGTGAGGTCTTTTGGCGCAGATGGCCAAGCCTGAAGACTGCTGGACGATCGATCCGTGCTCTGTCGCCGAGGCTTACCGGATGCGCCCTCTCTTTTGTAAATCCAGAACGACATCAATGTCACAACGATGCAGAGCGGGAGCCATATAGGGTTCTGGGTATAACACCACGTATAGGTACTGCAGGCGTAAAGCCCTTCGTAGGGCAGTGCCAGGGCAACCAAGCCAAGGGAGGTAAGCCAGAGGGCGAGAGTGTTCATAGGATTGCCGCTACTTCCATGTGGGGACGGACACGCTGACAGTGCGTTCTGGTATGACCGTAAACGCAAAATTAGTTCAGGCCGCTAGCGTGAAATGGTTCTGATAGACGTTTTTATGGCTGGAAGCGGCCGAGTGCCGGAAATCAGGCGTTTTTTCAGGCATGGTGCTTGCTATACCAACGTAAGGATGAGCAGGCACTGGCGCTGAAAGAAAAAAGCCTCGACGAGTCGAGGCTTAAAGACCATGGAGACAAGCAGAAGTAGGGGTGAACTGCTTGCTAAAAAGTTATCGGAGCTTTTCCGGCGTGCTTTAAGCCAAGCTGATGGATGGTTTGAAATTCTCGGGAAGTCCTTGAATTTATCAGCTATTACTTGAAAGGTGCAGGCTTTGCCCCGCCCGTTCGCAGTGCTGACAAAGGAGTGTCACTGAGGTTGTGCTGAACGTTCACCTAGATGCTCAAGATGATAGGTAAGTATTCATGACTGACAGGATATTGGTTGTGTATAGCCAGGCCCTGGCCTCTGTGTTTGGAGCAGCCCTGAAGCTAGGTGTTGATACCGACACCATTGCAGAGCAGGCCAAGCTCGATGTCATTAGCTCAGACAAGTGGGTTTCGGCTGATCTTGTCGGGGATGTGCAGATGGCCATCGAGGATGCGTTAGTCGTTGCGAAGGTTGTAGGTCGCAAGCGCTAAACGCTTCTGGTGTGCCTCAGGTGATGACTGGCTATTTATTAAGGAGTGAACGTTCAAAGCTGCACGGGCAGTTCAAGAGAGTTCTCATGCGCAAAGAGTTTGCAGTTCTATTGCTGGCATCGTCGTTATCCTGGTCTGTTCATGCCGAGCTTACACGCGCGGATCAGTCGCTTTACAACACCCAGCCTCAAAAGGCCAATACGAGCCAGAATCTGAGCAAGGCCGATCTTGCCTGGCATGCTAGCAAGACATTTGGCTTTGATTGCCCTGAAGTCGTCAAGCATAAGCCAATGCTGGGCAGTCACCATTCGATCATCATCTGTAGCACCGGCGCTCGGCTCAAGGTCCATCCATTGTCAGATAGTCGGCCTGTCATGACTCTGGTAGTCAGCTCGTTCTGATCGGGACTTTTCGGCACTCTTGCCTGGAGCGTGACTCCAATCTTCAGAACGTACTGTTGTTCATACAGGGCGACAGATGTTGGATAGAGGTTGTCCATCGGGCAACCCTAATGCTTGGAGGAAACGAGATGGCTGCCGATTACAGTCAAGGGCGCTACCTAGTATTTGGATACGGCGACAAAGCCGTTCAGATTGGTCTGATTGACAATGACGGCTTTGTACGCGCTTCGGATGATCAGGGTAGGTTGATCTACCGCATCGAGGGCGAGCAGGTGTATGACATGGACGACAATTACCTGGCAGACATCAATGAAGGCACAGCGGTAACAGCCAAGGGTGAGCGCCTGTTTACCATCCAGGCAGAATAAGGCGGGGCTGTTGTAAACGCCCCGGCAGTGGATAATCAACCTTTCTTGAAGTGCAGCTCGTAGTCAGGATCGACAAGGGGCTGCAATCCACTGGCTTTGATCAGCTCGAATGAAGCATTGGAGCTGATGTACTTGATGAAATGGCGGGCCTCTTCAGGATGGGGCGTGTCAGGTGCCATGCAGGCGGTGTATAGCGTCATCTTCTGCGCCTGATCGGGTATGAGTCCTACGATATCGACGCCCTGCAAAGGACTCAGCTCGCTGACCTGTTCCAGACCGATTTCCGCCTCACCCCGGGCAATGGCGTCGCCCACTGACTCGTTCGTGATTCTTTTCAACTTGGGCGCAATTCGCTCCCTGATACCCATGAGGTTGAACAGGACATTTTCCAGATACAAACCGCTGGCACTCTCGGAGTAGGCAATTGATTTGGCATCCAGCAGAATTTGTTTGAATTCTTCCATGCTTGTCATGGCCGGATGGCTTTGGCCGTGGGGGACAGCAAGCGCAATATAGGATTTTCCGAAATCAGCGCAGCTGTCTGGATCGATATGACCCTGCTGCTGCAGTTTGGAAATGGCCATGCGGTCCAGCAAAAAGACATCGGCCCGCTCACCTTCGGCCAGTCGACTAGGAATGGTGGTGACATCGTTGCCACGTGCCGGCGCTACATGGCTGACAAGCTTTCTGCCAAAGGTTTCTTCATAAACAGGGCTGATTTTTTCGACAACGTCCAGAGCACCCTTGGCGCAAAACAACTGAAGTGCAGGGGGAGGTTGCGGCACAGGGCGAGCGGCCGCATGCACAGAAAGGCTCGCCGCGGTCAGGGCGAGCAGGAAAGCGGAAAAGATATTTTTCATAAGCCGAGCTGACCCCGCCGAGCACAGGGCAGGATCGCTTCCTTTTACAGGTAAACACAACCGGAGGCGGGATATTACGTGAACAGGGCGCTTATGTGGGAGGCAAAGGACGAGGTGTACGGCAAAATGCTGCCAAAAACATTAAGGTCATAAACAACAAAACCCGCACAAGGCGGGCTTTGCTGGTCTAAACAGAGTTAGACCGGGATACTGGTCGGAGCGACTGGATTCGAACCAGCGACCTTCTCGTCCCGAACGAGACGCGCTACCAAGCTGCGCTACGCTCCGAAAGATGGCGCGCATTTTACCTAAAAACTTTTTAGAGACAAGGTTTTAGGTGAAAATTTTTGCGTACCCTCTGCAAAACTTTACAGTTCCTTGATGGTGCGGACCTGATCTTTATTGATGCGGGCAGGCTTGCCGTCCAGTTGTTCGAACTCATAGAAGCCCGAGTCATCGTCGTACTTGGGTGTATCTACCGCCTGGATCTCACGCCCGTCGTTCAACGTGATCACTGAAGGCGTAGAGCAACCGGCCAAGACGGTAAAACCAAGAGCCAGCAAGCAGGCAGGTAGAATCCGGGTTCTCATGTGCAGTCTCCTTTTAAACGCACGTTTAACGACATTCTGACCTGTCACTTCCCGCCAGGTTCCGATGAAAGGGCAAGCAGGCTGTGTTCATCATTTACATTGGCGAGACACTGATCATGCTCTGCAATCATGAGCGCCCGGGCACCCAATGGAATGAATACACCCCGGGGGCTGCGCTCGCCTGCCTGCCAGGCTTCTTCCACTCGATCTTTCAAGCGGGTAGGAATAAGTGAAAACAAGGGCTCCCAGAAATTTCCCTGACGCACCATGACCGGAGCATCAGGTGCCTCCTGTGCGCAGCGGTGTAGCTGGGCAAGCAGGCCACGATCAATGCGCGGAGCATCGCACGGCAGAAGGATCAGCCAGCGATGACGAGCTGCCTTGAGCCCTGCACGGATACCGGCCAGCGGGCCGGGAAAGTCGGGCTCGGCATCATTGACGATCTGATCGGCGTACCGGGCGTAGCGCTCGGCATTACGGTTACAGGAAATAATGAGGTCATCGGTCAGGGGGCGGACCACCTTGTGCATATGCTCGATCAGCGGAAGGCCATGCCATTCCACCAGGCCTTTATCCCTTCCACCCATACGCTGACCACGGCCACCGGCAAGCAAAAGAATGGAGCAGTCGGAAAGGCGTGTGGTCATGGGAACGTCCAGGCTCGAATACGGGCCGTCAGTGTAGCGCGGCTTGGCTCTATGTGGCGGGGCGACGGTTTGTCTCTGTCTGGATCGCTACGTGGTGGTCCTGCCTGTGATATAAAAATGTCTCTTACCTGCCGTTTTGGATGATTGTTATGAGCTCTAAGGCCGATGCGGTCTTTGTACCGCTGAATATTGCCGTTCTGACTGTCAGTGATACCCGTACCTTCGAAACCGATACATCGGGACAGTTGCTGGTTGACCGTCTGACCGAGGCGGGACATTTTCTGGCTGCACGCGTACTGCTCAAGGATGATCTCTACAAAATCCGCGCTCAGGTAGCCAACTGGATTGCCGATGATACCGTCCAGGTCGTTGTCATCACCGGGGGCACCGGTTTTACCGGCCGCGACAGCACACCGGAAGCGGTAGCCTGTCTGCTGGACAAGCAGGTCGATGGTTTTGGTGAATATTTCCGTCAGATCTCCGCGACAGACATCGGTACGTCCACGGTTCAGTCCCGTGCGCTGGCAGGTTTGGCCAACGGTACGCTGGTCTGCTGCCTGCCGGGTTCGACGGGTGCCTGCCGTACAGGTTGGGACGGCATTCTGGCTGAGCAGCTGGACAACCGTCATCGTCCCTGCAATTTTGTGCCGCATCTGAAGAAGGCCGAACCCTGCGGACCGCGCGGATGAGTCTGTTACCTATTGAAGAGGCATTGGCCCGTCTCCTGTCGATGGCTGATGCCGACGCGATCACCGAAACGCAACGTGTGACTCTGGCGGAGGCCGAGGGACGCGTTCTGGCCCGGTCCGTGATAGCGGAGCTCGATCTGCCGCCATGGTCCAACAGTGCCATGGACGGATACGCGCTGCGCTTTGAGGATCTTCAGGGCGAACCGCTGCCTGTCAGTCAGCGTATCTTTGCAGGGCAAAGTCCGCAGCCGCTCACGCCGGGCACCTGTGCACGCATCTTTACCGGGGCGCCCATGCCCGAAGGTGCCGATACGGTGGAGATGCAGGAGAACACCGAAGTCTTGGATGATGGCCGCATTCGCTTTGTAGAGACGCTCAAGACAGGCAAAAACGTTCGCCTGAAGGGTAACGAGACGCGCCAGGGCGATACGGTACTGGACGCTGGCAAGCGACTGGGACCGATCGAGCTGGGTATTGCGGCGTCGTTGGGTTGCGCGGCTCTTGATGTGTTCAGGCGCCCCCGGGTAGCGATCCTGTCGACCGGCGATGAGCTGGTCGAGCCGGGTAAGCCATTGGGGCCAGGACAGATTTACAACAGTAACCGGACGGTGCTGGCGTCCTGGCTCAAGCGTCTGGGCTGTGAGGTGATCGATGCGGGCATCCTCCCGGATGATCTGGAGCGCACCCGTGAGCAATTAGCGCAGCTGCACTTGGCGGACCTGATCCTGTCGACCGGCGGTGTGTCGGTAGGCGAGGCGGACTTCCTGGGCCAGGCCTTGCGTGAGGCGGGTGAGCTGACCCTCTGGAAGCTGGCGCTCAAGCCAGGCAAGCCGCTCACTTGTGGTCGTTATAACGGCGTGCCGGTCATCGGGCTGCCAGGCAACCCAGCGTCTACATTGGTGACGTTCGGGCTGCTGGCGCGTCCTTATCTGCTGCGTCGGATGGGCGTTCAGGATGTTGAACCCCTCAAGCTGAAGGTGGCAGCAGGTTTTAATTGGACGCGCGTGGGCGAGCGACGCGAGTACCAGCGGGCGCGGCTTGAAAATGGCCGGGTCGTGCCTCATCGCGACCAGGGTTCCAATGTCCTGCGTACGGCGGCATGGGCTGACGGGTTGGTAGAGGTACGTGAAGGAAGAACCATCGCCGAAGGTGACCTTGTGGGCTTCATTCCCATGAGTGAGCTGATTGGCTGAAGTCTTGCCGACCTGGGAACGCATCGGCTTTCCCAGGTCGGTTTCAGAGCGGTTGCTTCATCACAAATCAAGTCGCTCCCAAGGAACGTGGACCCGTTGACGTAGTCCTACTGACACTCGACTTTGCTGGGTGCTCTGTTCATGAATGTTCCTGTCACCGTCTCCGATTCCAATGAAAAAACACTGCTGATTCTCAATGGTAATCAGGCCACCAATGACGATGTCCGCGCAGCGGTTGAGGCGCGACGTGCGACCGGCAAAACGGTCGATGTCCGAGTCACCTGGGAGAATGGCGATGCGGCCCGTTTTGTTGAGGAAGCAGTCGCTGCAGGTTATACGCATCTAGTAGCAGGCGGAGGCGACGGTACGCTCAAGCTGGTGGCCGAAGCCTTGGCTCGTACGCGCTCCGATGCGTCGTTGGCCCTGATGCCCCTGGGAACCGCCAATGACTTTGCCCGGGCGGCGGGTATTCCAGCTGATCCTGCCGAGGCACTGGCGCTACTGGATACGCCAGCGCAACCCATCGATCTGATCGAAGCAGACGGTGAGATGTTTCTCAATATGGCCACCGGCGGGTTTGGTTCACAAGTGACGGCGAATACGTCCTCGGAACTCAAGCGCGTACTGGGTGGCACGGCTTATCTGTTGACAGGCCTTACGCGCTTTGCGGAAGTGCGCTCCGCCTATGGTCGTTTCGAAGGGCCGGATTTTGAATGGGAAGGCGAGTTCCTGGCCATGGGGATTGGCAATGGTCGGCAGGCCGGCGGCGGCCATGTGCTGTGCCCGAATGCAGTCGTCAACGATGGCATGCTTGATCTGACTATTCTGCCCACGCCACAGGATCTGATGGGAACGTTGGGCTCCTGGTTTTCAGGCGGGTTCGCCAGCGAGGATCTGTTCATTCGTACCCGGTTACCCTGGGTTGAGGTTTCCGCCAGCGAAGGGGTCGATATGAATCTGGACGGCGAACCCATGCACAGTACAAAGGTACGTTTTGTGGTGCGCTCTGCCGCACTGAATGTCCACCTGCCAACGGATTCCGTTCTACTCGGGAATCCATCGACTCTGCTGCTGACGTCCGACCCGGTTTCCTGATCCAGATCGTGCGCAAATGGGTTTCAGGCAGTAAGGTGGAAGGACGATCCTGGAGCCGAACATGGATATCTTAATCAATACCTCAATCGTGCTGGGCACCGTGGCCTTTATGGAGTGGTTTGCCTGGTACGCACATAAGTACATCATGCACGGCTGGGGATGGGGCTGGCACAAGTCCCATCATGAGCCGCGCACCGGTTGGTTCGAGAAAAACGACCTTTATGCTGTTGTATTCGCCGGCCTTGCTATCGCCCTGATTTATTTCGGCACGTCCGGTTATGGCCGGATCGAGTGGATTGGTGCCGGCATGACGGCGTACGGGCTGTTGTATTTCATCGCTCACGACGGCCTTGTCCATCAGCGCTGGCCTTTCAGATATGTCCCGCGTCGCGGATACCTGAAGCGGCTCTATCAGGCCCATCGCATGCATCATGCCGTGGATGGAAAGGAGGGATGTGTCTCGTTTGGCTTCCTGTATGCGCCATCAGTGACCGTGCTCAAGAAGCAGCTGCGTGATCTGCATGACGGCCCGCTCAAGAGGCGGCGGTTCGATCAGGAGTAAAGCCCCACGCAAAAGCGCGCCAGAAGGCGCGCTTTTTTATTCGGTTCAGAGGGTTCAGGCAGACAGGGGTTCGTATGCCGGAAACAACGAGTGGGCGAAGCGACTGTGATCGATTTCAGTGCGAAGCAGGGAAATGAATTCCTGGGCTTGCGTGCCCAGAAGACCGGCTTCGGCATTGCTCAAAACATGCTGCTGCTCTTCGGCTGACAGTGCCGTAAAAAGCTGCTGATGCGTTTGTTGACTGTAGCGATTCAGATCCGCAAGCCCGGCACGTACCAGGTCACGTAGCGGCTGGCGACCCTGAGGAAGTTTGGCTGGTGCATCGGTGAAAGGGTCTTGCAGACAATCCAGATCGCCGTGCGCGTAAGGCGACAACATATGCTGATCAATGAAAATAGGCAGATCGACCAGGGATTCACTGGTGCCCTGATTGGTCGTGGCAGTCAGGCGTCCGCAAGCTGCCTTGAGCAGCGCCCATTCGCTCTCGTTGAAAAATTCCGGTTTGTAGGTATGCGATCTGTCCGGACTGGCCGTAGTGTGTGCACTCGGCACAAGCGGGATGATCGAGAAGAGCGAGGTCGGTGCGTTTTGTAGATCTCTTGGAACAGCCGATTCCGTCTTGTGCATAAATATATCCCGTACTTGACTACTGTAGAGCGACTTAAAGTAGTCGCTTATGTCTGACCTGCTATATCACTGAAAAGTTTAGGTTTAGTGTCGCCGTGTGACGCCTTGTTTGTGACCAATTTCAGCAAAAGACGCAAGTCTTCATTTCGTAACGAGACACTACCGCCCGGTGCGTTCACTTACCGCGGACGGGTCCATAGATCGGCGGGGCGCGGACTAGAGCGGCCCGCCCGTGAAGCCAGTGCACGTAGGGCGCCTCTTATCACCAGGCGAAGCTTATCAACGGTGCTGGTTGATACCCGACTGTCCCAGGCTCTGGGGCCTCGTGCGTTAACTTTCAGACCAATTTCCCGATAAACGGCGCGAGCGGTCGCAATGGACCAAGCTGAGCGCAGAGGCAGGTCGGCAATACCGGTAGCGGCTGAGTCATAGTAGGGTTCAGCTAGCGCGACCAGACGCTGCGCCAGGGTGGCCAGGCGGACACGATGCGCGGGATCAGCCAGTTCGGCGACGGGAATGCCAGCCTCATCGAGCCATTCTCTAGGAAGGTAGATTCGGCCTATGCGGGCGTCTTCCACAATGTCCCGTGCGATATTAGTCAGCTGAAACGCCATGCCTAAATCACAGGCGCGGTCGAGCGTGTCTTCGTCGCGCGCACCCATGAGCATTGCCATCATGACGCCGACCACTCCGGCGACGTGGTAGCAGTATTGGAGGGTATCGTCGAGGCGGTAGTAGACCCGCTCTTCAACATCCATGCGGAAACCCGCCAGATGCTCAAGAGGATAGCGCTCGGGAATGGCATGGCGCTGGATGACCTGCTGGAAGGCGGCAAAAGCCGGCTCGCTCATAGGCTCACCTGCATAGGCGCGGCGCGTCAGATCTTCAAGTTCGTGGAGACGGGCTTCGCTTGCCGTCCGGTCGCCTTCAACCTGTCCGTGACCGTGGTCCTGACCGTCCACCACATCGTCACAATGGCGGCACCAGGCGTAAAGCATCACAGCGCTTTGACGGGTTTGTTCGTCGAACAGTTTGGCCGCAGCGGCAAAGCTCTTGGAGCCAACATTGATGGACTGCGTTGCGTGTTCGACGACTGCCGTATTCATATGGCTGCTCCAAGGTCCCCCAGAATCACGCTTGCGGTCGCTTTGGCCGAGCCGACTACACCAGGAATGCCTGCTCCCGGGTGGGTGCCGGCACCCACCAGATAAAGGTTGGGAATAGCGGCGTCTCGGTTATGCGGCCGGAACCAGGCGCTCTGGGTCAGGATTGGCTCCAGGGAGAAGGCTGAACCGACATACGCATTGAGTTCGGTGCGGAAATCCTCGGGTGTAAAAATCCGGCTGGTGACTAGGTCGCGATTCAGGTTTGGAATGTAATGCTTTTCCAGGTAGGCCAGAATGCGGTCCCGGTAATTCGGACCCTCTACCGACCAGTCTACCGGTGCATTACCCAGATGCGGGACAGGCGACAGCACATAGTGAGCACTGCAGCCCTCTGGTGCCAGGGAGGGGTCGGTTACGCACGGGGAGTGCAGGTAGAGCGAGAAATCCTCAGGAACGCCAGGACCGGAAAATAGCTCCTCGATTAGGCCCTGGTAACGGTTACCAAAACAGATCGTATGATGTTGAAGCTTCTGTTCTTCAGGGCGCTGGCGCAGGCCAAAGTACACCACGAACAGCGACATGCTGTGACGCTTCTTCTTGAGACGGTTCGCCTCGACGATACCGTGCACATGGTGACCCAGCATCTTCTTGTAGGTGTGGATTACATCGGCATTGGATGCAACCAGGTCAGTATTGATCTGCTTGCCTTGGGCGGTAATGACACCTGTTACACGACAATTGTCGACCAGGATGCGCTCGACAGGCGTGTTAAGTTCCAATGTGCCGCCAATGTCCTGAAACAGCTTGGCCAGACCCTGGACCAGGGCGCCTGTACCGCCACGGGGAAACCACACGCCACCCTGGCGCTCCAGTGCATGAATCAACGCATAGATGGATGAGGTGGCGAACGGGTTGCCGCCGACCAGCAGTGTATGAAAGGAGAGTGCCTGCCGAAGCTTGTCGTTGCGAACGAATTTGGAGACCTGATCGTACACACTGCGCCAGGCTTGAAGCTTCAGTAGCTGCGGACCGGCACGAACCATGTCGCGAAAGCTTAGAAACGGCACACTACCCAGCTTTACATACCCTTCTTCATAGACTGCGCGGGAATACGCTAAAAAGCGCTGGTAGCCCTCCACGTCGGCAGGGTCAAGTGACTTGATTTGGGCATCGAGCGTGGCTTGATCGTTGACATAGTCGAAGCGGGTGCCGTCTTCCCAGCACAGCTGGTAGAACGGATCGACGGGCAGCAGCTCGACATAGTCCGACAGTTTGCGCCCTGCCACAGTAAAGAGCTCTTCCAGGGCCGAGGGATCGGTAATGACCGTGGGGCCGGCATCGAAGGTAAAGCCTTTGTCCTCATAGACATAGGCGCGCCCGCCGGGTTTGTCCCGCTTTTCGAGTAGCGTGGTACGAATCCCGGAGGCCTGCAGGCGTATGGCCAGGGCCAGTCCGCCAAAACCGGCACCAACGACAACAGCCTGCCTGGAATTGGAAACGACGTCTGTATTCATGAGATGTCCTTAATCGGTCCGCCTGTTTGACCGGTGCGGCTGGCCAGTGCCGCCGTCAGTGCCTCGCGTAATGGAACCGGTGGCTTGCCTGTCAGAATGCGCAGCTTATCGCTGGGCTTCAACTGTCCGGCATAGAAACGCTGGATCAAGGGCTCCGGAAGACCGTAAAAGCGACGCATCACTCGATAGCGATGCTCAGGCTTGCCGGCCAGAAATAGCATGCGGTTGAGCAGGCGGAAAAATCCATAGGTTCGCCAGCGTTGCAGCGCATGCCGGCGAACCGTATCAACAAGGGTAGAGGTATCCAGACGGGGGCAGCCGGCAATAAGTTCCGCCAGTCGTACCGCCTCAGGTAATGAGTATCCTGTGGTGGCATGGAAGAGTCCGGCGGCGAGGCCAGTGGGCGGGATATCTCCCGCTTCGGCCCAGAACGCCTCTATGTCACCGCTCAGCGTAATGGGGAGCACGCCATGCTCTTCCCTGATCAGGGATTGAATCGTCCAGCCGTGATCCGCGGCGTAGCGGGCGATATGGTCACGCAACCGATCAGGGTCAAGGTTCTGTCCATCGGCATAGTAGGTGTCTTCGATCAGAACCCGGTCCTGAGTAAGCGGCAGGACGTAGATGAAACGGTAACCCTCCGTTTGTGGAACGGTGGCATCCATGATGATCGGACCGGAAAGCCCGTGGGGCTGCGCAAGCTGTAACTCTTGACCCAGAAACTTTTGAAAACCCAACCCTATGTGCGGGCTGGGGCGATGACCCTGGCCATCCAGAACTGCAGCCGCCTGAAACGCTTCGCCGTTGGCAAGCCTGACCTCTGCGGGGCCGAGTGCGCTGACCGTAGCGTTCAGACGTACCGAATCACCCAGGCGCTCCATCAGAACGTCATGAAAGCGCTCGGCGCTGATAGAGGCGTAGCCACTGCTCAGTGTCCGCTCAAACCCAGGAAAAAATACCTGATACTCCGCCCAGCGATGGGCTACCAGCGGCTCGATCCAGGCGTGCTGCTCCGTTGTCAGGTCCGGCTCATGAAAGGACCAGGTGTGATTACCGCCCAGTCGGTCGCCTTGCTCAATGAGCAGGATGCGGAGCTCTGGACGTGTTTGGCGCAGTTTCAGGGCAATCAGCCCGTTGGCCAGTCCACCTCCCGCCAAGATCAGGTCATAGGTATTCATGCAGGTCTCTCCAGGGCAACCTTGCTGAGTACGTTCTCAATAAGGTCAGCGGCTTTTTGTACGCCGCCAGCTGCCTGAACCCGAGGCTGAAAGGCCTGGGCCTTCCAACGAAAATGCGGTTCGGTCAGAAGGCGCTGCAGAGCGAGGGCCAATTTGCCGGAGGTCAGTCGCTTAGGGCTCAGGCGAAGGCCGACGCCGGCATGCTCGATGCGTGCAGCCACGCCGGGTTGATCGAAGGCAATTGGCAACGCCAGCATAGGCGTTCCTGCTTCCAGCGCGTCGAGCACAGTGTTGAGACCGGCATGGGTAATGACCGCATCGGCCCGCGCCAACGTGGCTCGCTGCGGTGCAAAGTCTGTAACCCAGTGAGCGCCAGCCTGCCTCAAGGCATCGCATTGCTGCAGGTTGAGGCCACCGCAGTGGGCGATGAGTAATTGCACATCAAGCGTTTTGCAGGCGCGTGCGATCCGTTCGAACAAGGTGAAACGTCCGCCTTGCAATGTCCCTAGCGACGCGAACACAAACGGTTTGTCAGTGCGGATCGGATAGCTCAGGGCAGGGTCCTGTGTTGCGGGTAGGCGTAGCGGGCCGACTTCGTGAAAGTTGGCTGGTAGCTCGGTACGGGGAAAGTCGAATCCCGGTACGCACTGGCTGATTTGAGCGTAAGGCGACAGGCAGTCGGCCAATGTTGACCGAGGCTCAAGACCAAAGGTTTTTGCGTATCGCTGGATGACACGGGCATGCTCGTGCATCAGGAGGTCATAGACCTGGGCACTGCCCTGATTGAGATGGCGGCCTCGTGGCGATGTGTCGTATCCCCATGGCATGACGGGAAGAGGCACAAGCGGGTCCCGGTTGACCGGCAAGGCACAGGCTACCGAGACGTAGGGCAGGCGCAAATGCTCGGCTATAAGCCCCCCAGCGGCTTCCATCTGATCGGAAATTACGGCATCAACGGCCTGGTCATGCAGGATCTTCGGTGCCTCGCGGCAAAACAACTCGGTGCTGCGAGCCATATCATGAATAACGCGCATCAGCCCAAGCGGGCCGCCTGGATTACCGGCCCGGCGAATCATGGCGTCCAGCGAGCCAGGCGGATGAGACTCAAGGCCTATCGGGTGAAAGCGGATGGCGTTGCTACGAAGCCGCTCGCCGACATCCGCCTGATGGAGCAGGCTGACCGTGTGCCCTCGCGCCACCAGGGTTTCGGCAATCGCTTCCATTGCGCGAAGATGGCTAGAAAATGCAGGGGCGATGAGGGCGAAATGAGGCATTCAGGTCTCCGCGAGCGAAACGGGTCTTAACAGGCGGGCCTTGCGCAGCTCGGCCAGATTTGCCGAGCCGGTGCAGAAGCAGGCTACCTTCAGTTGCCGGATCATGACTTCGAAATGGTTCAGAACGGCTTCTGGAGACAGGGTTGCGCTATGCAGCACGGCGGCAGCCTGACCGACCACATCGGCGCCCAGGCGAATGGCTTTGGCCGCATCGACGCCGTTGCGGATACCGCCCGAGGCAATGAGTGGAATGTCCGGGCATTGCTCACGGACCTGAGCAATCGCCTGGGCGGTTGGAATGCCCCAGTTGATAAAGGCCTGAGCAACCTGACGATCAAGGTCGTTATGGGCACGCTCGGCTTCGACAGCTGCCCAGCTGGTTCCTCCTGCGCCGGCTATGTCGATCACGGCGACACCCACCTCTGTCAGTTGCTGGGCGACATCGGCAGAAATGCCTGCGCCTACTTCCTTGATGACGATCGGAACGCCCAAATGTGTTACCAGATGTTCGATGGCGGCTAGGACGCCTTGCCAGTTGCGATCGCCGCCGGACTGTACCGCCTCCTGAAGTGGGTTGAGGTGAATGATCAAGGCGTCGGCCTGGATCATGTCGACTGCCCGGCGGGCCTCGGTCACGCCATAACCCGCCACTAATTGAGCTGCACCAATATTGGCGAGAAGGGGAATGGACGGAGCCAGTTGCCGCAATTGACCGGTCAGCCCCTTGTCCCCACCGTTCTGCAGGGCAATGCGCTGCGAGCCCACTGCCAGCGCCAGGCCTAGCGTTTCCGCCGCTTCGGCAAGGTGCCGGTTGATGGTCTGTGCACGTTCCGGCCCGCCTGTCATGGAACTGACGAGAACAGGCGCCTTGAGCGGCTTACCCAGCAGCGTGGTAGCAAGATCGATCTGGTTCAGGTGCAGCTCTGGCAGGGCACAGTGCTGGAATTGAATCTGCTCGAACCCGGTCGTGATACTGCTCAAGGCACGTGCAGGATCAAGGACGATATCCAAGTGATCGTTCTTGCGACTTGCCAATTCCCAATCAACCATGAGTTACCTTTTTCCTGTTGTCATCGACCTTTCGTCGGCTATTGTGGTCATGAGTACGTCAAGCGGCTCTGATCTGCAAGATCAGATCAGGGAAATTGTTGAGTCGCTGGTGTCGACCATTCGTCGGCTCGCTTATATGTGCTGGAGTATCTCGACTCATGGCAACGGTATTAGTGCCAAAACTTCCGAAGGAATGCGCTTTCGAGCTTGTAACAGAGCGTGCCCGTATCGATACCCGACTAGAGGAGCTGCTTCCGCCTGTCGAGAATGATGATCTGATCGCAGCCGCCATGCGTGAGGGTGCCCTAGCGCCCGGCAAGCGTATACGGCCATTGCTCATGCTGTTGGCTTCCCAGGATCTGGATGCCTTTTCGCCGGCTATTCTGGATCTGGGCTGCGCGGTCGAGATGGTGCATGCCGCCTCGCTGTTTCTGGATGATATGCCGTGCATGGATAACGCCACGCTCAGACGCGGTCGGCCTACCATTCATGTGCAGTTTGGTGAGGATGTCGCCGTTCTGGGAGCAGTAGCGCTGCTCAGCCATGCCTTTTGCGTCGTCGCCAGTACATCAGGTGTTGCGCCTGTGCTGCGTAATCAGATGGTATGCATGCTGACATCCGCTGTAGGCTCGCAAGGGCTGGTGCGGGGGCAGTACCGTGACCTGCGCGAAGGAGCCAAAAGCCGCAGCGCGGAGGCTATTAACAGTACCAATCACCTCAAGACCGGACTCCTGTTCACGACAGCGCTGGACATGACGACTCTGGCCGTCAGTGCCAAGCCGTTGGTCCGGGAGGGAATGCATCGTTTTGCTACCGAATTGGGGCTGGCTTTCCAACTGCTTGATGACCTGCAGGACGGCCATGGCCTGGGAAAAGATGCCCATCAGGATGACGGCAAGTCCACGCTGGTTGCGCTGCTGGGCCGCGAGTCGGTACAGGCGCAGCTCGAGAACCATCTGGACACAGCGCGTAAGTCGCTGGCAGGCATGGGGCTGACGGGGGGTGGGCTGGATCATATGCTGGACGCGCTGTTCGGGCAGCCCATCAGGTAAAGGAGCTTTGTAGAGAACTGCGGCGCAATCCGGCGTCTAAAGATACAGTTCAGTAAGCTACTGGAGTTTGCGCGATGCCAAAGTGGAAAATTACCTATACCAACAATGATGGCAACACGTCCGTCGTGGAAACTGAAGCCGAACAGAAACCGGATATGGAGCAAGCCGCTCAACTGGTACGGGACCAGGCGCTCGACAGTTATGACAGTTCCGATTTGCCCCAGGACTATGAGGCCCCCACGGTAGCGCTGCTGGAACGTTACGGCATCATGATTTCTGGCATTGCCCAAATGGATTGAAGAACCTCTGTTGAACGCTGCAGTAGCAGCGTTCCCAGGATCAGCCCAATGGCCAGATCCCACCATCGCCTACCACAAAGATCCTTCGGCCCGGCAAGGCCTTGATCTCCCATCCGCCGGTAAAGTCACCAAAGGCCGGCAGCAACAGCACATCATTATCCAGACAGAAGCAGGGCAGGCGCAGACGCTGGCGCCCCCGGCCGCTCAGACTGAACGCCGGATGGATATGGCCCGCCAGCACAACGTGGCTGGGGTGCGATTCCGGCTCATGCTGTAACGCCAATGGACCGATCAAGAGCGGCTCGGGCACTACGTTGATCTTGAGCGAGGCGGGCGGGTCCCCAGCACGTAGATCATGATTACCCCGAATCAGGGTGATGAGCAGCGATGGGTTTGCGTTACGCCATCGCGCCAACGCATTGAGTGTGGTCGGAGCATGGGATTCCGGTGCATGCAGGAAGTCGCCAAGAAAGTACAGGTGCTCGGTCGTGTAGGCTTCCAGCAGTGCATCCAGGCGAGCCAGGTTGGTAGCGGTGGTGCCATGGGGTACTGGCTGCCCAAGGGCACGAAAGGCAGCGGCCTTGCCAAAATGGATATCGGCAATCAGCAGCGCCTTCTGCTCGGGCCAGTAGAGGGCCTTGTCAGCCAGCAACCACACCTCAGTGCCGGCAAGGGATACGGGAATATGGGTACGCATGCACATGCAAGAACAGCGGAAAGCCTGCCACTTTAACAGCCTCGTTCCTGGGAACGTAGCCTGGGCAGACAACAGGCTGCCCGGCGTCTACAGGATGCCCAGCGATCTGAGGCAATCCATACCCAGATCAATGCGCAAGTGCCGTTCCTGAGGGTTGGGCATGTCGATATTGAGCGCAAAGGTATAGACCAGCCCTTGTTTTTCAATCCAGCCGACCCACCAGCCAAGGTCAGGGTCTTGGTTCTGAACCCAACCGGTTTTACCGTACAGCGTCCAGTCTTTTCCCTGGTCCAGACAAATCAGGTCGCGTACCGTCGCCTGTACGGTTTCGGGCAGAGGCAAGCGTTCCTGTGCCAGGCGTGCCAAAAAGCGTACCTGCTCCAGGGCGCTGATCTTGAGCGGTCCGGCCAGCCAGAAATCGTCCACACTGTCGCCTACCTGCGCATTGCCGTATTCGAGCCTGCGCACAAAGTCCTGCATGCGTTCAAGGCCGATACGTCGTGCAAGCTCCTGATAAACCGGTACGCTGGAGACCTTGATCGCATCACGTAACCCCAGGTCACGCTGCCATTCAGGAAAGGGCTGCGGTTGCCCTCCATAGGGCAGTACCTCACTCACGTTACGAATGGTTGCGGTGGAAAGACCGATCAGGCTGTTGACGATCTTGAAGGTGGAATCGGGAACAAAACGGGTGTCTGCACGTGTCCGGTCATACCCGGTAAACGTATCTGCCGAGACATCGTAAAGCACGAATGTACCCTTGAGGTTGGCTCGCTTGAATAACTGAGCCAACGTGGGACTTTCCTGCCATTCGGGCGCACGCGCCTTGGCCGACAACAATAGCAGTAAGGCACTAAAAAGATTTTTCATATCAACTACTTATGAAGCAGTTGTCAATTTTACCGCGCCAATTAATTGTGTGATATTGCACCCATCCTTTATGCTGATAAAGCGTGAATTGCTACACAGTCTTTTGCTGTTTTGTACGAGGAAGCCCAGTTTTGGTCTGACGCGGAGCACGCCCCTTGCGGCGAGCGGGTAGGTCTGATTCTCCTGCGCCCAATCCCAACAGGTCATTTCCTTCGCCGGGCAGCTCGTAATCACCGGGTCCAGCAGCGTTTTCCAGATCTTGAACCATACGTGCAATCCGGTCCGCCAGTTTCTCTGAACTCATGCTTTCGCGATAACGCTCGACCAGAAGCGGAAAGCTGAAGGGAGTAGGGCGCTCAATGGCGTGCAGGTTGAGTGCAAGTGCTTGCATGCGATTCAGGGCTTTTTCCAGCCTTCGTACATCCAACTCCTGGCGCAGTACCTCTTGCTCAGCCTGGGTAAGCAGCAAGTTCTCGGGGTCGTATTGCTGGAACACCTGGAAAAAAAGACTGCTGCTGGCCTGTAGCTGCCGGGTACTTTTTTGCGCGCCCGGGTAGCCGGTAAAGATAAGCCCTGAGATGCGGGCGATTTCGCGGAACCGTCGCTGCGCCAGTTCACTGGCGTTCAGGCTGGCAATGACATCGGCAAGAAGCGTCGCGGTGGAAAACAGCTCGGCGTTCAGCTCTTCTTCCCAGTTCACCTTGCTAGGCGACAGCAGCTCAAAGCCGTAATCATTGATGGCAATGGAAAAACTGATCGGTCGTTTCTGGGCGATACGCCAGGCCAGAAGGCTCGCGAGGCCCAGGTGTGCATGTCGTCCTGCAAACGGATAGAGAAACAGGTGCCAGCCCTCTCGGGATTTCATCGTTTCCCCCAGCAAATGATTCCGGGTCGGCAGGGCAGACCACTGCTTCTGGACCTCCAGCAGCGGTTTGACCAGTTGCATTTCGGGAGAAGTGAACCGCGCCTGATCCGCCTCGGTAAGCTCATCAATGACGGCTTCGGCCATCTCGTCCGACAGCGGCATACGCATTCCGCTCCACCGTGGAATGGCCGCTTTCTTGCTGCTGGCCCGTCGTACATACACTGTCATGTTTTCCACACGCACCAGCTCCAGCACGCGGCCAGCGAACAGAAAATGATCACCGGGCTTCAGGCGGGCTATAAAACCTTCCTCAATACTGCCCAACTTGCCGCCACCGCCGCCCTTGGTCCAGAACTGCACCCGTAGGGCCGACTCGCTGACAATAGTGCCAATACCCATGCGATGCCGGCGGGCCAGTTGGCGGTCCGGTACGCGCCAGATACCGTGTTCATCCGGTTCTACACGGCGGTAGTCGGGATAGGCCGTGAGCGAGTGACCGCCGTGACGAACAAAGGCCAGGGACCATGCCCATTCCTCGTCCGTCAGTTCGCGATAAGCCCAGGCTGTACGGACCTCTTTAAGCAAGGCTTGCGGATCGAAACCGCCGCCCAACGCAATGGTGACGAGGTGTTGTACCAGCACATCCAATGGCTTGGGCGGCGCGCTGCGGGATTCGATTCGCCGGGCGGCCACGGCTTTCTGGGCCGCTGCCGCCTCGACCAATTCTAGACTATGCGTAGGCACCAGCGTGACGCGGGAGGGACGTCCCGGGGCATGGCCGCTTCGCCCGGCGCGCTGCAGCAGACGTGCAACGCCTTTGGGCGAGCCCACCTGTAGTACGCGCTCCACTGGCAGAAAATCCACACCCAGGTCCAGGCTGGAGGTACAGATTACGGCCCGGAGCTTGCCTTCCTTGAGTCCCAGTTCAACCCAGTCACGCACTTCGCGGTCCAGAGAACCATGGTGCAGGGCAATCAGTCCCGCCCACTCGGGACGGGCCTCAAGCAGTGCCTGATACCAGATTTCGGCCTGCGCTCGGGTGTTCGTAAATATAAGCGTGGTTGCGCTGTGCTCGATCTCGTCTGCAACGTGGGGCACCATTCGTACTCCCAGGTGCCCAGCCCAGGGAAAGCGCTCCACACCTCGCTTGGGCAACAGCGTGTCTACCAGAAGGTCTTTGGCTAGCTTGCCCTGAACCAGCCGGCCTGGATGACCCGCCAACAGCACTTCCTGCGCATGGGGAAGGTTACCCAGCGTGGCCGACAACCCCCAGATCACCAGTGCTGGGTTCCACTGGCGCAGCCGTGCAAGGGCCAGCTGGACTTGTGTGCCACGTTTGTTGCCGAGCAGCTCATGCCACTCATCAACCACGATCATGCGCAGGCTGGAAAAAATCTCGCGGCTGTCTTCACGGCTGAGCATCAACGAGAGGCTTTCCGGCGTGGTGACCAGCGCGGTAGGCTGACGGCGGCTCTGCCGGGCCCGCTCAGCACTGCTGGTATCGCCTGTGCGCAGGCCGACCGTCCAGTTGAGTTCCAGATCATTGACGGGGGCTTCCAATGCACGCTTTGTGTCTGCGGCCAGGGCTCGCATGGGGGTCAGCCACAGTACGCTCAGTGGCTCTGCCGCCTGCTTGCGTTTGCTGGGTTCACCCTTGGCCGTTAGCGGTTTGCCTTTGGCAAAGCTGTTGAGTGCCGCGAGCCATACGGCGTAAGTTTTGCCGGATCCGGTGGTCGCATGGAGCAGGCCCGATTCGCCATGCTCGACCGCGCGCCAGACTTCATCCTGAAAGGGGAAGGGCGACCAGCCACGTTGAGCGAACCAGGCGGCACCCAGGCGGGGGGAAGAAATCGTATCGTCAGGCAACTGATGGACTCCGTCATGCTTATGCTTCGGAGTATCAAGCGGTAGGCAGGTTCCCTTTTTGACGTCCTTGAACGGCAGAGAGAAAGCCGCCACTCAAGGACATAGGGTCTATTTCAGATTGCCACTCAAGAACTGCTTCAGGCGTTCGCTTTGTGGCTTGACCAGTACCTCAGCGGGTGCTCCCGCTTCTTCGACGCGGCCCAGATGCAGGAAAACGACCTGTGAGGACACCTGTCGCGCAAAGCCCATCTCGTGCGTCACCATCAGCATGGTACGGCCTTCCTCGGCCAGCGCCTGGATGACCTTGAGCACTTCGCCTACCAATTCTGGATCGAGTGCAGACGTGGGTTCGTCGAACAGCATGACTTCCGGTTCCATGGCCAGGGCTCGCGCAATGGCTACACGCTGCTGCTGGCCGCCTGAGAGAAACGACGGATACTGATCGGCGGCGCGTTGAGGAAGACCTACCTTGTCAAGGTAAGCGCGAGCGCGCTCTTCGGCTTCCTGCTTGCCCAGGCCGAGCACGCGGCGAGGTGCCAGGGTAATGTTTTCCAGCACGGTCATATGGCTCCACAGGTTGAAGTGTTGGAATACCATGGCCAGCCGGGTGCGCAAGCGTTGCAGTTGAGCCTGATCCGCTACGCGCAGCCCATTCCCGTGCCGCTCCAGGCGAATGGGATTCCCATCCAGCGTCATGACACCGGCATCCGGCATTTCGAGAAAGTTGAGGCACCGCAGAAAGGTACTCTTGCCCGAGCCACTGGCACCGATCAGGCTGATCACATCGCCCGTCCGGGCCTGTAGCGAGACACCTTTGAGCACTTCGATATCGCCGTAACGCTTATGCAGCCCTTCGACGGTCAGCTTGTACATATAAAGTCCTTGTTCCAATCAAACGGCCGTGCTCCAGACATCGGAGCACGGCCACAAGGCGGCCCATCTGCGCGGGCTCGCCGTGTGCCAGAAACGAGCCTTACGGCGAAAGCAGGTAGCCGCTGCGATAGGCTTCGGTGCCTGCCACGCGTGCGACCGCCATGCCAGCTGTGGCCATACGGCGGTTGGCGCAGGCATACAGGACACCTGACACCGAGCTGCGGATAGGCTCTACACGATCGGCAATCGGGTCGATCACTTCGGCGATGACCTGTCCGGCTTCGATTACATCGCCTGGCTTTGCCATCAGGACCAGAACACCCCCTATAGGGCTTTCAATCGGCTCTACGGCCGCCAGTGGCGTGGCAGGGAACGGCAGCTCCGGCAGTGCAGGCGCCTCGCCGGAAATGACGCCATAGTGGGTCAGGTAGTCGAGAATGGCTTGGGCATCCTGCTCAGCCAGATCATGGGACACATCCATTTGGCCCCGCAGCTCGATCGTGACGGAAAAGCTGCCCATGGGAATGCGTTCACCGAACTGCTGATTCAGCTTCCACCACAGAAGCGTAAAGCACTCATCAAATGACTGACCGCCAGAGTCGGTGGCCAGCAGGCTGGCCTTTGAGCCTAGGTAACGGGCCAGGGGCTCTACCTGATCCCAGGCTTCCGGCGTGGTATAGAGATGTTCTACCGCATCGAAATCGCAGTGCAGGTCGAGCACCATCTCGGCGTCACAGGCCAGTCGCTGTTGAACCAGCCGCTGAGACGTCAGTTGATTGTTCGCGGTCTCACGCTCAAGTGTTGCCTTGAAGGCCTTGCGCACCAATGCCTGATTTTGTGCGGGGTCGTCGGTCAGAGCGCCTTCGATTTCAGCAATGACCTTGCTGGTCATGTCTAAGAAGCGACGGTTGAAGTTCTGCCCGGATTCCAGCTCATAGCGGCCCAGGTGAATATCCATGACCTGCTGATCCTGCCCGATAGGGTTGGCAACCGGAACCAGCACAATCTCGGCCTTCAGACGGCCTGCGTCTTCAAGTGTGCGGAGTTGATTCTTGAGTTTCCAGGCGACCAGCATGCCGGGCAGTTCGTCAGCATGCAGCGAGGACTGGATGTAGATCTTGCGGCCGCTGTCCTGCGGTCCGAAATGAAAGCTGTGGATCTTGCGATCGGTGCCGGGCACCGGAGAAATCAGGTCGTGTGTGGCGTGACGCATGAGGTAACTCCTAATGAATCAGCCCGCATCCTTGCGGGTCGTGGCATCCTGCATGAAGGGTCAGCGGGCCGGGCCGAGAAAGGCCAACCAGCGGCGCTCGGCCAGACGAAACAAACCAATGAGCGTGAAGGACAGGATGAGGTACAGAATCGCCGCAATACCAAAGGATTGAAAAGTCAGGAATGTCGCAGTGTTGGCATCACGAGCGACCTTGAGAATATCCGGGACGGTAGCCGTGAACGCCAGCGTCGTGGAATGCAGCATCAGAATGACTTCGTTGCTGTAGTAGGGAAGGGCGCGGCGTAGCGCAGACGGCATGATGACGTGAATGTACATCCGCCAGCCTGTCAGGCCGTAGGCCTTGGCTGCCTCGATCTCACCATGGGGAATATTGCGGATCGCACCTGCAAAGATCTCGGTGGTATAGGCGCAGGTGTTGAGAGCAAAAGCCAGAATGGTGCAATTTAGCGCATCCCTGAAGAACTCGTTCATCAGTGGCTGGTTGCGTACAGCTTCGATGCTGTAGATCCCGGTATAGCAGATCAGCAGCTGGAGATAGAGCGGAGTGCCTCGGAACACATACGTATAGAACTGTATCGGCCAGCGAATGAGACGGTGGCGCGATAGTCGCGCAACGGAAAGCGGAAGCGATGTCACGAAGCCGATGGCGATCGAGGCCGTCAGCAACCACAGGGTCATCGCAAGACCCGACAAACCATAACCATCCGTCCAGAGGAAGGCGCGCCAGTACTCCTGCAGGATCTCGATCATCGTACAGCCTCCCGAACACCCGCAGAATAACGACGTTCCAGCCAGTTCAGAACCTGGTTGGTTAGCGCGGTAATCAGCAGATAGATCACGCCGCCCAGGATCAGGAAGTAGAACATCTTGTAGGTGGTCTTGCCGGCTTCCTGAGTCGCGGTGACGATATCGCTCAAGCCGATGATGGAGACCAGCGCCGTAGCCTTGAGCAGCACCTGCCAGTTGTTACCGATGCCAGGCAGCGCAAAGCGCATCATTTGCGGAAAGGTAATCCGGAAAAAGGTTTGCGTACGTGTCATGCCATATGCGGTGGCGGCCTCGATTTGCCCACGCGGCACCGCCAGGATCGCCCCACGAAATGTTTCGGTGAAGTACGCGCCATAAATGAAACCCAGGGTCAGTACCCCGGCGGAAAGCGGATCAATTTCGATATAGTCCCAATCCATGTAATCGGTGAACTCGCCCAGCCAGCTCTGCAGGCTGTAAAAGATCAGAAGCATGAGTACGAGATCAGGGACTCCCCGGATCAGCGTGGTATACAGGGCGGCCGGCAGGCGAAAGGCCTTGATGGGGGATAGTTTGGCCGTGGCGCCGAGCAGGCCCAGGATGACTGACACCACCAGCGACAGGACAGCCAGCTTCATGGTCATCCAAGTGCCTTCCAGCAGTAGAGGACCGTAACCGTGGAGTGCGAAGGCGCCCAACCCCAGGTTTTCAAGAAAGGTGTCGAACGAAGTCTGCGGCATGTTTGATCGCGCTGTTCTTATAGGTCTTGAAATGCCAACGCCTCCACAAGCGGGAGGCGCTGACGTTAAGGCGAATCTTAATTGTTGTTATAGATATCCAGATCGCCAAAGTACTTTTTCTGAATCTTCTCGTAGGTGCCGTCGGCATGGATGGCCGCGATTCCCTTGTTCAGCAGGGCTTTCATTTCGTCGTTGCCCTTGCGTACGCCAATGGCGGTATCGGCGGGCAGCAGCTCGTCACGAATCGACTGATTGACATAATCCTTGCCTTGAGGTGATTTCATGAAATCTCCTTCGGCCTGCAACATGTCCTGCATGGATACATCGATGCGGCCCGAGGTCAGGTCAGCATAAACCTGATCCTGGTCCTGATAGCTCTGTACCTTGACACCGGCAGTGGCTAGCTTGGTCTTGGCAAAGTTTTCCTGAATGGTGCCCTGCTGAACACCAACGACCTTGCCCTTGAGTGACTCGGCCGTAGGCTCTAGATTGGCACCCTTCTTCATAATCATGGATGAGTTGCCTGACCACATGCGGTCTGTGAAGTCGATCTGCTCGGCTCGCTGAGGCGTTACGGTCAGCGAGGACAGGATGCCGTCAAACTTTCGTGCCCGCAGGCCTGGGATCAGTCCATCGAAGTCGCTGACGATCCAGCGGCATTTCACTGCGAGCTTTTCACAAATAGCATTGCCCAGTTCTACGTCGAATCCTGCAAAGCTTCCGTCCGGTGCCTTGTATTCGAAAGGAGGATAGGTGGTGTCTACACCGAAACGAATCTCCTTGATGTCCTTCGCCAGCGCGGAGCCCGCGGAAAGGCACAGCGCAATTGCGGAGAGGGTCAGCCATTTCTTTTTCATGGGTCGTCCTAATACGAATAATTGCAATAGAGTGCGTACCAGAGGTCGCGCTGCAGATGACGGGCTGTTCGCAGCAATAACCGAACCAACTGCCACTATATTGAGGTCATGTCCATAAACACAGAGTAGGCTAGGCGTCTCGTCCGGGAAGAATAAGTCAGCCTTTATTCACTATCCTGCACCTAAAATGTGCGTAATTCCTTAAGAGAGCAGGAGATTGCACAGCTTTGGTGCGAAAGGGTGATGGCATCTTCAAACTGATTGATGTGCATACAGCCTGGTATGCCATTTGTGAAGTGTCACCCAAGAGAGGTGCGCTTTGTAGCAACGCAGCGAAACGGTGGGTGGATTCGAAACGATTGGATGACATGATCCTTCTTGATTGATCAAGACGTATACGGGAGCGGGCAATGCTTGACGAATGGGAGCTGACAGGCAGGGCGCGAACGCATCTGTTGCAGATCGATAACCCATGCTATGCGATCCATCGTGAGGTCTATGCGCCGTTCAAGGCAATGCAGGAGGCTGCACGGCGGGATGGATTTACCTTGCATCCATTCAGTGCCTTTCGTGACTACAAGACGCAGCTCAGAATCTGGAACCGTAAGTTTGCCGGTGAAAAGCCGTTGTATGACCGCAACGGCCAGGTGCGTGATCAGTCTGCTCTTGCCGTGGATGAGCGCATCGACTGCATTCTGAATTGGTCAGCTCTGCCAGGCGCAAGCCGCCATCACTGGGGCACCGAAATCGATGTGGTTGACCTGACCCAGGCTCCGCCAGGGTATGTCGTTCAGCTGCTGCCCGAGGAGACGCAGCCCGGCGGTGTGTTTCATGAGCTGCATCTCTGGCTCGATGCGCACATCGAACAGTTCGGCTTTTTTCGACCTTATCGGGAATACCGGGGCGGTATGTATGAAGAGCCCTGGCACCTCAGTTATGAGCTGCTGGCAACCCTTGCGCTCGAATGGCTGACGTTGGATCTGCTGGAGCAGGTTGTTGCCGAGTCATCCATGTTGGGACGGGAAGCCGTTCTCGAGCGCTTGCCGGACCTGTACGAGCGACACGTCCGTATGATCTGCGAGCGCTAGCTTCTGGATGTGCTACCCCTGATAACCTGTTCAGGCTAAGCTATTCGTAGGTTTATTGTTTTCTGGAGTTGATGGTGAAAGAGCCTCGGGCAAATGCCTCTCATGTGGGTGATCTTCCTGCACATGATGGTAAGTCGGTCGCGCTGTTCGTGCTTGCGCTCATTCTGGCACTCTTCGGTACCATCGCCATGTGTGTTGAGTTCGCTCGCGGTACTCAGCAGTACGGATTGCCGCTCATCGTCTGGATTCTGGCCTTTTTCATAAAAATGGCGGAAAGCTTTCGGCTGCGCAGTCTGCTCAAGGCCGCATACGAGTCTGCCGGCAAGCGCTGAGCCCTTAGCTGATCCCTGTTGAGCCGATGGAAGCGCAAGAGTCCATCGGCTTGCCTGTACTATCACTCATCCTGAACACCGCATCGTTATAGGCTGCCGGCGTATAACGCATCTGTTTTTATCCGCCTTTCCTGCTGTTGGTCATCTCATGGTTCATCTGTTGTCAACGCATCCCTGGCTTTATGTCGGGCTTGGCGTCGTTGTTTTTCTTTGTATCGTCATCGCGCTGCGTTCGCGTGATACCCAGCGAGCGTTTCCCTATGTGCTTAACGAAGCGCTGTTTACACCTGCTGAACGCGCCTTTTTAACCGTACTCGATGAGGCGATTGGTGAGGACTACCGCATCTTTGGCAAGGTCCGCATTGCAGATGTGGCTAGCGTGAAAGCCATTCGGGACCAAAAGAGCTGGTACAGAGCCTTCAACAAGATCAGCGCCAAACATTTCGACTATGTTCTCTGCAACCGCGATGACTTGTCGTTCGTGGCGGTTATCGAGCTGGATGACAGCTCCCATCAGCGGCCTGATCGGCAGGCGCGGGACCTCTTTGTGGCGGGCGTCTGTCGGGCGATTGCCTTGCCGCTTATCCAGATTCCGGTAAAAGGGGCTTATTCGACTGCGCAGGTGCGGGAAGAGATCATGGCTGTCTTGCAGAAGGGCAGGGCCTTGACCTCGCGCAAACGCACAGCAGCCCGGCGCTCCAGCAAAGGGGAGGCGGCGAGCGAGGCAGCGTCTCCGATATGCTCGAAATGCGGCTCGCCCATGGTCATGCGCAAGGCCAGGCAAGGGAGCAATGCTGGCGCCTATTTCTGGGGCTGCAGCGCCTTTCCAGATTGCCGCAACATCGTACGTATCGAGGAGTAGTCCGCTGACGCTAACGTTTTATGTAATACCAGCCATTTATATAGTGGCAAACTGAGCTTAACCCTTGTTGTAATCATCCAGGCTTGCCTATAATGAGAACAATTATCATTAAGTGAATGCCTAGGATTCTAGCGCAAGGATATCGGTGTGCACGCCAGCAGTACTTCACCACAGGGGGATCTTGGCCAGCTCTATCATGAGCATCGCTCCTGGGTATTTGGATGGTTGCGCCGGCGTCTGGGGTGCTCCGATAGTGCAGATGACTTGACCCATGATACGTTCATTCGCCTCCTGGGAAGTCAGGAGCTGGGCCGGCTTGCTGAACCTCGGGCTTTTCTCATTACTGTTGCCAAGCGTGTCCTATTCAATCATTACCGACGTCAGGATATCGAGCGGGCCTACCTGGATGCGTTGGCGGCCTTGCCTGAGCAGGAGGTTCCCAGTGAGGAAGTTCGTGCTATCGCTCTGGAAACGCTTCTGGAGCTGGCTCGCGTATTGGATGGATTGGCTGAACCGGTCAAACAGGCTTTTCTGTTGGCACAGCTGGACGGAATGCCATACGCCGATATCGCCGCACACCTCGGTATTTCGCTGGCAACCGTCAAGCGGTACATCGCCAAGGCCGCTCAGCAATGTTATTTCGCGGAGTGCATGGCGTGACAGCGCCCATCTCTCCCCAGATCGCCGAGCAGGCCGTGCAGTGGCTGGTAGAGCTGCAGGCGGGGGCAGGTGAGGAGCAGCATCGTGCGTGGCAACAATGGCGGGCCGCTGACCCTGAGCACGAGCGTGCCTGGCAGCGGATCGAGACCATCAACCAGCGGCTGCAGGGGTTGCCCTCAAAGGCTGCGCGTCAGGCTGTATTGAGCAAGCCCGCATACGGTCGCCGCGAGGCGCTAAAGCTCATGGGGGTGTTTGTCCTCCTGGGCCCGGCCGCCTGGCTCTTAAAGGAGCGTGCCGAGCCCTGGTTGGCGGACTACCACACCGGGATTGGGGAGCAGCGAACGGTTACCCTGACCGATGGCAGCCGCCTTGATCTGAATACCGACAGTGCTGTGAATGTCAGCATCACGGCTATGCAGCGTCAGCTCATGCTGATTCGTGGCGAGATACTGTTACACGCTGCCCATTCAGCCCTGCCATTTTCGGTACAGAGCCAGGCAGGCATGGTCTCAACAACCCAGGGGCGTTTTAATCTTCGCAAGTTCGACGATGGCTGCCGGTTGAGTGTTTTTGCTGGCAGCGTTCAGGTGCGTTGTGCCGAGCGGCCGGATCTATCCACGACCCTGACGGCAGGGCAACAGGTACGCTTTAGCGCGCACCACCTGGGTAAGGTAGTACCACTCGATAGTGGTCTGGATGCCTGGCGTGACGGTCTGCTGGTGGCAGCCCATATGCCGCTTGGGCAGTTCATCCAGGAGCTATCTCGCTATCAGCCCGGTTGGCTGAAGTGCGACGAGCACGTCGCGGGTCTGTTGGTTTCAGGAACGTATCCACTCAAGGATATAGAAGCCATCCTGGCCATGCTGGAAGTTACCCAGCCGGTGCGCATCCAGCGGCGGACGCGCTACTGGATCAGCATTCAGCCTCGCACAGCGTGAGTTGAATATTTTCAGTCAGCGGTGAGCCTTTTCCACTTCTTGCGTGACAAGTAAGGCAGATACCCTTACTGCAGGCTGATCTCATGTCTTCCTCTACATTTACGTTGACCCCTTTAAGCCGGGCGCTTCGCCATGTCGTGTTCGGTACAGCTGTGCTGCTTGGCAGCGTGCCGCTGATGGCAATGGCGCAAACGGTTGCTCAGGCTGAGGTGAGCCGAACGTTTCATATTGCCCCCGGTCCGCTGGAGGCCGCCCTCAACCAGTTCGGCCAGACGGCGAATATCATGGTGGCGTTCAGTCCCGATCTGACGACGAACCGCACCACTCAAGGGCTGGAGGGTGAATTCGGTATTTCCGAAGGGTTGAGCCATCTGTTGGAGGGGAGTGGGCTTGAGGCCGTCGCGCAGAAGGGTGGCTATAGCCTGCAACCCGTTGCTGTTCCGGCATCCGCCACTAACGATGAGGGGGCAGCAGCCAACCTGGAAACCCTGACCGTGGTAGGTGACTGGCTGGGTGATGCGCAGCAGCAGGATGTATTCGAGCATCCAGGGGCACGGGATGTGATCCGCCGCGATGAATTCGAGCGGGTCGGCGCTTCCACGGCGCGCGAAGTGCTCAACCGGATTCCCGGTGTGAATGCGCCGGAAAACAACGGAACCGGCAGTCATGACATGGCACTCAACTTTGGTATCCGAGGCCTCAATCCGCGTCTCGCATCCCGTTCGACGGTGTTGATGGATGGCATCCCGGTCCCGTTTGCACCCTATGGCCAGCCACAGTTGTCCTTTGCACCCATTTCCATGGGCAACATGGATGCAGTCGATGTGGTGCGCGGTGGTGGTGCAGTTCGCTATGGCCCGCAGAACGTGGGCGGTATCGTCAACTTCGTGACCCGTGCCATTCCTGACGACTTTACCGTCAAGGGCGGCATCCAGAACGAACTCAGCCCGTCTTCAAGTCATGACGGTATCAAGACCAGTGGCAACCTGCTCATTGGCGGTACGGGGGAAAACGGTCTGGGTGGCGCCTTGCTGTATTCAGGCGTACGGGGCGGTGACTACCGTGAGCACAGTGATACGCAGATTGATGATCTGATCCTCAAGGGTAAATACCAGCTCGATGACGCCAACAGCTTTACGGCGATCGGCCAGTACTACGAGGGCGAGGCAGAGATGCCGGGTGGCCTGTCGGTTGCCGATTTCGACAGCAACCCGTACCAGTCCACACGTCCCCTGGATAAATTCTGGGGCCGTCGTACCCTGGTCGGCCTGGGGTATCAGTACGAAGAAGACGCGCGGAAGTTCACGGTGAATACGTTCTTCACCAAGACCCTACGCAGCGGTTATCTGGATCAAGGTACATTCCAGTCGCTATCGCCCCGCGAGTACTGGGTGCGTGGGGTGGAAACCCGGTTCTCCCAGGGCTTTTCCCTAGGCGAAAGCTGGCATGAGCTGGGCATCGGCTACCGCTATGTCAACGAGGCCAGTCACGAGCTGCGATATCGTGTACCGATAACCTCCACAGAGCGGCCATCCACGTCCAGCCGCAACGATCGCGACACCCGCGGCAGCACCGAGGCCAATGCGTTCTATATCGATGACCGTATCGACATCGGCAAATGGACGTTTACCCCAGGTATTCGTTACGAGCTGATCGACTCCGAGCAGGTCAACAAGCTCAACAATACGCCTTATAAAGGTGACTACCACGCCTCGCTGCCCGCGTTGAACGTGATGTATCACGTAACCGACACCTGGAACCTGTATGCCAACACAGAGGGCTCGTTTGGTTCGGTCCAGTACAGCCAGATGCCGAACCGGGTTGCTGCAGGTGAGGTAAAGCCGGAAAAGGCGCGCACCTGGGAAGTGGGTACTCGTTACGATAACGGAACCCTAAAGGCGGAGTTGGGAGCCTTTCTTATCAATTTTGATAACCAGTACGACAGCAGTCAGACGCTGGATACGGTTATCGCTCGTGGCAAGACACGCCACCGCGGTCTTGAGGCCAGCGTGGCTTATCAACTAGAAGACCTGAGCCCGAGCCTGGCCGGATTCGATGTCTACGCAACCTATGCCTACGTGGATGCCACCATTCGTGAAGAGGGGCCAAACAAGGGTAACCGGGTACCGTTCTCGTCCAAACACAAGGGTACGCTGGGCGTAGGCTACACTCACAATGCCTGGCGCCTGGATCTGGACAGTGCCTTCCAATCCAGCCAGTACGCCGATAATGCCAATACGGTGGAGGAGAGCTCCGATGGCAGCAACGGCCGTATCCCTGGCTACATGACCTGGAACAGTCGTGCGGCTTATGACTTTGGTTCGCAACTGTCCAACCTGAAAGTAGCGGTCGGGGTGAAGAATATCTTCAATACCGAGTATTACACCCGCTCCTTTGACGACAACAACAAGGGCAAATACCTGGGGCAGCCGCGTACCGTCTATCTACAGACATCGGTCGCATTCTGAGACGTCTGTAACAGAGGCCTGTCAGGTTAAACCAGCAGGCCTTGCAGGATGTCCAGCGTATCTGCTTCCTCAACAGGCTTGTCGTGACGCCAGCGCAGCATGCGCGGGAAGCGCACGGCAACGCCGCTCTTGTGCCGCGTGGACAGGGCTATGCCTTCAAAACCCAGTTCGAATACCAGTGTTGGCTGGACGCTGCGTACAGGGCCGAATTTCTCGACAGTAGTCTTGCGCACAATGGCATCCACCTTGCGCATTTCTTCATCGGTCAGACCCGAATAAGCCTTGGCGAAAGGTACCAGGGTACGCTCGGTGCCCGGCGGGCCATCCCAGACGGCAAAGGTGTAGTCGGTGTATAGGCTGGCGCGTCTGCCATGGCCGCGCTGGGCATAAATCAGTACCGCATCCACCGAGAACGGGTCGACCTTCCATTTCCACCAGACGCCCATGTCCTTGGTGCGTCCCACCCCATAAAGCGAGTCCCGGGCCTTTAGCATCATGCCTTCCACCCCGAGCGTGCGGGAGGCCTCCCGCTGGTGGGCAAGGTCCTGCCAGCTTTCACCGGCAAGAAGGGGGGAGGGGCGTAAAAGAGGACTGTTGCACTGTGCGGTGACCGCTTCGAGTTGCGCCCGACGCTCATGCTGCGGGCGGCTGCGCCAGTCATGGCCTTGCCATTCCAGCAGGTCATAGGCCAGGATGACTACAGGTACATCGTCGAGCAGCTTCTTGCTCAGGGTTTTACGACCGATGCGCTGCTGCAACAGCGCAAAGGGTTTGACGCCAAACGGAATAGGCTCGCCGGGCGCGTGTTCGGCCTGCTGGTGGGTGACCTCTTTGCTGCTCATCAGCAGGTCGGGGCTTTCCTCGTCTTTCCAGACGACAATTTCACCGTCAATGACAGTGCCGTCCGGCAGGTAGGCTGCGAGCGCGTGCAATTCGGGAAAACGATCGGTGACCAGATCCTCGCCCCGAGACCAGATCCACAGGCGCCCGTCGCGTTTGACCAACTGCGAGCGGATGCCGTCCCATTTCCATTCCACCTGCCAGTTCTCGACAGGCCCCAGCTGGGCATCGAATTGATCGACGGGTAGCTGGAGGGCATGCGCCAGGAAAAACGGATAGGGCTGCCCGCCACGCTGGGCATGTTCATCGTCCGACTCGGGAGCGATCAGCGCAAGGTAAGCTTGAGCAGTAGGACGATGGGACAGGTCCGTATAGCCCACCAGACGCTGGGCTACGCGCTTGGCATCCAGGCCTGCCATGGTTGCGAGCGCGCGCGTAACCAGCAGCTTGGATACGCCAACTCGAAACTCGCCGGTAATAAGCTTGAGGCTGACCATGAGACTGGGCCGGTCCAGTTGCGACCACAGCTGCGGCAGGCGCTCAGCCAGTTCTTCCGGCGCAAGGCCACGTAAGGGCAGAAGCCGCTCCTCCATCCAGACCGCCAGACCTTCATCCGAAAGATGCTCGGCGGTAGGAATAAGCAGCGACATCGTTTCTGCCAGATCGCCTACCGCCTGATAGTTCTCCTCGAACAGCCATTCCGGAAGGCCCGAGGCGGCAATCGTCAGCTCTCGAAGCTGGCGCGTGGGCACCGTTCGCCGCGGGCGTCCGCCGGCCAGGAAATAAACGGCCCAGGCTGCATCGGCAGGCTCGGCCTGGTTGAAGTAATCCTGCATGGCCTGGAGCTTGGCATTGCTTGAGGTTGTTGCATCCAGGCGGGCATAGAGATCGGCGAAGGCTTTCATCATGGTCTCGCTTTCTACACAGCGTTCAGAAGCAATCAGTAACGGGCCGCTCGCGAGCCTCTGTTAATCCGATATCGCTTCGCTGTTGTTATGAGCCTGTTATGGGGAAAGGAGTTCGTGATGTGGTGTGTTCCTGTTCCACCGTCCGGTTTATCAGGCGACGTGGAACAGGAGGACCACTGCAGCCTTCTAAGTGATTGTCTGACAATGAGGTTGCAGTAGATGGGCCAACATATCCGCTTCATCTGGATCGCCTGCCGGGACAGTCTCTGGTTTATCCCGATGGTCATAGCGCTCCTGGCGGCCGGATTGGCCGTGGCGCTCGTGTCCTTGGAGCGCCTGGGTATCATCAATGCAGGTGATCGGCTGGTATGGCTGGCGGGCAGTACAGGGGAGGGCGCTCGCTCAGTGCTGTCGGCAATTGGAACCAGTGTGGTAACGGTCACGGGCACGGTCTTTTCCATCATGATCGTTGCACTTCAGCTGTCCAGCAGTCAGTTCTCGCCGCGTCAACTCAGAAATTTCACCTCTGACCGAGTCAATCAGGTGGTTTTGGGGGTGCTGATTGGGACCTTCACGTATACCTTGATTGTCATGAGCATGATCCGCTCGGCCTCGCCCTCATCCGCACCCTTTGTTCCGCAGATCGCTATCGCGCTGGGCATAGTGCTGGCGTTGGTCAGCGTTGGTTTGATCATCTACTTCATCGATCACGCCTCCCGCTCCATGCAGATTGCCGTCATCCTGCAGCAGGTGACTCACCGCGCCAACGAACAGATTAAACAGGCCTTCGCGCCTCTCGATGAGCCTCGGGCCGAGCCCGATGCGTATGTGAGCGAGGCGCTGGATAAGAATGGGTATCCTTTGTGTACGCAGCGGGGAGGGTATCTGCAAGCTATCGACCGCAAGGGGCTGCTCAGGCTGGCACACAAGCAGAGTCTGGTGGTTCGTGTGGAGCACCGCACCGGCAGTTTTATCCTGCCCGGTGATCCAATCGCCTCTATCTGGCCTGCCGAGGCGGTTGATGCAACTGTCATGGCGGAGCTGAGAAAGAAGTTCATTCTTGGATCGGATCGTACGCCCGAGCAGGATATCGAGTACTGGCTGATAGAAATGGCAGATATCGCGATCAAGGCGTTATCGCCTTCCATCAATGATCCTACTACAGCATTTCGAGCCATTGACCGGCTTTGTGAAACACTGGTGTTCCTGGGGCAGCGTAAGCCTTGCTGGACACATTGCGGTGACGACGGAAAGATTCGGTTGATCGAACGCCCTCTGACATTCGAGTTGGCGGTAGGGCTTGCATTTGAGCAGATCCACCACTTTGGCCAGACCAATCCTTCCGTGCTCAAAAAGCTGGCCGACTCTGTGAATGCATTGATAAAGCGGGTTCCACATGACGAACGGGTCGCCTTGATTCGATACACTCGCTTGCCCGATGATATTTCGCTGAAGCATTGATTGGTACGAGCAAAAGGCGCACGGGCATATTCTTTTCACTTAGGTGGACTTCTCGTTGTTGGGCTCGTCGTCTTCATCACCGTATTCCGTGGTAAAGCCTTGGGCATCCAGTCCCTGTTCGCGAAGGTAGCGCACCAACACTCCCACAGAGCCATGGGTCACCATGACCCGTTCAGCCCCTGTCTGCTCAATGGCCCAGAGCAGGCCAGGCCAGTCGGCGTGGTCGGAGAGTACAAAACCACGGTCCACGCCACGACGCCGACGCGTTCCACGCAGCATCATCCAGCCGCTGGCGAAGGCATCGCTATGCTCGCCGAATCGGCGAATCCAGGTGCTTCCGCCAGCCGAGGGCGGCGCAATGATCAGGGCCTTGCGCAGAAGAGGGTCGTTCTTCTTGAAGTCACCCGCATAGTGGGTATCCGGGATGTACACACCGCCTTCACGGTAGACCCGATTGAGCGGTTCCACAGCGCCGTGAGTCAGAATAGGGCCGATACTCGCATCGATTCCGTGCAGGATGCGCTGTGCCTTGCCGAAGGCGTAGCAATACAGCACGCTGGCGCGGTCTTCCGCTGCATTCTGCCGCCACCAGGCATTAATCTGCGCAAAAATCTCTGCCTGCGGCTGCCAGGTATAAATAGGCAGGCCAAATGTGGATTCGGTAATGAAGGTGTGGCAGCGCACGGGTTCGAAGGCGTCACAGGTGCCGTCCGGTTCTACCTTGTAATCCCCCGACGCTACCCAGACCTCACCCTGGTATTCCAAGCGGACCTGGGCTGAGCCCAGAACATGCCCGGCCGGATGAAGGCTGATCTTGACGCCATGGTGATCGATGACTTCGCCGTAGTGCAGCGTTTGCAGATTGATGTCTTGCCCCAGTCGAGTGCGAAGAATGCCTTCGCTGGGTGCTGACGCCAGATAATGTTGATTCCCCCCACGTGCATGATCGCCATGGGCATGGGTAATGACGGAGCGTTCGACGGGGCGCCAGGGATCGATATAGAAATCCCCTGGAGGGCAATAGAGACCTTCGGGTCGGGCAATGACAAGATCCATGGTGTCGCTCGGTTCGCTCTTGATGGGCTTATCTAGTAAGAGCGGAGCGGGGCGGATCAGTTCGAGCGGGCTGCGCTCGCCTTGTGACCTGAAAGGGCAGGCCTAAATCACCGGCTCTGCGCGGGAGGTGTCCGACCTATAGCAACCGTGGCGTTCCAGCAGCTCAGGAACCTCGGAATTGGGCACCGCCCGGCTGAAGAGGAACCCCTGACCGAATTCACATCCTGCCTCGCGTAGCCACTGGACCTGATAGTCGTGTTCGATCCCTTCGGCAATGGATGGCATGTTCAGACCATGCCCCAGCCCCAGCATGCAGCGCACAATCTTGTCATCCTTGTCATTGATGGCCATGGAGTCGATGAACTCGCGATCGATTTTCAACTTATCAAAGGTAAAGCGGCTGATCTGCGCCATGCTGGAATAGCCCGTGCCAAAGTCATCGACAGCGACCCGTACGCCCAGCTCCCTTAGCAGATCCAGGTTGAGCTTGGCCTGCCGGATATCCTTGACGATGGCGGTTTCGGTGATTTCGATTTCCAGCTGCGAGGCCGCAAAGCCGGTCTCAAGCAGAATACGTTCAATGCGGTCCGGCAGCAGAGGATCGCGCAGGTCGATCGCGCTCAGGTTGAAGGACAGATAAATGCCTGTCGGCCAGTATTTGGCATCGATACAGGCTTTTCGCAGGAGATAATCCGTCAACTCGGTCATCAGGCCGCTTTCCTCGGCCGCTGGAATGAATTTGTCGGGAACAATGGAGCCATGAATTGGATGGTCAAGGCGAGCCAGGGCTTCGAAACCGGCAATGGTCATTCCATCCAAGGCAACGATTGGCTGGTACTCAGGCCGGACGTAGCCGTGTTCGATGGATTCGCGCAATGCCTGAGCAATCATGGATTGCTGTTCCAGCATATGATCCTGGGCCATGTCGAAGAAGCGAATGATGTTCTTGCCGCTGCGTTTGCCCTGGTAGAGCGCAACATCGGCGCGACGAAGCAACGTACTGATGTCCTGCCCATCATTGGGGTAATGGGAAACGCCAAATGTGGCCGCCGTCATCAGTGCAGTCGAACCATGGACCATCGGGGTTGCAACCAGACCCGCCAGTCCTTTCAGAATGGCGTGGGCTGCGGTCTCGCTCTTGGCGGAATGCAGCAGAACAGCAAACTCGTCTCCACCCAGGCGGCAAATAAAGTCTCCTTTAGGTAGAGCCGTAGCCACACGCTGCGAAATCTCTTCGAGCAACCGGTCGCCGGTAATATGGCCGTAGATATCGTTGATGGCCTTGAACCCATCCAAGTCGAAAATGGCTAGGAAGAAGGGCTCTCGCGTGCCGCGTATCGCTTGTGCGAAATGCTCATTCAACGCGCGGCGATTCGGCAGGTGCGTGAGGTTGTCATGATTGGCCAGGTGATAGGCCTCTTCCTGCGCCTGCTTGCGTGCTTCGATTTCCTTGCGCATATCCGCGATGCGACGGAATCCGAAGAAGAAGCCGCACCACCCAATGATGATAAATGCCGTTATGCATTCGTCGACTTGCCAGTGTTCGTGTCTGGAGCTGAAGACTACGAGATGCTCGAAGAAATCACATTCGATCATCACGACAAGCAGTAAGACACCCAAGGCAATGATGCCGGCAACGTCTCTGAAATGCCTTTTATGCAGTGAGTAGAAAAAGGTCTTCAGAGACATGAGCAGCTCGGTAGCAAGATCGAACAAGGGGCAGGGCCTGGGACTGAGGTGAAGTCCTTGTCGTGTTATCGACGGCAGGCTGGCAAAGTTGATAGTAGCATTATGCTACGAATATAGTCTTTGAATGTCTAAAGTGACTTGAAGTTAAAGGCTCGCCTGCTCAGTGACGAGCAGGCGCTTTCTGGTCACCCTGCAAGCGTCTTCTGAACAGGCTCAAGCGGCAGACGAAGCGCCTCGGCAGCAGACGCTACCTCGCCAATTACAAGAATGGCTGGGCTCTTGAGCTGAAAGAGGGCTGCATCGGCTAACAGGGTTCCCAGTGTGCTTCGGCATTCCCGCTGTTCCGGCAGGGAGGCGTTTTCGATCATGGCGACCGGGGTAGAGGCAGCCATCTGGCCTGCCAGGAGCCCCTGCTGAACATCGTTCAGTCGCGAAACGCCCATATAGATGACAAGGGTCGTGCCACTTCGGGCCAAGGCGTCCCAATTCAATGAGCTGTCATCCTGGGTATGGGCTGTGACCAGCGTAACGCCACGGGCAATGCCGCGATGGGTCAGTGAAATGCCGCAGTTCGTCGCGCCTGCAAGACCGGCAGTGATGCCGTTAACGATTTCGCTTTGAATGCCATGGTTCGCCAGCCATTCGGCTTCTTCACCGCCTCGGCCAAAAATGCACGGATCGCCGCCTTTGAGGCGCGCCACGACCTTACCCTGGCGTGCATAACGCAGCATGAGGCGATGAATGAACGCTTGAGGCGTTGAGCGGCAGCCGCCCCGTTTGCCTACCTTGATGATGTGTGCATGCGGGCAATGCTCCAGCACGGCAGGATTGACCAAGTCGTCAATCAGGACTACCTGTGCCTCGCCCAATGCGCGAACGGCCTTGAGGGTCAAGAGTTCTGGATCACCTGGGCCTGCACCGATCAGCCAGACTTTTGCATTCATGAACATACCCTCGTGTTCTACTCAATCAGGACAAACAAAAAAGGCGCACCCGCTGTAACCAGCAGGGACGCCTTTGTCCGGTTCTGTTCGGGCCTTGAAGGCCTCTTCAGAAAATGCCGCACTCGCCGTTGAGCGCCGCATCCTATGTCAGACAAATCAGTGCAGTGATTATGCCAAGTATTGAAAGTGGGTGTGTAGAACACTTTTCATCATGATCATGAGTGTCCATTACCGTGTTCTTGCACAGGTTTAGGTACTAGCGCACCTAAACGGTGCGCCTTATTGCCGATGTTTCAGAGATGGACAGGTGTACGTGCCAGCAAGCGCTTGATCTCCGGAACACAGGAGCCACACTGCGTACCACAGCCCAGCGACTCCTTCAGCCCGTTCAGGTCAAGCCCTTCAGCGATACCGCCGCGAATGGCGGCTTCGCTGACATTCATGCAGTTGCAAAGCGTTTTGCAACTAACCCCGGTCTGGCTGCCAGGGGGCGTGCTGAGGGGCGCCAACAACCAACGGCGCAGGTCCTGATCCGCTCGACCTTCTTCCCACAGGCTCTTGAGCCAGCGCCGTGCTGCTGTTTCACCTGTCAGGCAGAGCGCGGTAATACGGCCCGCCTCGATACGAACCCGCTTACCCACCTGGCGGCGCGCATCGTCATAGGCCATGACCGGTCCGTCCAGCAGATTAAGGCCGTTATAGATCTGTGCAAGCAGAGCCTTGTCGGGTGACTCTCCATGTGCAGCGCGAATAAGCAGGGCCGGACGGTCGCGGCCAGTCAGGGTAAGACTGGCATGGCTAAAGGTTTCAAACAGTGGGCGCAGGGTTTCGAAGCGCATTTGTACATGGCCTTCTACCAGTGCGTACAGCTCCCAAGGGAGTTCTACCCTTTCCACTTCAATGCCGGCATGTTTGAGCTCCGGTTGCTTGGAGAGCGGATCGAATTCCGAGAGGGTGAGGGCATTGATACCGAGCCCTTTGAGAAAGCGATCCCCCCAGTGCATAGGCAGGAACGCTTGACCCGGTCTGATGTTCTCGTCCGACTCGACACGGACCAGAAGACTGCCGCGACGGCTTTTGACACGGGTCAGCTGGCCGCTCATCAGCCGACGGCGGCGCATATCGTCCGGGTGCAGGGAGAGAAGCGGCTCCTCCACATGGCTGAATAACCGCGCCGCCGTGCCGGTACGGCTCATGCCATGCCATTGGTCACGTAGGCGGCCAGTATTGAGGGTCAGTGAATAGCGGGCATCACGCTTCTCTTTCGGCGCGGCGTACTCGTCGGCAACAAAGCGTGCCCGCCCCGATGTTGTGGGAAACACACCGTTTTCATACAGGCGGGGCGTGCCCTGGCTGGCGCCGGTGGGAAACGGCCATTGTTGGGGCCCATGGGCATCGATCAGCGAATAGCTGATACCGGAAAGGTCCAGGTCACGTCCTGTGGTCAGATGTTTATATTCCTCGAAGAGCGCTTCAGGTGTCGGGAAGGCGAATCGGCTGCTTTGCTCAGGGTACAGGCGGCTTTCCAGTCGGCGGGCAAAGTCAAGGGTGATGGCCCAGTCCGGGCGTGCTTCACCCGGTGCGGAGATGGCGCGGCGCACATGGCTGATGCGTCGCTCGGAGTTGGTTACCGTTCCTTCCTTCTCGCCCCAACTGGCCGCAGGAAGCAGCAGGTCGGCATAGCGACAGGTTTCGGTCGTGAAAAAGGCTTCCTGAACCACTACGAATGGGCAGCGGGCCAGGGCTTCATGAATTTTGGCCTGATCCGGTACGGACTGAGCCGGATTGGTGCAGGCAATCCAGAGTGTCTTGATTTTGCCGCTGTGCACCGCATCGAACAGTTCGATAGCCGAAAGGCCGGGCGTTTCAGGCAGCGCGTCGATACCCCAGTAAGCCGCGACCTCGCTACGGTGAACAGGATCGGCTACCTCACGATGACCAGGAAGCAGGTTCGACAGGCTGCCGGTCTCACGTCCTCCCATGGCGTTGGGCTGGCCGGTCAGCGAGAAGGGACCGGCACCGGGTTTGCCGATCTGGCCTGTTGCCAGGTGCAGGTTGATCAAGGCTGAGTTCTTGGCCACGCCTGCAGTGGACTGATTTAGCCCCATGCACCAGAGCGACAGAAACGCGGGCGACTCGCCAATCCATCGGGCGCAGGTCGTCAATGCCTCTACGGTAATGCCGCACAGCTCTGCCACCATGCTGGGGTTATAGTCTCGCACCAACGCTTTCAAGGCATCAAACCCCTCGGTATGGGCATCGATATAGCGACGGTCGGTCCAACCCTCCCAGAGCAGCAGGTGCAGGATGCCGTGGAAGAGCGCAACATCGGTACCCGGCTGAATGGCCAGGTGCAGGTCGGCCAACTCGCAGGTGTCAGTACGGCGCGGGTCGACTACAATGATTTTCATGTCGGGTCGCTGGGCCTTTGCTTCTTCCAAGCGTCTGAACAGGACCGGATGGGCATAGGCCATGTTGCTGCCTGCAATCAGCAGGGTCTGTGCGTGTTCGATATCCTCATAAGAGCAGGGTGGCGCATCGGCTCCCAGGCTGCGCTTGTAACCGACCACCGCGGATGACATGCATAGCCGGGAGTTGCTGTCGATGTTGTTGGTACCGATCAGGGCACGGGCCAGTTTGTTGAAGGCATAGTAGTCCTCGGTCAGCAGCTGGCCGGAAATATAGAAGGCCACGCTGTCCGGGCCATGCTCGCGGAGGGTGTCGGCAAAGACGGTGGCAGCGTGGTCAAGCGCGCTGTCCCAATCGGTCCGGCTGCGTGCCAGCGTCTTGCCCAGGCGTAGTTCGGGGTAGAGCGCACGTGCATCCAGATCGCCGGTCAGGTGCAGCGTAGCGCCTTTGCTACAGAGCCTTCCGTAATTGGCTGGATGAGCCGGATCGCCCGTCACATTCAGGATGCGAGTACCGTCATGTTCGATCAGCACGCCACACCCTACGCCGCAATAACAGCAGGTTGAAGCAGTGATCTGAGTAGCAGCGCCATCACGCGGCTCGTGAGGATGGATGGTCATGGTGTGCTCCATTCTGTTCACGCGGGCCCGGCGGCGAGCCAGGTCAAACGATTAGGCGGCAGTCGTGCTGGCAATGATGTGAGCGCTGCGGCGCGTCTTTTCCAGAGCGAGATAGACGCGTCCGTCTTCTACTCTGACCGGATACCGGTGGGCGCACCCTACATCCGGGGCCAGGGCTTCACCGGAGTCGAGAGCGATCTGCCAGTTGTGCAATGGACAGGCCACGGTCTTGCCAAAGACGATGCCCTGAGACAACGGGCCGTGCTTGTGCGGGCAACGATCATCCAGGGCAAAGACATCGTCAGAAGACGTGCGGAAGAGAGCAATGTCGCCTTTGGGACCTTCGATGACCCGGGCGCCCAGTTGAGGGATATCGGTCAATGCGCAGATGTTCAGCCAGTTCATGAGGTAATCCTGTTCAAGTCGCGTAAAAGGGATACGCGATGGGTCGCTCCGTAGGAGGGTGGTGAGCGAAGCGATACCCATCGATCAAGAGACGTCTATAGCGCCGCCACCGGAATCCGTTCGAATTCCTTCTTGAGCGCCGTCTGTTCGATGCGCGCCTTCCAGGGGTCCTGCTCCAGCGACAGGGCGAACATCAGCTGTTGATAGAGGGCTTTGCGCCGCTCAGCATCGTCCAGAATGGCTGTCTTGATGTGCTCAAGGCCCACGCGCTGCATGTAGTGCACGGTCCGTTCGAGGTAGAAGGCCTCCTGGCGGTACAGCTCGATAAAGGCCAGGCTGTACTCCATGACCTCTTCAGCCGTTTTCACCTTGGTAAAGAATTCGCCAGCTTCAGTCTTGATGCCGCCATTACCACCGATATACAGCTCCCAGCCGGAGTCCACACCAATGATGCCCACGTCCTTGATACCGGATTCGGCGCAGTTGCGCGGGCACCCGGAGACGGCCAGCTTGACCTTGTGCGGTGACCACATGCCGAACAGGGCATGTTCCAGATCAATTCCCATCTGGGTCGAGTTCTGGGTGCCAAAGCGGCAGAACTCGCTGCCCACGCAGGTCTTTACGGTGCGGATGGATTTGCCATAGGCATGGCCGCACGGCATGTCCAGATCCTTCCAGACCCCGGGCAAATCCTGTTTCTTGATACCCAGCAGGTCGATACGCTGACCTCCGGTGACTTTCACCATGGGCACCTTGTATTTGTCGGCCACGTCCGCGATACGACGCAGTTCCGCTGCGCTGGTTACGCCGCCCCACATACGGGGAATAACCGAATAGGTGCCGTCTTTCTGAATGTTGGCGTGTGCGCGTTCGTTGATGAAGCGGGACTGCGGATCGTCCTTGGCTTCGCTCGGCCAAGTGGAGATCAGGTAGTAATTGAGTGCCGGGCGGCAGGTGGCGCAGCCATTAGGCGTTTTCCAGCCCAGGGCCGTCATGGTTTCGGGAATGGTCGTCAGGTGCTGTTCACGGATGGCCTGACGAACGAAGCCATGGGTATGGTCAGTGCAGTTACATACCGGTTTTTCGCTCTTGGGCTTTACATCGGCCGCACCGCCCACCGTATTGATCAGGATCTGCTCCACCAGACCGGTACAGGAGCCGCAGGAGCTGGCCGCCTTGGTGTGTTTTTTCACCTCATCCACGGAGAGCAGGTTGTTTTCAGTGATGACCTTGACGATAGTGCCCTTGCAGACGCCGTTGCATCCGCAGACCTCCATTTCGTCGCTCATCAGCATGGCCTTGTCCTGCCCCTGATGGCCCGCATCGCCTATGGCATGCTCGCCAAACATGAGCAGGTCACGGATTTCGCTGACGTTGTGATTCTCACGAATCTGGCGGAAGTACCAGCCGCCATCTGCCGTATCGCCGTACAGGCACGCGCCGACGAGAATGTCATCTCTTATCACCAGTTTCTTGTAGATACCGCCAATAGGATCGGAGAGGGTGATCTCCTCACAGCCTTCACCGCCCATGAAGTCCCCGGCGGAAAACAGGTCGATGCCCGTGACCTTGAGTTTGGTAGACGTCACCGAGCCGTGATATTCGGCGGTGCCCTGAAGGGCCAGATGATTGGCACACACCTTGGCCTGTTCGAACAAGGGGGCTACCAGGCCATAGGCAATGCCTCGGTGCGCTGCGCATTCTCCTACGGCGAAGATGTCCGGATCTGAGGTGCGCATCGTATCGTCGACGGTCAGGCCGCGGTTACAGGTCAATCCGGCTGATTCGGCCAGCGTGTAGTTGGGACGAATGCCGGCAGCCATCACGACCAGATCAGCAGGTATTTGATCACCATCGGCGAAACGAACGGCGCAGACACGACCGTTGCCGTCATCGAGCAGCTCGGCGGTCTGCTTGGGCAGCAGAAAGTTGAGGCCACGGCTTTCCAGGGCGGTCTGCAAAAGGTTGCCAGCCGTCTTGTCCAGCTGGCGCTCCATCAACCAGTCACCGATATGAACGACGGTGACGTCCATGCCGCGTAGCTTGAGGCCGTTGGCCGCTTCCAGACCCAGGAGGCCACCGCCGATAACCACTGCGTGGCGATGCGTGGCTGCCGTATCGATCATGGCTTGGGTATCGGCAATGTCACGATAACCAATTACACCCTCCAGATCCTTGCCCGGAATGGGCAGGATGAAGGGGTTGGAGCCGGTAGCAATGATGAGTCGATCATACTCTGCCACGGTGCCGTCTTCGGCTATGACGCGGCGGTTCTGGCGATCGATTTCCGTAACCCTGCGATTGAGATGCAGCTCGATAGCGTGCTCGGCGTACCAGTTGAGGTCGTTCAGGACGATCTCCTCAAAGGTCTGCTCACCAGCCAGAACGGGGGATAGCAGGATGCGGTTGTAGTTCGGGTGTGGTTCTGCGCCAAAGACCGTTACGTCATACAGGTCAGGGGCGAGTTTGAACAGTTCTTCCAGGGTGCGTACCCCAGCCATGCCATTACCGATCAGTACCAGCTTGAGCTTTTTCATCAGGCGTCTCCGCAAGCTGCCCACCGGGCGTGCTTGAAATCGAGGCAACAAAAAAGGCGTCCCGCACATGAGTGCGAGGACGCCTTTGTCCGGTCCCGTTATCGGCCTGCATAGGCCTGTCGGGGAGCGCTGCCGTTCGCCGTTGAAGGCTGCGCTTGATGTCTGCCTAGAGATTAAGCAGGGGACGTGCCAAGAATGTAACTGCCTGACCTGGCTCTATTTTTTGTCAGGAGATCCTGACTATTCTGAGCTTTTGTGCACCACTTTGAAGCGCATTGCACACTATCCGTGCGAACTTTCCTTGATAGGCGTGACGTTCTGCGTGCTGGACGCTGGCCGATCACTGACCCAATTAACCTTGGGGAAAATACGGTGGAAAGGTTTGGGCATAGGCTCGATGTGCTTTTCGCGATAGTTGTAAAAGACAAAACCGCACTTGGCGAGCGCAATGGTGGTGTCGGTATCCGGCCGAGTAATGCGGAAGATGATATCGCCCCCGTATTTATTGAAGTCCATGACCCCAATGTCAAATTGCAGCTTGTCCCTTGCAAAGGCTTCAGCCAGATAAACGGTCGCAAGATCCGTCACCATGGTACCAATGCCATCCTCGGCACCATCCCGGATACCGTAGTAAAACATGAAGCGTGTACGAGCTTCTGAAATCATGGAAATCATCGACTCGTTACTCAAGTGGCCACCGGCATTGATGTCGGTACTGCGGACCGTTTGATGGGTAGTAAAATAAAACTGGTCGCTTGGAAGATTGAGTTCGATGCGGGCCATGAGGAGCTCCCTATGATCTTCTTATTGAGGGTTATGCTTGGAGCTTAGCAAGCATGCCGTCTGGAATCACGGTTCCTTCTCTCTTTTACACCCTTGAGGGGCAGTTTGAGAAGCAATTAAGTGAAACGTTTTTACAAGGCTTTCTTCACGAAACGTTGACGAGCCCCTCACCACACTTTTGTCATCTTATTTCAAGAGTTGTACGAGATGCTGAAGTTGAGACCGGTTCGTCCCGAGTGGCTCACGCTGATCGTGAGTGCGGCTTTCCTGATTTTTTACAACGTTCCACTGTGGACTCACCTGCTCGACGTGGTAACTCCTCTCGATATGAAGGGTGTGCTCACCTTGGGCGCAGTGGCTGTTCTGTTCCTGGCAGCCTTCAACCTGATCCTGACCTTGTTCGCCTTTCGCTGGATCTTCAAGCCTCTACTGAGCGTACTCTTTCTGAGTGCCGCAGGGGTTGCCTATTTCATGAACCAGTACGGTGTCCTGATCGATACCGAGATGCTCCGTAACACGCTGGAGACTGACACGGCCGAAGTGGTGGATCTGCTGTCATTCAAGCTGGCTGCCTATCTGCTCCTGCTCGGCGCGCTGCCGGTCTGGCTGCTCTGGAGGACACCGGTTCAGTATCGCCGGTGGCCGCGCGAGCTGTTGAGCAAATCCATTGCCAGCGGTGTAACCGCCGTGGTTATGGTCGGCGTAGCCATGCTCAACTATCAAAGCCTGTCTTCCCTGTTCCGTAATCACCACGAGATCCATATGCAGCTGACGCCCAGCAACTCTGTGGGTGCCTTAATCAGCTATGTCCATGACGCGACGGCCAAACCCAAGGGTCCGCTGCGCGAGATCGGTACGGACGCCGTACGCATGGCTCCCGTTAGCGCTAGCGCGCACAAGACATTGACCGTTCTAGTCGTTGGGGAAAGCGCACGAGCCGACAACTTTGGCCTGGATGGCTATGGCCGCGATACAACGCCGGAGCTGCGCCAGGAGGAGGGCGTGATCAGCTTTACCGACATGCATTCCTGCGGCACCGAGACGGCAGTATCCGTACCCTGCATGTTCTCCAATCTGACCCGCGCGCATTACAGCGACAGTGTGGCCAAGAGTCAGGAGAACCTGCTCGATGTGCTTAAGCGGGCTGGATATGACGTGATCTGGCGCGACAATCAGGCCGGCTGCAAGGAAACCTGTAACCGTGTGGCCTTCGAAAGCCTGACAAAGGCTCAAGACCCGGCATTCTGCAGCGATGGCGAGTGTCATGATGAAATCCTGCTCAAGGATATACAGGGCATCATTGATCACATGCAGCGCGACACCGTGCTGGTGCTCCACCAGATGGGCAGCCACGGCCCGGCCTACTTCAAACGCTACCCGGCGGCCTTCGAGCACTTCACCCCGGTATGCAAGAACAACGAGCTGAGCCAGTGCTCACGGGAAAGTATCGTAAATGGATATGACAACACCATTCGCTACACCGATCATGTCCTGGCGAGCCTGATCAATACCCTGCGTAACAACCAGGACAAGGTGAGTACCGCCATGTTCTACCTGTCCGATCATGGTGAGTCATTGGGTGAGTACAATGTATTTCTTCATGGCATGCCGTACGCCGTAGCGCCGGATCAGCAGAAGCATATCGCCAGCGTAGCGTGGTTTTCTCAGCCGTATCAGCAGTCGATGGGTGTGAATAGCCAGTGTGTAGCGGTCCACCGGAATGACTCGCTCAGCCAGGACAACCTTTTCCATTCCATGTTGGGTCTCCTGCGTGTCCATACCCAGGTCTATAACCCGGAATTGGACCTGTTTGCCAGCTGTCGTCAGTTCTCGGGTGCAACTGTGGCCAGCACGAGTCCATCATCGCAACCGTTAGCAAGCAAACTCAATTGAAGCAGATAAGCAGCTGGCCTTTAAAAGGCCAGCTTGTCAGGTCGCTTAGTGCCGATACAACCAGAGCAGCACAACGGCGAGGTTGATCAGTAACGAAACGCAGGCCACTGTACGCCAGAATTTCAGTGGTTCGCGCTCCAGCAATGCCTTGGGCGGTAATGCAGGTTGCCGCTCGCCTTGCTCCAAAAGTAATAAGGCTTCCTCTGCCGTCTCGAAACGCTGGGCTGGATCGACCGCTACACCGCGCAGTAACCAGTCATTCAGCCAGAGCGGTACGTCGTGCCGATAGCGCAGCACACGTTCCGGCTGTTGAAAACGCGGTCGCTGGAAGGCTTCTATTTCTCCGTAGGGATAATAGCCTGTCAGCAGGTAATAGAGCGTAACACCTACTGCAAAGAGATCCTGCTGTGGCCCTGGTGCGGCACCTTCGAATGTTTCGGGCGCCAGATAGCTGGGCGTACCCGGCACCGCGCCCTCGCATTCATGGGAAAGGCCAGGGCAATAGGCAAGGCCAAAGTCCAGTAGCCTGAGTTCGCCATCATCGCCCCGGTGCAGATTCTCGGGTTTGATATCCCGGTGCAGAATATTGCGCCGATGCAGTTGACCCAGAGCGCGCAGAAGGCGGGTTGCGGTATCCAGCCACTCGCCAAGCGGAAATGGACCGGCCTGTTTGAATTGGACAGCCAGCGTGCGGCCCGGGTATTCACGCTGTACGTAATACAGGTGCTGACGTTGAGGCAGTGGATGCAGTTCGACAAAAGCCCTTCCGGCGACGCGGCGCAGAAACCACTCCTCCATCAGGAGCGCCTGCATGGCCTGGGTATCACCTTGCTGACCTGGGGCGAGAGTCTTGAGCAGCCAGGGCCGCCCGGCACTGTCACGCACGCGATACAGCCAGGACTGCTGAGAGATCGCCAGGCGCTGTTCGACCTGCCAGCCCTCGAACATCTGGCCCTCTTTGAGTCGTGGCGGAACAGGCCAGCCCGCTACCTCGGCGAGGGCATCCGCCAAGGGTTTGTCAGGCAGGGCGTCAACACGTACCAGTAATGCACTGGCATTGTCCTGACTGCCCGCCAAGTGGGCTGCGTGGATCAAGGCATGGGCCGCTGACATGGGGTTGGCTTCATCCAACAATATACGTCGTATAGCTGCATCACCCAGGCAGGCCCAGACTCCATCACTGACCAGCAGGAAGCAATCACCGATTTGCAGATCACCTTCATGAAAGTCCACGATCAGATGAGCTTCCAGCCCCAGAGCACGTGTCAGAACATGTTGCATGCCGGGCTGCTGCCAGACGTGGTCTTCTGTCAGACAGGAGAGTGTCTGGCGTCGAAGGTGATAGGCTCGACAATCGCCTACATGGGCAAGGGTATAACGATGTCCTCTGAGCACAAGGGCCGTCAGCGTTGTCAGTAACGGTTGGCCTTGGGTCCCGGCTTGTAACCAGCGGTTCTGTGCCAGGAGCAGACGATCCAGTGACTGTGCAATAGGCCAGGTTTCGGGCGTTGAGTAATAATCCATCGCCAGCGCCTGTACAGTTGAGCGGGCAGCCAATCCGCCGTCGGCACAGTGGCTTACTCCATCGGCCAGGGCAAACAAATGTCCCTTGCTGAGTGCTAGAGCGGGAGCCGGCGTGACGCTACGCAGGGCGTCCTGGTTTTCCGGTCGTGGACCGGTGGCCGTGGCTTCACCGATGCTCAAGGTAAGGGGCATGGATTCGATCAGGAAGTAGAGAGGTTATAGAAGCGAAATGCCCGTCGTTTGACGGGCGTTTCGAGTTAAACGCGTGCGGCAGACACGGCCGCCGATCCCCAGGTGGTTCTCCAGCGTCGTTTCACACTCAGCAGGCCAAACCAGGCCAGTACGCCCAAGCAGGCGAATAGCCAGAGGCCCAGTTGATAATCACCGGTGGATTGCTTGATGGCACCAAGGCCCGCCGTCAGGACAAAGCCTCCGATACCGCCCGCCATACCGATCAAGCCAGTCATGACGCCGATCTCCTTGCGAAAGCGCTGCGGCACCAGCTGGAAGACCGAGCCATTGCCTGCGCCCAGGCTCAGCATGGCGACTACGAACAGCCCCAGGGCGGCCGTTGCACTGGGTAGATGGAAGCCTACTGCGGCAATACAAACAGCTGCCACGGTATACATGCCCAACAGGCAGCGGATACCGCCAATCCGATCAGCCAGCGCGCCACCCAGCGGCCGCATCAGGCTACCGCCAAAGACGCAGGCAGCGGTGTAATAGCCGGCAACGACGGGCTCCAGGCCATATTGGTCATGAAAGTAACCCGGCAGGGTACTGGCAAGGCCGAGGAAACCACCAAAGGTCACACTGTAGAAAAACATGAACCACCAACTGTCCTGATCACCCAGGGCCTTGGCATAGTCGGCTAGTTTCTTCGGCGCAGGCCGCTGCGGTGCATTACGTGCAAACAGTACAAAGAAGATGAGCGTAGCGACCAGCGGAATCAACGCCCAGCCAAAGACGTTGGTCCAGCCAAACAGTTTTGCAAGGCCAGGAGCGAACAGCGCCGCGAAGACCGTTCCCGAGTTGCCAGCACCTGCAATGCCCATGGCCTTGCCCTGATGCTGCGGCGGATACCATTGTGAGGCCAGCGGTAGGGCGACGGCAAAGGAAGCGCCGGCAAAACCCAGGAAGAGTCCCAGCAGCAGAGCCTGCTTGTAACTGTCGATACCCATCTGCCACGCCACGAATAGCGCCGCGATAACGGCGATCTGGCCAATAATGCCAGCGGTCTTGGGCGAGAGCGTGTCAGCCACAAAGCCGAGGATCAGACGCAGCACGGCGCCTGCCAGAATGGGCGTGGCGACCATCATGCTGCGTTGCTGAGTCGTCAGTTGCAGGTCGGCCGCGATCTGCACGGCCAGCGGGCCAAGCACGTACCAGACCATAAAACTCAGATCGAAATATAGAAACGCGGCGAACAGGGTCGGCGCATGGCCGGCTTTCCAGAAACTCGTGTTCATTCGTGCACCTCGTAATCAACGATGTACCCGCCACGCGGCAGGGCCTCAGTTCGAACATCACAAGGCGAACGCGCCTGACGTGCGTTGTGAAATGCCAGGCATTCAGCACAACCGCGGAGCGTCCACCCGCCCCGGGCATTGGGGCAGAAACGACAAAGGCGCCACGTTGCCCTCTGCCGGAGCAGGAGCAACGCGACGCCTTTGTCGTAGGTGGGTAACCGCCGTTGGCTACCGTTACGGATGGATTAGCAAACGCCACGCCAAGTCAGCAAAGCGCTCTGGCCTGCGGTTTTACCGTCAGACCATCCGCCCGTCTGAATCATTACAGCGCATCGTGGATAGACATGCCCGGATATGGGGCACAGGCATCGTCTTGTTAAGACGTTACATGGTCCGGCTTTTTACTGCGGACAAAGCGCTCGTAGGCATCAAAGTCAAACTTGGTCGCAGACAGGATCTGGCTCTGCTTCAGCGTGAGGTAAATATCCTTGTCCGCATCGGCATAGTGGGTCGTGAACGTTACCCAGAGTTTGTCCTTGTCCCGATAGCCACTCATGATCGGCTTAATGCAGACCTCCTGATCGGCACCTTCCGTTTCGCTGGGTTCGCCCAGGGTCGTGATTTTGCCTACATAGACCTTGCGCTCCTCCAGGGAGAGCATCAGGGTTTCACGGTTGATCGTGGCATTGAACAGCAGGTCATCCAGCGGGCTGTCCTTGAGAATGCCGGCCATGAGAAACATTGCATAGTTCTCTTCCTTCAACCCATGCCGCCGCTTGATGTAAGCCTTGGCCAGAAATGCCCAGGGCCTTGGGATCATGAGTGCGGTCACGGTGAGGATAAGAATCCAGGAGAGCTGGGCGGCCTGGCTCGCATCCTCAATGGCATGGGTCCGCAGGATCAGGCTCGCCAGGCCGGAAAAGTAATCGAGCGAAAAGGTACGGCCTGCCACCGTCCAGTCATGCTGGGCCACGAGCAGAAACAGCATGAGGTTGAGGGTCAGCGAAAGAAGCGCACAAAACAGACCCAGCCGGGCGCTCTGCAAATAGAGGTACTGTCCCTCGTAGCGATGCAGGCGATAGTAGAAAAGCGGGTGCTTGTGACAGACGAGAAACCCGCTAACCAGGATAGGCAGAAGAAGGAGAAGAAACATTTAGCCGTTGATAAGGCGCTTGGCTCGGTCGAGATCCTGCTTGAACTCCGGCGAGTCGAACACTTCTTCAGGATCAATCCGGATGGTACCGCGGCCCACGACCCGAAGGGACTTGTACGAGTTGTTGATCGTTTGCGCCAATTTCCGCTCTTCTTCCGAAGGCGCTTTGAACAGACCGATCAAGTGTTTGAGCATGATGATGTCCATACGGGTTTTCGGGGCTTATAGCCTACATAAGAGCCGTCTTCAAGCCAGAGCGGAAAAGCTCTTCATGAAAATGAATGTAACACTATAGTGGACCCGTCAGTTCTTAATTTATTCGTTTCGCTACCGATATGGTCGGCATATAGAGAACTTATAGTATCTAAGCTTGATATTGATAAGGCTGCAGCTCATCAATACAGGTATAGATTTTCTTGGAATCGATTAATGACCAAAACTGCTTCGCAGCTGCGTAGCCGATTCAGTCTCATCATCATTTTGCTGGTGATTAATATCCTTGTGCCTTTAGGTAGTACTACCTGGGTCAGGGAAAGCGTTGATGAGTATGAAGCGCTGGAATCGCAACTACAAAAAATTGAGCGGCTCATTTCAGCCGTCAAGGATGGAGAAACGGGGCAAAGAGGGTTTGTTCTGACTGGGCGAGAGGATTACCTCACTCCATTGTTTCAGGGCTACGCCGAAGTGGACCACCTTTTTGGGGCCTTGAAAAATGAGATTGACGTTAAAGAGTATCCGGAATTTATAGCGCTTCAAGGGCATATTACGGAGCAGCGAAGCTACTGGAATAGCGTTATTCAGCTGCATCGGGATAAAGGTCAGGCTCAGGCAATCGCACGCATTAGTACAGGGGAAGGCAAAAGGCTTATGGATACTGTCCGTCAGGAGGTATCGATGCTTGAAAACCGTATTCAGCAAAAAAGCCTGTTGGTTGGCCAGGAAATCGAGCTTCGACGCCAGATTATACGTATCGCTCTGCTCTTTATTGCCCTGCTTGATCTCGTGTTGGTCGTTATTCTCTATAAGTTTACATTTCGCGTACTGAATGAGACCAAGGCAAGTGAAAGCCGCCTACTGGACCTTTCCGAACAGTTATCTCGCGGCATGCTGGCATTGGAGAATCGCAATCACGAGACGGTTTTAATGAGCCGCATGGCGGGTGCGCTGCACTCTACCACTGACTTTCCTGAGTGCTACGACATCATTACCCGTTTTGGCAGTCAGCTTTTCAGTGATGCACCTGGGTGCATACACCTTTATCATCCTTCACGGGATGTACTGGAGATGGCCGGTTCATGGAACGGGTGGGACCCTGTTAAGACCTTGTTTGAACCGCATCAGTGCTGGTCCGTACGCCGTGGGCAGACACATGATGTGCAGGACATTAATAAGGATTTGATCTGTCCCCATATGGCAGGGCTTTCCCTTAGCACAAATGGATACGTGTGTGTTCCGCTCATGGCTCAGGGCGAACCCGTTGGCGTGCTGACACTTTGCGATCATCCTAAGAGTGGCATTGAGCTTGCTGAGGCATTTGCTGAACAGGTCTCGCTTGGCGTTGCTAACCTTGCACTACGAGAAAGCTTGCGTCATCAGTCGATCATTGACTCCCTGACAGGACTCCACAATCGACGATTCCTGGATGAGACGGTTAGTCGTGAGCTGTTGCGAGCGGGCCGTAATCAGACTACTACTGCCATCGTTCTGCTCGATGTGGATCACTTCAAGCGATTTAACGACACGCATGGCCATGAGGCGGGTGATGCTGTGCTGAGACACTTGGCGGTAGAAATGAAACGCTTGGTGCGTGCCAGCGATCTGGCTTGTCGCTTTGGAGGGGAGGAATTTGCACTGGTGCTGCCCGAGTGTACTCAGGCAGGGGCAGTGGCACGCTGCGAAGCGCTACGTGAGGCAGTCAGCCGTATGCAAGTCATGTATGGCGGTACGCCACTGGGCCCGGTCACCATTTCGTTGGGTATTGCCATGTATCCACAGAGCGGTCAGAAGGCCGAGGAACTGCTGCAGGCAGCCGACAAGGCGCTCTACGAAGCCAAGCGCGAGGGCCGCAACCGGGTCTGCTTGAGTCAGACGGTCACTGCGCTGCCAACCTCGCCAGCGCACTCCGTGCAACAACGTCAATGAGGGGCTTTACATACCGAGCAGCTCGTTCATGGAAATGATCTGCTCGGCTACCTGAACGAGCTTCTGCTGTTTACTCATGGCCTGGCGGCGCATCAGGGTGTAAGCCTGTTCCTCATTGCAGTCCCGCATTTTCATCAACATGCCTTTCGCCAGCTCGATTCGCTTGCGCTCGGCTAGTTGCTGCTCCCGTGCCTGCAGCTGGGCGCGCAGAGCCTGATCGGTTTCGAAGCGTGCCATGGCCACGTCGAGGATCGGTTGCAATCGTTGGGCATGAATGCCTTCCACGATATAGGCGCTGACGCCTGACTGAATGGCCTGGCGCATGACATCTGGATCGTGCTCGTCGGTAAACATGACGATTGGCCGAGGGCGGTCTCGCGTCACCAGGCATACCTGATCCATAACGTCACGGCTGGGCGACTGGGTGTCGAACAGGATGACATCGGGGCGGATCGCTTCGATTCGGGCGGGCAGGTCTATGGTCAGGCCGGACTCTTCGATTACGTCAAAGCCGGCTTCCAGCAGGGCGGCCTTCAGGCGGCCTACCTTCTTCGGGGTGTCGTCGATAAGCAGAATGCGCATGGTGCTTGTCGCCTCGAAGTCAAGTCAGTGGATTAAGCATGGCGTCAGCCAGAGCATGCAGGGTAAAGCTGCGGGCGTAGCCTACCGGATCCTGTCCATCCCATACCCGGCCGTCAATGAGCGTAGCGCTGCGCAGGGGCTGATCAGGAACCTCCACGCCTACACGCGCTGCCGCCTCGCCGTAAAGCGAGAGCTGCTGTACCTGACGGGCCACTCCCACGTAGTCAGGATCATTGCGCAAAAGACCCCAGCGGCGGAATTGAGTCATGAACCACATGCCATCTGATAGATAGGGCATATTGACTGCACCCTTATGAAAGAAGCGCAGGGGATGTTCATCCTGCCAGCGCTGCCCCAGTCCATCTGTATACTGACCCAGCATGCGCGGCTCGATGGCGCTTACCGGTGCGTTGATATAAGCGGCGCCGCTGATGAGTTGTGCAGTGCTGCGGCGGTTCTCGAGGCTTTCCTCGATGAACCGACTGGCATCGAGCAGGGCACAGATCAAGGCACGGGCCGTGTTGGGGTTCTGCTCGGCAAACGCACGGGTACAGGCCAACACCTTTTCTGGATGATCCGGCCAGATGGATTGCGTTGTAGCCAGGGTCACGCCCAGGCCTTGCACAATGGCCGAGGCGCCCCAGGGCTCGCCTACACAATACCCATCGATTCGGCCGGCGCGTAAATGCTCCACCATCAGCGATGGGGGAACAATAGCGGTGTTTACATCTTCCAGCGGATGAATACCTTTGGCGGCCAGCCAGTAGTACAGCCAGAGCGCATGAGTCCCGGTGGGCAGGGTATGCGCTAGCATGAGCGGAGCCTGCGAAGACTGCCGGATACGGTGTGCCAGTGCTTCAGCTGTAGTGACACCTTCGGTCGCGAGCGAGGCTGAGAGGTTGATGCTTTGCCCATTCTGGGCCAAGCCCATCAGGACAGCCATGTCGGTAGGTGACGAGCTGCCCAGCCCCAATTGCAGGCCATAGATCATGCTGTACAAGCTGTGCGCCGCCTCCAGCTCGCCATTGAGCAGACGATCCCTCAGGGCTGACCAGGACGGCTGACGATGTAGGTGCAGGGTCAATCCGTAGGGCTGAGCGAATCCTTGAGTGGCTGCCACGATCAGCGAGGCAGCGTCGGTCAGGGGCATGAAGCCCAGATTTACAATGCTCCGTTCTGGTGCATCCGAGCCTGATATCCAGGCGAGGGCGTTAATCGTCGTCATGGCAAGCCTTGGCAAAAACATAAACAAAAAAGCGCCGTTAAGGCCGATAACAAGGGTTATCGGCGCAGAACGACGCCATTGTCGAATATACGGTCAGCAAATGCCGCCGTTGGCACTTGCTTCTGAAGAGACATGAAGCAAGTGATATGCCAGGGCCGGCTCGCTTACTGGGCAGGCGTTAGCGTCAGACGACGCGTGCCATAAACACGGTCCAGATTGTGCGGCTGGAAGGGGAAGCTGGAATACTGACCTTTCAGCCAGGGTTCGATGCCCTTGCCGTAGTAAGGGCTGGCCGGATTATCCGACTGCCCCTTGCCATCAATGGCCATGAATGGTTCCGGCTGACCAAAATCCATGACCATGCGCAAGCTGTTGGCACTGTGTGCCCCAAAGCCGTTGCCCCAGCCATAGGCCGAGCGATCCAGCGTCGAGAAGTCACCGCCTGCCGGATATGCTCGGCGAGCAAGATAGCGTGTACTGGTACCTGGCCGGGCAGCCGCCTGTTCGGTTTCGCCCTGCCAGTCATACGTGTGCAGACGCCCCCATTGCCAGCTGTTTCGGTCATTACCCATGACCTGCTCGCATTCGGCAATGGCTGAGGCAAGCGCCTGGGCAAGAATGGCCGGCTTGTCGTGTCTGGCTGTCGTCTGGGTATCACTCCAGAAAGGACTATCGTCCCGGGTCAGAAGATGATCGATTTGAGCTGAGTAAGAGAGCGGGGCGATCCGGTTGAGGGCCTGCATCGCCGGGCTGTTGCTTCCTCCGAGTTCATCGGCAAAAGTCAGTCGAGCGGTAGCCTGCAGAAACGCTTCATAGACGGCCGCATCGGCTGACGTGGCCAATAGGCGCCCATCGAACGTGCCGATTCGGCGCAAGGCCTCGGTGGCATGTGCGCGTTGCTCAGGCGGTAGGGCCTCGATGGCCGATTTGAGGGGCTGAGCCATGCCCGGTGCGCTCAGCATGGCCTGGACCTTGGCGACCAACGGTGAGGTCTGGTCTGCCTGCATGGCCATCAGGTTGCGAGCTTCCAGCCGTGTCTGCGAGCCTGCAAGCTGAGCGATACGTTCGGCCCGCTCGGGAGCCTGCCATGAGCTCGACAGCTGCATGCCATACCCCAGCGGCACCGTACGGTTGCCAGCATTGCCAAGCCACCCTTGGGAAGGGTCCTGGTCATAGGGATGCAACATCGGGTCGGCAAAACCATCCCATTCATAACGATCGGTCCACCCGGGTGAGGGCAGCAGCCCGCGTCCTTCGCGGCGGTTGGGGTATAGGCCGGTCACCTGCCACGCAATATGTTCGGCGTCGGCAAAGACTATATTCAGCGCAAGCGCTCGGATGTCTCGGGTTATCTCGAATGCACGGTCAACATCCTTGGCCCGGCTCAGGTCGAATACTGCATCCATGGATTTGTCCGTATCGAGCGTAGCTCTGCGCAAGGCCAGACCATAACCGCTTTGCTGGCCGACTTGATGATTGATTAGCGGGCCATGCCGGGTTTCGAAGACAGTCTCTCGTACCGGCCGCTGGCCTTTGATGAAAAAGGTCTCAGAACGGGCCGCTGCAGGTGTCCATTTTCCATTGACCTCGTAGCTCAAGCCGCTGCCCTGGGTGCGTACACGTTCAAGATACAGATCCTGGGTGTCGCCCATGGCTGGAGAAAACGACCAGGCCAGCTTGCCGTTGTAGCCGGAAAGAATGAACGGCGTTCCCGCCAGGGACAATCCTGCCGCCTGGTAACGGGGCGCACGAACCTGTACGTAGCTCCAGGCCGATGACAGGGCAAGCGATTGGCTGAGGTCACCTGCCAATAAGCTCTTGCCGCTGCGACTGCGCTGCGGAGCAATGGCCCAGCTGCTTCCGGCGGGAACCGTCAATCCGTTTACCTGGGCGAGGCGTGTTGAGGCTGCGTTCAACGCCTCCAGCCCTGGGATCTGTCCCGCCAAGGACAAACCCTTGAGTTTGGCAGCTTCGTCGATGGGAATCGGCTCATCGGGATAGCTGGGCAGCAACCAGGCCAAGGTATCGGCGCTGACCTTCTGTGCCAACGCCAGACTGGCCAGTTCCTCGTTCAGATTGACGGACAGACTGAAATCGAGCAGAGCAAAGAGCAGGGCGGAGTCCTCAGGCTTCCAATATTCAGGCTGATAACCGGTGGCGGCCAGATCTGCTGGAAGCTTGTTCCGATAACGGAACAGGTAGGCGTTAACGCCGCGAGCGTAGACCTCTAGGAATTTCTTCAGGCGTGGCGATGCATTCTTGTAGGCAGTTTCTGCCGTTTTCCTAAGATTGACCGCACGCATAAGCCGATCGGTGTCCAATGCGTCCGGCCCTGCCATTTCTGCCAGCCGTCCTTGCGCCAGCAGGCGCAAGGTAATCATCTGGCTCAGGCGATCCGATGCGTGAACATAACCCAGCGTGAACAGGGCGTCGTGAAAGGTCGATGTTTCGATCAGGGGCACGCCCAGCTCGCTTCGCCGAATCGACGCGTTTTCCGCAAGTCCCTTGATGGGCTGAACGCCCGAGCTGGATGGGAGGCTATCCGTGTCACGTTGATCAAACGTTGTCTGGCAACCCGCAAGCGCCAGTACTGAAACAAGACCAAGGCGACCTAGATGGTGCCGGTAAGCAGGAAAATCCATGAACGGATAGTCTCCAGAGGAGCAGGGTTTCAAAAGCGCGCTACGTTAGTGAGGCGTTGTTATCCAGGCAAGCACTGTCCAGTCCATTCCGCCAGCGGGTGTGATTTTTCTGACCAGTGAAGCGGATCACACTTATTTAAAAACGACATTTAATCCTTATCACGACAGAAACATTCTGACATGATTTGTCGCTTCGCCAATTGGACGGGCGACTTTTGGCCCGTTGTTGCTCTGTTCATCGGCCTTGAGTCCGTCTTTTAAGGCGCTGACAAAGGAGTACACGATGTCGAATGAGCGCGCGATCCGTCGCGATTTAGGGCCTCTGGCTTTAATGTTTACTGGGCTGGGGTCGATCATCGGATCCGGCTGGTTGTTTGGTGCCTGGCATGCTGCCCAGCTGGCAGGCCCTGGGGCTATTTATGCGTGGTTATTAGGTGCAGTGATCATTCTCTTCATCGCGCTGACCTATGCCGAGCTGGGTGCCATGTTTCCAGAGTCGGGCGGCATGGTGCGCTATGGGCACTACTCGCACGGCTCTCTGGTAGGGTTCATTGGCGGATGGGCGAACTGGATCGCGATTGTATCGGTCATCCCGGTCGAGGCCGAGGCGTCCGTTCAATATATGGCGTCCTGGCCCTGGCAATGGGCGCAGAACCTATACAGTGTCAGCAGCGGGCACGGTGAGCTGAGTACAACCGGTCTGATACTGGCCGCGCTCCTGGTAGTCGTGTACTTCCTGCTCAACTTTTGGGGCGTCAAGCTCTATGCCCGCAGTAACAGTGCAATCACGATATTCAAGTTAGTGGTACCGGCACTGACCGCCATAGCGCTCATGCTGTCAGGTTTTCACAGTGAGAATTTTACTGTTGGTATCACCGGCGAAGACCACTCCATCAGTATTTCGGCCGTTCTGACAGCAGTAGCCATCAGCGGCATTGTGTTCAGTTTCAATGGTTTCCAGAGTCCGGTAAACCTTGCAGGCGAGGCGAATAATCCCGGCCGCAGCGTACCCTTTGGGGTAATCGGTTCGATCATTATCGCCACGGTGATCTATCTTCTTCTCCAGGTTGCCTTTCTAGGCGCCGTTCCTCCTGAGCATCTGCATGAGGGATGGGCAGGTCTTGAATACAGCTCGCCTTTTGCCCAACTGGCGCTGGCCTTGAACCTGAACTGGCTGGCCTTTCTGCTCTATGCGGACGCCTTTGTCAGCCCGAGCGGAACAGGCGCTACCTATACCGCCACCACTGCGCGGATGATCTATGGTATCCAGCGCAACGGCAGCCTGCCGGCCATGTTCGGGCATGTACATCCCAAGTTCGGGATTCCCCGCCCGGCCATGTGGCTGAACCTTGCGGTGTCCTTCATCTTCCTGTTTTTCTTCCGGGGCTGGGGCACACTGGCGGCAGTTATTTCTGTTGCCACGATCATTTCCTACCTGACCGGGCCGGTAAGTGTCATGGCGTTGCGGCGGACGGCGCCTGAGCTCTATCGCCCTTTGCGAATCCGAGGGCTGTCTGTTTTAGCCGCACTGGCGTTCATTTTCGCCACTGAGCTTCTCTACTGGGCCAAGTGGCCTCGGACAGGTGAAATTATGCTGCTGATCGTGGCGGCATTGCCCATATACATCTACTACCAGGCCAAGCAGGGGTGGAAGGGTTTCAGCCGTCATTTCCGCGGCTCGCTGTGGCTGCTGTGTTTCCTGCCGGTGTTGGCAGCGGTCTCTTGGGCGGGAAGCGACCGTTTCGGTGGCCAGGGTTATCTGCCGTACGGATGGGATCTGGCGGTAGTCGCGGTGATTGGTCTGGTATTTTTCCTGTGGGGTGTGTCGGCTGGGTGGCGTACGCCAGCGGTTGAAAAGGCCCGCTTCCACGATGATGACGGTCAGCCGCTGACGTGATCATGACAGGCGTCGGTCGCTATAGCGCTGCCGACGCCTGCTCCGGTAGTCAGCTTGCCGCTGGCGGGTTTACCTTATTGACGAGATCGTAGGCGCGAACAGTGGCAGTTCGCATGCTGATCGTTTCAAACCACCGCTTGATGTTTGGATAATCTTCTAATTTTTGCTGTTGCCATTCGTACGGCACGATCCACGGGTAAATGGCCATGTCGGCAATGGTGTATTCCCCACCGGCTACAAAGTCCCGATCTTCCAGGCGCTTGTTCAGTACGCTGTAAAGACGCGCGGTCTCGCTCACGTAGCGATCAATCGCATAAGGAATCTTCTCTTTGGCGAAACGCCCGAAATGGTGGTTCTGACCCGCCATAGGGCCCAGACCGCCCATTTGCCAGAATAGCCACTGCATGACCTCCTGACGTCCGCGGATATTCAGCGGGATGAACTTGCCGGTTTTTTCCGCCAGATAGAGCAGGATGGCGCCAGACTCGAACAGCGTCACGGGGCTGCCATTATCTGCCGGGTTCTGATCGACAATGGCAGGAATCTTGTTGTTGGGCGAAATCTTCAGAAAGTCTGGCGCAAACTGTTCATCCTTCATGATGTTGATGGGATGAATGCGGTAGGGCAGTTCGGCTTCCTCAAGAAACAGCGTTACTTTGTGGCCGTTGGGGGTAGTCCAGTAATAAAGATCGATCATCAAGGCTCTCCGGGGCAAAGGGTACTGCCAAAGGAGTGACCGGGCTGGACGCTTACAGTTCGAAAGGAACGATGAACGAGAACGGCCCACATCAGTGGGCCGTCATTTATTCATGAAGCGCCGTGGCACTTCTTGTACTTTTTCTCGCTTCCGCACGGGCAGGGATCGTTGCGACCGATCTCTTTGAGTGGGTTGCGAACAGGGGTAGCTGGACCATGATTGCAATGCGGCCCATGAACATGGTGATGATGGCCGTGATCGTGGTCATGATTGCAGTCAGGGCCGTGGACGTGAGGTTGCTGGTTCATTGATTACTCCGGTAAAAAATTGTTCGGTACGATCTCGCCGCTGCGCGATATATAGACGCTGCGGCCAAACATCAAGCCGGTCTTCACTTCGCCAACGAGACGATAATGAACGGGCTTGTCGGTCCGTTTGATCAGTTTGACGATGTCTTTGACGTACCGCCACATATTGGTCTGCACGGGGAGGGTAAACTCCGTGCTGCCAGAGGCTGGGATCGTGAAGTTACGCCCCGTTTCGCCTTCGGCAAGGGGAACATCTTCCAGGTAGATCGCATACGTCATGCCACGAATGGGCAGATCGATATCGTTGGGGTTGTCCACCTTGAAGTGCAACAGGAATTCCTGTCCCCATAATTTGGCTTTGAGCAGGTCTACCTGGGTCAGCTGTATTTCAGGGTCTTCATAATCCCTGGAGAACCACGTACAGCCACTGATTCCAAACAGGATCAGGATGCCTAGCGAGAGACCTAGGACTCTCCTGTTGAATGCCCGAAAAAACATGTGACGACTCCATAACGAAGGGCAGCGGTTACAGCGCGTCGGCGCATTGAAAAATAGCTCGGTCCGATTGTTGCACAGGCGTGCCTGGCATAAGCTGGACCTTACCCAAACGCGAGCCATGCTCATTTTATTCTGAAGTCGGCAAGTGCCTGGGCCATTATGTTGTACTTATACAGGTTGAAAAACGGGCTAGCCGCTCCTCAGGCGGTAAGCAATCTACAGAACTTATAGCCCTCAAGCTAGACAGGATGATGAACATGAGCCTTTTCGAGATCGCCTTTTCCGGTGAGGTAGTGCCAGGTGCTGACGAAGCGCAAGTACGTGCCAACCTGGCTCGGTTGTTCCAGGCGGACGAGAAGCGTATCGCTCAGCTGTTTTCCGGGCGCCGCGTCATTATCAAGAATAGACTGGATGCAGCCGCTGCTGAAAAATATCGGGCTGCACTGACCCATGCCGGTGCTAGGGTTGAAGTCGTGTCAATGGCGATTGCCGAAGAGATCGACCTTGCGCCAGCTCCAGTCGCCACCGAGAAGCCGGAATCGGGCGCATCGCCTGTAGCACGTCGCGTATCCGTCGCGCCGCGCGATGAGGTCATGGCAGCGTTTGTCAATGTCGATGCTCCGGACTTTGGCTTGGCACCGGTTGGAGCGGATCTGCAGGACCAGAAGGCCGAGGTCGCTCCGCCCCAGGTTGATCTGGGCAAGTTCACACTGGCACCGGTAGGAAGCGACATGGGCGAAGAAAGGCCACAGACAGCCGTCCAGGTGCCCGATACGTCTCATCTCAAACTGGTGTAGCGGCTCTACTCATGGCAGGAAAGGGCCGCAACATTTCTTGAATTTGGTCGTGCTGCCACATGGGCAAGGGTCGTTGCGGCCTGCCGCCATGGCCACGGTCGGATCCAGGAAATACCAGCGCCCCTGCTGTTGAACAAACGCCGAGCGCTCACGGTGTGCATGGTCCCCCTGCGCATCGTGCCAGCGGGCCACAAAGATAACCCAGGCGTGCTCAGGAACGCCTCCCAGAGGCTCATGGCTTTCAACCTCAAGCCCAAGCCAGGTGCTCTGGGCACTCCAGGCGCTTATGGCTGCCCTGTCCAGTCCTGCCTGTTGTGCAGGCAAGGTCGTCTCGATCAGGTAGTCGATCAACCCCAGCACATAGGCGCTGTAACGCGAGCGCATCAGCGCCTCCGCTGTAGGGGCTGAGGCACCTGAATGATAGCGGCCGCAGCAGTTGTCGAGTAGCTCGTCGCTGCCGCATGGGCAAGGAGCAGATGCCATCGTTACCACCAATATTTTCCAAAGAGTTCAGGATGGGCCCAGAAGCGGGCGTTCAGCCAGTCCGGTACCTGCTTGTAATCATGCAGATCATACGTGAACAACGTCAGGGTTTGCTGATCACGCTGAAAGCGCTCGCTCTGTTGCATGGCCAGGGCATAGAAGTCCCTGGGCTGCCATTGGCTGGCGGCCAGATCGACCAGGACAGCCAGCCGACTGGCGTTGAGGTTGCGGATTCCGCCCAGTAGTTGCTGACCTTCACGTACGGACAGGTGTTCCAGACAGTCAGCCAGGATAGCCAGGTCATAGCGTTGGTGGGATACCGGTTCCTGTAATGATCCGGCAGGGGACTGCGTCAACTCGCAGTCAGGGTGAGCTGCCTTGAAAGCCTGCACGGCGGGTATCTCGCTGGCACTGACCATCAGCAGGCGAGTAGGGGTGTAGTGATCCAATAGCGCGGCCAAGGCCTGTTGCGGAGTACGTGACGATAATGTCGCGGTCATATGGAACCTCGGCGATTGTTGTGGAGACTAATCAAGCGGCACTGTCAAGATCAGGCCTGTACCGCCAGTCTGACGGAGCGGAGAAATCGATGTCCAATTCCTTTTTCGAGGTCGCTTTTTCTAGTCCTTAATAGGAGACAACAATGACGATTATAAGGACCGCTTTACCCCTCATTCTGGTGGGCAGTGTTTTAACAGGTTGCGCTGGTGTAAAGAAAACGGACTGGCCTGCGTGTGCCGCCATTGGTGGTGCCACGGGTGCGGCCGTCGGCGCCATTGAAAGCAGTAGCTATGCTGGGTGGGGCGGGCTGGTTGCCGGCGCCACGGCGGGGGCTTACTGCTATGTTCATGGGCAGGGCGAAGAGCAGGTAACTGCTGTCGAACCGGTAGCGCCTGCGCCGGCTCCCACGCCTGCACCCGAGCCGCTTCCTCGCCAAGAGACCATTGTTGTACGTGATCTGCACTTTGCCTTCGATTCGGCCGAAATCAGCCCGGCGGACCGTGCGCAGCTCGATACCGTGGCCTCCCGGTTAAGAAACGAAGCGTCCACGACACGGCTGACCATTAACGGACATACTGACAGCAAGGGTACTGAAAAGTACAACCAGCGCCTGTCTGAGCGTCGTGCAGCAGCCGTGCGTAATTACCTGGTTCAGTCGGGCGTTCCGGCGGCCAGTATCGTCTCTGTCCAAGGGCTTGGGGAAAGCCAGCCCGTGGCTACCAACGAAACGGCAGAAGGTCGTGCTACCAACCGGCGCGTAGAGATCTTAGTCGAGCGTCAGTGATTTCTTGTACCCAAGGACCTCAAAAGGGTCCTTGGGTATCTGTCGGGTACGTGAAGTTAAAGGTCAATCTTAACGCTGAACGAGACGCCGCTATTCGTTTCGCCACGCTGATGATTAAATTGGTCCTGATGGAACAGGCTGACACCAAAGCCGGTACGCTTTCCCAGTTTTCCCCGGTAGCTCAACTCGATATCAGTCTGGCTGCCCTGTGGCTCCAGGTTAACCACGCTACGGTTATACAACACGCTACCTTGATCTGTTCGACCAATAGGCGTGTCCAGGGAGGCATGTGCACTATGAACGCGCAGAGGCTTCGTAATGTTAAGGCCGAGCGCATCTTCTGCATTGAAGACACCTGTCTTTATGACGGACCCACCATAAGCCCGGCTTGGCAGGTTATCTATAGAGCGGAACAGAGACGTATCGCTTGCCTCTAGATGTGTTACCGCTTCTGTCAGGTGTACCTGTGTCTGTACTGAAGGAAAAGGTTTCATCGTCACACTAAGACCGGTTGCTACCGTATGGGCGGCTTTGCCCAACGCTAGCGCCCCCGTTGAAGGGCCTCCGAGCGTCATGTCTTTCTCGTCCAGAACGGTTTGCGTGATTGCTACTTCGACGCGCTTGCTGGGTGCATAAGCAAGGCGTGCAGCTATCAGCGTACCTTGGGCTTTGGCTGTCAGAGTCGAGTCGGATAGCTCACTGAAGCCTACTGAAAAGGCAAGGGTGTCAGTTAGTGTGAGACGAGTAAGGCCGAATACGTCCTCCTTAGCTAATCCTGACAAAGGCAGCTCAGCTGCCGAGCGCTCTGTTAGAAAAAGGGGGGCAGTAGTCGTACCAAGGAAGGCTTCACTGAAGGAAAACCCTTTACCAATACTGAGAGACAAGTCTTTCGTCTGGCCATCCAGGCGCCAGGCGGGCATCTGCGAGAGACGTTTGTCTTCTGCAGTATCTTCAAGAGGCGAAGTAAGATTTTGTTCGCCTCTCAATGCAGGAGTGCTGAGGCTTGTCAGCGTCAGGCTGGGAGTCAAGCGCTGTGAAATGACATCTGGTTGAGATATGTCAGCCATACGCGCCAAGTGGCGAGATAAATCAAGCGCCAGTGTACGGTTATGACTCCATTGTGAAGCATCGACCTGAAAGTCGCGGCCTACTTCATCAAAGACTACAGCATCGCGCATGGCTGACCGTAAAACGCGGCTACTTCCCATTGCACTTGGCATAATCAGCCGCGTCGAGTTAGCTGGAACACTATTACTCGTGACAGTAACACCCGTTGCAATTCGTGTTTGACCGACAGGCGCCATGGCGCGGTCAACGCGTAAAAGACCCCAGCCGTATACGGAGTCAACGCCTTTTGCGCCTAAGTCCTCCGCAGACCTAAATAAAATATCGACCGTTTGCGCTGGAGTTAGGAAAGGCCACTTCGATAAGAGAAGTGCCGCTGCACCTGATACATGAGGCGCTGCCATGGACGTACCAGCCATGCCTAAATAGCTGTTATTAGGACCGGTGGAATAAATCCATTTGCCGCCGGGGGCCATCAAAAAGCGATACTTGAACTTATCAGCTTCCTGGCATCGATAGGTGGTAAAACAGGATTCACCAGGGATATTGGAGAAGGCCGAGCGGGCCTTGTTGCTATCCACGCTACCAACAATGACCAGGTTAGCCAGCGGAGCGCTTTGCAAAGACCAATGTTCATTCTTTAGGACCGCACCATTATTGCCTGCTGCCAGTACGGCTACTGTCTGATGGCGATAAGTGCTAATGGCGCTCAACGTCTCGGGATAGGCCAGGTCACCTGCAGTCGTAGGGCCATAGCTCATGTTAGTAACGCGCGCGCCGTCAGCTATGACCCGAGCCATGGCATTGGATGTAGACAAGCCGGCGACCCAGCCGCGGTTATCAAATACAGCTACATTGGACAGCGAGGCACGTGGCGCTACACCCATAGTGCCTTTGCCGTTCATGGCGGCTCCAATGATTCCTGCAACATGCGATCCGTGATTATCAAAAGATGTGTATTGTCCGTTCGGGCTGAGCCAGCTGCGATTAAGTCGGCCACTAAATTCCAGATGATTATAGTCAGCCAAGCCATCTAATACGCCCACGCGTACACCTTGCCCTAGAGGCTGGTTAGTGTAAAAAGTAGGCGTTAGGCCGATTAGCTTTAAATTCCAGCTAAGCTCGTTGGCCTCTGAAAGGGGGCTCAGCAAAGCCAAAGGGGCTAGGCAGGTAAGCGAGAGTTTTTTTCTTTTCACGGTAGAACCACCAGACAAAGGATAAGCACTACGAGGATCTGTTTGTATGGCGGCCTCTCGCTCGTGACCTTAAGCCTGACGACGTTAATTTCCGACCATTGGAAGAAACAGGACACAGACGGAAGGAAGCTATATAAATGCTTTGACGGCCTTGATCTCCATTAGGTAGTAGAATCAACATCACGTTAGTTTTTATGTTGAATACAAAGCATGTCCTCAGCCCTGATGATTATCGGTAAATTTCTTTCTCTTTTATTCTGGCTCGTTGTCATAACTAACGTGTTCCAGCCTTTTGCCTTTCCGTTCGAGGCTTTACTGAATCTTGCTGGAGTCGTGCTGGTTTGCTTGCGCGTTTTGGAGGTGCTCATGCTCAACCGGCAACTCCGTCAAAGTTCATATCCGTGGCGTAATCGTTTATGGATAGTGCTATTTGGTGTATTTCACTGGTATCGCCTACCAACACGATCAGCTCCAGGCCACTGAATAGCCGAGCTAAAACAACTATGGGTTGAAGGAGCAGACTCGGTCCAGTTGTTGGGCCTGCTCTTCCATAGCCAATAGCCTCAGTTTTCTATCATGTGATTTGCCATGGTTTGAAAACAACGTTTGTATCTTTAGGAAAAATCAAGGCTTTTTAGGTTTAACCGCTTCAGATCAGGGAGGTCGGCACCGAAAAGTCTTTATTGCTAGTGATATAATCAGTACGTCGGCAAAAGTGCATTACGATTAGCCGCTTTCCCAAACTACTGATATTTTATACAGTATTGCTGATAGGGTCACCTGCCGGTGGCGCCTGCTGGAAGCGTATGACGCTTCCCTGTCGAGGAACCCCATGCTTAGTGCCGAACTCAAGTCCCAGATTCAGGGGGCTTATACCCGCTTTCTCGAAGCCAAGTCGCTCAAGCCGCGCTATGGTCAGCGGCTGATGATTGCCGAGACGGCTAAAGGGCTCGGTGCGATCAAGCAGGATGACGAAGGGCGTCGCGTTGGCGATCCTGCCGTCGTGGCTGTGGAAGCCGGAACCGGTACCGGCAAGACCGTTGCCTATAGTCTCGCCGCCATTCCTGCGGCCAAGGCGGCCGGCAAGCGTCTGGTCATTGCGACGGCAACAGTGGCTCTGCAGGAGCAGATCGTCAACAAGGACCTTCCGGATATCCTGCGTAACAGTGGTCTGTCGTTCAATTTTGCCCTGGCAAAGGGGCGAGGGCGCTACCTGTGCCTGTCGCGCCTGGATCTCATGTTGCAGGAAAGCGAAGCCCAGAATACGACCGCTCAGCTGTTTGCGGATGATGGCTTTACGATCGACGTCGATGAGGCTGGTCAGAAGCTGTTTACGAAGATGATCGAGCGCTTGGCCAGTAATCGCTGGGACGGTGACCGTGACAGCTGGCCAGAAGCCATTGATGACCAACACTGGTCACGAATAACCACTGACCATACGCAGTGTACCAATCGGCACTGCCCGAATTTTCAGCAGTGCGCCTTTTTCCGTGCCCGTGAAGGCATGACCAAGGTAGACGTGATCGTTACCAACCATGATCTTGTACTGGCTGACCTTGCGCTCGGTGGCGGGGCTATTCTGCCCGACCCGCGCGATACCATTTATGTGTTTGACGAAGGCCATCACCTGCCGGACAAGGCGATCAATCACTTCGCTCACTTTACCCGCCTGCGCTCCACGGCCGAGTGGCTGGAGCAAATTGCCAAGAATCTGACCAAGCTGCTGGCTCAACATCCCTTGCCGGGCGAGCTGGGACGGCTGGTTGAGCAAGTACCCGAACTGGCGAGACAGATTCGTACCCAGCAGCAGTTCATGTTTACAGCCTGTGAGCAGCTGGCCGAGTTTCGCGCCGGCGAAGACATGGAGGGACGTGATCGGCCTCGCCATCGGTTCGTTGGTGGCCTCGTCCCAGCGGATTTAAGGGAAATGGGGACTGAGCTCAAAAAGGGCTTTGCCCAGCTGTCCGACCTGTTCACTCGTCTTACGGACCTCTTGAAAGAGGCCATGGACGGGGAGAAAAGCATTGGCATTGCAAGCTATCAGGCTGAGGAATGGTATCCGCTGTTTGGCAGCCTGCTGGCTCGGTCCCAGGGTAATTGGGAGCTGTGGACGGCCTTTACGCTGGAAGATCCGACCGACTCACCACCCATGGCGCGCTGGCTGACATTGGTAGAGTCCGGTGCATTCCATGATATCGAGGTCAATGCCAGTCCCATCCTGGCTGCGGAAACGCTACGGCGTACGCTATGGAATGTGGCTTATGGCGCGCTGGTAACTTCTGCCACCTTGACGGCGCTGGGGACATTCGATCGTTTTCGGATGCGGGCAGGCCTGCCTCAAAGCGCCAACACGGCAATTGTGCCCAGTCCCTTCAAGTATGCCGAGGCAGGGTTATTGCGCGTACCCAATCTGCAGGCGGATCCGAGAGACTCTGCGGCCCATACGGCGGCTATCGTGCGAGAGCTGCCCGATATGCTGGAAGGGGCCAAGGGGGCATTGGTGCTGTTTTCTTCCCGGCGACAGATGCAGGATGTCTTCGATGGGCTGGAGCGTGACTGGCGCCGCCGTGTACTGATCCAGGGCAACCTGTCCAAGCAGGAGACACTCAATAAACACCGCTCCCGCGTGGATGATGGCGAGCCCAGCGTATTGTTCGGTCTGGCCAGCTTTGCCGAAGGAGTCGACCTGCCCGGGGCTTATTGTGAGCACGTCGTGATTGCCAAGATTCCCTTTGCGGTGCCGGATGATCCTGTCGAGGCTGCTTTGGCCGAATGGATCGAGGCACGGGGTGGCAATCCGTTCATGGAAATCGCTGTGCCCGATGCCTCGCTGCGCCTGATCCAGGCTTGTGGACGTCTCCTGCGCACCGAGTCGGACAGCGGCACGATCAGCCTGCTGGATCGTCGTGTCGTTACGCAGCGTTATGGCAAGGCCATCCTGAGCACCTTACCGCCGTTCCGGCTGGAAGTGCAGTAGTAGAGGTCTCTTCTCGTCAGTGTGAGAGACTTGAATATGACCACGATGAGGAGACAGCTGTGCAGATCCAAGGTTATTTCGATCTGGCCTTTGAAACCGTCAGGGACCGCTTCAGTGCTCTGTTCGACGAGCCGGGGCGAGGCGTGCATACCCGCGGTGCAGCCCTGTGCGTTCAGGTGGACGGCGAAACCGTTCTGGATCTCTGGGCAGGCACGGCGGACAAGGATGCGCAGAGCGGGTGGCAGACGGACACGATACTGAATCTGTTTTCCTGCACCAAAGCCTTTACTGCCGTGGCCGCCATGCAGTTGGTTCAAGAGGGCAGGCTTGAACTGGATAAACCAGTACAACACTACTGGCCGGAATTTGCGGCTGCAGGCAAGGGCGCCATTACGGTGCGCCAGTTACTGTGCCATCAGGCAGGACTGGCTGCCTTGCGTGCTCCATTGCCTGCCAGTGCGCTGTATGACTGGGACACCATGACGGCTGCCCTTGCCGCCGAAACGCCTTGGTGGACGCCAGGCGAGAGCCACGGCTATTCACCGATGACCTATGGCTGGCTGATGGGAGAACTGATTCGCCGCATTGATGGCCGCTCACCAGGAGAAGCTATTGTTGCCCGAACGGCCAGGCCGCTTGGGCTGGATTTTCATATCGGTCTGCCTGAGAGCGAAGAGCACCGGGTTGCGCATATTGCTCGAGGCAAGGGCGACATGGGTGATGCTGCCGCCCAGCGTCTCTTGAAGACCACCATGACCGACCCCCAAGCCTTGAGTACCCGTGCCTTTGCCAACCCGCCGGGCATTCTGACCAGCACCAATAAACCGGAGTGGCGCCGTTTCGAGCAGCCTGCCGCCAACGGTCATGGCAATGCGCGCTCACTGGCAGGGTTTTATGCGGGGCTGCTCGACGGTCGATTGCTGGACCAGACGGTCTTGCAGCACATGCTCACGGAACATAGTCGGGGTGACGACAGGACGCTAATGACCTCGACACGCTTCGGCCTGGGATTCATGCTGGACCAGCCTGACCATGCCAACGCAACCTATGGCCTGGGCGTCCAGGCCTTTGGTCATCCAGGGGCGGGTGGGTCTATCGGGTTCGCCGACCCTGAGCGCAGGGTGGCATTTGGTTTTGCCACCAATACCCTGGGGCCTTATATTCTCATGGACCCGCGAGCTCAGCAGCTGGCAGAAGCCGTTGGGCAATGCCTCTGACGTCAGGATAGGATGGATTGACCGGCAGGGGTCGCCGGTCAATCCGCTATGCACTTCAACTCATCAGTCGTTCACGGCCTTGAGTGTGGGTGTTGCAGGTGCAAGATCCGCCTGGGTCTTTTGTAGCGCTGACGCCAGATCGGCCGTCGCTTGCGCAGGTGCAGGGCGATAGGCCAGAAAATAGGCCAACCCTACAAAGCCGGCGCCACCCACGGCATTGCCCAGGAAAACCGCTACCAGGTTGGGCAGACATTGGGCCCAGGTAGCCTGGCCTGCAAAGATAGCGGCTGGAATGATAAACATGTTGGCAACCACATGCTGAAAACCGATGGCCACAAAGGCCATGACGGGAAACCACATGCCAACGACTTTACCTACCACATCCTTGCTGGCAAACGCGATCCAGACGCCCAGACAGACGAGCCAGTTGCATCCGATACCGGAAACGAAGGCGTGAAGGAAGTCGGCGTTCATCTTTGCCTGCGCAATGGCAACGGTCTTGCCCAGGAATGCACCCTCGGTGAGACCCAGCATATGACCGAAGAAGTACGCGACAGCCAGGCTGCCGACAAAGTTGGCAAGCGTGACCCATAGCCAGTTGCGAATCACCCCCATCGTGCTGATACCGCCTGCAAAACGTGCCAGAGGAAGCAGCAGCATATTGCCCGTCAGTAACTCACCGCCTGCCAGCACGGTCATGATCAGGCCGACCGGGAAAACCGCTGCGCCAACGAAGCCTGCAAACGAGCCCCATTCGGCGGGCATGGTGCCAATAACGTGAATATCGAGAAGAAAACCAGTCGCAATGAACGCGCCGGCCATAACGCCAAGAATGAATAGGGTAGGAATGGAAAGCCGATTTTTGGCAATACCAGCCTGTATCGCCAGTGTTGCGATTTCTTTAGGTGTATTTATAGACATGAGTGTACGCAAGGGAGGACAAATTGACGCGCCCAGCGTAGTGATGGCCAGTGGCAATTTCAATAGCGAGCTATCTATCGTTTGATAAGCACCGTCTATGACGTGATACCCTTGCCGCCCTCGTTCACCTGACCGTTTCGCCACCGAGTCTACTCAACCGCTTGTCGGTTGATACAAAAGGACAACGTACACCCCTTGCGAAATAATCAGTTAAAGACACAATCTAAGAAACCACTTTAACTTTGCCTGTCGGTGCCGATTCGGCGGGCTTGCGCCTGATGGGATAAAAACGCATGAAGCTGCTCAAGACTACTACTGTCGTTCTCTGCATGAGCGTTTCCGCCTGCAGTTATTTTCACAAGGAAAGCGACGTTGCCACTGCCAAGGAGCCAGTCCCCCAGGCGAAGGTAGAGGCGCAAAAGGCCGAAACCCAGGCGAAAGCGGATGGCGGACATTGGTGGTGGCCGTTTGGCAAGGGCGACAAGACTGTAACTGAGGCAAAGGCTCAAGCGAAAGCCCAAGAGATAACAGTCAGCAAGGACTGGCTGGATCAGCATGAAAAAACGATCCGCGAAGCCATCGCTGGTAGCAAGATGCAAATGGAACGTCGAGAGGACGGCTTACTGCTGATCGTCAACGTTGACGACTCCTTCAACCCTGATCGTGCTGAGATGCTTCTGCCATCCATGCTCGGCCCGCTGGGCCGTACCGCCAAGCTGGTATTCAAGGATGCCCAGAGCGCCGTCATTGTGCTGGGACACACGGATAGCACTGGTTCCAAGGCGGTTAATGACCAGCTCAGTCTCGGCCGCGCCAAGGCGGTAGCCTCCATCTTTCGTCTGAGCGGGCTTAATGGCAATCGTCTGGTCGTTCGTGGTCTGAGCGATACCCAGCCGCGTGCAGCAAACGACAATGCCGAAGGGCGCGCTCAGAACCGTCGTGTCGAGGTCCTTATCCAGCCACGTACAGTGGTATTGGCCTCTCTGCAAAGCAAGCGCTGAGTCAGTAAAGGCATCCGGAACCGTTTGGTTTCGGATGCCAATTCGCCATAGACCTGGTATGAGTCAAGCAACCTGGCGCATGACTGGGTAAGCTGTAAGTTCCATTCCCAATCAGGAGCTTGCCATGACCCAGACGCTGGCTGACATGCGTCGTGATTACACCCGCGACGGATTGACCGAAGCGCAGGCGCCCGCCGAGCCATTTGCCTTATTTGGCCAGTGGTTTGAGGATGCTGTTAAAACCGAGCAGCCCCCTGTAGAAGCCAATGCCATGGTACTGGCAACGGTTGATGCCGAGCAGCAACCCCATTGTCGTGTACTTCTACTCAAGGGCGTAGACGCCAAGGGGTTCGTGTTTTACACCAATTACGAAAGTGCCAAGGGGCAGCAGCTCGCTGGGCAGCCCAGGGCCGCCATGACCTTTTTCTGGCCCACACTTGAGCGTCAAGTGCGAATCGAGGGTGTGGTCGAGCGCGTAAGCCCTGAAGAGTCCGACGCGTACTACCGTGTCCGTCCGTTGGGTAGTCGGTTGGGCGCCTGGGCTTCGCCGCAGAGCCAGGTGCTGGGCGGTCGGGAAGAGCTTGAGGCGAAAGTGGCTGAAGTGCAGGCACGCTTTGCCCATGAGGAGCCACCGCGCCCGCCACATTGGGGAGGCTATCGGCTGATTCCCGAGCGGGTCGAGTTCTGGCAGGGCCGCTCCAGCCGTTTGCATGATCGGCTCGATTACCGCCGTGAAGGAGAGGGCTGGAAGCGCCAGCGTTTGGCTCCTTAAACAGTGCTCATGTAAAGGAAGGGATTGCCGTGATTGAACTTGATTCAACCCTTGCGCAACACATTGTGGATCGCTCCATGGCAATCCTTCCCTATAACGTCAATGTGATGGATGCGCAGGGCATGATTATCGGCAGCGGTGATCCCTTGCGATTGCATACCCGTCACGAAGGCGCTCAGCTTGTGTTGGCCAACAGTCGAGTCGTCGAGATTGACGATCAGGCCGCCTCTTGCCTGCGAGGTGTGAAGCCGGGAGTCAACATGCCACTGCTCTATGCCGAGCGGTTGATCGGGGTCCTCGGTATCACGGGCAGGCCCGAGGTTGTCAGGCCATATGCCGAGCTGGTCCGCATGGCGGCCGAAATGTTGGTGGAGCAGCGACAATCGCATCTGGAGCGTCATTGGCAGCGGCATCGACTGGACAGCTGGATCGGCCAATTGCTGGACCCTTCGGTAAGCCTGAACACGCTTTCTGTTGAGGCTGAGCGACAGCAGGTACCCCTGAGCTGGCCACGTCAGGTATGCCTTATCGAGCTGAATGAAGCCTCAGACTCCCGTTCGGCCAAGGCGTTGAGCGCCATGTTGTCTGCCAATCTGGAGAGTTTTTGCGCCCCCGTCGGTATGCAGGAATGGTTCTGGTGTCGTCCGCTCGGGCGGCCTCATGAAGAACAACTCTGGCTTGATCAGGCAAAGGCCAAGGGGCTGAACGTATTACGCGTTACAGCATCGGGTCCGCTGGAAAGTCTGGTTGACTTGCGAGAGGCCTGCCAATCACTGCGCTTGCTGCAAGCCTATGCCCGTGCGTGCCTGCCTGATGTCCGGCTACTCAAGTTGGATGAGCACCGGCTGACGGCACTGCTTTACAGTCAGCGGCAGAGCTGGCTTTTGCAAGGGTGGCTCGATCCCTTGAAGCGGCTGTTTGCGCAGGATGAAAATGGCGTGTTACGAGAAACCTTGCAGGCGTGGTGCGAGCACCATGGGCAGGCATCTGCTTGTGCCGCGTCCTTGAATATCCATCGGAATACGTTGCGCTATCGTCTCGAGCGTATCTGTGAGCTGACTGGACTCAGCCACGATATGCTGGGGCAGTGGCTTTACCTGTCGCTGGGAATCAGTCTGCTGGAATGCGCCTGATTGTGCAGATGCACAATATATACGGTGAAATCAGGTGCTTATCTTGTGCTTTTGTACCAAGCGGAACTCATTGAACTGATAGCACAATAAGCTCATCCACAGTTATCCGATCACAATAACAACCGGAGCCTGTCATGAGCCTCGTCCTTATTCTGGTGGCGTTGATAGCATTCATCGTCGTGACCACCACACGCTTCAAGCTTCATCCATTTCTGGCCTTGCTCCTGGCGGCTTTTCTCGCCGGTTTCGCCTACCAGGTGCCTGTCGGCGATATCACCAAAACCCTTACAACGGGCTTTGGCAGCATCCTGGGATACATCGGTATCGTCATTGTGCTAGGCACAATTATCGGTGTGATTCTGGAGCGTAGCGGCGCGGCCATAACCATGGCGGAAACCGTGATTCGTGTACTCGGCGAGCGTTTTCCCACCCTGACGTTGTCCATCATCGGTTACTTGGTTTCGATACCCGTATTCTGCGATTCCGGTTATGTGATCCTCAATTCGCTGAAAAATGCGCTGGCTGCTCGTATGAAGGTCTCCCTGATCTCCATGAGTGTAGCCCTGGCGACTGGCCTCTATGCTACGCATACCTTTGTGCCACCTACACCGGGGCCGATTGCGGCTGCGGGTAATCTAGGGCTCGATGCAAGCCTCGGACTGGTTATCGGTGTTGGCCTTATCGTGTCATTCGTAACGGCCATGGCGGGGCTGTGGTGGGCCAACCGCTTCCTGGGTAAGGACATCCCGCTGGTTGATGATGGTACGCCGATGCCTTCCCAGGAAGATTTCACAGCATTACGGGAAAGTTATGGTGTGCTTCCCAGTGCCTGGCAGGCCTTTGCCCCGATTTTTGCTCCCATTGGATTGATTTGCCTGGGGTCAATCGCTGCCTTTCCCAGCAAGCCTTTCGGAGAAGGGGCGGTGTTGACGCTGTTGGGTTTTATTGGGCAACCCGTCCCGGCGCTGCTGGTAGGCCTGGTGCTGGCCTGTTCGCTGCTCAAGAGCAATGACAAGCGCCAGGAGTTTCAGAATCATGTGGCCGAAGGCATCTTGTCAGCGGCTCCCATCTTGCTTATTACCGGCGCTGGTGGGGCGTTTGGTGCCGTGCTCAAAGTCACTCCACTGGGCGATTACCTTGGCAGCACGCTTTCCGCCTTGGGGATTGGGCTGTTTATGCCATTCGTAGTGTCCGCCGCCCTGAAAACAGCCCAGGGTTCGACTACGGTTGCGCTGGTGACAACGTCTGCCTTGGTAGCACCGCTGCTGGGGCAGCTGGGGCTCGACAGTGAGATGGGGCGTGTATTGACCGTAATGGCGATCGGCGCTGGAGCGATGACGGTTTCACATGCCAACGACAGCTTTTTCTGGGTTGTGACTCAATTCAGCCGTATGAGCGTAGCCACGGCATACCGTGCCCAGACACTCGCTACCTTGGTTCAAGGGCTTACCGGGATGGCCACAGTATGGCTTTTAAGTCTTTTCCTGCTGTAACGAGCAGCCATACCCATCGACAGGCGAACCGTCAGCCAGGAGAACATTGATGAAACTCGTGATCGCACCTGATTCGTTCAAGGAAAGCCTGAGCGCACCCGAGGTCGCCCAGGCTATTGCAGAGGGTTGGAGAGCGGTTTTTCCCTCCGCCACTATCGAACTCAAACCCATGGCCGACGGAGGAGAGGGCACGGTCGAGGCCTTGCTGGCTGCAACCGGAGGAGAGCGTCGTGAGCTGATCGTGCAGGGACCGTTGGGGCAGCCGGTATTGGCTCACTGGGGATGGCTGGGCGAGGGGACAGCCGTGATCGAGATGGCGGCTGCCAGCGGCCTGCACTGGGTGCCGAAAGCGCAGCGGGATGCCAGACGGGCCAGTAGCTATGGTACCGGTGAGTTGATCCGCGCTGCACTGGATGCTGGAGCCCGACGAATTATCCTGGGGTTGGGTGGCAGCGCTACGAATGATGGTGGTGCGGGGTTGCTGAACGCCTTAGGAGTCAAGTTCCTGGATAAACATGGTCAGCCTTTGCCGCCAGGGGGCGCTGCGTTAGCCGAACTTGCCTGTATTGAGCTGAACGGTCTGGATAAGCGTCTTGCTACCGTTCAGATCGATGTGGCTGCCGATGTCGATAACCCCTTGTATGGCTCTCATGGTGCCTCCCATGTCTTTGGTCCTCAGAAGGGCGCAACGCCTGAGGATGTCGATGTGCTGGATGCAGCACTTGGGCATTACGCTCAGGTTGCAGCTCAAGTACTTGGGGAAGATCACAGTTGCTTTCCAGGAGTGGGAGCGGCAGGGGGGCTGGGTTTTGCTGCTAGGGCCTTTCTTCAGGCACATTTTCGATCGGGTGTCGAGCTGGTTGCAGAAGTTTCCGGGCTGGCAGAGGCGCTCCGGGACGCGGATCTGGTCATTACCGGAGAGGGGCAACTTGATTACCAAAGCCTGCATGGCAAGACGCCCATAGGAGTTGCCAGAGTCGCCCGTGAGGCTGATGTGCCTGTCATTGCATTAGTAGGTAGCTTGGGTGCGCACTACCAGCAGGTATATGAGGCAGGGATTGAGGCGGCATTCAGTCTGGCGCCTGGCCCTGTCACGCTGGAGCAGGCGTGTAGGAGCGCCGCACAGGAGCTGCGTGCGCGCGCAACCGACCTTGCTCGTATCTGGCGTCTGGCCCGGCAGTCACGTAAGGGTTGAACAGGATGAGTCGTCCTATTTCAGGTAAAGCAAGCGAAGCGGATGAACGAAAGCTGTCTGGATCAAAAGATTCACCGTTTGCCTTGAGGCCATATGAGAGGATGATAAAAGCTGAACATTCCTGTAAGGCGGAGGGTCCACCATAGGGTTCCGCCGAGAACAGCCCTGTAGGAACTGGAGTTGAATGATGAACAAGACCACTCAAATTATTACTGCACTGACTGCCTCCGCGCTGCTGGCCGGGTGCGTATCCAGCCAGACCGGTGACGTGTACTCACGCGATGAGGCTCGCCAGGTACAAACCGTGCGCATGGGGACCATCACCGCCTTGCGCCCCGTTAAGATTGAAGGAACCAAGACCCCCATCGGCGCAGGTGCTGGTGCGGCGGTAGGTGGTATCGCCGGCAGTGGCGTAGGTGGCGGTCGGGGTAGCTATGTCGCCGCTATCGTGGGCGCTGTAGCGGGTGGCTTGCTTGGTGCCGCTACCGAAGAAGGTTTCACTCGCGCCAACGGTGTAGAGGTGACTGTACGCGAAGACGATGGCAGCACCCGTGCCTATGTACAGGAAGTCAGCAAGGGAGAGGTGTTCCGGGTGGGCGAGCGCGTACGCATCGTGACGGTGAACGGCACCAGCCGTGTGGCACCTAATTCTGCCCAGTAAGATCAGTGGCCGCAGAAAGCGTTTCTGCGGCCACTATTTCAGCGTTTCACTCATTGTTGCCTAGCTGTGCATTAAAGATGAGCACCCACTGAGGCTTCCCGCATCCCTCCGTACACCCTAGACTGCGTATTGCCGATGTTTTCTGTCGCATATCTGTAAGCCGCTCCGCTGGCTGGTTGTGCGCTGTAAATAGTTGTCGCATAGCGGCAATGCCCGGCGTGATCTACTCCCTACAATCCTTCCATCGCTAGCCCACAACAGGCAGGAGAATTTTCGATGTCTGCTCCGCAGTTCTCGGTGCAACGCACCGACTTCGACCAGATCATGGTGCCCAATTATGCGCCCGCCGCATTCATTCCCGTCCGAGGCGAAGGTTCACGCATCTGGGACCAGGCCGGGCGTGAGCTGATCGACTTCTCCGGCGGCATTGCGGTTAACGCACTGGGGCACGGTCATCCCGCTCTGATGCAGGCATTGATAGAGCAGGCCAACAAGCTCTGGCACGTATCCAACATCTACACCAACGAGCCTGCACTGCGCATGGCCCGCAAGCTGGTTGACGCTACCTTTGCCGACCGGGTGTTTTTTGCCAACTCCGGCGCAGAAGCCAACGAGGCTGCGTTCAAGCTGGCCCGTCGTTACGGGCATGACGTCAGTGGCGGAAGCCGTTATGAAATCATTGCTGCAACCAACAGCTTTCATGGCCGCACACTGTTCACGGTAAGCGTGGGCGGGCAACCCAAGTATTCGGAAGGATTTGGTCCAAAGATCGAAGGTATCACCCATGTGCCTTATAACGATCTGGATGCACTCAAGGCGGCCATCTCCGAAAAGACCTGCGCGGTCGTGCTCGAGCCTATCCAGGGCGAGGGTGGCGTACTGCCGGGTGACCAGGCGTATCTGCAAGGCGCACGTGACCTGTGCGACGAATATGGCGCACTGCTTGTATTCGATGAGGTGCAGAGTGGGGTAGGCCGTACCGGCCACCTTTATGCCTACATGCACTACGGCATCACACCTGATGTACTGACTACAGCCAAGAGCATTGGTGGCGGTTTCCCGTTGGCGGCAATGCTGACAACTGACAGGCTGGCGGCACATCTTTCGGTAGGCACTCACGGCAGCACCTACGGTGGTAACCCTCTCGGCTGTGCTATCGGTTCCGCCCTGCTGGACGTAGTCAACACGCCTGAGGTTTTAGAGGGTGTGAAGACTCGTCATAACCGTTTCCGTACCGCGCTTGAGGCCATGGGCAGCAAGTACGGCATCTTTTCCGGTGTTCGCGGGATGGGCCTGCTGATTGGCGCTCCGCTGAGCGAGCCCTGGAAAGGTCGGGCGAAGGAAGTGCTGACGGCAGCCAACGAGGAGTCGCTGATGGTGCTTCAGGCCGGTCCGGATGTCATCCGCTTTGCTCCCAGTCTGGTCATCAGCGAGGCTGACATTGATGAAGGCCTAGCGCGACTAGAGCGCGCTGTGGCCCGCATTACCCAGGCTTGAGCCTGAACGTGGCGCAGGGAGGCGCCACGGTATTCAAGAGCGATTTCAATTAGAAAAATTAGAAGGAGTGACTTCATGCTGGTGATGCGACCTGCTCGGGCAGCTGATTTGCCCCATGTGCAGCATCTGGCCGCGGACAGTCCGGTAGGTGTCACCTCTTTGCCGGATGACATCGAGCGGCTCAAGGAAAAGATCCGGGTTTCAGAAGCCTCTTTTGCCGCCGAAGTAAGCTTCAATGGCGAGGAAAGTTATTTCTTCGTACTGGAGGATTCAGACACGGGGCGTCTGGTTGGCTGTTCAGCCATCATTGCCACGGCTGGCTTCTCCGAACCGTTTTACAGCTTTCGCAACGAGACCTTTATCCATGCCTCGCGTGAGCTCAAGATTCACAATAAGACGCATGTGCTTTCACTTTGCCATGACCTGACGGGCAACAGTGTGCTGAGCAGCTTCTATATCGATCGTGATTTTCTGGATACCCCTATCGCCGAGCTCAATTCACGGGGTCGATTGATGTTCATGGCTGGTCATCCCGAGCGATTTGCCGAGTCTGTCGTGGTCGAAATCGTAGGCATGAGTGACGAGCAGGGCGATTCGCCGTTCTGGGACTCAGTAGGCCGTCACTTCTTTGATGTGAGCTATGCCGAAGCGGAGCGCATCTGCGGTGCCAAGAGTCGCACTTTTTTGGCCGAGCTGATGCCGATCTATCCGATCTATGTGCCGTTGCTGACAGATGCCGCCCAAGAGGCCATTGGCCAGGTTCATCCACGTGCGCAGATCACTTTCGATATCCTGACCCGCGAAGGCTTCGAAACTGACAATTACGTCGATATTTTCGATGGCGGTCCGACGTTGCATGCGCGTACCAACAACATTCGTTCGATGGCAGGGAGTCATGTGGTCGCGGTGGAGGTGCAGGATGCGGTCGACGGCAACCGTGCCTATCTGATCAGCAATGATCTGCTACAGGACTTCCGTGCCATTGTTCACGAGCTCGATTGGGAGCCAGGAGCGCCGGCAGTTCTGTCGAGTGCCGCCGCCGCCGCGCTCAACGTCAAGGCTGGCGATACCGTACGGCTCGTCGCTGTTTAACCATGATACGTGCTGTCGTCATGAGAGTAGTGCGTGCCCAGGGCACGTCAGACGCAGGCGCGGCGAAGCGCCGGCCTGGGTCATCGGAGGGAATATGATCATTCGTCCTGTCACCCGCGCGGATCTGCCCGCGCTAATCGAGCTTGCGCGCACTACAGGCGCTGGGCTTACCACCTTGCCTGCCAGTGAAGAGCGTCTGGCTCACCGGGTGGAATGGGCTGAAAAAACCTTCCGCGGCGACGTCGAGCGTGCCGATGCGGATTATCTCTTCGTACTCGAGCAGGACGACGGCACCGTTATCGGTATTTCCGGTATTGCCGGCGCCGTAGGTCTACGTGAGCCCTGGTACAACTACCGGGTGGGGCTGACAGTCAGTGCCTCTCGCGAACTCAATATCCATCAGCAGATTCCCACGCTGTTCATGGCCAATGACCTGACCGGTAATTCGGAGCTCTGCTCGTTATTTCTGCACGCAGGCCATCGTAACGGATTGAACGGCCGTCTGTTGTCCAAGGCGCGCTTTCTGTTCATCGCCGAGTTCCGCTCGTTGTTCTCAGATAAGCTGATCGCAGAAATGCGTGGGGTGTCGGACAGCCGAGGACTTTCGCCTTTCTGGGAAAACCTGGGGCGTAACTTCTTCAAGATGGAGTTTTCTCAAGCGGATTACCTGACCGGTGTGGGCAATAAGTCATTCATTGCCGAACTCATGCCCAAGTTTCCGCTTTACACGTGTTTCCTCTCAGAAGAAGCACGTGCTGTCATTGGTCGCGTCCATCCTGATACCGAGCCTGCACTTCGCATGCTCAATGCAGAAGGGTTTGCCTACCAGGGGTATGTGGACATCTTCGACGCGGGCCCGGCAATTGAATGCGAAACCGACAAGGTTCGTGCCATTCGGGATAGCCAGATATTCGTTTTGTCCATCGGCACGCCGGGCGAAGATGCCCAGCCCTATGTAATTCACAACCGTAAGCGAGAAGGCTGCCGAATTACCGCTGCACCTGCACGGGTAGCCTCTGGAACACTGGTGGTTGACCCTGTTACGGCGAGAAGGCTGCAGCTGTCTGCTGGCGCTCAGGTCCGCGCAGTGTCAGTAGCGCCCTAGGAGAAAACGACATGAGTACGCATTACATTGGCGGTCAATGGCTGGCTGGCGAAGGCGCCGAATTCACTTCGCTCAACCCTGTCGGGCAAACCGTGATCTGGCGTGGAAACGAAGCCTCTGACAAGCAGGTATCGGACGCTATAGCCGCTGCTCGCGCCGCTTTTCCTGCATGGGCTCGCAAGCCGCTGGACGAGCGTATCAAGGTGCTCGAAGCCTTTGCAGCAACACTCAAGACGCGTAGTCAGGAACTGGCCAATACCATTGGTGTGGAAACCGGCAAGCCTCTTTGGGAAGCTGCGACAGAAGTCACCAGTATGATAAACAAGGTGGCCATCTCGATTCAGGCCTACCATGAGCGCACGGGTGAAAAGGCGGGCGTCTTGGGCGAGGCTAGAACGCGGCTACGACACAAGCCCCATGGTGTTGTTGCGGTATTTGGTCCTTATAACTTCCCAGGCCACTTACCCAACGGGCATATCGTGCCGGCTTTGCTGGTAGGAAATACTGTTGTTTTCAAGCCCAGTGAGATGACGCCTGCTGTCGCCGAGCTGACGGTCAAGTGCTGGATCGAGGCGGGGTTACCGGAAGGTGTACTCAACCTGGTGCAAGGGGCTCGCGCTACTGGTGTTGCCTTGGCTGCGCAGCCTGACCTCGATGGGCTGTTCTTTACGGGGTCAAGCCGGACGGGCGCCTTGCTCCATCAACAGTTTGCTGGTGCCCCCCACAAGATCCTGGCGCTTGAAATGGGAGGGAATAATCCGCTAGTGGTCGACACGGTCGATCAGATCGATGCAGCGGTCTACACGATTGTACAGTCTGCCTTCATTTCAGCCGGGCAACGCTGCACCTGTGCACGCCGTCTGTTAGTACCGAATACGGAGCAGGGCGACATCATTCTGGAGCGTCTGGTACAGGCAGCGGCCAGGCTGCAAGTAGGGCGGTTTGATGAAGAGCCGGCTCCTTTCCTGGGGGCTGTGATCTCTCTGGACGCTGCCCGCCAGCTACTTGAAGCACAAGAGCGTTTCCTGGCCAAGGGTGCAATGCCGCTACTGACCATGACTCAGCCCAACGCTGAGAGCGCTTTGCTCACGCCTGGCATTCTGGATGTGACCAGCGTTGCCGATCGTCCTGACGAGGAGTTCTTCGGGCCGTTGCTGCAAGTCATTCGCTACGAGAGCTTCGACGAGGCTGTACGCGAGGCTAACACTACCCGCTTTGGCCTGGCGGCAGGCTTGCTCTCGTCATCCAGCGCGAGGTACGAACAATTCCTGATCGAGTCGCGCGCGGGCATTGTCAATTGGAACAGGCCTCTGACAGGCGCTGCCAGCAGTGCTCCCTTTGGCGGTATAGGCGCTTCCGGCAATCATCGTCCCAGCGCTTATTATGCGGCGGACTACTGCGCTTATCCGGTCGCCTCGCTGGAAGCCGACACGCTTGATTTACCGGCAACACTGTTGCCTGGAGTCCATCTATGAACGCTTATGAAGTCAATTTTGACGGATTGGTCGGCCCGACCCATAACTATGGTGGGCTTTCCTATGGAAACGTAGCCTCTCAAAGCAATGGGCAGCTCACTTCGAATCCTCGCGAAGCCGCTCGCCAGGGGCTGGCCAAAATGAAAGCGTTGATGGAGCTCGGCTTCAAACAGGGCGTATTCGCGCCTCAGGAGCGTCCTCACGTTGCTGCGTTGCGCCAACTGGGCTTCACCGGGACAGATGCTCAGGTCATAGAGCGCGCCGCCAGGGAAGCCTTGCCGCTGCTTGCTTCGGTCAGCTCTGCTTCTTCAATGTGGACGGCCAATGCCGCTACCATCAGTCCTAGCGCAGATACGGCGGATGGACGGGTGCACTTCACGGCAGCCAACCTGAACAGTAAGTTTCATCGTAGCATCGAGCATCCTACGACCAGTCGTGTACTGGCGGCCATGTTTCGTGATGAAACGCATTTTGCGCATCATCCGGCCTTGCCGGCCGTAAACCAGTTTGGTGATGAAGGGGCTGCCAACCACACACGTTTCTGCCGCGACTATGACGAGGCTGGCGTAGAGTTCTTCGTGTTTGGTCGGAGTGCTTTCGACAACCGCTACCCGGCGCCGCAGCGTTATCCGGCGCGTCAAACCCTGGAAGCCTCCCAGGCCATAGCGCGGCTGCATGGACTGACGGAAGAGGGTGTGGTCTATGCTCAGCAGAATCCTGAAGTCATCGACCAGGGGGTCTTCCACAATGACGTGATCGCGGTGGGCAATGCTGAAGTATTGTTCTATCACGAGGATGCTTTCCTCGAAAGCGATCGCGTGCTCAAGGAGTTGACCGACAAGCTGGCTCGACGTGGCGGAACGCTGCGCGCCGTATGCGTACCCCGTAGTCAGGTAAGCGTCAATGACGCGGTACGGTCTTACCTGTTCAATAGCCAATTGCTGCTCAAGCCGGATGGCCAGACATTACTGATCGTGCCTGAAGAGTGCCGCCAGAATGCTCAGGTGTGGACATATCTGGATCAGCTCGTCAAAAGTGATGGGCCTATCCGCGAAGTCAAGGTGTTCGACCTCAAACAGAGCATGCAGAACGGTGGGGGGCCAGCCTGTCTACGGCTACGTGTAGCGCTGAAGCAGGCAGAGCTTGAAGCCGTCAATCCTGGTGTGCTGATGACGTCCGAGCTCTATACACGACTGGTAACCTGGGTAGATACTCACTACCGGGATCGCCTTAACGTATCTGATCTGGCTGATCCGCAGCTACTACTCGAGTGCCGAACAGCCCTGGATGAGCTTACACAAATCTTGAAGCTGGGTTCGGTTTATCCATTCCAGATCGATTGAGTACAGACATGATCGAAAGCTTGTCCCTTATTCTCGAAGACACCCAAGGCGAGCGCCGCGAAGCGCGAGCTGCCCGCGTTGCCGTTCAAATCAATGGCCGTGACCTCTGGCTGGAGCCAGACGGACAGGGTGGGCTTACGATCTATGCCGAGTCCTTTGAAGATGAGGCTGAGACCCCGGTACTGGGGTTACGCCCGCAGGCAGTGAACCAGTTTGGACTGGCGCTCAGTCTGGAGCCGGTCGAAGAGGACCATGAGCATGGTCCAGATTGTGGTTGTGGGCATGATCACTGACTAACACTACTTGCCAGCCAGGATCATCATGACGGAACAGTACGGTCTTTCTCTGGGCAAACTGCTTGAACTCACACTGGCTGGCCGAGAGCCAGCCGAAAAGATCCAGGTCACCTCCAGCGGTATTCGCTTGCAGTGGTTGAGTGAGGGCGCCTTGCTCGTCAAGCCGGCCAACGGAACGGATGCAGGGGTCGACCTCCTGCTTTCAGCCGGTATTCACGGCAACGAGACAGCACCTATCGAAATGCTGGATCGGCTGCTCAAACGCATTGCGAGAGGTGAGATAAAGCCTCGTGTTCGCATTCTCTTTCTTCTGGGCAATCCCGAAGCCATGCGGCGCAATGTTCGCTTTGTCGAGCAGGATATGAATCGCCTGTTCAACGGTAAGCATGTGCTGACGTCAGGATTCGAAGCTCAGCGGGCCGATCAGCTGGAGCGCTTGGTCGCACAGTTTTTCAGCGAGCCGGACAGGGCTCGACTGCATTACGATCTGCATACGGCGATCCGTGGTTCCGCTATCGAGCGTTTTGCGCTGTATCCCTGGAGCGAGGGGCGAGAGCACTCGCAGGCCGAGATGGCCAGGCTCGAAGCCGCCGGTATTGACGCTGTGCTATTGCAGAGCAAGCCTGGTATCACCTTCAGCGCTTACAGCTACGCGGCCCATCAGGCTGAAGCCTTTACGCTTGAGTTGGGAAAGGCCCGTCCATTCGGTCAGAATGCCGGCGTCGATGTCAGTCAGCTCGAGTCCCGACTCAAGGCTATTATCGAGCAGTGCGAGCCCGAGTTGCCGCAAACATTGGAGCGGCTCAAGGTGTTTCACGTCTCGCGAGAAATCATCAAGCAGAGTGAAGCGTTTCGCCTGCATCTGGCTGACGATGTCGCGAATTTCAGTCCACTGCCCGAAGGCTATTTGCTTGCAGAGGATGGTTCTCAAAAGTGGATAGTCACTGAAGCGGACGCCAGGATCATCTTTCCAAATCCCAACGTAAGGCCCGGTCTGCGCGCAGGGATTTTGATTGTTCCAACCAAAGCTTTAGACAATTCGTGATTTTCGAGGCGGCTTTGCATTAGCATCGGGATTTTCTCTTTCCGGAGCTGTTTGCATGAGCCTCATCGATTTGAGAAGTGATACCGTCACCCAGCCTACGCCAGCGATGCGCAACATCATGGCGAAGGCTGAGGTGGGGGACGACGTCTACGGTGAGGACCCTACCGTTCTCAAGTTGCAGCATTATCTGGCAGATGAGCTGGGTTTCGAGGCTGGTTTGTTTGTGCCGAGTGGGACCATGAGCAACCTGCTGGGGCTGATGGGGCACTGCGAGCGAGGTGATGAATACCTGGTAGGGCAGCTGGCTCATACCTACAAATATGAAGGCGGTGGGGCCGCTGTTCTGGGCTCGATCCAGCCACAGCCAGTCGAGATGGAGGCTGACGGAAGTCTGGATCTGGATCGCGTGGCGTCCTACATCAAGCCCAGGGATTTTCATTTTGCACGTACCCGCCTTCTGGCGCTGGAAAACACCATGCACGGCAAGGTGCTTCCCCTGAGCTATCTTGCTGATGCACGGCGCTTTACCCACGAGCATGAATTGGCACTCCATCTGGATGGCGCCCGTCTCTACAATGCGGTTGTCAAGCTGGGCGTTCCACCAAAAGACATTACACGTCACTTCGACTCTGTATCGGTGTGCCTCTCAAAAGGTCTTGGCGCGCCAGTAGGATCGGTTCTGTGTGGCAGCCAGGAATTGATCGATAAGGCCATTCGCTGGCGTAAGGTCGTTGGCGGCGGCATGCGCCAGGCGGGCGTCCTGGCGGCAGCAGGACTTTACGCGCTTCAGCACAACGTGACCCGACTGGCAGAAGACCATGCCAACGCAGCTCGCCTCGCTGAAGGACTTGAAAAGCTGGGCTACACTGTCGAGCCGGTGCAGACCAATATGGTTTACCTTGCCGCGGGTGACAAGGCTCCCAGACTCGCTTCTTTTCTGCGAGAAAGAGGCATTGTAGTCAGCCCGGCCGCACGGTTAAGGTTGGTGACGCATCTGGATGTGTCCAGCGCAAACATTGAAACCGTGCTGGAGGCATTCGCCGCCTATCGCAAGGCCTGAATCCACTTGAATCAAATAGGCAACGCCTATATCGCAAATTGACGACAGCTGGCGCTCCGTCCCGATATACTGCAAGACTTTGCTGGCGCGCTGTAGCCCTGTATCTGTCTGGAAGAATTTATGAAAAGCGCAGAAATCCGTGAAGCCTTCCTCCGCTTCTTTGAAGAGAAGGGGCACACTCGAGTGGCCTCAAGTTCGCTGATCCCCGCGAACGACCCAACCCTGCTGTTCACCAATGCAGGCATGAACCAGTTCAAGGACTGTTTCCTCGGCCTTGAAAAGCGCACCTATACCCGTGCGACCAGCAGTCAGAAATGCGTACGTGCCGGCGGTAAACATAACGACCTGGAAAACGTCGGCTATACAGCACGTCACCATACCTTTTTCGAGATGCTGGGTAACTTCAGCTTTGGCGACTATTTCAAGCGTGACGCCATCAGTTATGCGTGGGAATTCCTGACCTCACCCAAGTGGCTGGGTCTGCCGCAGGAAAAGCTCTGGGTTACCGTCTACGCCACCGACGATGAAGCCTACGACATTTGGACCAAGGACGTTGGCGTGCCTGCCGAGCGCATGGTTCGTATCGGTGATAACAAGGGCGCTCCTTACGCCTCGGATAATTTCTGGGCAATGGGCGACACAGGTCCCTGCGGCCCTTGCACAGAAATCTTCTTCGACCATGGTGAAGGCATCTGGGGCGGTCCACCCGGCTCGCCAGAAGAAGACGGTGATCGTTATATCGAGATCTGGAACAACGTATTCATGCAGTTCAACCGTACGGCTGACGGGGTTCTTCACCCGTTGCCGGCGCCCAGTGTGGATACGGGGATGGGGCTTGAGCGTATCAGTGCCGTTCTGCAGCACGTTCACTCCAACTACGAAATTGATCTATTCAGGAATCTTTTGGCGGCTTCTGCGCAGGCAATCGGCTGCGCCAATGATGACGCGCCTTCGCTCAAGGTTGTAGCCGACCACATTCGTTCCTGCGGCTTCCTGATTGCCGATGGTGTACTGCCTTCCAACGAAGGTCGCGGCTATGTACTACGTCGTATCGTCCGTCGTGCCTGCCGTCACGGTAATAAGCTCGGCGCCAAGGGTACGTTCTTTCACAAGATCGTGGCGGCCCTGGTGGCTGAAATGGGCGAGGCTTTCCCTGAGCTAAAGGATCAGCAGGCACATATCGAGCGCGTTCTACGTACCGAGGAAGAGCAATTTGCCAAAACCTTGGAGCAGGGCCTCAAGATTCTGGAGCAGGATCTGGCTGGCCTTGAAGGCGACGTGATCCCGGGTGATGTGGTGTTCAAGCTGTATGACACCTACGGCTTCCCCGTTGATTTAACAAACGACATCGCACGTGAGCGCAACCTGACCCTGGATGAGGAAGGGTTTGAGCGTGAAATGGAAGCTCAGCGTGAGCGAGCCCGCTCGGCCAGCTCGTTTGGTGTGGACTACAACAGTCTGGTCAAAGTCGAGGGCGAGACGCTCTTCACGGGTTATGACAGTCACGCCGGTAGTGGCAAGATCGTTGCGCTGTTCAAGGCAGGCAGCCCGGTGCCTCAACTGGTTGAAGGTGACGAGGGTGTCGTGGTGCTTGATCAGACACCTTTCTACGCCGAGTCGGGCGGTCAGGTGGGTGACAGCGGTTATCTGTTCGCTGACGGTCAGCGTTTCGATGTGCGTGACACTACCAAGGCAGGCGGTGCGTTCCTGCATCATGGCCTGGTTGCCGCTGGTACGCTCAAGGTAGGCGAGACACTGGAAACACAAGTCGACGCCTCTGTGCGCCAGGCTACGGCACTTAACCACTCGGCGACTCACCTCCTGCATGCCGCACTGCGTCAGGTACTGGGCGATCACGTCCAGCAAAAGGGCTCCCTGGTTGATAGTCAGCGTCTGCGGTTCGACTTTAGTCACTTCGAGGCTATCAAACCTGAACAGCTCAAGGAGCTGGAGGAAATCGTCAATACCGAGGTTCGCCGGAACACGACGGTTCAAATCGAGCTAATGGACATCGAAAGCGCCAAGCGCAAAGGTGCCATGGCGCTGTTCGGTGAGAAGTATGGCGATACCGTGCGCGTACTGACTATGGGTGACGGCTTCTCCATTGAACTCTGTGGCGGCACTCACGTTGCCCGCACCGGTGATATTGGTGTGTTCAAGATCATCAGTGAAGGCGGTGTGGCATCGGGTGTACGCCGTATCGAGGCGGTAACTGGCGCTGGTGCGCTGGCGTACCTGAACAAGGCGGAAGAGCAGCTCAAGGAAGCGGCAGGCCTGCTCAAAGGCAGTCGTGAAAATGTTCTCGATAAGCTCTCCGGTGTGCTTGAACGTAACCGTCAGCTAGAAAAGGAACTTGAGCAGCTCAAGGCCAAGGCCGCCAGCGCAGCTGGTAATGACCTGGCGGGGTCTGCCGTCGAGATCAAGGGCGTTAAGGTGCTGGCTGCTCGCCTTGATGGGCTGGATAGCAAGGCGCTGATGGCCATGGTCGATCAGCTCAAGAACAAGCTGGGCTCTGCCGTGATTCTGCTAGGTGGCGAGCAAGACGGTAAGGTCGTGCTGGTCGCGGGCGTGACCCAGGATCTGACCGGTCGACTAAAGGCGGGCGATCTGATGAGGCAGGCTGCTGCGCATGTGGGCGGGAAGGGTGGTGGTCGCCCTGATATGGCTCAGGGTGGCGGTACCGATCCGGCTGCGCTGGAAGGCGCACTTGAGTTGGCCCGCAGCTTTGCCGAAGCGGGATTGTGATTGAATAAGCGATGGGGCTCGCATCGCGCTCTGTGAGCCCTTGGCAGGTGTATACCTGAATTGTTAAATGAGCGCCCTCGCGTTAGGCAGCAATCAAATGGCATTGATCGTACAGAAGTTCGGCGGCACCTCGGTGGGTACTGTCGAGCGCATCGAACAGGTGGCCGAAAAGGTCAAGAAGTTTCGCGAAGCCGGTGACGATATTGTAGTAGTGGTTTCTGCCATGAGTGGCGAGACCAATCGTCTGATCGACCTGGCCAAGCAAATCATGCCGCAGCCAAACCCGCGCGAGTTGGATGTAATGGTGTCAACAGGTGAGCAGGTGACCATCGCCATGCTTGCCATGGCATTGACCAAGCGGGGTGTTCCGGCCGTGTCCTTCACCGGTGGACAAGTCCGGATCCTGACCGATAGCGCTTTTACCAAGGCGCGTATCGTCAGCATTGACGAACATCGTATCCGTGCCGAACTCAAGGCAGGGCGAGTCGTGGTTGTGGCAGGTTTCCAAGGCGTGGATGAGCAGGGCAATATCACTACCTTGGGCCGGGGCGGCTCCGACACCACGGGTGTCGCGCTTGCAGCTGCGCTCAAGGCAGATGAATGCCAGATCTATACCGATGTGGACGGTGTATATACCACTGATCCGCGCGTAGTGCCTCATGCACGTCGTCTTGAAAAGATCACCTTCGAGGAGATGCTGGAAATGGCCAGTCTCGGCTCGAAGGTTCTGCAGATTCGCTCGGTTGAGTTTGCAGGCAAATACAACGTGCCTCTGCGCGTACTTCATAGTTTTAAAGAGGGTCCAGGCACCCTAATTACTCTTGATGACGAGGAATCCATGGAACAGCCGATCATCTCCGGCATCGCCTTTAATCGTGACGAAGCCAAGCTGACCATCCGCGGTGTTCCAGACACCCCGGGCGTTGCATTCAAGATCCTGGGTCCCATCAGTGCGGCCAATATTGAGGTCGACATGATCGTGCAGAATGTTTCGCACGATAACACCACGGACTTCACGTTTACGGTACACCGTAACGACTACCAGAATGCGCTTGAAATCCTAAAGCAGACGGCAGCGACCATCGGCGCACGTGAGGCAACCGGTGATACCAAGATCGCCAAGGTATCAATCGTTGGGGTGGGTATGCGTTCTCATGCCGGGGTAGCGAGTCAAATGTTCGAAGCGTTGGCCAAGGAAAGTATCAACATACAGATGATTTCGACGTCTGAGATCAAGGTGTCGGTCGTTATCGAAGAGAAATACCTGGAATTGGCTGTGCGTGCTCTTCACACGGCTTTCGAACTCGATGCACCTGCTCGGGTAAGCGAATAGCCAATCTCTCTCTGGAGGGCGTTTTTGGATGCCTTCCATCGATTTGATCATGCCGCCGGAACTTTCTTTCTGGCGGTATTGGTCAATAGATCAGTAAGGATCGCGGGTTCCCGGAATTGATCCTGATTTTTTTGCAGACTGTGGTCCTGAACGAAAGGAGAAAAGGAATGCTTATTCTAACTCGACGGGTTGGAGAAACCCTTATGGTAGGTGATGAAGTGACCGTAACGGTCTTGGGAGTTAAGGGAAATCAGGTGCGCATTGGGGTGAATGCTCCTAAAGAAGTGGCGGTTCACCGTGAGGAAATCTACCAGCGAATTCAAAAGGAAAAGGACCAAGAACCTAACATCTGATTTTTATTTAACTTTTTGCTTGCATACGGGAAAAAATCGCGTATATTACGCCCCGTCGCGGTGAGGTGGCCGAGAGGCCGAAGGCGCTCCCCTGCTAAGGGAGTACACCTCAAAAGGGTGTCGAGGGTTCGAATCCCTCCCTCACCGCCATTTACGTTACAGGCTCCGGGAAAAGCGATTCAGAGTTCTATCCCTCTGATTCTATTAAGAAATTCGCTTGACTCAAAAAGATATGAGCCTATAATGTGCACCCTCAGCGCGCTCGTAGCTCAGCTGGATAGAGTACTCGGCTACGAACCGAGCGGTCAGAGGTTCGAATCCTCTCGAGCGCGCCATTTTGAAGGGTGTTTAACAAACACCCGGTTTTACCAGTGGTGGTCTGGATATAAAAGCACCAAGTTGCGCGCTCGTAGCTCAGCTGGATAGAGTACTCGGCTACGAACCGAGCGGTCAGAGGTTCGAATCCTCTCGAGCGCGCCATACCCCAAAGGGCTTGCAGAAATGCAAGCCCTTTGTTTTTGTGCCTTGAAAAACTTACGCAGACATGTTCCGGCGAGGCTATATGAACTGGGAACTTGAAAATCCGTTCGTCATATCGTTGCAGGTATCAATGACTGACATCGATGCGCTTGGGCATGCCAATAATGCTGTTTACGTCGCCTGGCTAGAACAGTGTGCCTGGCAGCATTCAAGTAGCTTAGGACTTGGTGTTGACGAGTTTCACCGGTTGGACCGCGCCATGGCGGTAGTTCGGCACGAGATCGACTATCTCGCAAGTGCTTTCGAAGGTGATCAGTTGCTGCTGGGAACATGGCTGACTGATTGGGACAGGCGGCTACGTATGACACGTCGTTTTCAACTGATGCGCCCGTCCGATGGTATGACCTTGCTGCGTGCAGTCACGACTTTCGTATGTATAGAGCTCTCTTCAGGTAAGCCGCGGCGTATGCCTGAGGCTTTCATTCAGGGTTACGGTCAGGCGCTGCCTGATTCGCTTTAAGTGTTCCAGAGGTCTACATGCAAATCGCTTTGGCGCCCATGGAGGGGCTGGTTGATGAGATTCTGCGCGATCTGCTGACGCAGGTAGGTGGCATCGACTGGTGTGTCACGGAGTTTATTCGCATTACCAACCGGCTATTGCCTCTAGCAACGTATGAAAAATACGCTCCGGAGTTGGCAAGCGGCTCGATGACGCGAGCGGGAGTACCCATGCGAGTCCAGTTCCTAGGGTCGGACCCTGTCTGTCTCGCAGAGAATGCGGCGTACGCCTGTACGCTGGGTGCTCCGGTCATTGATCTGAATTTTGGTTGTCCTGCCAAGACTGTTAACAACTCCAAGGGCGGTGCCATCCTCCTTAACGAGCCAGAGCTGTTGCACTCGATTGTCTCGCATGTTCGTCGTGCCGTGCCTTCGTCTATCCCGGTGACAGCCAAGATGCGGTTGGGCTATGACAGCCCTGAAGGCGCGCTGGAGTGCGCTCAAGCGTTGGTTTCTGGCGGGGCGCAACAGTTGGTTGTGCATGCTCGTACCAAAAAAGATGGCTATAAACCACCCGCTCACTGGGAGTGGATTGCCAGGGTTGCGGAAGTCGTCGACGTTCCTGTACTGGCTAACGGCGAGATCTGGACGCTGGAGGATTACTGGCGGTGCCGTGAGGTGTGCGGTATCGCGGAAGTTATGTTGGGGCGTGGACTGGTTTCCCGGCCTGACCTGGCGCGACAGATAGCGGCCAGCGTCAAGGGTGAGCATGTTGAGCCTATGCAGTGGGAAGAGCTGTTCGCGCTGCTACAGATTTTCTGGCTCAAAGCGCGCCAGAAGATGGCGCCACGCTATGCGCCGGGACGTTTCAAGCAGTGGTTGGGTATGCTTTCCCGTAATTATGAGGAGGCGCTGACGTTGTTTGGCGAAATACGCCGTGAGACAGAATGCGAGCGGATCGATACGCTGCTTGGCTTGCAGCCCTCAATTCCTTCGGTTGCATAGTCCAGTTCAGTTACCGTTCATCGGGCGTACTACTTGAAAAAAGCGAGCGGGTGCCTATATGGAGTCCTGCAGGGCGCCGAAGCCGGGCCTTGCGTTGAAACTTGCTGATGACTCAGGAGATTCCCTATATGAACACTGCATTCTCTCTTGCTCCCTTGTTCCGCCATTCCGTTGGATTCGACCGCTTCAATGACCTGTTCGAATCCGCGCTGCGCAACGAGTCGGGCAGCTCCTATCCACCCTATAACGTGGAAAAGCATGGCGACGATCGCTATCGCATCGTGATTGCGGCTGCCGGCCTTGCCGAAGACGACCTTGAGCTTGAAGTGGAGCGGGGCGTGTTGACCGTGAAGAGCGGCCGCCGTGAGAAGAGCGCCGACAGCGTGACCTATTTGCACCAGGGCATCGCCCAGCGTGCCTTCAAGCTGTCCTTCCGCCTGGCTGATCACATTGAGGTGAAGGGCGCGAGCTTGAAGAATGGCCTGCTCAACATCGATCTGGTACGTGAAGTACCGGAAGAGGCCAAGCCCAAACGCATCGCCATCAACGGTCAATTGAGTGCCGATAAAAAGCCTGCGCTGGAAGGTCAGAGTGCCTAAGTACAGCGGCCATCAAACAGTAGAAAAGGGGGGGCGCCATATGCGGCCCCTTTTTTATTCATACATGCAAATCGTTCAATAGCTTCATAAAGGCCTTGGCTGCATTGGAATGCGTTCGTTCTGTGTGAGCGATATAGCCCAGGCGACGTTTGAGGTGTATTCCCGGCAAGGGAAGTCTCACGACCTGTTCATCAAGCATTGTCCGTGGAAGAACGCTCCAGGCAATGCCGATGGAGACCATCATTTTAATGGTCTCCAGATAATTTGTGCTCATTGCAATGTTGGGGGTGAGCTGCTGCGCCTCAAACAAGCCCCGCACGATGTGATGGGTAAAGGTATTTCCGCCTGGGAAAACGGCAGGGTGCGCAGCAACGTCAGCCAGGCTGATTTGCTCTGACATGGCCAGGGGGTGCTCAGGCGCTGCGACAAAATCGAGGGGGTCATCCCAGACAGGTGAGGCCTGGATAAGCGGCGATGCTTCTGGCGCCAAGGTGATAATGCCAAGCTCCACACGCCCCTGTAGCACTTCCTCATATGCCGCTTCTGAGTCAAGAAAGCGAATATCCAGAGAAACTTTTGGGTATAGGCGTGTAAAGGTCCTGAGTACCGGCGGTAGCCGATGTAATCCGATGTGATGGCTGGTGGCCAAAGTCAGTTTGCCAGCAATCTCGCCATTGAGATTGGCCAGTGCTCTTCGGGTGTCAGCCAAGGCGTCTTTTACCTGGTAAGCCCTAGGTAAAAGCGCTCGACCTGATTCGGTCAGGCTGATTTCCCGCCCAATACGATCGAAGAGACGTGTTTCCAGTTGCTGTTCAAGGCTGGCAATTCGTTTGCTGACGGCAGGTTGTGTCAAATGAAGCCGTTCGCCTGCCTCGGAAAAACTTCCACTCTCAGCAACTGCTATAAACGCATTAAGGCTATTCAGATCCAAAAGATGGATTCCTGATGGTTATGCAGATCATGAAAATTATGAATTTGTTTTATGAGAGCATCAAGCGTTAGGATCACCTTACAAGCCCTAAGGGCATAGAAACACGCCGATGAGGACGTTAGTGATGGCTGGCAAGACCCTTTACGACAAACTCTGGGATATGCATTTGGTCAAGCAGCGCGATGATGGTTCGGCACTGCTGTACATTGATCGTCATATCATTCATGAGGTGACCTCACCTCAGGCATTCGAAGGCCTGCGCTTGGCTGGGCGCAAGCCTTGGCGTCTAGGCGCCAATCTGGCAACGCCAGACCACAACGTGCCAACCACGCCGGATCGTAAGGAAGGTATTGCTTCCATCAAGGACGAGACGTCTCGCATTCAGGTTCGTACGCTCGACGAAAACTGCGATGACTTCGGTATTACTCAATTCAAGATGAATGACGTACGTCAGGGCATCGTGCATGTCATAGGCCCAGAGCAGGGCGCCATCCTGCCCGGCATGACTGTGGTATGTGGTGACTCCCATACGTCCACCAATGGTGCGCTTGGGGCCTTGGCTCATGGTATCGGGACGTCCGAGGTTGAGCACGTACTTGCGACCCAGTGCCTGGTCGCGAAGAAAATGAAAAACATGTTGGTACGCGTCGAGGGTGAATTACCTTTCGGCGTAACCGCCAAAGACATCATTCTGGCTGTGATCGGCAAGATCGGTACGGCGGGAGGTAATGGGCACGCTATCGAGTTTGCGGGCAGTGCCATTCGCGCCTTGTCGATGGAAGGCCGAATGACAATCTGCAACATGTCAATTGAGGCGGGCGCACGTGTAGGTATGGTGGCGGTCGATCAGACCACGATCGATTACGTAAAAGGGCGCCCTTTTGCCCCTGCGCCCGGGTATTGGGAGCAAGCCGTAGCGGTATGGCGCGGGCTGGTCTCTGATGAAGATGCTGTCTTTGATACCGTCATCGAGTTGGACGCGACCAAGATCAAGCCTCAGGTTAGCTGGGGGACTTCCCCTGAAATGGTGGTTGCGGTAGATCAAGCCGTTCCTGATCCGGCCCAGGAGCGAGACGCCGTGAAGCGTGGCTCTATTGAGCGCGCATTGAAATACATGGGATTGCAGGCCAGTCAGCCTATTACTGATATCCGTCTGGATCGAGTGTTCATTGGCTCCTGTACCAACTCTCGCATTGAAGACCTTCGCGCCGCGGCGGCTGTCGCCAAAGGCCGTAAGGTGGCAAGTTCCATCAAGCAGGCGCTGGTGGTGCCTGGATCTGGCCTGGTAAAGGCTCAGGCTGAAAAAGAAGGTCTGGATAAGGTCTTTATCGACGCAGGTTTCGAATGGCGTGAGCCGGGCTGCTCAATGTGCCTGGCAATGAACGCGGATCGCCTTGAAAGCGGTGAGCACTGCGCATCCACATCCAACCGCAACTTCGAAGGGCGTCAGGGTGCCGGTGGTCGTACGCATCTGGTAAGTCCCGCCATGGCCGCTGCGGCAGCGATTGCAGGGCATTTCGTTGACGTTCGTGAATTCGGTCGCGTTTAAGGAGCATCTCATGCAGGCATTTACTCAGCATACAGGCGTGGTTGCTCCATTGGATCGCGCCAATGTCGATACGGATCAGATCATTCCAAAGCAGTTTCTTAAATCTATTAAGCGGACCGGCTTTGGCCCCAACCTGTTTGACGAGTGGCGTTATCTGGATGTAGGGCAACCTGGGCAGGACAATAGCCAGCGTCCACTCAATCCGGATTTCGTGCTTAATCAGTCCCGTTACCAGGGGGCTAGCATTCTTCTAGCGCGGGAAAATTTCGGATGTGGATCATCCCGTGAACACGCGCCTTGGGCGCTGGATGGATACGGCTTTCGCGCTGTGATTGCTCCGAGCTTTGCTGACATCTTTTTCAACAACAGTTTCAAGAACGGTTTATTACCAATCGTCCTGCCAGAACAGGAAGTAAGTGAACTCTTTGCTCAGGTTGAGTCGACAGAAGGGTATACCCTTGAAATCGATTTGGCCTCGCAGGTTGTGAAACGTCCTGATGGCAAAGCCATTCCCTTCGAAATCGACGCGTTCCGCAAGCACTGTTTGCTTAATGGGTTGGATGACATTGGTCTGACCCTGCAGGATGCGGATGCCGTCAGGGCATTCGAAAAGACATACCAACAGGCCAATCCCTGGTTGTTTCAAAACGCATGAGGTAGGCAACATGGCTGGTGATCACGAACAAATTGTCCAATCCCAATTCGGTACGATGGCTGAGTCGTACCTGGGGAGTAACGTCCATGCTCAAGGCTCTGAACTGCAGGAGATGCGGGAACAGGTAGCCAAACGCGAGCAGGCAAAGGTTCTGGATCTAGGGTGTGGGGCCGGCCATGTCAGCTACAATATTGCGCCTGTGGCAGGTTCGGTGGTGGCATTGGATCTGTCAGAAGAGATGCTGGCCATCGTCAAGCGTACGGCCAATGAGCGCGGCATCGACAATATCAGTGTGCAACCCGGGATGGCTGAGCGTCTGCCGTTTGGGGATGCCAGCTTTGATTTCGTTCTTAGTCGGTATTCTGCGCATCATTGGCGTGACATCGGCTCGGCCCTGAGCGAGGTGCGGCGTGTGCTGCGTTTCAATGGTCAGGCTGCGTTTGTAGATGTTATCTCGCCTGCCAACCCCCGTCTTGATACTTATCTTCAGACCGTAGAAATCCTGCGTGATAACAGTCACGTCAGAGACTACTCCATGGCTGAGTGGCTCCAGATGCTGGGTGTTGCTCGTCTGGGAGTAACCCGCTGTGTTCGCCAGCGGCTGCGCTTGAACTTCCTGGAGTGGGCCGAGCGGATGAATACGCCTGAGCCCATGCGTCAGGCCATACGCACAGTACAAGGCCGGATTGGCCAGGAAGTCCGTCATTATTTCGAAATTGACAAGGACGGCTCCTTTACCGTCGATGTGATGGTACTTTGGGCCCAGCCTATATGATTCTGGGTGGTGCCCTTGCACCACCTCTACTTTTCCATGGATAAGTGAGATAACAATGAGCAAACAGATCCTCATTCTGCCAGGCGATGGCATTGGCCCTGAAATCATGGCTGAGGCTGTTAAGGTTCTGAATCGCGTCAACGACATGTTCGCATTGGATTTCGAGCTGATCGAAGATGTAATCGGCGGTGCAGCCATCGACAAGCATGGCGTTCCGTTGGCTGATGAGACACTTGAAAAGGCTCGGGCAGCAGATGCTGTTCTGCTGGGTGCGGTGGGTGGTCCCAAGTGGGACAAGCTTGATCGTGCGATTCGTCCTGAAAAGGGTTTGCTCAAGATTCGTTCTGCGCTAGGTCTGTTTGCTAATCTGCGTCCGGCCATTCTCTATCCGCAATTGGCGGAGGCCTCTACCCTCAAGCCAGAAGTGGTGTCAGGTCTAGACATCCTGATCGTGCGCGAGCTGACCGGCGGGATCTACTTTGGCGGCCCTCGCGGTATCCGCACGCTCGATAACGGTGAGCGTGAGGGTTTTAATACGCTTCCCTACAGCGAAAGCGAAATTCGCCGGATCGCACGTGTCGGTTTTGAAATGGCTCGTGTCCGCGGCAGGAAACTCTGCTCGGTAGACAAGGCTAACGTCATGGAGTCCAGTCAGCTATGGCGAGAGGTTGTGGAAGAGGTCGCCAAGGATTATCCCGATGTCGAGCTGAGTCATATGTATGTCGATAATGCGGCCATGCAGTTGGTGCGCGCGCCCAAGCAGTTCGATGTAATGGTGACGGACAACATGTTTGGCGACATTCTGTCGGATGAGGCCTCAATGCTGACCGGTTCGATTGGCATGCTGCCTTCCGCTTCGCTGGATGCCAACAACAAAGGCATGTACGAGCCCTGTCATGGTTCGGCGCCGGATATCGCCGGACAGGGCATTGCCAACCCGTTGGCTACGATTCTTTCCGTTTCCATGATGCTCCGCTACAGCTTCAACCAATCAAAGGCCGCTGAGGCGATTGAGCAGGCGGTAAGCCGTGTTCTGGACCAGAACTTGCGTACAGGTGATATCTGGTCAGCGGGCTGTCAAAAAGTAGGTACTCGCGAAATGGGCGAGGCAGTAGTCGCGGCGCTCGCAAGTGAGTAATCTGTACGGCCGGCCGGAGCGCTTCCGGCCGCCACTTCCAAAAAAGGTGCAGTAGCAATGAAGCGTGTAGGTTTAATCGGATGGCGCGGTATGGTGGGATCCGTGCTCATGCAGCGTATGCTGGATGAACGTGATTTCGACTTGATCGAGCCGGTGTTCTTTACCACCTCCAATGTAGGGGGCGAAGGTCCTTCCATTGGAAAAGATATCGCTCCGCTGAAAGATGCCTACAGCATTGACGAACTCAAGGGTCTGGACGTCATCATCACGTGCCAGGGCGGCGATTACACCAGCGAAGTTTTCCCGAAGCTGCGGGAAGCCGGTTGGAACGGTTACTGGATTGACGCTGCGTCTACCTTGCGTATGCATGATGATGCCGTGATCGTTCTGGATCCCGTAAACCGTCGAGTGATCGACCAGGCGCTTAACGAGGGCACCAAGAACTACATTGGTGGCAATTGCACCGTTAGCCTGATGTTGATGTCACTGGGCGGGCTGTTCGAGGCTGGCCTGGTTGAGTGGATGAGCGCAATGACCTATCAGGCAGCGTCAGGTGCCGGTGCTCAAAACATGCGTGAGCTGATTCGCCAAATGGGCGCGACACATGCAAGCGTTGCTGACGATCTGGCAGATCCTGCCAGTGCGATTCTGGATATTGACCGTAAGGTGGCGGAAACGCTACGGGACGAGTCTTTCCCGGTAGAGCAGTTCGGTGTGCCGCTTGCAGGGAGCCTTATTCCCTGGATCGACAAGGAGCTGCCTAATGGACAGAGCCGAGAGGAATGGAAGGCGCAAGCGGAGACGAACAAGATCTTGGCCCGCTTCAAAAACCCGATTCCTGTCGATGGTATCTGTGTCCGCGTGGGCGCCATGCGTTGCCACAGCCAGGCATTGACCCTCAAACTTAACAAGGACGTGCCGATTTCCGATATCGAAGGTTTGATCAGTCAGCACAATCCATGGGTCAAGCTGGTGCCGAACCACCGTGAAGTCAGCATGCGTGAGCTGACCCCTGCTGCGGTAACAGGCACGCTTAACGTGCCGGTAGGTCGTCTGCGTAAGCTGAACATGGGCTCCCAATACCTGGGCGCATTCACTGTCGGCGATCAGTTGCTATGGGGAGCGGCTGAGCCGCTGCGCCGTATGCTGCGTATTTTGCTTGAGCGTTGATGTATTACTCCTCATTCCGTTGAGATCATGCTTCTCCATGATTCACGGCAATTGAAAGTCTTAAAGGCGGCCGCTACAGTGCCGCCTTTTTTCATTCTGGGCTCCTGCACATGAACACATCCCTTTCGGTCGTTGTCGTTGGTGCAACAGGCAACGTTGGCGAAGCTATCGTGACATTGCTGGAGGAGCGTGATTTCCCGCTCGTCCACCTTTATTTGGTAGCGTCAGCTGACTCTGTTGGTCAGTCTATTGCCTTTCGCGGCAGAAACCTGCGCATAACGGCAGCTGATGACTTTGATTTTGGCAAGGCTCAACTGGCCTTTATGGCAGCTGATACGGTATCGGCCGGGACGTTGGCAGAAAAAGCGTTCGAGGCGGGATGTTCGGTTATTGACCTGACTGGCTCTTTGGATAGCTTACGTTCGCCGCGTGTGATGCCGGACGTCAGCAGCGAACTCATTGGCCAGCAGCAAAGGCCTTGTCTGCTGTCAGTGCCGAGTGCACCTGCCGCAGTACTCATTAGTACACTGGCTCCCATTTGCCATCAAAGTGCTATTGAGCAGGCAACTGTTACCGCTTGTCTCGCTGCCTCTAGTCGGGGTAGGGCCGGTGTTCGAGAGTTGGCGCGGCAAACAACCGAGCTGCTAAATGCGCGTCCACTGGAACCAAAGGTATTTGGCAAGCAGTTGGCATTCAATGTGCTAGCACAGACCGGTGAACCACAGTCAGATGGCTATACTGCAATTGAGCATAGAGTCATGGGCGAGTGTAAAGAAGTGTTGGGCGACAGTCTCGGAACATTGGCGGTCAGTTGTATTCAAGTGCCAGTGTTCTTTGGCGATAGTCTTTCGGTAACCGTTAAAACACGTGATATTTTGGCTATAAAAGATCTGAATTTGGCCTATTCTAAGCATGAAGGCTTGGAATTGTTTGATGCAGAAGAATATCCAACGGTCGTGGATGATGCGATCGGACGTGATGAAATATTGATTGGGCGCGTCAGACATAATCCTGAAGATCCACATCTGATTGAAATGTGGATCGTTTCAGATAATGTTCGAAAGGCGGCTGCGCTTAATGCCGTGCAAACGGCTGAATTATTGATAAAACATTATCTGTAAAAGATACTGATTTAAGTTAGGGCAGACTTATCAGTAAATAATTGGCTAGGCGTACCGTTCAAACTGGCCGGTCATCTTGAACGGTACCTAGGTAAGCAAATCTGCTGCCGACAGAAATCATAAGGGAAAGCTATGGTTCGGGTTCGAAAATTAGTGCTAGCAATCGCGGCGGCATCCGCCTTTGCGTCAGGAGCGACGTATGGCCTTGGCCTCGGTGATATTCATCTGAATTCATCACTGAATCAGCCATTCAATGCGGTCATTGACCTCAAGGATGTTCGCGACCTTTCAGCAGAAGAATTGCGCCCCGTTCTGGCTTCCCCTGAAGACTTCAGTAAAGCCGGTGTCGATAGAAACTATTTTCTGACCGATCTTAAATTTACGCCTGAAGTCCGAGCGGACGGGCGTAGTGTTATTCGTATTACGTCATCCAAGCCGGTACGTGAGCCCTACTTGAACTTCCTGCTGGAAGTGAGCTGGCCAAGCGGTCGCGTGCTTCGCGAGTACACCGTTCTACTGGACCCACCGCTTTACACGCCTCAAACGGCGGCAGCACCCGTAGCGCCTGTTACGGCGCCTGCACCATCAAGACCTGCGCGTCCAGCGGCAACCCCGGTACCTTCAGGTGCAGCGGGTGTGCCTGTCACCATGAATGGTGAGTACACGACCAGCCCGAAAGATACCCTGTGGGAAGTGGCAGACCGTACTCGTCCCAACGACAACGTCTCTGTACACCAGATGATGCTGGCTATCCAGGATCGTAACCCTAGTGCGTTTTTGAGCAATAACATCAATTTGATGAAGAGTGGGCAGGTTCTTCGTCTCCCCAATGATGAGCAGATCAGAGTGCGTTCCCAGCGCCAAGCATTGGAAGAAGTGGCTGCTCAGAACCGAGCCTGGCGTGGTGGTCTGCAGGCCGCTGATGCCGCCAACGTGCCAGGTTCGCCTCGACAACTTGATGCTACCAACAGGCAAGGCCCGGAGAGTGCACCGGGGGCGGCCGAGCAGCAGGACAATCTGCGCCTGCTTTCCGGTCAGCAGGGCAAATCAGCCTCTGGTAGCGACCAGGGAAATAGCGGTAATAACCAGGCGCTGGCAGACAAGCTGGCCGTGACGCAAGAAAGTCTGGATTCGACTCGTCGCGAAAACGAAGAACTCAAAAGTCGCATGAGCGATTTGCAAAGTCAGCTGGACAAGTTGCAAAAGCTGATGCAACTCAAGAATGCCCAGCTAGCTCAGCTGCAGGCTTCGGCTGCCAATCAGGGCGTTGCTCCAGAATCCCCTGAGGCGTCGGCTCCGGTAATCACTCCGCCGGCCACAACGCCAGAGGGTGAGCCTGCTCAACCTACGGCTGATCAAAGCGCGCCTGAACAGGCTGAAGCAGCGCCTCCCGCTACGCCAGAGGATACTGCACCCGATTCGGCCAGTGCTCCAGAAGTGCCGGCCGAAACACCCGCGGCGCCTTCGGCTACTACGCCTGCCATGCCCGCCACTGCAGCTCCGGCTCAGCCTGTTGAACCTGTTGCCGAAGAGCCCGCCAGTTTCCTTGATCAGATATTTGGAAACACCCTCTGGTTGGGTGTAATTGGTGGCAGTGCGCTGTTGGCGCTGCTGGTTCTTCTGATGGTCATCTCTCGCCGCAACGCCATGCGTGAAGCCGAGCGTGAGGCCGCCTTGGAAGAGGAGCAGTCCATTGGTGCCTATCGTGTCGATCCCGATATTCATGAAAGCAGTCTGGACGGCTTGGATATAAGTGACCTGTCCGAAAGCAATCTGGATAATCAGAACACCGATGCCAAGCAGCCGTCTGACGCGCTAGGTCAGGCTGATATCTATATGGCCTATGGGCGCTTCAATCAGGCTGCTGATGTTCTGCAGAAAGCCAGTGATGAGGAGCCGCATCGCGCTGACTTGCGTTTGAAACTCATGGAAGTGTATGCCGAGATGGGCGACCGTGAGGGCTTCATTCGCCAGGAAAATGAGTTGCGTGAAATTGGTGGATCCCAGCCGGAAGTCGAGCAGCTCAAGTCCCGTTACCCTGCCATGGCTGCCGCGGCGGCTGCAACAGTCCTGGGTGCGGCAGCGCTGGCTGCTGCGCACGAGGTCAGTGAGTCCGAGGAGCATCGCCTTGATGAGCCCGAGACTACTGAGAAGCTCGATGACGATTTCGATCTGAATTTCGATGACTTCAAGCTGGATGACACTGAAGAGCCAGCGGTGGTGCGCGAAGATACGAATACATTCGATTTTACCGCAGAAGAAACCACTGCTCAGATTGCCAAGGATGACGATTTTGACTTTGACTTCGATCTGTCGAGTGATTCGGAGCGTCCGGTAGCACCCGAGCATACGGCGTTAAATGACGAGTTCTCTCTGGATCTGGATGAGTCGGATCGCAACGCTGAGCCGGTGGCCTTTAGCGAGCCTGCGGTTCACGCTCCTGAGGATGACTTCAGTCTCGATCTGCCAGATAATGAAACGAAGCCTTCGGACGTGAATGATCTGTCGGATGACTTCGATCTTTCCATTGATGAGCCAGGAGCAGAGCCAGAGCCTATTGCTGAGCGTGAAACGCCTGAAGCGGCTGACCCACAAGCACACAGCTTCGAAGCTGAGCTTCAGCGCGCCAATGCTGATCTGGAGCAGAGCAGTCCTGATCTGAGGGAAGAGACTGTAGCTGAGGAGCGCAAAGACGAAGCCAGTACTGACTTCGGCAGTTTTTCTGCAGAGAGTGGTTCAGGTCTTGATGACGATTTCGATTTCCTTTCGGGTGAAGATGAGACGGCAACCAAGCTTGATCTGGCCCGAGCCTATATCGATATGGGCGACGCGGATGGGGCTAGAGATATCCTTGATGAGATTCTGGCCGAAGGTAGTGATGCCCAGCGTAATGAGGCTCGCGAGATGTTGGCCCAATTGAGTTGAATATGACTGAAAGTGTTAACACAGCGGCAGCCGAGGAGGCTGCCGTTGGCGTTTCAAGAATAGCCCTTGGTGTAGAATACATGGGGGCTCGCTACCGCGGCTGGCAAAGGCAGCAGGCTGGCGTGATATCCGTGCAGGAAGCCCTTGAGAAAGCATTGAGCCGGGTGGCAGCTCAGCCTGTGACGGTTTCCTGCGCGGGTCGTACCGATGCGGCTGTGCATGCCAGCGGTCAGGTCGTGCATTTTGATACGGCGGTTGATCGTCCGCTTCATGCCTGGGTGCTAGGGGCAAATGCCAACCTGCCTAAGGATATTAGCGTAGCGTGGGCCAAGCCCATGCCTCATCATTTTAATGCGCGTTTTTCAGCCGTCGCGCGTCGATACCGCTACGTGATTTACAACGATCCTATTCGACCTGCTCATCTGGCCGAGCAAGTTACCTGGAATCACCGTCCGCTAGATGTTGAGCGAATGCGAAGTGCTGCGGCCCTTTTGGTTGGGACGCATGATTTTACATCGTTCCGTGCGCAACAGTGCCAGGCCAAATCTCCCATCAAGACTGTTCATCATCTGCATGTGCAGGTGTTCGGCTGCTTTATTGTGCTCGATATCAGGGCCAATGCTTTCTTGCACCATATGGTGCGGAACATAGCAGGCGTATTGATGACGATCGGCGCAGGCGAGCGGCCTGTCGAGTGGGCTGCCCAAGTGCTGGGCGCCTGCGATCGTAAAGCGGGAGGCGTGACGGCGCATCCCTATGGGCTTTATCTGGTCAGGGTCGAATACCCTGAAGAGTTTGATTTGCCTAAGCGCTACCTGGGGCCGCATTTCCTGTCGGCTCTCCCTGATATGGCGAACTGACTAAGCCTCCGCCTTCTGATACCATCGTCTGATTTTTCAGTCCGGGTAAAAAGACGTGTCAGCGGTCCGTGTGAAAATCTGTGGAATCACATGCGTCGAGGATGCATTGGCCGCCGCTCATGCTGGCGCCGATGCTATCGGGCTCGTCTTTTATAGAAAAAGCCCTCGTTCCGTATCGATTCCCCAGGCCAAGCGCATCATTTCTGCTTTGCCTCCATTCGTGACAACGGTAGGGCTTTTCGTGGATGCGTCCCGCTGCGAGATTGACGAAACACTGGATGCCTTGTCGCTTGATCTGTTGCAGTTTCATGGTGAGGAGACGGCAGCCGATTGTGCGCGGTATCGTCGGCCCTACATGAAAGCGCTGCGTATGAAGCCGGGTGAAGACATTGCTGCTCGTTGTCAGGAATACGCCAGTGCAAATGCCATCTTGCTAGATACCTATGTTCAAGGTGTTCCCGGTGGAACAGGGCAGGCATTTGACTGGGCGCAAATACCGCAGGGATTATCCAAGCCTATCGTGCTGGCAGGTGGGCTTGGGATTGAAAATGTAGCCGATGCCATTGCCAGAGTGCGTCCTTACGCTGTTGATGTCAGCGGCGGGGTAGAGGCAACCAAGGGTATAAAGAATCACGAAAAGGTTCGTGCATTCGTTGATGCCGTACGGCGTGGTTAGGATTAAAAGGATCAACTGAGGCCATGTGACGGTAATTGAATTAAGACCGTCAACAGGCTAAGTCGGGCCCGAACCGTTTCGGGTCATCAATGATTTTTCTGCTTGATAATTACTAGCAGAGTTTAGGTTGGGCTAGCCCGTTAGGGTGGAGCCTGGTGGCGTTGAGTTGGACATGCTGTTCAATCTCCGTTCACCATCAATTCATAATTCGCTCAGGGATTGTGTGTCGAGCTCAGGACTTGATACATGCGAGCCCATGCAAGTGGAGAGTAATGCATGAGCAATTGGCTGGTAGATAAACTGATTCCTTCGATCATGCGTTCCGAAGTGAAACGCAGTTCTGTACCTGAAGGGCTTTGGCACAAGTGTCCTTCTTGCGAGTCGGTGCTTTACCGCCCGGAGCTGGAAAAGAATCTGGATGTCTGCATGAAGTGTGGTCATCACATGCGCATCAATGCTCGTCGTCGTCTGGACATCTTTTTGGATGCGGACGGGCGCGAGGAGCTTGGCGCTGAGCTGGAGCCTGTTGATCGCCTGAAATTTCGCGACAGTAAGAAATATAAGGATCGTCTGACGGCCGCTCAAAAGGAGACTGGTGAAAAAGATGCCCTGATTGCCATGAAGGGCTCGCTGATGGGTATGCCGGTGGCGGCCTGCGCATTTGAGTTTTCGTTCATGGGCGGTTCCATGGGCGCGGTCGTGGGTGAGCGCTTTGTACGCGCCGCCAATGTGGCTCTGGAACAGCGTTGTCCGCTGGTCTGTTTTTCGGCGTCGGGTGGGGCTCGTATGCAGGAAGCGCTGATATCGCTGATGCAGATGGCCAAGACATCTGCAGTATTGGCGCGCTTGCGTGAAGAGGGGATTCCTTTTATCTCCGTCTTGACAGACCCTGTATATGGCGGTGTTTCGGCAAGTCTTGCCATGTTGGGTGATGTGATTGTTGCTGAGCCCAAGGCACTTATCGGATTTGCAGGCCCTCGCGTCATTGAACAGACTGTGCGTGAAAAGCTTCCGGAAGGTTTCCAGCGCAGTGAGTTCCTGCTTGAGCATGGTGCGGTGGATATCATTGTGCCGCGCGCTGAGCTGCGTAGTCGTCTCTCCAAGTTACTGGCTACCCTGCAGAACGTTCCTAGCCCGGCGGCCTGATGAACAACAAGTCCCTGGCCGATTGGCTGAGTTACCTCGAACAACTGCATCCCACTGCCATTGACATGGGCTTGGACCGCTCGCGCAAGGTGGCTCAGGCACTTGCGCTGGGGCGTCTGGCGCCTCGAGTCGTTACGGTTACAGGAACAAACGGCAAGGGATCGACATGTGCGTTCCTGGCTCGACTGTTACGTGCCTCGGGGTTGCGTGTCGGGGTTTACAGTTCGCCGCATCTGTTGCGCTATAACGAGCGTGTCTCCATTGATGGGCAGGACGTAGACGATCTGACGTTATGTGAGGCATTTGCTGCCGTTGAGGCGGCACGTCAAGACACTTCGCTAACGTATTTTGAAATGGGCACGCTTGCTGCCTTCTGGCTGTTCGCGCGTGCGGAGCTCGATGCGGTCATTCTCGAGGTTGGGCTTGGCGGTCGCCTGGACGCAGTTAATCTGGTCGACGCTGACTTGGCCCTTGTCACCAGCATTGGGTTGGATCACGCCGAATGGCTCGGTAACACGCGAGAAAGCGTTGCGTTTGAAAAGGCGGGTATTTTTCGTTCGGGAAAACCTGCCCTCTGTGGCGACCTTGATCCGCCTGTTCCACTGCTGGAGCAGGCGGAGCGTCTGAATGCTCCGCTGTTTTGCCGGGGTAAAGACTTTGATCTTCTTATGGAGTCCCATAGTTGGTTTTGGAAGGGCGTAGCCGCTGATGGCGAGGTGTTGACGTTGCCCGGCATCCCTTTCCTTGATCTTCCTATGGAAAACGCTGCGCTGGCTTTGCAGGCGTATGCGTTGCTAGATATCGAGTGGGTGCCTGAAAAGATAGTCCAGGCTCTTGTGGACACAGCCGTAGTAGGGCGGCTGGATCGCCGTCAGGTAAGTATCGATAACAAGCAAATTCACTTGCTTCTGGATGTGGGGCATAACCCCCACGCAGCAGAGTATTTGGCTCGGCGATTATCTGTACGCAAACCCAGCGGGCGTCGCCTGGCTGTATTTGGCCTGCTTTCTGACAAGGATTTGCACGGCGTTATTACACCACTGCTTGCAGTGATCGGCGAATGGTTTGTGGCTGAGCTGCCAACGCCTCGGAGCCGTTCTGCGCAAGAGCTACATGCTGCGTTGCGCAATCAGGGGCAGGCCGTGCATTGTCACGACACTATAAGAGATGCATTAAGTGCAGCGGCTAAAATGGCTACGGAAGACGATGAAATCATCGTACTGGGTTCTTTCTACAGCGTGGCAGAGGCGCTAGGCTGGTTGCATAGCCAAGCACAAGGGGAATAAAAAATGGATCGAGTGCTCAAGCAGCGTATCGTTGGTGCCTTGGTGCTGGTTGCCCTGGCCATTGTATTCATACCAATGCTTTTTACTCGTCAAGATGAGACCCGCCAGGTGGTTGTAGAGCCGGCACCTCGACCCCAGGCCCCTGCAATGCCTGAAGTAGCTGTAAAGCCGGTAGAGACGCCAGAGGTGATACCGGACAAGCCTGAGAATGCAGCTTCGTTACCCAGTGCGCCAATTGCATCCGTGCCGGAGATTTCCAATGCTGATGCGCCAGTTGCTCAATCTTCACAACCTAATGCTCCTGCCTCTCAGACCAGCGCACCTGCTGTAGCGCAGGCACCCCAGGCCAAGGCTGCACCAGCGGCGCCTCCGTCTACGCAGCCAGCGCCCGCCGCTCAGCCGGATAAGCGTCTGGACAACAACGATCTGCCTGTAAGTTGGTCCGTGCAATTAGCCAGTCTGTCTAACAAGGCTCGTGCAAATGAGCTGCAAAACACGCTGCGCAGTCAGGGTTACAATGCGTATGTACGCAGTGTGGATGGGATGAACCGAGTGTTTGTAGGTCCTGTCGTTGACCGAGGGGAGGCAGACCGCTTACGTGACCAGTTAAGCCGTCAGCAAAAGGTAAATGGCTTTGTAGTGCGTTTCCAGCCGGAACGCGGTTAACCAAATCGAAAGGCTCTGCTAATATGCAGGGCCTTTTTTAGTTGTGGGTCTCACCGTGGGCTTCACTTGGGCGGATTGGGCGATCATTGGCGTTATCGCTATTTCCAGTTTGATTAGCTTGAAGCGTGGCTTTGTAAAGGAAGCGCTTTCATTGCTGACATGGATAGTGGCAGGTGCTGTAGCATGGCTGTTCGGCGGTGCGCTGTCTCAATACTTCAACGACTATATCCAGATTCCTTCAGGGCGTATCATTGCTGCATGCGCGCTGCTATTCATTGCTACGTTGATGGTCGGTGCTCTGGTCAATTTCCTGTTGGGAGAGCTGATTCGGGTCACTGGGCTTTCAGGTACTGACCGTTTTCTCGGAATGGCTTTCGGGGCCGCACGTGGCGGCTTGTTGATCGTGGTACTGGTAGGGCTGCTGAGCCTGGCTCCAGTACAGCAGGATCCCTGGTGGCAGCAATCCGTATTGCTTCCCCATTTTCTTTTGGTGGCTGACTGGTCCAAGAACTTCATGTTGGGGTTTGCAGGGAACTGGATGACTCAGGCAGCCGTGCCGCACACGCTTAATGAGCTGGGTGGTATTGCCAAGTAAACGATGCGTTCACGCATCCAATCGAACTAGTCTTAACAGTGGGGTTCCGTCACATGTGTGGCATCGTTGGCATTGTGGGCAAATCAAACGTCAACCAGGCGTTGTATGACGCGCTCACCGTCCTACAACATCGTGGTCAGGATGCAGCTGGCATAGTGACCAGCCTGGACGGAAAGCTCTATCTGCGTAAGGACAACGGGCTGGTTCGGGATGTGTTTCAACAGCGACATATGCAGCGTCTAGTTGGCAATATCGGTATCGGCCACGTCCGTTATCCCACTGCCGGCAGTTCATCCTCTGCTGAGGCCCAGCCGTTTTACGTCAATTCGCCCTACGGTATTACGCTGGCGCATAATGGCAACCTGACCAATGTGGCTCAGCTCTCTCAAGAGATCTATGAGTCGGATTTGCGTCACGTAAACACCAATTCCGACTCGGAAGTGCTGCTCAATGTTTTTGCACATGAGCTGGCAGTGCGTAACAAGCTGCAACCCACTGAAGATGATGTATTTGCTGCCGTCTCTGGCGTACATGAGCGGTGCCGGGGAGGGTATGCCGTTATCGCCATGATAACCGGGTATGGCATGGTAGGTTTCCGGGACCCCCATGCCATTCGGCCAATCGTGTTTGGGCAGCGTCATACCGAAAAAGGCGTCGAGTACATGATCGCCTCGGAAAGCGTATCGCTGAATGTACTGGGGTTCACCCTCATTCGTGACCTGGCTCCTGGCGAGGCGGTTTACATTACTGAAGACGGTCGCTTGTTCACGCGCCAGTGCGCGGCAAATCCCAAATATGCGCCGTGCATTTTCGAGCATGTTTACCTGGCTCGTCCGGACTCCATTATCGATGGTATTTCTGTGTACAAGGCGCGGTTGCGCATGGGTGAAAAACTGGCTGAGAAGATTCAGCGGGAACGCCCAGATCATGATATCGATGTAGTTATTCCCATTCCGGATACAAGCCGCACTGCAGCACTGGAGCTGGCGAATCACCTGGGCGTCAAATTTCGTGAAGGCTTCGTCAAGAATCGCTATATCGGCCGCACGTTTATCATGCCGGGGCAAGCTGCGCGCAAGAAGTCGGTTCGCCAGAAGCTGAACGCCATTGAGCTGGAGTTTCGAGGCAAGAATGTCATGCTGGTTGATGACTCCATCGTTCGGGGTACTACTTGCAAGCAGATTATTCAGATGGCCCGTGAAGCTGGCGCAAAGAATGTATATTTCTGTTCAGCGGCGCCTGCGGTGCGGTATCCCAATGTCTATGGTATCGATATGCCCAGCGTCCATGAGCTGATTGCACACGGTCGCTCTACAGAAGACGTTGCGCGCCTGATCGGTACGGATTGGCTCATCTATCAGGATCTCAATGATCTGGTCGATGCCGTTCGTGGTGGCAATCCAAGTATCGAAAACTTCGACTGCGCAGTGTTTGATGGTCAGTACATTACAGGCGATGTCGATGAGGCATACCTGCTCAATATCGAGCAGGCCCGTAATGATGCCGCTAAAACCACGTCACATGCGGTGCATGCCATCATCGACCTGTACAACGACTGAGGAGCTTTTGCATGAGTCATGACTGGGACGCCGGGCGGCTTGATAGTGACCTGGACGGTGTGGGTTTCGATACCCTTGCCGTTCGCGCAGGCTACAACCGCTCGCCTGAGGGTGAGCATGGTGAGGCGCTGTTTTTGACATCAAGTTATGTCTTCCGAAGTGCAGCCGATGCGGCCAAACGTTTCGCTGGCGAAGTACCGGGTAACGTTTACTCGCGTTACACCAACCCTACGGTACGGACCTTTGAAACGCGAATTGCAGCGCTTGAAGGGGCAGAGCAGGCGGTAGCTACCGCTTCCGGTATGTCGGCCATTCTGGCGTTGGTGATGAGTCTGTGCAGTGCAGGTGATCACGTGCTGGTCTCGCGCAGCGTGTTTGGCTCCACCATTAGCCTGTTCGAGAAGTACCTCAAGCGTTTTGGTGTTGAGGTGGATTATCCGCCGTTATCAGATATCGAGGCATGGCGTGGTGCCTGCAAGCCGAACACCAGGCTTTTCTTTGTCGAGTCACCTTCTAACCCGCTTGCCGAGTTGGTCGACATCGCAGCGCTCGCTGAAGTAGCCCATGCCCAGGGTGCGCTTTTGGCGGTCGATAACTGTTTCTGTACGCCCGTACTGCAGCAGCCGTTGGCGTTGGGCGCTGATATCGTGGTGCATTCAGCAACCAAGTATATCGACGGACAGGGTCGTAGCATGGGTGGTGTGGTCGCAGGACGTGCCGAGCACATGAAGGAGCTGGTGGGCTTTTTGCGTACAGCAGGCCCCACGCTGAGTCCTTTCAATGCATGGCTGTTCCTCAAGGGACTTGAAACGCTGAAGATTCGCATGCAGGCGCACAGTCAGTCAGCACTGCAGCTGGCGCGCTGGTTGGAAGCGCAGCCCGGTGTTGAGCGAGTGTTTTACGCTGGCTTGGAAAGTCATCCACAGCATGAACTCGCCAAGCGCCAGCAAAGCGGCTTTGGTGCCGTGGTCAGCTTCGAGGTGGCAGGTGGCAAAGAGGCCGCATGGCGTGTCATTGATGCTACGCGCATGATCTCCATAACCACTAATTTGGGCGACACCAAAACGACCATTGCTCATCCTGCTACCACGTCTCATGGTCGTTTATCGCCAGCTGAGCGGGCCAATGCGGGCATCAGCGACAGCTTGATTCGCATTGCCGTTGGGCTGGAAGATATTGAGGACATCAAGACCGATTTGGCTCGAGGTATAGCAGCGTTGTGAATGAGGCATATCAAATGTTGACCGGTAGCAAGGTAGCGCTGGTTACAGGGGCGGCGCGTGGTATTGGGCTGGGTGTCTCGGCTTGGCTCATTACCGAAGGATGGCAGGTGGTTTTGGCTGATGTCGACCGTAGCCGTGGGACGCGTGTGGTGGAAGCGCTTGGCGATCGTGCCTGGTTCATGGAAATGGACGTGGCGAACGAAAGTCAGGTGGAGGCCGTCATTGCCGAGGTGGTGGGTCAGTTTGGCCGATTTGACCTTCTGGTGAATAATGCCGGCCTCTCCGACCCCCATAACGAGCCGTTGGAAACACTGACATTGGCACGCTGGAATCAGGTGCTATCGGTTAATCTGACGGGCGCTATGCTGACAGCCAAGTATGCCGCTCCCTATCTTCGTGCCAATCGTGGTTCCATCGTCAATGTGGCATCGACGCGCGCGCAGCAGTCAGAAATATCCACCGAAGCCTATGCTGCCAGCAAAGGAGGTCTTGTTGCACTTACCCATGCGCTGGCCATGAGCCTTGGACCAGATATTCGTGTGAACGCTGTCAGCCCTGGCTGGATTGATTCCCGGGATCTTTCTCAGCAACAGGCTGAGCCGTTGACGGAGCTGGATCATGAGCAGCATCCGGTAGGAAGGGTAGGCACCGTAGAAGATGTGGCAGCGCTGGTAGCCTGGCTTGCATCAGAGGAAGCTGAATTTGTTACCGGTCAGGAATTTACCGTTGACGGTGGAATGACCAAGAAAATGATTTATTTGGATTAAATGATAAATAAATCTTGACGGATCAAAGAGGTATGCGCAAAATGCGCGCCATCCAAGAGGGTGACCTCTTGATTCTTCCGGGCGTTAGCCCGACCGACGCGCAGCGGTAGTTCAGTCGGTTAGAATACCGGCCTGTCACGCCGGGGGTCGCGGGTTCGAGTCCCGTCCGCTGCGCCATTTTATCTTTGCTCTCATTAACATCCTTGTGCCATCTCCGAGCAACTCGAAGCATGACATGCCACTTGGATGATTATCTCAAAAGCTTGCTTCGTTAACTGTCAGGTTTAGTGAGCAGGCACTACTGCAAACACAAACGCTTAACCTTCCTTGCGAATAGCTTTGCGGAAATCTCCCGGAGTCAGGAGTGTCCAACGCTTGAACGCTCGCTGAAACGCAGCGGCAGAGGCAAAGCCAAGCACGTACGCCACTTCTCCAAAGCTTAAATCTGTATCGCGAATATAGCTTATAGCAAGCTCTCGACGCGTATCGTTCAAAATATCCAGATAACGTGTTCCCTCATCTGCCAGCTTTCGTCGCAGTGTCCAGGCAGGCATCTGTAGACGCTTTGCAATTTCTTCAAGCGAAGGCTCTCCGTTTTTTAGCAGAGGGCCGAGTATAGATACGATACGCTCGGTTAGACTGTGTTGCCGTGTAATCTGCTGCAGCTCAGTTCTGCAGATGTCCAGAAGCGCTTTCCAGGTGCCTGGAAAATAACTAAGACCTGGAAAGGCCAACGTCTTGGCATCAAGCATGATTGCATTGGTTTCTGCACCGAACTCCACCATGCAGCCAAAGCGTTCGTCGTAAGATGCCGTGCAGGAGGGGCGGGGATATTCGATCAGGACCCTGGTTGGCCTTACAGGATTACCTATGATGTTTCCTAGCATTGCGATCCATCCAGACAGTACTTGGTCTACCACGAATCGGTTGTAATCGTTGTAAGGACTGATGGAGTAGAAATGCATCCAGGCATGGCTGTCTTGGCGAGTGAAGCGAGACTGTCCACGGTAATTGCTGCCGTACAACAATTCATAATCCAGCAGCGTACGAGCGGCGTCTCCCAGTGTTGGTGCATGCAGGCTGGCTATGCCGGCAAGGCCTAGATGAACAGGCAGGCTCTGCTGGCCGATATCCAGTCCTAGAGCAGGCTCCTGGGTAAGTTGAATGGCAGCATGTCCCAGTCGCATGTATCGGGGAATGGACAGGCGTGCATTTGGTGTTGCAAACGTCGAGTCATCAATGCCGAAGCGGAGCAACAGCGTCGTTGGATCGTGGCCTCTGGCACGTACCGCGTTGGCCAGGGCGTGGACAAATCCTACTGATAAATCACCCAGGCGCAGGCGCTTTCGATTCATAGCCAGAGGTTTAGCAACTTGGCGCCGCCCTGTGGGGTATCGAGTGGCGTGAGAATCGGTTGCTCCTTGAGCATAAGCTTGCTCTTAGGCGTTGAGCGAAGCCCCCATGCTTGACCGCTGGCAAACACCTGAACGCCAGCATGCGCCCCGGTAGCCTGAAGTGCTTGGCGTATGTCCAGCGTGCTGCGCTCGCTCAGGGCGGGTATGACCAAAAGGTCCGTCTTTACGTTCGCCTGCATGTCAATTGAGTCGCTGCCTAGGATGACGCCTAGCTTGCCGGCAGCAGTTTCAATGACTTGTGGCGTGATGCCGGTATGCTCTTTGCCGGATAGCCAGGGGCTGCGATACGGTTTTGCCAGTGGATGGCCCGTTGGATCAAACACTACGCAGGTGTTGTAGAGCTTGCCTGTACCCACCCGCAATAGGCCTTCCTTCACGCGTGGAGAGGGTAGAACGATCGAGCCCGCCACAACAGTAACCGAAAACTGGCGAGCCAGCCCGCCAAACAGGATCTGATAGTTTCCTGCCATATCCCAAGCTTTCATTCTCAGCAGGGCTTCATCGAATCGCTGATCGCTTTTTGATGCAAGCCAGGCACGGGTGAACTTGACGGGGTTGCTGAGGGCCAGCCACTGGCGAGCTTCGTTTAGCTGGGCAGTGTTGTAAACGATAGGTTTCTCGCCAGTAAGCATAAGCCCTGTTCCAATATGCTCAGGGAATACCACAATCGTCTTGTCATTGAGCAATCCCTCGCGCTGGGCTTTAGCGAGGTAGCCTTCGAGCTTCAGTCGCAAACGTTCAGGGGTCTGGTAGTCGAGTGCAAACAGCTCCGGCTGAATCGCCAGCAGGTTGCCGTGGCCCTTGGCTTCGCCTGCATTGATTGCCAGCTCGCTTCGCAAATCCGATAAATAATGAAAGGTCGGCCGTTGGGCTATCCAGCCTGCGACTGCAGCGAAGATGCAGATGATGAATAGAAATACAAACTTGCGCATTAAAGCTCCGCGTTGAACCAGGCGAGCCCAAGGGCTTGAACACTCTGGCTGAAAATTCCACGTCAGGGTAGGGAAAATGCCTTTAAAAGCCAAGCCGGGGGTGTGCACCATGGTTAATGACTTGTCATTTACGGTGATTGAGTCTGCGGGACAGGCAGCTTATGTTTTTCCCATAACGTCCATAACAGGCTTTTAGCCATTGGCCTTGGAGATTCCCGTGACTGCTATTCATTACCCTCACTTGCTTGAGCCGCTAGACCTGGGTTTCACCCAGCTGCGAAACCGAACACTAATGGGATCCATGCATACAGGGCTTGAGGAGCGGCCGGATGGCTTTGAGCGCATGGCGGCTTATTTTGCCGAGCGTGCCCGCGGTGGAGTTGGTCTGATCGTGACTGGAGGGATTGCGCCCAACGAGGAGGGTGCGGTGTATAGCGGTGCGGCCAAGCTTACTACTGAGGAAGAGGCTTACCGCCACAAGACAGTCACTCAGGCGGTTCATGACTGCGGTGGAAAGATCTGCCTGCAGATTCTTCATGCAGGACGTTATGCCTATACCCCAAAGCTTGTTGCCCCTTCGGCTCTTCAGGCACCTATCAACCCTTTCAAGCCAAAGGCACTGACTACCGAGGAAGTCTACACGCAGATCAATGACTACGTCCGGTGTGCCCGATTGGCTCAGCTCGCGGGTTACGATGGTGTAGAGGTAATGGGGTCGGAAGGATACTTCATCAACCAGTTTATCGTGGCGCGAACCAACCATCGTGAAGATGAGTGGGGCGGATGCTATGAGAACCGTATCCGCCTGGCTGTAGAAGTGGTACGGCAGATCCGGGAAGCAGTGGGTGAGGCGTTTATCGTGATCTTCCGTCTGTCCATGCTGGATCTGGTAGAGGACGGCAGTAGCCCGGAAGAAATTATGCAACTGGCCCAGGCGATCGAGCGGGCTGGCGCCACGCTGATCAATACCGGCATTGGCTGGCATGAGGCGCGCATTCCCACGATTGCGACACTGGTGCCAAGGGGAGCATTCAGTCAGGTAACTGCTCAGCTGAAGGGTAGAGTGAATATCCCCTTGATTGCTACCAACCGCATCAATATGCCGGATATGGCAGAGCGCATACTGGCAGAAGGGCAGGCGGATATGGTCTCCATGGCGCGCCCGTTCCTGGCTGATCCTGAGTTCGTTATAAAGGCTGCTACAGGACGGGCAAATGAGATCAACACGTGCATCGCCTGTAACCAGGCCTGCCTGGATCATACCTTTGCGGGCAAACTGACCAGCTGTCTAGTCAATCCAAGGGCGTGCCATGAAACCGAGCTCAACTACAGCCCTGTCAGTAAGACCAAGCGTATTGCAGTCATTGGTGCAGGACCGGCGGGTTTGGCAGCAGCCACCATAGCAGCACAGCGGGGCCATTCAGTGACCCTGTTTGAGCGCTCCGAAATTATCGGGGGGCAGTTCAATGTTGCCAGGCGTATACCGGGCAAGGAGGAGTTCAACGAGACGCTTCGCTACTTTGGGAAACGTCTTGAGCTTACAGGCGTTACCGTAAGGCTGGGGCACGAAGTGCAGGCTGAAGAGCTGATTCAGGGCGGTTATGACGATATCGTTCTAGCGACAGGAATCGTACCGCGTACGCCATCCATCCCGGGTATTGAGCATCCGTCTGTCATCAACTATCTGGACGCCATATACGGACATAAGGACATTGGTGCACGGGTAGCGGTTATTGGTGCGGGAGGAATAGGGTTTGATGTGGCTGAATTTGTCACTCATCAGGCGCATCTGGATACCTTGAGTCCGACAGCCTTCTGGCGAGAGTGGGGAATCGACACGACCCTACAGGCCAGAGGGGGAGTTACAGGTATTTCGCCTGAGCCTACACCCCCTGCTCGAGAGGTTTATCTGTTACAGCGTAAAGCGACCAAGATGGGCGAAGGCTTGGGCAAGACAACAGGTTGGATTCACCGCACCAGCCTGAAACACCATCAGGTAAGAATGCTGAACGGGGTGGAGTATCTCCGTATTGATGATCAAGGATTGCATATTCGGATTAGTGAAGACGTTCGGGTCCTGGCCGTTGATACCATCATTGTCTGCGCGGGGCAGGAGCCCAAACGAGACCTGTTGGATGCCCTGTCTTCGGCGGGACAGCGTGTGCATGTTATTGGAGGGGCGGATGTGGCTGCAGAGCTTGATGCCAAGCGGGCTATCAATCAGGGTGCCCGCCTGGCAGCGATGTTATGAAATCTGACTGCATGCATTGAAACAGCTTGCCAAACAATAATGTGCATAGGTGCTGAGTCGTTCACATAAGCCACCTAGTCTTTTAACTGAAAGGCCCTAGACTGTAGCAATGGGTTTAGGGCCGATGTGCCTTAAATAAAAGTGTTGTGCTGTCCGGTTGTACGTCCGGTGCCAAGGCGCCTATGAGTCATGCGCTTTTCCAATGGGTCGAGGACTGCCCCATGAATACATTGAATAAGGCTCAACGAGCCGAAGCGGTGCTGTTCTTTGATGAAGAAGGATCAGTCATCAAAGAAATGCTCTATCACGAATTCGAAGCATTGCTGGATGCCTTCTTTGCGTTGCCCCAATTCGCCCATCGGCGAGTTCGGCTGGCCTATGTGACGATCGATCTACAGCTGTGCATCCGATCAGGTGTATTTTTCTATCTGGATTTCACCCGTACGGGGGCTGCAGACCCCAATTGGAACATTCCGCTACGCGAAATGGCCGAGCGCGCCGGGCGTGGCCCGGATCTGGGTGCAGGACCTATCAGGCTTGCCTGTCGCAGTCAGTGTCCAATTTCCTGGCATCAGCCCAGCCTGTGGGACCCTGAACTTGTCGCAGGTCGAAATGACCTGATTGAGCTTCGAGAGTGCATCAAGCGTAATCAGCTTGGGCTGGCCCGTACCGAGGCTGTCGTTGACGAAGTCAAACCTGAACAGCTTCATATGGCAGAAGAGCATCAGTGGTATGTTCAAGAGCCCTCTGCGTCGACTGTACATGTTGATCTGGCCAATCTCGAACAAGAGCATCAGGCAAAGATGGACCACCTTGTGCGCCAGCAGCGGCTGCGTATCCTCGCCCTAACGCGCAAGCATGAAGAGGAGCTGGTTCAGCTCAAGCAGGAAGCCGAGCACCTGCAGGCTGCCTTGGCTGAGCAGGAGCGGATGAACGGTATGCTGATGAAAAAGCTGGAGCAGGAGGCCAGTCAGTATCGTTCGACTCGAAATGAGCTGACTCAGCAATTGCGAGCCCTGGAGAAAAACAGCGAATACAAGCTCGAGGCGTTCAAGATTCAATTCGAGGCCGAGCAGCAGGCCCGTATCGAAACGGCAGTAGCCGACTACAAGGAACAATTAGCCATCCGGGAAGTTGAGCTGGCTTATCGGGAGGAGCTGGACTCGCAATTGGAAGAAGAGCTCGAGCAGCTCAAGGCGAAATGTGCACGGCTTGAAGCGGGGAGTGGCAGCAAGCTGCTTGAAAGAATGGCAGACAGTGGCGTCATATTCGTGACTTACCAGCCTGGTGCAGGGCACATGACACTGTCACGCACGGATGTCATGCGGTTTGTTGAAAGCCCATTGGCTTACACAGCTATGCACTGCCGGGTGACACAACCGCATTACGAGCAATGGCTCTCTCATTACAAGCATCCTGTTTGCCAAAGGAAATTACCGGGTGGTACGCCGTGTAGTAAGCCGCTCCAACGTGTTGACTCACCTCGCCAGTTCATTCGAGGCGAGTCTGACTGCTGTCCTCAGCATCAAACAGCGGCGTTTCTGAAAAACCAGGCAGGTTAGCATTGGACTTGTTGTTAAAAAGTCCACCGCTGGAAGAAGTTGCAACCACATGGCTGAGCAAGGCGGGAGTCCGACTGGCACTGCTTCGACTTGATGAAGTGGACCCTCTAGTCTCCGGCAACAAGAGTTATAAGCTGGCGGCTTACCTCCAGCAGGCACATACCAAACGGGCTTCAGGATTGATTAGCCTCGGTGGCCCGCACTCCAATCATCTGCATGCACTTGCAGCTACCGGACAACGGCTCGGCTTGAAAACTGTAGGGCTCCTGAGAGGCGAGCCGCAGGATACGCCAACAGTTGATGACCTGCGCAAATGGAAAATGGAGTTGCACTGGTTGGGTTACGGAGGTTATCGGGCCCGACGCGATGACGAGTTCTGGGGTGAATGGCTGGCACGTTACCCAGGCTATTTGCCTATTCCCGAAGGGGGCGGTGGCTCGCTGGGCATGCAGGGGTGTATACCTCTGGTTGCTTATATTAAGACGCAGCTGAACACGATTGGCTGGTCTGATTATGATGCGCTGTGGGTGGCTGCTGGTACGGGAACGACGTTGGCCGGTCTGGCTGTAGGAGAGGCTGGCAGACATCCTGTCATCGGGACGCTATCTGTCCCGCTGCGCTACAACGTTCCCGATCAGGTGGCGCGTTGGGTGCGCGAGGCGGGCCAACCTGATGCAGATATCCGTTGGCTCGATGCGAGTTTAGGAGGATTTGCACGTATTGATGCCGAATTGGCCAGCTTTATGGCCTCGTTCGAGACCGAAACACAAATACCACTCGAGCCACTTTATACAGGCAAGCTATTGCTGGCGCTTCGCCGTACGGTTGAAGCGGGTGATATTCCAGCCGGACAGCGCATTATAGCGCTGCATACGGGCGGTCTACAGGGGCGTCGGGCGATGCAGGACAACCTGTTAAAGCTGCTGAAGCACTAGATTAGTGTTCGGCCTTCTCCGGTATAAAAGGCCATGTCTCAGGTACCCAGAATAAACGGTGGTCTTCCTGGCCGTCCTCGTCAAGGTGCACAAGTAACCGAGGCCAATGGGGCTCGACGTTGAAGTCGAATGGAGCATGTCCATCGTGTCGGTGTGCAGGCGCAAGCCAGCGCTGCTTGGGAAGTAGTTTCCATGCGCCTTCCTCTTCAGGCTTCGCTTTATCAAAGCGTTGCCACAAACCCCGCAAATGGTGTGGGGAGCAGCTGGGAAATGGTGTGGCACCCGCGGGTGGATAAAACAGATAACCGCCCATCCATAGCCAAGGCTGGACAGAGACGATACCGAGTGTTTTAAACAGAACGCGTGCTTCCGGAGACTGCGACAAGGGTAACTGACGGTTTAGAAAGTGATTCAGCTTGCGTTCGAGTCGATCTTCGCCACCTGGGCCCAACCATTCCGGTGATTGCGGAAGGCCCGTTGCCAGATAATATTTAACCGCTACTTCAAGGTGATGAACGCCTTCATCATCTCGGATCAGAAGATCAAGCTCGCCCAGCGTATGAGTCGCCGTACGGAGCGGTAAGTTGGCTCCCAGCAACTCAACCCCAGGGGCATTGATGAGGGCGAATTGCCAGAGCAATTCGTAGTACCGCCCAAGGCGGCGGTCGCTTCCCTGGGTAAGCCAGCCTGTCAGCAATGCAGGACTTCGATCAAGCTCATGGAGCCAATCGGCTAATTTGCCAGGTTTTGCTGTCCAATTGCTTGCAGCCAAGGGGTGACGTTGTTCCGCTCGGTCCAGGATGGGCGGAGAGGTGATTACCCAGGCTAGATCACGCACCGCTGGGTGGCGAAGCGTGTAAGGCAGTACGGCCAGTGCTTGGAGTGGATTGCTCATCACTCAAGCATACGCCGAGTTGGACAAGGGTGTACGGTTTGCTGTGCCTTGCCGCTTGCCCGCATAATTTATCGACATTCCTGCCATAGAAGGGCTACGGCCGCGTATGGACTCTTTTCAGAAAATCGGCATTATCGGCCGTCTGGGCAGCACTCAAGTGCTGGATACCATTCGCCGGCTCAAAACATTCTTATTGGCGCGGCGCCTGCATGTGATCTTAGAAGACATTATCGCCGAGGTCATGCCCGGTCACGGCCTGGAAACCTGCTCACGCAAAACCATGGGCGAGGTCTGCGATCTGGTTATTGTGGTAGGAGGCGATGGCAGTCTGCTGGGGGCGGCACGTGTACTGGCGCGCCCGCGTGTACCTGTTCTGGGTATCAACCGTGGCAATCTGGGTTTTCTGACCGATATTCGCCCGGATGAGCTTGAGACCAAGGTAGCCGAGGTGCTTGAGGGGCAGTATATCGTCGAGACACGTTTTCTTCTGGATGCTTTTGTCTGCCGTGAGGGAGAAACGATTGGTCAGGCCGATGCTCTGAATGATGTTGTCCTGCATCCGGGCAAATCGACCCGCATGATCGAGTTTGCCCTGCATATCGATGGCAAGTTCGTCTGCGCTCAGAAGGCCGATGGGCTTATCGTCGCGACACCCACAGGCTCGACAGCCTACTCGCTGTCAGCCGGAGGGCCCATCATGCATCCCAAACTGGATGCGATTGTCATCGTGCCGATGTACCCACATACCTTGTCCAGCCGCCCCATTGTAGTCAGTGGCGACAGCGAGCTGAAAATCGTGGTCTCGCCGAACATGCAGATCTATCCGCAGGTCTCATGTGATGGACAGAATCATCTTAATTGCGCGCCTGGTGACGTCGTAACCATCCAGAAAAAGCCGCACAAACTGCGACTCATCCACCCACTGGATCATAACTATTACGAGGTTTGCCGGACGAAGCTCGGCTGGAGCAGCCGTCTGGGGAATGATTGATGCTTGACCCTGATCGTGGCTATGACCTGATAGGCGATATTCACGGCTGCGCTCATGTGCTTGAACGTTTGCTGGACCAAATGGGCTATCGCCGACACAACGGTGTCTGGCAGCATCCGCGAAGGATGGCGCTCTTTCTAGGAGACATCCTTGATCGTGGGCCTCATGTGCGAGAGTCACTGCACTGCATTCGTGACATGGTGGAGGCAGGCCAGGCAATGTGCCTGCTGGGTAACCATGAAATCAATGCCTTGAGCTGGCACACGCCAGCGCCGCCAGAAAGTCACAAGCGATACGTTCGTGAGCATACCTCTCGTTACGAGCGGGTGATCCAGACGACCTTGGTGCAGTTCGATCACCATTCTGCGGAGTGGAATGACTTTCTCAGATGGCTGTATGAGTTGCCCTTGTATATCGATGCCGGACGTTTCAGGCTGGTACATGCCTATTGGGATTCGCCCCTGATTGCTGCCATTGATGAGGTCTATCCGGGTGGGTATATCGATGAGCGATTCATTCAGCAGTCGGCCATTCCGGGGAGCCTGGCTAATCGCGCCTGCTCTCGGCTGCTCAATGGCGTTTCCCTGCCGCTGCCCAACGGCATGAAAATGACGGGGCGTGATGGCTTCACACGCGGTCGGTTCCGAACCAAATTCTGGGAGGAAGACCCGCAAACATACGGCGATATTGTCTTTCAGCCAGATGGTTTGCCGGATGATGTGGCCTGCGAGCGGCTAAGTGAAACCGAGAAGTCCAGCTTGATGTGTTATGGCATCGATGAGCCGCTGCTGTTTGTAGGGCATTACTGGCTCGACGGTCATCCTGAACCGATACGGCCTAATCTCGCCTGTCTGGATTACAGTGCCGTGAACAACGGAAAGCTGGTGGCGTATCGGCTGGATGAGGAGCATCGTCTGGATCCAAAGAAATTCGTCTGGGTCGATGTGCCGTCAACAGGAGGGGCGGAATGAATGCACAGCCTGCGTTACGTGTAGGACTCGAAACGGACCTGCTAGGGTTTACGCAATTACTCCGTCGTCTGCATATTCCTCACCGAGTGACTGAAGAACGCGATGCACAAGTGGTGTGGGTTAATGATCCGGGACTGGTAGACGAGGTGCGTAACCTGTATGCACGCTATCCGCAGGGGGACGCGGCCGGTGAGATCTCTGATGTTCGGCCTACTGTAACTCGGCCTGGCTTCAAGGAGCAGCTACGGGCAAGTCCTGTAACTGCAGGCGTCCTGCTCATCACACTGGTCGTGGCTGCGATTACCTTGTTGGGCGATCGTTATGAGGTTGTTCGCTGGCTTACTTTTCTGGACTTTCGGCTTTACGATACGTACATCGAGTTCTATCCCGTCTCCTATACCCTTGAACAAAATCAGTGGTGGCGGTTTGTTTCACCCATGTTTCTGCATTTTGGCGTTTTGCATCTGGCCATGAATTCCCTGTGGTATTGGGAGCTGGGGCGCCGCATTGAGTTTCGTCAAAAGGGGTGGATGCTATTGGCGTTAACCGTCCTCTTTTCACTGGCAGCCAACCTTGTGCAGTACTGGTGGAGTGGCCCGGCACTGTTTGGCGGATTGTCAGGTGTGCTCTATGGCCTGCTGGGCCATTGCTGGTTATTCCAGCTGTTGGCACCCACCCCAGCGTATCGAATGCCAAAGGGCGTTGTCATCATGATGCTTGCCTGGCTGGGTATATGCCTGACCGGCGCCATTGATGTGCTTGGCTTTGGTGCCATTGCTAATGGCGCTCATGTAGGAGGTCTGCTGGCCGGCTGTGTAACGGGCGTTCTGGGTGGCCTGATTGCCAGGACGCGCCGCTAGACTGGACGAGTGCATCTGACGTTTCGTGGGCAGAGCTGCAAGGCTACACTATGCCGCTGAAAAGGAGCCCTAGATGACCGAATCCCGTTTACGCACTCTTCGTGACTATATCCGTTGGGCGGTGAGCCGCTTCCACGCCGAAGGGCTTTATTTTGGCCATGGCACCGACAATGCGTGGGATGAAGCCAGGCAGCTGGTGTTAGGCGCCTTGCATCTGCCTTGGGAAATGTCTGACAGCTACCTGGATTGCCGGTTGGAAGATGATGAGCGCTACGACTTGAGCGTCCTGCTTCACCGACGGATTCAGGAGCGCATTCCGACGGCTTATTTGTTAGGCGAAGCCTGGTTTTGTGGGCTGCCGTTTATGGTTGATGAACGTGTGTTGGTGCCACGGTCACCGATTGCTGAATTGATTGATGCCCGCTTTGTGCCTTGGCTACCCCATGAGCCTGCTCGAATCCTAGACCTCTGTACCGGCTCGGGATGCATTGGTATTGCCTGTGCTTATGCGTTCCCTAATGCAGAAGTCGCGTTGGCCGATCTTTCCTTTGATGCATTGGAGGTCGCCTGGCAGAACATAGAGCGGCATGACCTTGAAGACCGGGTTTATACCGTGCAAGGGGATGGGTTTGCTGGACTGCCAGGGCAGCGTTTCGACCTGATCGTGTCAAATCCACCTTATGTGGACGCAGAAGATTTTGCCGATATGCCGGCTGAATATCACCACGAGCCGGAAATGGGCCTTGCCTGTGGCTCAGACGGGCTGGATCTGGTGCGCCGAATGTTGGCTGAAGCCGCGGATCACCTCACTGACACCGGCACGTTGATCGTTGAGGTGGGCAATAGTCAGGTACACGTCGAAGCGCTTTATCCCGAAGTCGACTTTACGTGGCTCGAGTTCGAGCGGGGCGGTCACGGGGTCTTTCTGCTTTCCGCCAGGCAGTGCCAGGAGCATCAACCGCTGTTCCAGAGCCGCCTCTAGTAGGCGGCTCGAGTACCTAAGCTGCCTGCGTCTTCTCGACCAGGCGCTCTAAAAACATGAGCAGGGTGACTTCCTCTTCGCGAAGTCCCTTGCGTTTGCGCGGCTTGGGTAGCGAGCCGAGTTCGCCAGCCATAAATGCATCCATGACGCCCGGGTGGATATAACACTTGCGGCATACTGCCGGTGTGTTGCCCAGCGTACTGGATACTTGCTTGACCATCTCCTGAAGGTGCTTTTTGGCTTCAGTTTGAGTTTCGTAGCGCAGTGACTTGAGAGTAGACAGAGCCAAGGCGCTGCCTGCCCAGGTGCGGTAATCCTTGGCAGTAAAATCGGCACCACTGAGTTCGTGCAGGTAGGCGTTTACGTCTGACGAGGTGACCGTATGCCGATCGCCATCTTCATCCAGATACTGAAACAAGTGTTGGCCGGGTAGCTCAAGGCAGCGCTTGACGGTACGTGCAAGCCTCGGGTCTGTCAGCTTGATGTTGTGCTCGACGCCGCTTTTGCCGCGGAAGTGAAAGCGAATCGTATTGCCGGTAACGTCTGCATGTCGGTTACGCAGGGTTGTCAGGCCGTACGATTTATTGCTTTTGGCATATTGCTGATTGCCTACGCGAATCAAGGTGGCGTCCAGCAGGCTGATAACGGTCGCCATGACCTTTTCCCGGTTCAGCTTGCGTTGCGCCAGATGCTCTTCTATCCGCTTGCGCAGTTTGGGAAGGGCATTGCCGAACTCCAGCATCCGTTCGTATTTGTCAGTGTCTCTGATTTCGCGCCAACGTGGATGATATCGGTATTGCTTGCGTCCTCGGGCGTCCCGCCCCGTTGCCTGTAAATGGCCACAAGGATCGGCACAGATCCAGACATCCGTATAGGCGGGTGGAATGGCCAGTTTGTTGATGCGGTCAATTTCAGCCTGATCGCGAATACGTTCGCCTTGGGCATCCAGGTAGATAAATTTCCCGCGCAGCTTTTTTCGCCGCAGGCCCGGCTGCGTGTCATCCACATAGTGAAGGTCCGAGGGTAGCGGGGGGCACAGGGCTGTACCTGTATCGTCGCGCTCGTCTCCAGGGGCGGGCAGCGTACCCTCGGCGGTCGGGGGAATAAATGAGGCACTCTCTGACATGAAAACACCGGCTGTGGACTGCTTTCTATGAAGACCGCAGGGCCAGTAGCCGGTTCGTCGCTCTAGACGAGAGGCAATATCTGATCTTTTAACCGGCCGCTTTCGGCAAGCTCCAGAAACTCATCACCCAGTCGCTGGCTTTCCGCCATCGCTGTATGCCAGTGACGTTGCCGTGTGGCAGGGTCGGTTGCATAACGGGTGAAATCTTTGCGGTCGGGAAGCTTTCGACCAGGTAGCCGCTCAAGGTAAGACCGTGAGGGTGCCAGTAGCACCACATTTCGCAGGTTATGTGTATTGGCCTTGCGCCAGAAGATGCCCTTGTCGAACCACCCAGGAATGATGCGATCGATAAAATGTGGATAGAGCACAATGTCATTCCCGCGATAGGGAAGATCCAGATGGTAATCGAGCAGTCCCCCGTCACGGTAAGTACCGGAGCCAAAGCCAGGGATATCTGTTACGCCCTCCATGACCAGTGGAATGGAGCCTGACGCCAGCAGCGACTGGCGAAGGTTGTCGGGGCGAAGCGCATGGTACTGCGTTGGGAAATCATTCAGTTCATCCAGCGGCGGCGCCTGGCGCAAATCATGGGCCACGATACGGCTGAAATGGCGAATCAGACGAGACCGTGCTATCAGGTTGTCGCGGATCACAGCGCCCAGGCCAAGGCTTAATGTTCGGCGCTGGTCACTGGCCAGAGGGCCCAATGCCTGAACAATCATGATGTTCAGGCGATAGCCTGGGGCGGTCAGAATCGCCTCGTCACGCCCTCCCAGCAGTTCATCCAGCATGCTTTCGCAAATCTGACTGATCTGCCTGATTCCAATACCTTTGGGAAAATGCAATCCGGTATAAAGGTCGCCCAGCCGGCGTAATGAGCCTGCCGGGTCCGGTAGGCAGACACATGCGGAGCGCCAGGCCCCAATGGATGCGCCAACCAATGCGCGCACCCGTGGTGAGCGAGGCAGCCATTCACCAAACAGCGCGATGTCTAGCCCTTGCAAGCCTAGTGCTTTCGGGCCGCCTGCTGCGCCCGGGATAATACCTACGTCTGCAGGTGACAGGCCCTGTTGGCGAATATTCGCCAGCGCCTGCGTGCCCGCGCGGATAATGAGGGAAGGAGATTTGATGTGAATAGCTGTCATGAAGACTCCATACGGACAGCCAGTATACAAACGCACCGCCGCGATGCGGAGCAGGTATAACATTGATTGCGAAAGACCGTTGGGCTGACCATGTAGTTCCAAAATGAGATTAAGGCTGAATTAAGGCTGCCTCGTTAAGGTGAACTCACTGAATAACCCGTGAGGACATATGCATGAAAGCACTGACTACATTGATTGCCGCTGCCAGCCTGACCGCTCTGGCCGGTGCGGCCCAAGCCCGCGACCTGGGACCTGACGAAGCGCTCAAGCTGCGTGATGCAGGTACCATCAAATCCTTCGACGTATTGAACAAGGCGGCTATCGCCAAGCATCCTGGCTCGACGACTCACGACACTGAGCTGGAAGAAGAATATGGCCGCTATATCTATCAGGTTGAGTTACGTGACCAGAAAGGTGTGACATGGGATCTGGAACTCGATGCCGCAACGGGCGAAGTGCTCAAGGATGTACAGGACGATTGAGCCTGGGTAGCAGCATGATGAAAGGCCTGCTGGTATTGACATTGCTGTCAGCCAGCGGGCTTTCAATCGCTCGCGACCTTGACCAGGATGAGGCGTTGCGGCTTCGTCAGGAAGGAAGAATTCGTCCTCTTGAGCAGCTTATCAACCAGGCTTATGCGCGCTATCCAAAGGCAACATTGCTGGAGGCGGAGCTTGAGGAGGAAGATGGTGTTTATGTCTATGAGATCGAGTTTCTGGTAGACAAGGGCGTTGTGCGCGAGCTGGAAATCAGCGCCACTGACGGTACGATTTTGAAGGACGAGGTAGACGACTGATGCGTCTGTTGTTGGTAGAGGACAGTGTTCCCCTGGCGGATGAGTTAATGGCCAGCCTGACACGACAAGGCTATGCCGTAGACTGGCTGGCTGATGGCCGTGATGCGGCATACCAGGGGGCAGTCGAACCTTATGACCTTATCGTACTTGATCTGGGACTGCCGGGGCGTTCTGGGCTGGATGTGCTAAGGGAGTGGCGCACGCAGGGACTTTCTACGCCGGTACTGATTCTAACGGCGCGCAGTGGTTGGGCCGAGCGTATCGATGGGCTCAAGGCTGGCGCCGATGATTACCTGACCAAGCCGTTCCACCCTGAAGAGCTTTCCTTGCGGATTCAAGGATTATTGCGGCGTGCCCGCGGGCTGGTGAATCAGCCGACATTGCAGGCTTCCGGTCTGAGTCTGGATGAGTCACGGCAATGTGTTAATCGCGGGGATGAAAGCATCGAGCTGACCGCCGCAGAGTTCAGGCTGCTGCGGTATTTCATGTTGCATGCAGGGCAGATCCTGTCCAAAAGTCATTTGGGTGAACATCTCTACGACGGTGAAAGCGAGCGTGACTCCAATGTCATCGAGGTGCACGTGAACCATCTCAGGCGTAAATTGGGGCGCGATATTATCGAGACACGGCGAGGACAGGGCTACCGCTTCGGGAAATCTGCATGAAGTCCATTCAGCAGCGACTGAGCATTGGCTTGGCCTCCGCTCTGCTGATATCCGGACTTTTATTGATACTGGGCGCACGCTGGCTGGTTGATACGGCGCTACGGGATTATCTGGGAAGCGGACTTCAGACAGAGAGCGAAAACCTCCTGGTGGCTATTGCGCGGGGGCCAAACGGGCTGCAGCTGGATGAGCAGCGCCTTAATCCCGCCTATCAACGGCCATTTTCCGGACGTTATTTCGAGATCGACATAGGAGAACCTCGCTGGCGCTCCCGGTCGCTCTGGGATCATGTGCTTGAGAGACCTACGCACGTAGGGCTGACCGGACATCTCGTCAATGGCCCCGGAGATCAGCGCCTCCTGGTCTATCGCGCGGATTATCAGCGGTTGGGGCAAAAGCTCAGCATTGTCGTTGCACAGGATTACAACCCGCTCCTGACCAGTTTCAGTCGAATGCTGCGTATAGGTGCAGGTATTGGGCTGGTTGCGTTAATCGTAATCCTTTTTCTACAACGGATTACGGTAAGGCGCGCCTTAAATCCACTTGAACGGGTCCGGCAACAAGTGGCTCAACTGCAACAGGGGCAGCGCAGCCAGCTGGATACGCAGGTTCCCCAAGAGCTTGAGCTGCTGGTGGAGCAGATCAATCATCTGCTGCGTCATACCGAGGATAATCTCAAGCGTGCCCGCCATGGCATCGGTAATCTGGGGCATGCATTGAAAACGCCTCTGGCCGTGCTGGTAAGCCTTGCGGAGCGGCAAGAACTGAGTGCGCATCCTGAACTGCAGAACATCCTGCGCGATCAGCTTGAGCAGATCCAGCAGCGTCTTGAGCGGGAGTTGCGCCGTGCTCGCCTGGCCGGTGACCAGCTTCCCGGTGTCTATCTGGACTGCGAGGCTGAATTGCCTTCGCTCTGCGCCATGCTCAAGCAGATCCATGACAACGACCTGACGATCTCCTGTCATGTGCCTTCCGGTTTGAAACTGCCCTGGGATCGCGAAGACCTGCTTGAATTGCTGGGTACGCTGTTGGATAACGCCTGTAAATGGGCGAGCAGCCAGGTAGAGCTGACGGTACTGAAGAAAGATGCCTGTTATGAGATCAGTATTGATGATGATGGGCCAGGTATCGCGCCTGAATCCAGGCAGGATATTCTCGAGCGAGGTGCGCGTCTGGATGAGCGAGTCATGGGACATGGCCTGGGCCTTGGTATTGCGCGTGACATTGTGGACAGTTGCGCAGGTACGCTCAGTCTGGAAAGCAGTTCCCTGGGCGGGCTGAAAGTTTTGGTCCGGCTGCCGCTCCGAGCCTCCCGATCTGCTCCCGGTGATTGAGACCATACGGATAGAGCACTATCGATCGACCTTCATTTTCGTTTCGCTTGGCCGAAAACCTACTTAGATAACAACCTAAGAGGTCTCAGTGATGAGTTTAAAAGCCAAGGTGCTCCTGCTGGCGCTCCTACCTGTTGTGATTACTACCCTGATCATCAGCGGTATTTCCTATGTGATGCTGAGCAATAAAGCCGAGCGCGATATACAGACAACGCGTGATCGCTTGATGGAGCAAAGCAACGTAACCCTGAAGAATTACGTGCAGGTTGCCCTGACAGCGGTCAAGCCGCTCTACGATGCTTCAGCCGACGGTGATCAGGCGGCCCGCGCCGAGGCAATCAGGATTTTGTCTGGCATCACCTATGGCAAAGATGGCTATATGTTTGGCTATGACTCAAACGTCATCCGCCTTTTCAAGGGAAACGACGCTGAAGGCATAGGCAAGAGCTTTCGTGATAACAAGGATCCGAACGGCGTTTACCTGAACAAGGAGCTGGTCCGTGCAGGTAAGGATGGCACTCATTATGTCCGCTATTCCTCTACATTGCCTGGCAAAACTACCTTGGTTCCCAAGTTGAGCTATACCGAGTACTTGCCCAAGTGGGACCTGGTCCTGGGCTCTGCCATCAACCTGGATGGCATTGAGGAGCGGCTGGGCAAGATCGAGGCCGATGTACGTGCGCAGACCCTGACGCAGCTGTTATCTATCATCGGCGTCTCGATGGTAGTGCTGGTCATCATCGCCATTGCGGCTCATCTATTTGCCATGCGAGTGTTGCGTCCGCTTGAGCTCATGCGTGCAAACCTTGATGACATTGCTGATGGCGAAGGCGATCTGACACGTCGACTGCCGGTGCAGAGTAACGACGAGTTGGGCCGGCTTGCTGGCTCGTTCAATCGATTCGTCGGCAAAATTCATGGAACCGTACAGCAGGTAATCGACATCACTCAGCAGCTTACCGGTTTGTTGGATGAGGTGGCTGCCCAGGCTCGTCGTACCGAGCAGGCCATGCAGCGCCAGCGTAGCGAAACCGATCAGGTTGCCACGGCTATCAACGAGATGTCCGCAGCGGCTCATGAAGTGGCGCAAAGTGCCCAGCAAGCGGCAGAAGCTGCCCGTGAGACCGATGAGCAAGGGCGTGTAGCCAAGCGTGTGGTTGAGGGTAGTGTGGCAGGCATCCATTCTCTGGTCGATGAAGTGCGTGACAGCGGCATGTCGCTCGACAGTCTGCAGCAGGACGTACAGTCTATTGTCAGCGTACTGGATGTTATCCGTTCCATTGCCGAGCAAACCAACCTGCTGGCCTTGAACGCTGCTATCGAGGCGGCTCGGGCTGGTGAGGCGGGTCGTGGTTTTGCGGTCGTGGCCGACGAAGTTCGTGCCCTGGCAAGCCGTACTCAGCAAAGTACCCAGGAGATCCAGGGAATGATCGATCGCCTGCAACAGGGTACGCAAAAGGCGGTTGAGTCGATGCGTCGCTCTGGTGCGGCAGGTGAAAGTACGACTGTCCAGGCCAGTCAGGCAGGCGCCTCGCTCGATACCATCAGCCAGCTGATCGGTACGATTAATGCCATGAACGCCCAGATAGCCAGTGCAGCCGAAGAGCAGACGGCGGTCTCCGAGGAAATCAACCGTAGCGTCCACGAGATTGCTGGCGCGGTTGAAACCATGACGGCAGGGGCTGAGCAGAGTGCGACCACTACCCAGGGGCTAGTCTCGCTAGGGGATCGCCTCCACGGCCTGGTCAAGCAGTTCCGCGTTTAAATCGACATTCCTGAGGGCTCTGGCTGAGCCCTCAGGAACAAGTGCGTGGTATCCAGTGTTCTAACCAAAAGCGACGCTCGTTGCTCTTGAATGGACTTTGGAACCCTGATGAAAAGCACGCGACTTGAAAATAGAACATTTATCTTTCTTCTGATTATTGTCTCGATCGCATTTGCCTGGATTCTGTTGCCCTATTACGGCGCGGTTTTTTGGGGAGCGATCCTGGCAATTATTTTCGCCCCTATGCAGCGCTGGTTTCTCAGGCGCTACAACAATCGTAAAAACCTTGCCGCGCTGAGCAGCTTGGGTGTTTGTTTACTCATCGTGATTCTGCCGGTCACGGCGATTAGTATTTCTCTTGTTCAGGAAGGCAGTGCGCTGTATCAGCGAATCAACAGCGGCCAGCTGAATTTCGGCGAATATTTTCAGCACATGTGGCAGGCACTACCGAACGGTATCAAAAGTGTACTGCACCGATTCGATATCACTGACCCAGAAAGTATTCGCGAGCGCCTGACGCAAAGCGTTGCCCAAGGTAGTCAGGCATTGGCAAGCAGGGCCTTGTTGGTAGGGCAGGGGACGTTTCAGTTGGTCATCAGCTTTGGCATCATGCTGTACCTGCTGTTTTTCCTGCTTCGAGACGGGCAATACCTCGTAGGGCTGATCCGCAAAGCCATTCCCTTGAGCGAGATTCACAAGCGCAGCCTGCTACGCAAGTTCACGGCTGTTATCCGGGCCACTGTCAAGGGCAACATTATTGTAGCGATTGTTCAGGGCGCTCTGGGAGGCTTCATCCTGGGGGTACTCGGCGTCGAGGCTGCCGTCCTCTGGGGCGTGATAATGGCGTTCCTGTCTTTGTTGCCAGCGGTAGGCGCTGGGCTGATCTGGGGGCCGGTTGCGGTTTACTTCCTTCTGACAGGCTCGATATGGCAAGGGGTTGTACTGATCCTGTTCGGCGTTATTGTCATCGGTCTGGTGGATAACATTCTGCGTCCTATCTTGGTGGGCAAGGACACCAAGCTACCCGACTACGTGGTACTGATTTCCACACTAGGCGGAATGGCACTGTTTGGTCTCAACGGGTTTGTCATTGGCCCATTGGTGGCGGCGCTCTTTATGTCGGTATGGGACCTCTTCATGCACCGTGAGGAGGAATAAAAAAAAAGCCCCATCACTGGGGCTTTTTTATGAGAGGCCCTTACAGGCCTGTATGTTGAAGCACTTGCAACAAGGGCTGCGGGTAAACACCCAACAGCAGCGTCAGGGCTGCAATGGCGATAAGCATGATACCGCCGGCACGCTCACCCCAGTTCATGGGTGCATCGTGACGGCTAAGACCTGGTTGTACCAGATACATCGTTACCATGACACGCAGGTAATAGAACAGGCCGATGGCGCTACCAATAACGACCGCCGCGGTCTGCCACCACAGATGGGACTCGACACCCACCGTAATAATGTAGAACTTGCCGATAAAACCCGCCGTCAGCGGAATACCTGCAAGCGACAGCATCATCACTGTTAGAACGGCGGTCAGATACGGGCGTCTCCAGAACAGTCCGCGGTACTCGAACAGCGCATCGGCATCGCGTGTGCCATTGCTTGGGCTGGACATGAGCACGATCACGCCAAAGGCTCCCAGGCTGGTAACGACATAAGTCGCCAAGTACACCCCAATCGCCTCTACCGCAATACCATTGCTGGCAGCAAGGGCTACGAGCAGGTATCCAAAGTGTGAGATGGAAGAGTAGCCCAGCAGACGCTTGAGGTTGCTCTGCATCAGGGCCAAGAGGTTGCCGACCAGAATGGAGATGATGGCGATGAAAGCGATCAGGTTATGCAGCCATGTATCGTTCAGCGCAGCGGGCATGGTCTGGAACAGACGAACCACGACAGCGAAAACGGCAACCTTGCTCGCAGTAGCCAGGTAAGCGCCCACCGGTGCCGGTGCGCCTTCATAGACATCTGGCGTCCACAAGTGGAAGGGTACCAGCGACAGTTTGAAGCCCAGACCTACGATCATCATGCCGATACCGAGTTCCAGCAGCAGGCCGGCCGAGGCTTGCTGAGTCAGCTGCGCACCGATTCCGCTAAAGCTCAGGGTGCCGGACTGTGCATATAGCAGGGCCATGCCAAACAGCAGAATGGCCGAGCCAGCAGCAGATAGCACCAGATACTTCATGCCAGCCTCAAGGGAGCGGCGATTGAAGTAGGAATAGGCCACCAGGCCATACACCGGTACGGACAGCAGCTCAAGGCCAATGAACAGCGAAGCCAGGTGCTGCGAGCTTACCAACACGATACCGCCCGTACAGGACAGTAAAAGCAGTAGGTAAAGCTCTTCACGATTGCTGGAGTATCCCTCCATGTAAGCATGCGACAGCGTCATGCATGCCAACGTGGTAATCAGGATCAGTGCGGTATAGAAGTAGGTGTAGCCATCCATGCGCATGAGGCTGGTGACGTCGATATCGACGACCCGCATCGAGTACACAATGGACAGCAGGGCCAGGTTCAAACCGATTACCGACAGTGTCGGAATCACGGTGTGGTTGCGCCGCCAGGCTATCGCCAGCATCACCACAACGGCGGTCAGACCGGTGATGAGGAGCGGCAGAAGTGCGATGAGATGTTCCGTTGTAAAGGTCATGGCGCTACTACCGGGCAGAAACAATGGAAGAGAAAGCTGTACCCAGCCACTGGTGTACACCACTCATGCTGGCTGCCGACGTATCCAGAATGGGCTGCGGATAAACACCCAGGAGGATCAGCAGACCGACCAGAAGCAGTACCATGGACAGCTCGCGTGCATTGAGCCCCGGCAATTCCCCTTCAGACTTCGCAGGACCGAAGTACGCACGGTGGATCATGATCAATGAGTACACCGAAGCCGCAACCAGACCGAATGTAGCGATCACAACGGTCAGCGGCACCATCGGGAACGCACCCATCAGAATCAGGAACTCGCCTACGAAGTTACCGGTACCCGGCAGGCCCAGCGACGCCGAAGCGAAGAACAGGCTGAGGGCCGGTAGGTAGGGGAGGCGACCCCAGAGTCCACCCATCTCACGCATGTCGCGTGTATGCAGACGCTCATAGAGCTGACCGCACAGGATGAACAAGCCTGCTGCCGAAAGACCATGGGCGATCATCTGTACCACGACACCCTGCAGTGCGTGCTGGCTGCCGGAGTAGATACCGATTAAGACGAAGCCCATGTGCGAAACGCTGGAATAGGCCACAAGACGCTTGATGTCAGTCTGTGCGAAGGACAGGAACGCACCGTAGAAGATTCCGATGATCCCGAGCCACATGGCAATGGGCGCAAACTCGGCCGAGGCATTGGGAAACAGCGGTACGGCAAAGCGTAGAAGACCGTAAGCGGCTGTTTTCAACAGAATACCGGCAAGGTCTACTGAACCGGCTGTTGGTGCCTGTGCGTGTGCATCGGGAAGCCAGGAGTGAACCGGCACGGCAGGCAGCTTCACGGCAAAGGCAATGAAGAAGCCCAGCATCAGCAGGTATTCAACCGTTGGATCCATCTGCGTTTTTAGCAGGTCTTCATATTCGAAGGTCAGCACGCCGGTTGCACTATAGTGCACCAGCACCAGGGCCACGATGGCCACTAGCATGATCAGGCCGCTGGCCTGGGTGAAAATGAAGAACTTGGTAGCAGCGGTAATTCGGCTCTTCTTGCCGTCGGCGGAGCTATGACCCCAGAGTGCGATGAGGAAATACATCGGCACCAGCATCATCTCCCAGAAGAAGAAGAACAGGAACAGGTCGACAGCCAGGAACACACCAACCACACCACCTAGAATCCATAGCAGGTTCAGGTGGAAGAAGCCAACATGCTTCTGGATCTCGCGCCAAGAGCAGACAACAGCCAAAAGACCCAACAGACCTGTCAGCAACACCATAAGCAGCGACAGGCCGTCCATGGCAAAGTGCAGACTGATACCGAAGCGCTCAATCCAGGGATACTGGAATTCGACGGTCCAGTTCTGCTCGCTACCCGGAGCAGGGGCCAGGCTGAAGTCACCGTGCCACCAGACCCACAGGCCAAGTACCAGCTCCAGCAGCATGGTTAATAAAGCAATCCAGCGTGGCAGAAGATTGCCGGAGCGATCTCCTAGCCAGCACAGCAGACCGCCTATGAAGGGGATCAGGATTAGCCAAGGCAGAATCATGACGGGCTCAATTCCTTTCGTAGATTCAAGTCAGGCCAGAAGCAGTGCGGCCAGAAGCAGCACTGCACCACCCACGATGGAGGCGGCATACCAACGCAGGCGGCCGTTCTCTGTAAGGCTCAGCGTGAGGTTACCGGCACGCGCGAGGATCGGGACAATCAGGATCGCTTTGTCGATCGGGTCGCTACGCAGCAGTCGGGTAATTGCCAGGTAAGGTTTCACGAAGACCCAGTTGTAGAGCCAATCGAAACCCCAGGCGTGATACCACCAGGTACCAAAAAAGCGACCCGGGGCACTTTTGGCAAGTGCGCTCACAAAGCGACGCTTGCCCAGGAAGAGTAGGGCCGCCAACAGGATGCCAGCCAGCGCAATAGCACCCGAGGCAATTTCCAGACTGTGCTTGGCTTCTCCGCCCGCGTGGCCGGCCGACTGAGGCAGTACACCCGCCAGCGGTGGGGTGATCCAGGCGCCGATAAAGGTGGACAGTACGATCAGGACGATTAGCGGCAAATGATGCGCGATTCCGTGACCACCATGAGCTTCAGTCTTGGCCTCACCGTGGAACACGATAAAGATCAGGCGGAAGGTGTAGATCGAGGTCAGGAAGGCGCCTACCAGGCCTGCAATCAGCAGATTCTGATGGCCACTGGCAAAGGCTTCCCAAAGGATCTCGTCTTTGGAGTAGAAGCCAGCCGTAACCAGCGGTAGCGCTGCCAGCGCTGAGCCACCAACCAGGAAGCTTGCATAGGCCAGCGGAATCTTTTTCCACAGGCCGCCCATCTTGAAGATGTTCTGCTCGTGATGGCAGGCCAGGATGACCGAGCCGGATGCAAGGAACAGAAGTGCCTTGAAGAACGCATGGGTCATCAGGTGGAAGATCGCACCGCTCCAGGCGCCTACACCCAGGGCCAGGAACATGTAGCCGATCTGGCTCATGGTGGAGTACGCGAGGATACGCTTGATGTCGGTTTGTACCAGTGCAGCAAAGCCTGCCAGTACCAGCGTAACCGCACCTACAATACCTACCAGATGCAGAATCGAAGGCGTCAGCTCGAACAACCCATGACAACGAGCGATCAGGTATACGCCGGCAGTCACCATGGTCGCTGCGTGGATCAGCGCTGATACCGGGGTCGGGCCTGCCATCGCATCGGCCAGCCAGGTTTGCAGAGGCAACTGGGCAGATTTACCTACCGCGCCGCCTAGCAGCATCAGCGTAGCCAGCATCAGCAGCGGATCATTCATCGTAAACACGTCTGGCGCACGGGTCAGTAGCTCCTGGATATCCAGGGTGCCTAATGTCATAAACAGGATGAATAGACCGAAGGCCATGAACACGTCGCCCACGCGGGTTACGATAAAGGCCTTGAGTGCGGCGTTACCGTTGGCACGTTCGCTGTAGTAGAACCCGATCAGCAGGTAACTGCACAGGCCTACACCTTCCCAACCAAAGTACAGGAAGAGCAGGTTGTCGCCCAATACCAGGAACAACATGCTCGCCACGAACAGGTTGGTATAGGCAAAAAAGCGTGCATAGCCTGCTTCACCGCGCATGTACCAGGAGGCAAACAGGTGAATCAGAAAGCCTACACCGGTGACCACACACAGCATGGTTACCGAGAGGCCATCCAGGTACAACGCGATGTTGGGTGCAAAGCCATCAACGGTCATCCAGTTCCACAGCACCTGGGTGACAGCGCCGGAAGGCGGCGGGCTGGACAGGAACTGCCAGCTAACCCAGGCGGCTGTAAGCGCAGATAGCCCGACCGAGCCTACTCCAATCAGGGCAGATAGGTTTTCGGACCAGCGGCTACGGGAAAACGCCAGCAGCACAAACCCAATAAGGGGAAAGACGAAGGTAAGAGGTAACAGGTTCATCCGCGCATCTCGCTGGCAGCATCGACATCGAGGGTTTGGAAACGGCGATACAGTTGCAGCAGGATCGCCAGGCCGATACTCGCCTCGGCAGCAGCAAGGCTCAGTACCAGAATGAACATCACCTGACCATCCGGTTGCCCCCAACGGCTGCCACCGACCACAAAAGCCAGGGCGGAAGCATTCATCATGATTTCCAGACTCATCAATATGAACAGGATGTTGCGCCGTACCATCAGGCCAACCAGACCCAGGGCGAACAACGCGCCGGCAAGTGCCAGACCATGTTCCAGAGGTATCGCATTCATAGGTCCATTCCTTAACGGGTTACTCGCCGACGCCTTTGACGTCTTGTTGCCGGCCCAGGTGGTAGGCCGCAACCAGCGCAGCCAGGAGCAGCATCGACGCCAGTTCGACCGCTAGCAGATAGGGGCCGAACAGGCTGATACCAACCGCTTTTGCATCAACCGTGGTATGACCGATGCTTGCACCGCCGGGCATTCTGCCCAGCACCAGCAGCAACTCGACCAGCAATGCGATGGAAAGAATCGAAGGGCCAACCCAGATGCCAGGCGTTAACCACTTGCGTTCCTGCTCAACCACGGCAGGGCCGAGGTTGAGCATCATCACGACGAATACGAACAGCACCATAATGGCGCCAGCGTATACGATGACCTCAAGCGCACCGGCGAATGGAGCGCCAAGGCTGAAGAAGGTCATCGAGACCGCTAGCAGCGAGATGATGAGGTAGAGCAGGGCATGTACCGGATTACGGTTGGTAATCACCCTGAACGTGGCCAGTACGGCGACACCGGCAGCGAAATAGAAAGCAAATTCCATCTTTCCGTCCTTACGGCAGCAGGCTCTTGACGTTGATTGGCTCGGCCTCGTTCTTCGCAGCACCCTTGGGTTTGCCTGCAATGGACATACCGGCGACGCGATAGAAGTTGTAGTCCGGGTACTTGCCGGGTCCGGAGATGAGCAGATGCTCCTTCTCGTACACCAGGTTCTGACGCTCGTACTCGCACATTTCAAAGTCCGGTGTCAGCTGGATAGCGGTGGTAGGACAAGCCTCTTCACACATGCCGCAGAAAATGCAGCGGGAGAAGTTGATACGGAAGAACTCCGGATACCAGCGACCGTCTTCTGCTTCGGTTTTCTGCAGGGAAATACAGCCTACCGGGCACGCTACCGCACACAGGTTGCACGCCACGCAGCGCTCCTGCCCATCGGGATCACGGGTCAGGACAATCCGGCCTCGATAACGAGGCGGCAGATAAACCGGCTCCTCGGGGTACTGCAGGGTGTCGCGCTTTCTAAAGGCATGGGAAAAGATCATCAGCACGCTTCGTAGCTGAGTCCATGTGCCATGCACGACATTGACTATTTCTTTGAACATGGCGGCTCTCCTCAGTGAACCACGGCCGGGGTGGCGTTATACAAAACCACCGCACCGGTAACGAGCAGATTGATCAGGGTCAGCGGCAGACACACCTTCCAGCTGAACGCCATCACCTGGTCATAGCGCGGACGTGGGATAGACGCACGCAGCAAAATGAACAGCATGATGAAGAACGCAGTCTTCAGGGCGAACCAGATGAAGGGTGGCAACAGCGGACCATGCCAGCCACCAAAGAACAGCGTGACGAGCAGGGCAGACACCAGCACGATGCCAATGTATTCGCCTACGAAGAACATGCCCCACTTCATGCCGGCATATTCAACGTGGTAACCATCTGCCAGCTCCTGCTCTGCCTCCGGCTGGTCAAAGGGGTGGCGGTGAGTCACCGCAACGCCTGCGATCAGGAAGGTACAAAAGCCGAAAAACTGAGGGATGATGAACCACAAGCCCTGATGCTGCGCTTCAACGATATCTCGCATGTTGAAAGAGCCGGTCACCGCGACGACGCCCATGAGCGAAAGCCCCATGAACACCTCGTAGGAGACGGTTTGGGCTGAAGCGCGCATGCTACCCAGCAAGGCGAACTTGTTGTTGCTCGACCAGCCTGCGAACAGCACTGCATAGACTGCAAGGCCAGCCATCGCAAAGAAGAACAGAAGACCAATGTTCAGGTCCGCCACACCCCAGGTAGGTGTGATCGGTACCACGGCAAACGCGATCAGCAAGGCGCTCATCGCAATGACGGGTGCCAGCATGAACGTCATCTTGTCCGCGAACGGTGGCGTCCAGTCTTCCTTGAAGAACATCTTGATCATGTCGGCGCCCAGCTGGAAGGCACCGAAAGGACCGACACGGTTTGGCCCGTGACGATCCTGCCAGAGGCCAAGCAGACGGCGCTCGACCCAGCTAAGCAGCGCGCCGCAGATAACGACGGCCAACAGGATCACGATGGCCTTCACGACGGCCAGGATAATGGCGATGACGGAAGGGGTTAACCAACTCATTGCGCAGCCTCCTGGACGCGATCGATGGTAAGACCCGCCAGGCGGGCTGGGATGCCTTCAAACCCCACCGGCAAGCCGATCAAGCCAGCAGCCAGACCAGGTTTGACCATCAGCGGCAGGCTCAGCGCCTGACCAGCAACCGTAACGCTGACCTTGGCACCAGGATTGACGCCCAGACGGTCTGCATCAGCTTTTGCAAGCGCGACGTAAACTTCGGGGATACGCTCCTGGAAAGTCTCCGAGCGAGCCGAGGTCTCTTCGCTGCCGAACAAATGATGGATCGGTACGGCTTTCCACTGGTTCGCCTGAGCGGAATAGGCTGCCGGAATGGCGTTGAACCAGCTCAGGCGATCGCCAGAAGACTCAATCAGACGAATACCAGGATCGCCCGCACGCAGATGTCCGCCTACCTCGTCCTGGAACTTGTTCCAGGCTTGCGGCGAGTTCCAGCCAGGAGACCAGGCAAATGCGATCTGCTGACGGGGTTCGGCGCTGCCGTAATAGCCTTCCATGGAGAAGGCAAAGGCAGAGTCTATATCCTGTGGCGTACGCGGCTCGTGAACGCTGATATTGGCGCGCATTGCAGTACGACCGCTGTAACGGTGAGGCTCACGGGAAAGCTTCTGGCCCTTGATACGGAAGGACGCGCTGGGCGCTGCATCCCGAATGCCAGCCAAGCTCGGATGACTTGCTGCACACGCCTCGGTAACCTGGTCCAGCTGCGTCCAGTCCACGGCCTTGCCCTGCAAGGTGCTGTGCAGTGCATGTAGCCAACGCCAGCCTTCACGAATCAGGCTACTCGGATCGTAATAAGTAGGCTCGTACACCTGGAAGAAACGCTGGGCACGGCCCTCCTGGCTTACCAGGGTGCCATCACCTTCCGCAAAGCTTGCGGCTGGCAGGATCAGGTCGGCACGCTCTGCCGTAGCTGTACGCTGATGGTCCAGTACGATCAACGTTTTGGCTGCCTTGAGCGCTTCTTCTACGCGTGCAGAGTCGGCGCGACGGAACAGGTCGTTTTCCAGCACGACCAGCGCGTCGGCTTTACCCGCTGTCAGCGCGTCGAACGCATCATCTACCGACTCGCCGCCAAAAATGGCCAGGCCCATGCTGTTGGCTTCGGGAACGACAAGGCTCAGCGAGCCGTTCTTTTCCTTCAGCGCCAGTGCCTTGGCAATGTTGGCAGCAGCCTCGATCAGAGCGCGTGATCCCAGTGAAGTACCCGAGATAATGAGCGGACGCTTGGCATTGAGCAGGGTGTCGGCCACCAACTTGACCTGCTGCGCTACTTCATCGCTCAGACCTTCTACTGCCGGAGCGGAAGCGTCGAGAGCGTTGGCCAGTGCAAAGCCGAAGCGAGCCAGATCTTCCGGCGCACCGTGGATAGTCTGCGCAGCGATGTCATCCAGACGTGTCTCAGCCAGGCTGGCCAGAAACACGGGGTTTTTGCTGGACTGCCCGATGGTCTGGACAGCCGCCTTGTGCCACTCAGGAATACGAGCTGCCGCTGCAATATCGGTTGCCTTGCCTTTGGCTGCCTGACGGACTGCCAGGGCGACACGGGCTGCGGTCTGGGTCAGGTCTTCGCCTAGCACCAGCACAGCGTCATGGTGCTCGATGTCGCGGATGGTGGGTACAGGAAGAGGGCTGTTACGCAAGACATCCAGTACAAGACGAACATGTTCAAGCTCATGCTTGGCCATGCCGCTATAATAGTTTTCTGCACCTACCAGTTCGCGTAGTGCATAGTTGCTTTCCAGGCTGGCACGGGGAGAGCCGATACCGATTACCCTGCGCCCACGCAATAGCTCGGCAGCCTTGTCCAGTGCAGCATCTACCCCTGCGTTGAGCGAGCCATTACGCAGCAACGCCTGGCGAGGACGATCCTTGCGGTTCACATAGCCATACCCGAAGCGACCACGGTCGCATAGGAAATAATGGTTAACGGAGCCGTTGTAACGATTCTCGATACGGCGAAGCTCGCCATAGCGCTCACCGGGGCTGATGTTGCAACCGGACGAGCAGCCATGACAGATGCTTGGTGCAAACTGCATGTCCCACTTACGGTTGTAGCGCTCGGAGTGGGTCTTGTCGGTAAACACACCGGTTGGGCAGACTTCGGTCAGGTTTCCAGAGAACTCGCTTTCCAGCGTGCCTTCCTCGACGCGGCCAAAATACACATTGTCGTGGGCGCCATAAACGCCCAGATCAGTGCCGCCCGCGTAATCCTTGTAATAGCGCACGCAGCGGTAGCAGGCGATACAACGGTTCATCTCATGGGAAATGAACGGGCCCAGATCCTGATTCTGGTGGGTGCGCTTGGTGAAGCGATAACGGCGCTTGTTATGGCCTGTCATCACGGTCATGTCTTGCAGGTGGCAATGGCCTCCTTCTTCACAGACCGGGCAGTCGTGAGGGTGGTTAGTCATCAGCCACTCGATGACGCTGCTACGGAAGTCTTTAGCTTCCTGGTCATCAATGGAAATATAGGTCTTGTCCGTCGAAGGCGTCATGCAGGACATGACAAGACGACCGCGGGTGTCGTTCTCATCAGCAAACTGCTTGACCGCACACTGTCGGCAGGCACCGACGCTACCGAGCGCCGGGTGCCAGCAGAAATAGGGAATATCGAGACCGAGGGACAGACAAGCCTCCAAGAGGTTGTCCGCACCGTCGACTTCGTACTCTTTGCCGTCTACGTGGATAGTGGCCATGGTTCTTCAGTCTTCGTTTGCCGGGGGACCTGGAAAGGCTTGAGCCTTTCCACAGCCTTACCGCGGCGTGGCTATTGGAATCACGGTGTCGCCGTCTTTACACATGCGTTCAGGCGGCGACAGTGGCCAGCTCAGCGAGCCGGCACACAAATCAAATGACTGTTTCTACAACGGAAGGCTGGGGCTCGCTGGGAGCCTTCTTCACGCCCGCCTCGAATTCGCTGCGGAAATACTTGATTGCGCTGGCCAGTGGCTCGACCGCACCAGGGGCATGAGCACAGAACGTTTTGCCTGGGCCAAGGAAGGTGCATAGCTGCAGTAGCGTCTCGATATCGCCGCTTTGACCTTCGCCTTTTTCCAGCGCGCGCAAGAGCTTGACGCTCCATGGCAGACCGTCGCGGCAGGGCGTACACCAGCCACAGGACTCACGGGCAAAGAACTCTTCCATGTTGCGCAGCAGCGAAACCATATTAACGGTATGGTCTACCGCCATGGCGAGGCCGGTCCCCATACGGGTACCCACTTTGGCGATACCGCCAGCAAACATAGGTGCCGAAAGATGCTCCGGCAGCAGAAAGCCCGTGCCTGCACCACCTGGCTGCCAGGCCTTCAGGGTATAGCCTTCGCGCATACCGCCAGCATAGTCTTCGAATAGCTCTTGAGCGGGTATGCCAAACGGCAACTCCCACACCCCGGGATTCTTGACCTTGCCGGAGAAGCCCATGAGTTTTGTACCCATGTCTTCGCTTCCCTCGCGCGCCAATGATTTGTACCAATCGACGCCATTGGCGACGATGGCTGGCACGTTGCACAGGGTTTCGACATTATTTACGCAAGTCGGCTTGCCCCAGACGCCAACAGCAGCAGGGAAAGGCGGTTTGGAACGTGGGTTGGCCCGGCGGCCTTCAAGCGAATTGATCAGGGCGGTTTCTTCACCGCAGATGTAGCGGCCTGCACCGGTGTGAACAAACAGCTCGAAGTCAAAGCCACTGCCAAAGATGTTTTTGCCAAGGTAGCCAGCAGCCTTGGCTTCCTCGATGGCGCGATTCAGGTTGCGTGCGGCATCGACATACTCACCACGTAGAAAGATATAACCGCGGTAGGCCTTCAAGGCCCGTGCGCTGATGATCATGCCTTCTACCAGGAGGTGCGGCAGCTGCTCCATGAGCAGGCGGTCCTTCCAGGTGTTAGGTTCCATTTCGTCAGCGTTGCACAGCAGATAACGAATGTTCAGACTTTCATCAGCAGGCATCAGGCCCCATTTGACGCCAGTCGGGAAACCCGCACCACCGCGGCCCTTGAGGCCCGAGTCCTTGACAGTCTGAACGATATCCGTAGATGCCATATCAGCCAGCGCCTTGCGCGCAGCGCTATAGCCGTCTTTGGACGTGTATTCCTCAAGCCAGACCGGCGCGGCATCGTCACGCAGACGCCAGGTAAGCGGGTGAGTTTCAGGTGTACGAGCGATTTTGTTCGCAGGACCCACGGAGGTAAGCGTCATACATAACCCTCCAGCAATTTGGCGACACCGGACGGCTGGATATTGCCGTAAGTGTCCTCATCGATCATCAGGGCAGGGGCTTTGTCGCAGTTGCCAAGGCAGCATGTCGGGAGCAGGGTAAAGCGACCATCAGCGGTCGTCTGGCCCAGGCCGATACCTAATTGCTCCTGGATTTGTCCCAGTACGGATTCATGGCCACCGATATAGCAGACCATGCTGTCGCAGACGCGGATGATATGACGGCCGACGGGCTGACGAAAAATCTGGCTATAGAAGGTAGCTACGCCTTCCACATCGCTTGCAGGAATGCCGAGGATTTCACCGATGGCATAGATAGCGCCATCCGGGACCCAGCCACGTTCCGTTTGAACGATTTTCAGTGCTTCGATAGATGCCGCACGGGCATCCTCGTAGTGATGCATTTCATGTTCGATGGCAGAGCGTTCGGTTTCACTCAGCTCGAAACGATCAGTTTGAATCAGTGTACTCATGATCAGCGGTCCACATCGGCCATGACGAAATCGATACTGCCCAGGTAGGCGATTAGGTCCGCCACCATGCTGCCTCGGATCACCGAGGGGATCTGTTGCAGATGCGGGAAGCTGGGCGTACGAATGCGAGTCCGGTAGCTCATGGTGCTGCCGTCGCTCGTCAGGTAATAACTGTTCAACCCTTTGGTCGCCTCGATTATCTGCATGGATTCGTTGGCCGGCATGACCGGTCCCCAGGAAACTTGCAGGAAGTGAGTGATCAGGGTCTCGATGTGTTGCAGCGTGCGCTCTTTAGGCGGCGGCGTCGTCAGCGGATGGTCTGCCTTGAAGGGGCCTTCAGGCATGTTCTTCAGACACTGATCGATAATGCGCAAGCTCTGACGCATCTCTTCGATACGGACCAGACAACGATCATAGGCATCGCCGTTGTGCGCGATAGGAACTTCGAATTCGAAGTTCTGATAACCCGAATAAGGCCTTGCCTTGCGCATGTCGAAGTTCAGGCCGGTAGCTCTCAAGTTCGGGCCGGTTACGCCCCAGCGCAACGCTTCTTCAGTGTTGTAATGAGCTACACCTACGGTACGACCTTTTAGGATGCTGTTCCGAATGGCTGATTTTTCGTATTCATCCAGACGTTTGGGTAGCCAGTCAACGAACTCCTTGACCAGCTTGTCCCATCCTCGAGGCAGGTCATGGGCCACACCGCCAATACGGAACCATGCCGGGTGCATCCGGAAGCCGGTAATGGCTTCTACCACCTTGTAGGCGCGCTGACGATCCGTAAAGGCGAAGAAGACCGGAGTCATGGCGCCCACGTCCTGAATATAGGTACCCAGGAACAGGAGATGACTCATGATGCGGAAATATTCACACATCATGATTCGAATCACCTCAACCCGTGCAGGGACTGTAATTCCGGCAAGCTTTTCAACGGCCAGTACGTAGGGGAGGTTGTTCATGACACCGCCCAGGTAGTCAACCCGGTCGGTATAAGGAATGTAACTATGCCAGGATTGACGTTCGCCAGTTTTCTCGGCTGCGCGGTGGTGATAGCCGATCTCGGGAACGCAGTCGACAATCTCTTCGCCGTCCAGCTGAAGAATGATACGGAAGGCACCGTGGGCGGACGGGTGGTTCGGACCCAGGTTCAGGAACATGAAGTCAGACGTGTCGCTCTGCTGCTTCATGCCCCATTCTTCAGGCTTGAAGCGCAGGGTTTCCTGCTCCAGATCCTGCTTCGCCGCGTTCAGGGCGTAGGGGTCGAATTCCGTCGCGCGGGCTGGATAGTCCTTGCGCAGCGGGTGGCCTTGCCAGTTGTCAGGCATCAGCATCCGCTTGAGCAGGGGATGGCCGTCGAACCGGATGCCGAACATGTCCCAAACTTCACGCTCATACCAGTTAGCGTTCGGCCAGATATCAGTCACGGTGGGCAAGGTAAGGTCGTTCATCGACAGCGCGACCTTGATCATCACATCGCTATTCCGCTCGATAGACATCAACTGATAGAACACAGTGAAGTCGGCCGGCGGCAGGCCGCGGCGCTGGGTACGCAGCCGTTCATCCATGCCGTGCAGGTCGTACAGCATGACGTACGGACGCGGCAGGTTACGCAGGTAGGTCAGTACTTCTTTAAGCTTTTCACGGGGCACCCACACTACGGGCATGCCCGTACGAGTGGTTTGAACAGTTAGCGCATCCGCGCTAAAGCGTGCCTTGAGTTCACCCACCACGCCTTCATCTTGGGCAGCGTGCAGGGGTGCGGACAGAACAGTGTCTGCAGTCATGATTATCCGTCGCTATCGGTCAACGTCACGTGTGAGCCTGAGGGCTCACACTTCGTCGGGGCTGCGCAGGTTGGTTACCTGAATACGCTGTTCGCGTCGCTGCTCTCGTTGGGCTGGCATCTCGGCACGATAAATACCTTGCTCACCAACAACCCATGAGAGTGGACGACGCTCTTCGCCAATCGAGTCCTGCAAGAGCATCAAGCCTTGGAGGAATGCCTCGGGGCGAGGAGGGCAGCCCGGAATATAGACGTCTACAGGCAGGAACTTGTCCACGCCCTGGACTACCGAGTACACGTCGTACATACCACCGGAATTAGCGCAGGCGCCCATTGAGATGACCCACTTGGGTTCGAGCATCTGTTCGTACAGACGCTGAATGACCGGAGCCATCTTTATAAAGCAGGTACCTGCCACCACCATGAAATCCGCCTGGCGCGGTGAGGCCCGGATAACTTCAGCACCAAAGCGGGCGATATCGTGCGGCGCGGTAAACGCTGTGGTCATTTCCACATAGCAGCACGAGAGACCGAAGTTGTAAGGCCAGAGGGAGTTCTTGCGCCCCCAGTTGACGGTGTTGTGCAGGACGTCATCGAGCTTGCCCATAAAGATGTTCTTATGGACTTGCCCTTCAGTCGGATCGGAAACGGTTTCCCGTGTCCCGGCCGGATAGCGTTCTACGACCGCATCGGGATCGATCCTGGTAAGTTTGTATTGCATCGCCAAAGCCTCATTGTTTTAGCTTCGCCTGCCGCTTACGGCGGCCTTCAGGAGCCCAGTCGAGCGCCCCGATCCGCCATAGGTAAACAAGACCCGCCAACAGAATTGCTATGAAAACTGTAACTTCGATGAATCCAGCCCATCCTGATTCACGGACGGATACGGACCATGCGAAGAGAAAGAGCGCTTCGACGTCAAAGATCACGAACAGCATCGCGACCAGATAGAATTTAGCGGAGAGGCGCAGTCGCGCTCCACCGGTAGGAACGATACCCGACTCGAAGGGATCGTTTTTACTACGGCCAACAGCACGGCTGCCTAGCAGGCTGGAAACGCCGAGCATGAATCCTATAAGACCGACTACACCCAAAAGGAAAATCGCAAAGCTCCAATTGTGAGCTAGAAGACCGGTCGTATCAGGCATGCTCATGGTCCTTATCGTTTTTGCTAGTAAAAATCCTGCCTCATCCTGCGACATGACGTCGCAAGCGGCGGTGGAATTCTATTCCTGAATAACGCGTGTGTAAAATTTTTGACGAAAAAAGATTTGTTTAAATGATTTCCGTCAATCGTATTCAGGTAAAGTGGATTAAATCTTTGTTTATTAAGATTTATTCTCAACTAAATTTGCTGTTTAGACGCTCTAATAATTGAGTGATTTAGTTGGTTTTATAGGTGCAAATCGCTCTTGTTATTAGCGTAGCAGGCTCACTCTCAATTGCTAGAAGTATTGTTCTTTATAAATAAGCTGCGTAAGTTGAGCGTTTTAATATGAAGGGTCCAGGTAATATCTTATTGATATCACCTGGATTCGAATACGTCAGATGAAGCGTGTTGTGAAGTGCAATCAGCGCATGGACGCTAATGAGATATGTGCGTCTTGAAGGTTGATACGCCAGGGTGTTTTTTATTCGAGAAGGTCTACCTTAACCCTGAGTTGAGTATCCTGACTGCCCCGAGTTGAATATTCATACAGAGTTCCGTCCTCAGAACGTGAAGCATTCTGTGAAAAACCACTCAGCGTAATCCATTCACCTAGCCGGCCGCTGACGCGGGTGCTGGTGGATTGAGTATTGATAGTGTTGGGCTGATTTCTGTCCAGGCTGTTGTTGCCGCCATCTATTGTCAAATGTACAAGATTGCCTGTAAGGCTGGCAGTAACGTAAAAGCCACGGTTGAGATCGCGATACTCAGTACGGGTATAAGGGCGACCGTAAGGGTCGATTTCAGTGGTGGAAATAGGCACGCTTTGACCAATCTTGACCAAGGCAGGAGAGCCTTCCGTTGCCTGTACCTGCTGTGTGCCGTCTTGCTGTGTGCCGGTGCTGTTACTGATGATGCGAACCTGCGTATCTGGATGATTACCCAGTCGTCCGTTAACCGAGTAACCCTGCTCATCGCCCTCATCTGCATCGCGTGTATCGACAGTAATCAAAAGGCGATGCGGCTCTGTATCCAATTGAGATAACAGGCTTTTGATTTCAGTGATTTTGTTCGACTCAGCATTAACGATGAGTTGATTGCCATAGGTACTGACTTTGCCTTCTGAGCCCAAAGTGGATTGCACGATAGGCTGCAGTTCATCGGCGGTTCTGTAATTAAGGGGAATCACTTCAGTACGAGGTGCCGCCTGTGCTGCGAAAGCAGTCATCAGCATGGACAGAAATAAGGCCAAGTACGCGCGATAGGGCTTCATAACACCATGCTTCTCACGTTAGGGTCCGATTGGCTGGTTTGCCAGATGCTGTCGAATCTGCTCTGTTGCAAGCGAACAGTGGCTCTCGCGTTGTAATAGGCCGTGCCGGTATATAGCTGTGGGTTGTTGCGAATCACCAGGCCCTGATCGTCTATCAGTACGTAAGCGGTGTCGTCTGCCGGATAATCAGGCGAGCACCTGCGAATTAAAAAGTTACTGGTCAGGCGTCGTGCCAGATTGATGAGTCGATGGCTCTGACGTACAGCTTGGCCTGAGTCCTTGAGCAGTACGCGCAGGCGATTGCGAGGGTGCGCCAGTAAAAAACGTGTAATGGCGTGCTCTACATCGCTGCGGTTGTAGAGTTGTGGTTCAAAGTCTGGACTATAGATACAGATGCTGCGTCGGGCCTGGGAAAGCAATTCAACGATATGGAGAGCAGCAGCATCAGGAGTCTCGAAGCGCATCTCACGCTTTTCATTGGCTGCTACGGCCTCTGTTTGCTCCAGCGTAGAGTGTCTGGTCATGTCGACATGGGCGATACCCGCCTCCAGATATTCATCACCGGTGACAGTAAACCCCAGGCGCTGATAAAACGGAATGGCCTGGATTTGTGCGCTTAAAACCTGACGGTGTAATCCGCGTCGCTCGGCCTCGGATATCACTGCATGCATGATGGTTGAGCCAACATTGAGGCCGCGCCAGTCGCGTAAAACCGCAACGCGACCTATGCGGCCATCCTCCAGTAGGCGAGCAGTGCCTACTGGATAAAGACCCTCTTGAGCCAGAAAGTGTATGGCATGCTCATCTTCCGAGTCCCATTCCATTTCTGGCGGTACAGCCTGCTCTTGGATAAATACGGTTTCTCGTATATGTCTCAGGGCCTCGTTGTCACGCTTCCAGTCTGCGACGCGGATAGAGAGATCACTCATCAGCAAATACCAGGCTGCCTTGTTCAATGAGTTCGCGTATCAGTTCCCGGCCGGCTTCATCCTCTAGCCAGTTGCCCAGGTTTTCTTGATGCAATGCGTCAGCTGAGCATACCAGCGCAAGCAAGGGTTGAAGGTGGCCGGAAAGTAATCTGCTTTGACCGCTCGCGAAAATCATCACATCGTTGCCCATTTGTGACCAGGCCAGTCGTGCGCTGGGGTTGCGTATAAGGCAGGCACCATCTTCCAGAGCTTGGACCAGATCACCTTCTAGAAGAGACTCGCCGCTGATCAGCTCAGGGTAGCGCGGCTCGGTCATGTATTGGCCAAACCAGGCCAATAGCATCCGCTCATCATTGATGTGTTCTTGTATAAGGGCTTTAAGGCGATCTACAGCGTCTTGCTTGATCTGGCCAGAGTCTGCTGCCTGCACAGGTTCAGTGCCTGCATCACTATAGCGCTCTTCTTCCGGGATGAACTGAGTCAAAAAGTCGGTGAAGTGCGTCAAGACCTCTGAGGTACTGGGTGCGCGAAAACCTATCGAATAGGTCATGCACTCATCCTCGGCGATGCCATCATGGGCAAGCTGAGGGGGTAGATACAACATGTCGCCGGGTTCCAACACCCATTCATCGGTCTGCTCAAATTCCGCCAGGATCTTGATATCCGGGTTGTCCTGTAAAGGACTTTCACTGGTGCAACGCTGACCGATCTTCCAGCGACGTCGACCATAACCTTGCAAAAGGAATACGTCGTAGTTGTCGTAATGGGGACCAACGCCGCCGCCTGGTGCTGCATAGCTGATCATGACGTCGTCGATGCGCCAGCTTGGCAGGAATTTGAATGGTTCGACCAATTCGGCTACTTCAGGAACGAACTGGTCAACCGCTTGAACGAGCAGTGTCCACTCACGCTCAGGCAGGGTAGAAAAGTCTTCTTCCTTGAAGGGACCTTGGCGTAGCTGCCATAGGCCTTGTTCTCCGGGCGCGATGATGCGTGACTCAACTTCTTCTTCGAGAGCGAGGCCAGCCAGTTCGTCAGGAGATAGCGGTGTTTCGAAATCCGGGATGGCCTGACGGATCAACAGGGGTTTGCGCTGCCAATAGTCGCGCAGGAATTCTCGAGCCGTCAGGCCGCCCAACAGTTGCAAAGGAGTGTCTGCGTTCATGTCTGTCTCTGAAATAAAAAAGCCCGGCGCAGCCGGGCATAAGAATAGGCTCGGTATTCAAATACGCTTGGCTTGCTCTATAGCATTACCAATATAGTTGGCAGGTGTCAGCGCCTTGAGTTCTGCCTTGGCCTCCGCAGGAATGTCCAACCCTTCAATAAAAGTTTGCAGGGCTTCGGCGCTGATGCCTTTGCCGCGGGTCAATTCCTTGAGCTTTTCATACGGATTAGCTACGCCGTAACGACGCATGACGGTTTGAACCGGCTCGGCCAAGACTTCCCAGCAGTTGTCCAGATCGTCAGCGATACGCTGCGCATTCAGCTCCAGCTTGCTGATGCCCTTGAGCGTGGCTTCATAGGCAATAACACTATGGGCGAAGCCGACACCCAGATTACGAAGCACCGTCGAGTCGGTCAGGTCGCGCTGCCAGCGAGAGATAGGCAACTTGCTGGCAAGGTGCTGCAGAAGTGCATTGGCAATACCAAGGTTGCCTTCGGAGTTCTCGAAGTCGATCGGATTGACCTTATGTGGCATGGTCGAAGAACCGATTTCGCCCGCAACGGTTTTCTGCTTGAAGTAGCCTAGCGAAATATAGCCCCAGATATCCCGATCAAAATCGATCAGGATGGTGTTGAAGCGAGCAATGGCATCGAACAGTTCCGCAATATAGTCATGCGGCTCGATTTGCGTAGTGTAGGGGTTCCAGGTAAGACCCAGGTCATTCTCGACGAAGGCTTGTGCGTTCGCCTCCCAATTGATTTGGGAATAGGCCGACAGGTGTGCGTTGTAGTTACCTACGGCGCCGTTGATCTTGCCAAGCAGCTCGATACCAGCAATCTGCTTGATCTGGCGATCCAGGCGATACACCACGTTGGCCAGTTCCTTACCCAGTGTAGTAGGGGAGGCTGGCTGTCCGTGAGTGCGCGACAGCATCGGGACGTCGGCAAAACGGTGTGCCAGCTCGCGGATGGCGCCCGAGATGTTACGCATCAGTGGTAATAGAACGGTATCACGACCTTCGCGAAGCATGAGTGCATGAGAAAGGTTATTGATATCTTCTGATGTGCAAGCGAAGTGGATGAATTCGCTGACGGCATTGAGCTCAGGCAGTGCTGCAGCCTGCTCTTTCAGCAGATACTCAATAGCCTTGACGTCGTGGTTGGTCGTGCGCTCGATTTCCTTTACCCGTTCTGCCTGCTCCAGGCTAAAACTGGTTACCAGCTTTTCCAGAATCTCATTGGCCTGCGTGGAGAAAGGTGCTACTTCGGGGATGGCATCATGCGAGGCCAGACGCTGGAGCCAGCGAACTTCAACCATGGCGCGGAAACGGATCAGACCGTATTCGCTAAAAATCGGGCGCAGGGCTTGGGTTTTGCTGGCATAGCGGCCGTCAATAGGCGAAACCGCGGTAAGCGAGGAAAGCTGCATGGGGCATTCTCGACAGTCAATGAGAGGAAAAAGGCGCGATAGCATACACCAAAGCGCCATGTTTGGCTGAGCGCGAGCGAGATGGCTGATCAGCTGTTCAGGAGAGGATAGAGCTCATCAAGCATCTTGCGTCGACTAAAGACCATCTGCCAGCGGTGTCCGCCGAGTTGTCGCCAGAGACGGGCAGAACGAATGCCGGCCAATAGCAATGCTCTCACCTTGGCGGCGTTGGCCGGTATCTGTAGGTAACGCATCTCGCCATGCACCTGAATACGCTGGCGAAATGTACTCAGTGTGTCTTCATAGATACTGCCAAAGCTGGCAATGACGTTTTCATGCGTCAAACCAAAGTGTTGAACCTGCTGCTGCACCTGATCAAGGCGCTTGCCAATCAGTTCCAGCATATCTTCGCGCCGGTCTAGCCGTCGTTCCAGAGCGATCATCGACAAGGCGTATGTAAGAGGCTCTCGCTGCAGGCTTGAGGGGTTGCGCTCTAGGGCGCTGGACAACGCCCTCATGCCATCGCGCAGGTCGATACTGTCCCCGCCATAGACCTCAAGCGTGGTTTGTGGGTTTGTAACCAGCAGGCTGCCCAACATGCAGGCCAGTGGCGCCTCGCTGATCTGTCCCGTCTTGGCCAGGCGATCGACTAGAAACGCGGCCTCGAAGACAGCACCCAGTGCTACCAGTTGCTCATGTATCGACGTCATGCTGCAGGGCTCTCCCTATATGCAGGCTCAGCGTCTTCGATAACACCACCGCCCAGGCAAATCTCTCCATCATAGAAAACGACAGATTGACCTGGGGTGACAGCCCTTTGTGGCGCTTCAAAGACAGCACGATAACCGGTGGCTGTTCTTTCAAGGCGGCAGGCCTGATCCTGCTGGCGATACCGTACTTTGGCTTTCAGCTTGAGAGGGGACGTCAAATCGACCGGGTTGACCCAGTAAATAGTGTTGACGGTCAACGCCTGAGAATACAGCCAGGGGTGTTCGTTACCCTGACCAACGATCAGAACGTTACGCTTCAGGTCTTTGCTCAGGACGTACCATGGGTCATCTCCGGAATCCTTCATGCCACCGATGCCCAGCCCCTGCCGCTGACCAATGGTGTGATACATCAGCCCATGATGTTTGCCGATGATCTTGCCTTCGGTGGTTTCGATATTGCCGGGCTGAGCGGGCAGGTACTGCTTGAGGAAATCGGCAAAGCGGCGCTCGCCGATAAAGCAGATACCGGTAGAGTCTTTTTTTCGTGCTGTGGCCAGTCCGTATTTTTCGGCAATCGCGCGAACTTCGGGCTTTTCCAGTTCGCCTACCGGGAACAATGTCTTGGCCAGCTGTTCGCCACCCACTGCGTGGAGGAAATAGCTCTGGTCCTTGTTGGGATCCAGGCCTTTTAGTAGCTGGGTCTGGTCGTTTTCGTCCCGACGGCGAACATAGTGACCCGTGGCGATAAGATCGCCCCCCAGCATCAAGGCGTAGTCAAGAAATGCCTTGAACTTGATTTCCCGGTTACACAGGATGTCCGGATTGGGCGTTCGGCCTGCCTTGTACTCTTCCAGGAAGTGTTCGAAGACGTTATCCCAATATTCGGCTGCGAAGTTGGCCGTGTGCAGCTTGATACCAATCCGGTCGCACACTGCCTGGGCGTCAGCCAGGTCTTCTTTGGCTGTACAGTATTCAGTGCCGTCATCCTCTTCCCAGTTTTTCATGAAGAGGCCTTCGACCTGGTATCCCTGTTCCTTCAGGAGCAGCGCTGAAACAGAGGAGTCCACTCCGCCTGACATGCCGACGATGACGCGTGTTGAAGAGGGCGTATGCATATGCAGAAGTATTCAGGAAAAAGCACAGTTTAACAGGGTAGGGCAGGGCGCGGCGACTTAGAGACGGATCACTTCCAAGGGGAAGGAGCCAGTGCTGAGATAATCATCAATGCAGCGCAGGACCAACTCACTGCGCCAGGAGGCCTCATTTGCAATCAGCTCCTCTCGTGTCATCCATTTAGGGCCGATAATGCCCTCGTCGAGTGGGTGCTCGGGTAGGTGACGAAGCGGGCGTGCTGAAAAGCAGACGCGCTGGTAGGTCACGCCGTTGCTGGGAGCGGTATACAAATAAATGCCTGTGACACCTGTAAGCTCAACCTCCCAACCGGTTTCTTCGAGGGTTTCTCTACGTGCGGCATCGAGCAGACTTTCATTGGCCTCAAGGTGCCCGGCCGGCTGATTGAGGCGTGGCTGGCCATCAATCAGCTCTTCGGTAAACAGAAAACGTCCCTGATCTTCAATAACGGTTGCGACGGTGATATGGGGTTCCCATTTCATAAGAGGCCCTGTTTTCAGTGAAGCATAGAGGTAAAGGCTGAAAGCAGAACCCCGGCACTGGGCCGGGGTTCTGTAAGCACTAGCGTGTCATATTAGGACAGCGTGGCCAGAGCTTCGTTAAGGGTCGCGCTTGGACGCATTGCCTTGCTGGCGAGTTCTGCGCTCGGGTGGTAATAGCCGCCAATATCCACAGGCTTGCCCTGTACTTCGTTCAATTCGGCAACGATCTTGGCTTCGTTGTCGGCAAGCTGCTTGGCCAGCTTGGAGAACTTCGCCTGCAGCTCGCCATCCTCGGTTTGCTCAGCCAGTGCCTGAGCCCAGTAAAGGGCTAGGTAGAAGTGGCTGCCACGGTTGTCCAGTTCGCCTACCTTGCGTGAAGGTGACTTATTGCTGTCCAGGAACTTACCGTTGGCTTGGTCCAGTGTCTTAGCGAACAGGCGGGCCTTGGCATTATTGGTCGCATGGCCGTAGTGATCCAGCGATTCGGAGAGCGCCAGGAACTCACCCAGAGAGTCCCAACGGAGATGGTTTTCCTGTACGAACTGCTGAACGTGCTTGGGTGCAGAGCCGCCCGCGCCAGTCTCGAACAGACCGCCACCGTTCATAAGCGGAACGATGGACAGCATCTTGGCACTGGTACCAAGCTCCATGATGGGGAACAGGTCGGTCAGGTAGTCACGCAATACGTTACCGGTAACGGAAATCGTGTCCTTGCCTGCACGGATGCGCTCAAGGGACAGGCGAGTTGCCTCAACCGGAGAGAGGATCTGAATGTCCAGACCAGCGGTGTCGTGATCCTTCAGGTAGGTCTGTACCTTTTTGATCAATTGGGCATCATGGGCGCGTGCAGGATCCAGCCAGAACACTGCCGGGGTGTTGCTGGCACGTGCGCGGTTAACTGCCAGTTTTACCCAGTCGCGGACCGGAGCATCCTTGGTCTGGCACATGCGCCAGATATCATCTGCCTCAACAGTATGCTCAAGAAGAACATTGCCGTTGGTGTCAGTAACACGAACCACGCCGTCAGCGGGGATCTTGAACGTCTTGTCGTGGGAGCCGTATTCCTCGGCCTTCTGAGCCATCAGGCCTACGTTAGGTACGCTACCCATGGTAGCCGGATCGAAAGCGCCGTTTTGCTTGCAGTCTTCGATAACCGCTTGATAGACACCGGCATAGCAGCGATCAGGGATCATGGCCAGGGTATCGTACAGCTTGCCATCGGCGCCCCACATCTTGCCTGATTCACGAATCATGGCGGGCATGGAGGCATCGACAATCACATCGCTTGGAACGTGCAGGTTGGTAATACCCTTGTCAGAGTTCACCATGGCCAGCTGGGGGCGCTGCTCGTAAACAGCTTTGATATCCGCTTCGATTTCTGCCTGCTTGTCTTCCGGCAAGGTTTTGATCTTGGCGTACAGGTCACCAATACCATTGTTTAAGTCAACACCCAGCTGATTCAGTGTGTCAGCATGCTTTTTGAGCGCATCAGCATAAAACACCGAAACTACGTGGCCAAACATGATCGGGTCGGAGACCTTCATCATGGTTGCCTTGAGGTGCAGGGACAGCAGGACGTTGCTGTTCTTTGCGTCAGCAATTGCGGCTTCGATAAAGCTGGCCAGAGCCTTCTTGCTCATGACCGATGCATCGATCAACTCGCCAGCTGTTACGGATGTTTTTTCCTTCAGTACCTGCGTGCTGCCATCGTTGGTGGTCAGCTCGATCTTGACCGTGCCTGATGCTTCGATCAGGGCAGACTTTTCGCTGCCGTAGAAGTCGCCCTCATTCATGTGCGCGACCTTGGTCTTGGAGTCTGCACTCCAAGCGCCCATTTTATGGGGATGTTTTTTGGCGTAGTTCTTGACGGAAAGAGGTGCGCGGCGGTCAGAGTTACCCTCGCGGAGAACCGGGTTAACAGCGCTGCCTTTGATCTTGTCGTAGCGAGATTTGACGTCTTTTTCCGTGTCGTCTTTTGGCTCGTCCGGGTAGTTCGGTAGTGTGTAGCCTTGATCTTGAAGTTCTTTGATAGCTGCTTTCAACTGAGGAACCGAGGCGCTGATGTTAGGCAGCTTGATGATGTTGGCTTCGGGAGTAGTAGCCAGTTGGCCCAGTTCGGCCAAGTGGTCAGAAATCTTTTGGTCTTCGCTTAGATATTCAGGAAAAGTAGCGATGATGCGGCCAGCTAGAGAGATGTCGCGGGTTTCAACAGCAATGCCTGATGATTCGGTAAACGCTTTGACGATAGGAAGCAGGGAATAGGTGGCAAGGGCAGGTGCTTCGTCTGTAAGCGTATAGATGATCTTCGACGTTGTAGACATTTGTTACGTTAACCTCTCTGTATCATAGCGATTGCGCCTATTTGAATGGCACCGAACCAGCTAGTTCACCGACAAGGCACCGGTAGACGCAGATGAAAACGCGAGATTTGAGAACAATTCCGGGCACTTGAGCAGGCCAGAAAGGTTTGCCGTTAACGACGCGCCGGGTTTCAAGCCTGCACACACTGAGGCAGGCCCGACCGGACCCGTCCCGGATTGATCTCGGGCTTCTAGGGCCCAAAAATCGTCACGGAGTATATCAGCTGGGGAGGTCTTTCGCATTGCCGGGTTTGTTTGAATAACTACACAAATCTTTATAAGTGAAGTGATTACCTTTCAAATGTTTATTTTCTGAACAATTGGCTCTTTAAAAGAGCGTAGTTCCTGCTTGGGACTTGGCTAATCTATTGGTTTTAATAAATTAGTTTTTAAACGAATAAAGTCTTTTAACTGCTGCGTAATAAAAAGCCCCGAGCAGGTTGGGGCTTTTTATTTGATTTAGCGTTGTTGGCGCAGTAGCGCCTCTATACGCTCCTCCAGAGGAGGGTGGCTCATGAACAGACCGGCAAAGCCATGGCCCTTGCTGCTCTTGATACCAAAAGCGGTCAGGGTGTCTGGCATTTGTCCTTGAATGTTCTGTTCCGCACGCAAGCGCTGCAGTGCAGAAACCATTGCATTTGTACCTGCCAGGCGTGCGCCTGCTTCGTCTGCACGGAATTCGCGAAAGCGCGAGAACCACATGACGATGATAGTCGCCAGGATGCCCAGAACCAGTTCAGCGACGATACTGGTAATGTAATAGGCGGGCCCATGACCTTCCTCTGTCTTGAAGACGGCCTTGTCGATGAAATTGCCGAATATGCGAGCAAAGAACATGACGAAGGTGTTCACGACGCCTTGGATCAGGCTCAGTGTCACCATGTCGCCGTTGGCTACGTGACCAATCTCGTGCGCCAGAACGGCGCGCACTTCTTCAGGTGAGAAGCGCTCAAGCAAACCCTGGCTTACCGCAACCAGTGCATCATTCTTGTTCCAGCCCGTTGCAAAGGCATTCGCTTCATAGGCAGGAAAGATGCCGACCTCAGGCATCCGGATGCCCGCCTCGCGAGACAGATCCTCAACAGTTTGCAGTAGCCATTGCTCGTGACGAGTTCGGGGCTGACTGATGATTTCGGTTCCGGTGCTCATCTTGGCCATCCACTTGGAAATGAATAGCGAGAATAGCGAGCCGGCAAAACCGAAGACGGCACAGAAAATCAGAAGACTTCCGTAGTTCTGGCCTGTAAAACGATCTACTCCCAGCACTTTAAGCGTAATGCTGGCGATCAGCAGTACGGCCAAGTTGGTGCCAAGGAACAGCAGAATTCGCATCATGGTGTAAAGCTTCTCCTAACAACCGGAAGACTATTTCCTAGCGGCGTATATAAGGTCCGGTTGTTAGGGTTTCAATCAATCGACTATTTCAAACTATGTCGTTTTGTTGGCAGGCCTGAGTAAAAGACGCGTCAACAGCACCACTCGTTCGCTATCGCTTTCTGCCAGAGCGTCCCGTAGATGCTGGGCTAGGGTAGAACGTTGGCGTCTCACGCTAGGCGGAAGCGCTTCTGCTTCCTTAAGTAAGTGAGCGTGACTCGCTGAAAGACGTAGAAACGCTTTTTCGGTCAGGATGGCCTGGTCAAGTGCATCATAACCAAGGTTAGTGGTGTAGCGCAGATAGTCCTCTTCAGCGAGCCAGAGCAGCGCGCTAAAACAGCTCTGATGTCTAACACTGGGAAGCCCGAACTGGTCGGGCTCCTCTCGTCCAATCAGATCTTCGACATAGAGCGTCGCCTTGCGTGGAAAGCTTTGATAAAGCGCCAGCAGGCCTTTCGCTGCATCCTTGTAGAAGTCTTCGATATGGAGGTCCATGGGCCTACTGCCGGTAATGTTTGAGGAAATTGCCAATTCGGCCAATAGCCTGTTCAAGGTCATCCACGCGTGGCAGGGTCACTACACGGAAGTGGTCAGGCCAAGGCCAGTTGAAGGCGGTGCCTTGAACGATAAGCAGTTTTTCCGAAAGCAGAAGATCCAGAACAAACTTTTCATCATTGTGGATTGGGCAAACCTTTGGATCGATTCTGGGGAAGGCATATAGCGCCCCCATAGGCTTTACGCAGCTTACGCCAGGGATGTCGTTCAATAGCGCCCAGGCACGGTTGCGCTGTTCCAATAAGCGCCCGTTGGGCAGTACCAGGTCATTGATGCTCTGGTAACCGCCCAGGGCGGTCTGAATGGCATGCTGGCTGGGCACGTTTGCACATAGGCGCATGTTGGCAAGGATATCAAGCCCTTCGATATAGCTCTGAGCTTTATGTTTAGGACCGGAAATGGCAACCCAGCCCGAACGGAAGCCTGCCACGCGGTAGGATTTCGACAGGCCGTTAAACGTCAGGCACAGGACATCGGGCGCAAGCGAAGCCGTTGAAATATGCACTGCTTCGTCGTACAGGATCTTGTCATAGATCTCGTCCGAAAAAATGACAAGGTTATGCTGGCGCGCCAGCTCCACGATATCTTCCAGAACCTCTTTGGAGTACACGGCACCCGTAGGATTGTTCGGGTTGATCAGCACCAGGGCTTTGGTATTAGAGGTGATTTTGCTGGCCATGTCTGAAAGGTCCGGAAACCAGTCCGACTGCTCATCGCATAGGTAGTGGACAGGTTTGCCGCCCGCCAGGCTGACAGCTGCAGTCCAGAGGGGATAATCTGGCGCCGGGATCAGAACCTCATCACCGTTGTTGAGCAGGGCCTGCATGGCCATGACGATCAGCTCGGATACACCGTTACCCAAATAGATGTCTTCAATGCCAACGCCCTCTACCTGCTTTTGCTGGTAGTACTGCATGACTGCCTTGCGCGCGCTGAACAGGCCCTTAGAATCGCTGTAACCTTGTGCGGTAGGCAGGTTGCGGATCACATCCTGAAGGATTTCTTCAGGTGCTTCGAAACCGAACGGTGCGGGGTTGCCAATGTTGAGTTTGAGGATGCGGTGGCCTTCCTCCTCCAGACGCTTGGCATGCTTTAACACTGGCCCACGAATGTCATAGCAGACGTTGGCTAGCTTGTTCGATTTACTGACCTGCATGTGTAACGGATCCCGGTTGGTAATAGCGAAGGGCGACCTGCGAAAGGTGCATGGTCGATGTCTGACTGTAGGTAGGCGTGCCTATCGGCTTGGCAGCGCCCTCAACGAGTGACAGACTGGAAGCAGATCATACGACTGCCCCTGCGTTTTCAAAAGAGACAGATGGGGCCTTTTCCATGGCGGAGGTGTTCATCCTATGGATAAAGTCATCAAATCCGAAGATGTTTGGCGTGACCAGCTGGATAATGACCAGTTTCGGGTGTGCAGGCTAAAGGCGACGGAAGCGCCGTATACAGGTAAGTATTGCGATACCAAGACGCCTGGGGTATACCAGTGTGTTTGTTGTGGGCAAGCGCTTTTCGATTCGGAGACCAAATACAGTTCAGGCTGTGGCTGGCCCAGCTTTTATCAGCCCATCTCGAATGATGCCTTGCGAGAGGAAGAGGATTTTAGTCATGGGATGCATCGTATAGAAGTGCTTTGTTCGCGTTGCGATGCGCACCTGGGGCATGTGTTCCCGGATGGTCCACGACCGACGGGTTTGCGTTACTGCATAAACTCCGTTGCGCTGGATCTTGTCCCGCGTGATGAATAAAACAGACGCTCAAGCTGCGGAAGGCAAAAGCCTTTTGCGGATTCCGTTTACATTGATGAATGGGAAAGCGTGCTGCCTGGCTGATCTTTCTGCGCAAGCCTATCTGTTGGTCAACACTGCCAGTCGCTGTGGATTCACGCCTCAATACGAGGGGCTTGAGACGTTGTGGCAGGCTTACAAGGCTCAAGGGTTAGTAATTGTGGCCTTTCCATGTGATCAGTTCGGTCATCAGGAGCCTGCCGACAACGGTGAGATCGAACAGTTTTGCAAGGCCCGCTTTGGTGTCTCCTTTAACGTATCTCAAAAGATAGAGGTCAATGGTGCCGATGCCCATCCTTTATTCGAGGTACTAAAGGCGAAGGCGCCGGGGGTGCTAGGTACGCAGCGTATAAAGTGGAACTTCACAAAGTTTCTGGTTAGTGGCGATGGTGAAAGGATCAAACGCTTCGCGCCGCTGGAAAAGCCTGCGTCGCTAAAAGGGCAGGTAGAGCGGTTTCTTTCGCTGTGACTCGAATGTCATGCTGAATCTTGCGGCTCTCGCTATATATAAAGGTGAGTCGCCGTTTTTGTGTAAGGATAAGTCCGTGGAATCTAGACTCGATACATTTCTGGCACGTGCGGAAGGCGTGCTGGCCCGTTTGGAGCCTTTATTGCCAGCACTGCGCGAGCCGATTGATTGGTCTCAAACTGTTGCGGCTCGCTGGCGTCGTGAAGGGCAGGGAGGGTATCTGCAGCCTATTGAGGTCAATCTGGATCTGCGATTATCTGATTTACAGGGCGTTGATAGACAGCAGGTCCTGCTTGGGCAGAATACGCAGCAGTTTGTAGACGGCATGCCGGCCAATCATGCTCTGTTATGGGGCGCTCGCGGTACAGGCAAGTCATCCCTGGTCAGAGCATTGCTCGCTGAGTATGCACAGCGCGGATTGCGGCTGATAGAGATTGAGCGTGATCATCTGACAGATCTGCCACGTGTGGTTGCGCAAATCAGTAAACAGCCTCAGCGGTTTGTGTTGTTTTGTGATGATTTGTCGTTTGATGCCAGCAACGATGATTATCGAGTGCTGAAAAGCGTACTGGATGGCTCGCTTGAGCAGGCGCCTGATAACGTTCTGCTTTATGCAACTTCGAATCGCCGGCATTTGGTGTCTGAGCGACAAAGCGATAACGCTGACTGGGAGCGAAGTGCGGATGGCGAGCTACACCCTAGTGAGGCAGTAGAAGACAAGATCGCGCTCTCGGATCGATTTGGGTTATGGCTTTCCTTTTATCCTTTTACCCAGGATCAGTTTCTTCAGGTAACCAAGCACTGGGTCGAAGTACTGGCTACCCGCGCGCAGCTTGTGTGGCAGTGGAGTGAGGAAACTGAAAAGGAAGCTATTCGCTGGGCGCTCGGCCGAGGTAATCGAAATGGCCGCTGTGCCTATCAATTCGCCCGTCATTGGGTTGGTAAGCAGCTTTTGGATGTCGCAAATGCGTGATTTGAGTGAAGTGGGAAACGATCTGGGTGGCTATGAGCTACTAGCGGCACAGTTAGAAGCGCTTCTTTCTGGCGAAAACGATTTTATCGCCAACGCCTCGCAGTGTTCTGCCTTTCTTTTCCATGAGTTGCCTGACCTAAACTGGGCGGGCTTTTATCTGTGCAAAGACAATGAGCTTGTGCTTGGTCCGTTCCAGGGCAAGGTTGCTTGCGTTCGCATACCCTTTGGGCGTGGTGTCTGTGGTACGGCGGCGCAAACGCGCGAGACGCAGCGCGTTGAGGATGTACATGTATTCGCGGGGCACATTGCTTGTGACAGTGCGTCAAACAGTGAACTTGTTATTCCATTGATAAAGAATGAACGTCTGATTGGTGTGCTGGATCTTGATAGCCCCAAGCTAGGTAGGTTCAGCCTGGATGATCAGAAAGGTATCGAGCGATTGGCAGCAATACTGCTAGCCGCAAGTGATTGCTGATAATAAAAGCGCAGCCCCTTGGGGCTGCGCTTTTATTGCTATTAGTCGTAGAGTGACTTCATAGGGGCATCTTCCTTCTCCATCTCCTCTAGCCCCTTTAATAGTTGCGTAGGTTCGCGGACCGGTTGCCCAGCACCAATTTCTCCCTTGATGACGCTGACTTGTTCATCAAGGTACTGAAGATGTTCATTGAACTTGTCTGAGTGAGGCTGTTTGCGGATATATTGAGCGGCTTTCTCAAATGCCTGTCTAGCAGGAGCCAGTTGTCCCTGATCAATAAACTGACGGCCCAGGTGATCAAAGAATTCGAAGTGAAGTAGCGTCATTAGCGCTCTTATTTCCTCGTCCCAATAACCAGCCTCTTTAGCCTCAATCAGTCCATTCTGGATGGCGTAGGTGATTTGTGCGTGTAAATTTTCAAGCTGCGCACGAACCTGCTTTGCCTTGGCTTCATTTGCGATAACCTGGGCTGCGTTTGTGATCTCGATTTGATCACCCTTGGCCAGCTCAGCTTCCAGATGATTCATGCGTGCAGCCAATACGGGAGTCTTCTCCTTATTAGGCATGCGCTGAAGAAGTGTCAGTTCAAGCCTTGATAGTAAAAGCTTGAGGGCAGGGGTCATCCATTGCCCCGGTAACGTGTCGGACAGCTGCTCATAGCGTCGGATGCGGTTAACCAGCTCCGCTTTCAAGCGTGTCTTTTCAAGCTGATGCGCTTCAAGCTTCTGGTTGAGAAAGCTGATGAAAATCAACAGTACAGCTCCCGTCACAACCAAAATGGCAATTATAGATACAGACATCAAGGCCTCCTGCTGGCCTGCGAGTCAATAAAACAAGTACTACTATATTGGCAGCGTGGCCATCTTCTTTAATGGCAAAGTCATTGATTTAAAAAAATTTAAATAGGTGTTGACGGGTCTCGAATGTCTCTCTAGAATGCGCGCCACTTCAGACGCAAAGCTGAAAGCGAAGCGAAAGAGGTAGGAACTGTTAAAGCTCCAAGGCTGCGTCCCCTTCGTCTAGTGGCCTAGGACACCGCCCTTTCACGGCGGTAACAGGGGTTCGAGTCCCCTAGGGGACGCCATATGCGGGAATAGCTCAGTTGGTAGAGCACGACCTTGCCAAGGTCGGGGTCGCGAGTTCGAGTCTCGTTTCCCGCTCCAAGTTTTAAAGCATGGCATGCGCGGTGCTTGTGTTAATAGAAATATGCTTTGCATGTTTCAAGGGTTTGTCCCCTTCGTCTAGTGGCCTAGGACACCGCCCTTTCACGGCGGTAACAGGGGTTCGAGTCCCCTAGGGGACGCCATATGCGGGAATAGCTCAGTTGGTAGAGCACGACCTTGCCAAGGTCGGGGTC